>PARE01000010.1 GCA_002709525.1 Magnetovibrio sp. | reverse complement strand
GGATTTCCCGATGAAACCCGCGAGCAAGTCCTAAAAACGGCGAACATGGCCAGGGACCTCGACCTCGACGACTTTTCGCTTTCCCTGGTCTCTCCGCTGCCGGGCACACCCCTTTACGACGAATGTAACGATCGCGAACTTCTAACAGAGACATATGATGCCGACGACGTGCGCTATGCGCTATCGCATATCCGCCACCGCGACATATCCGGCGATGAGCTGGCCGATATCCGCTCGGATTACTGGCGCGAGAACAAGGAGAAATGGATCGAGCGCCAGCACCAACGTGGCAAAGAGGTTCATCGCACCTATGAGAGCATCGAGGATTACTCTGAAACGGGTTTTGCAAACAAGCCGGGGGCCAATTAGGCCTCAAGGCAGAATCGGCGTCGAGCTATTAGACGAAGTTTAAGTGATCTGGCGGATTTGATAACTTCGACAAAAACTGATTGACGTAGTGCTGGCGGCAATTCGTCTCGCACTCGTGGTTCACGTCAACGCTTTGTACATGCTTTTGAACCTGCCAATAGCGTTCGCTGGCGACAATCTCTGCGAACGGCGTCTCGATAACGTTGCCCATCAGAAATTCTTCTGTGCGGATATCGAACCAATGGCCGCACGGGAACGCGTTGCCATTGCCGCTGATAGCGATGATGAACTGGGTCCCGAAACAAACCGGATAATCTTTCCAACCGTGGTCCATCAGTTTAGCTAGTTTTGGTACCACTTCGTAAGTGTTCGTCGACCAAGTCCTGGCTTCTTCATATATGGCCGTTTTCTCTGCATATTCGTTGTGCGGCGACTCGAGAGCGCCGTCAGGCGTATCGGAGCATGGCTTTATGACGAAATAATCAACGCCGAGATCGCGGCCGAGCTTGGCCAGCGGCACGATCTGATCGAAGTTTTCTGCAGTCACGACCATCTGCAGGCCAAGCGTGCACGGATAGCCGTGTTCGGCTTTCGCTCTGACCAGAGCGCGGACGTTTTGGAGAACGCGCTCGTAATGATCAGTCTTATGAATACGCTTAAAAGCGTCCTGCGTCGCCGCGCTGATATTGACCCGTAACCAAGTCAGGGCCGTTAAAAGCAATTCTGCGCGGGCTGGGTTTAGACGCACACCATTGGTAGCAAGTCCCAAATCTAGGCCTATCTCACGGCCGTGCTCGAGAGCATCGTGAAAGTGTGGATTCAGAGTATTTTCGCCCTCTCCGATGATGGCGATGGAGCGCACTCCAACCTCCTTGGCCTGGGAAAACGTCCTGATGATCGCCTCCTTCGGCATATGAGTGATACCCTTGTTACCAGTACCGTAACCAGCCCGGTTTTGGATGACCCCATAACAATAGGTGCAAGCCATATTGCAGCCGGTGGTGATGCCCATGTCGATATGGAGAGGCGCAACGCGTTCGCCTTGTTGCCAAGCATGGACTCTGTCCAGATGCCAGAGCATCTTGTGGCCGTCCATGTTAAAACTGTCAGTCACATTCCTGGTTTTCATAGTAAGAGTATATAAGAGATTTGTTAATAAAACTACTTCCACACAACATGCAGTGATTTCTATACGCCATTTGTTTCCATTGTTTCTGGCAGACTTATTTCTGTTACATAATTCATGGGTTGTCAGTCTCTAACTATCAACGATCTCGTTCGAGAAATAAACTTTCCTTCTCAACACGCACCTGATCCTATTTGAGACTTGGCGATGCGCAACAAGCCACAAAAAATTACCGTATTTTCTTTACGCCAGGTAGCGGAGATCTGGGCTACAGACCCGTTGATTTGCTTCGCGCGACCAGATTCTCAGCCCGGCTGACACGCGAGGCACTATCATTTACAATTAAGTTAAAATCCCTCAGCTGACACACTCAATCGGAAAAACATCCCGGTTGGTTTCTTAAAAAATTTTAATGGAGCTTTTCACCCACACATAGCCTGGATGATTCCACTATCGTCTCGACTAGAACGGTCGACACCGACGAGAAATCTAGCCAGAGCGGCTCCGCGCACCCTCTAAAAGCCCCTCGGAAATCTGAAGATTGATGTTGATCAAGGTATTTAGTGTCGACTCCCGTATATCAACGCCCTGTTGCATGGTCGTGTCGGAAATAAAGTCGCGAAGTTTTAGGATATTATCGCGAACATTTTCCTCCAGTTGACTCTCAGGACTTTTGATAAGGATGCCGATTTCGACCCAAACCTGAAGGTTGTGCTCCAAAGCTTGCGCTAAGGTGCCATTATCGTCGCCGCCCAACCGCGCCTGGTCTAACTGAATTCCAGCTTGGGCCAAATTGAAGGCCTGCCGCTCAACGACGTTTAAATCTTCTTCCGGCAGACCAGCCATATCAGCCCTCCAGCTCCTCCCCCATCTCAAAACTACAAAAATCGCAAATTCCGAACTAGCGTCAACACTTTAATTTGAGTTGATTAATCTCAACCGTGGCTTCAATAGCTGCTACGAGCCGCTGATCCGCATCTCTCAAGAGGCTACTGAACCGTGGGGAGACCGTCTGCCTGGTTCCCAGCAAAGCATAGTAAGTCTGCCAGGCGTCAGGAAATGTGGACCACGACAACACTGGTGTCGTGGCAATGTCCACCAACGGGTTAGCATTGCTAGTGCGTTCCGGTTGAAGCGACAATACCGGCAACCCGAGCAGATGGGCTTCGATCAGCACCATGGTAGTCATGCCAATGACCCCGTCGCACGCCGTCAGGAGGTCTGCCGCCGAGGCGGAGGACAACTGCGCGCGCCCGCGGACAACTTGCTCCCAAGCTCCCGTATCTTCACGCGGATGCGGCTTCACCAAAATCTTCGAGTTTTTCAGCTGACTATTCGCCTCCATCAGTCCTTCGAAAACTTCAAACTGGTCGAAGCCTCGTGTATCGCCATAATCCTCGCGGACCGGTTCTGAAAAAAATACGATCTTACCGCTATCCATCTTCCGCGCCGTCCGCGCATCGACAAGCTTTGCCGTTTGAATCTGGAGATGTGGTTGTCCAATTACATAGGTTCTTCCGCACCACCACGCCATCGCATTGAGTTCATTGGCTAATTCGTTATCCAACACGCCTACCGCATCCGGTTGGACGTGTCCGCCCTTGGCTTTAAATCGCCGCTCCAGGCTAGTCCACGCGTCGACAACTGCTAAAGATGGAAGCCCTGCGGCCTGCGCGCGCAACCACATAGTTTGTTCACGAGCTGAAAACCCGGTGCCAGTCACCACAATGTCGATACCATCGAATTTGGGTAATGATGTGGACACATCCTCTACTACATCAAAGCCGGCCTTTCGCCACAAATGCACCGAGGGTCCGGCGGCATGAAACACCAGCTCATGGCCGCGCGACAGCGCCGCGCATGCCGCCGCCGAAAGCATCAATGCCCCGCCTGGGTCATGAGCATACAGGAGAACGCGGCTCACTCCGTCTTTGCTCCGGTACGCACAGAATAGTCTCTCAGGGCCGGCAGATTCTCCACAACCTTTTGCACCGCATTTGCGACGTCATCCAGATCAGTCGTTGTCATGGGTGGACGAATCATCTCGTGAGTTATTAAAGTTTCAAAGTGTGCCCGCTCCGTTTCTGGGCACAAACCCCGGCCATAATTAACCTCTCCCTTATAGTGAGGACAAGCAAAGGGACAACCGAGAGCGCCATAGGCAGTCTGTTCCTGGAACATCGGCTCAAGATAGATGGGTCGCACGTATCCAGCACCCATTAATGGCCCCTCCCCTTCGCGCAGTTCAGTAGCCGGCAATTCTGCCTTCAGGGCATCCAAAAAGATAGCGCGCGGCAGATCCATCACCAACGGATCGTACGTCATGGCATGGACATAATATACATGCGCATTGCCATCGCCAACGACGGGCATGGCAAGGCCGGGAATACCCGCCAAACGATTTTCCAGATGAGCGACATTGGTTTGCCGGCGGCGGATCAGATCAGGTCCCTTGGCCAACTGGCACAGGCCGATGGCCGCTTCGATCTCACCCATGCGGAAGTTAAAGCCAACCATGTTAATCAAGTCCTTTACACCGCGTTTACCAACCACGGCTTCGGCATGATTTCGGATCAGACACAACTTCTCCGCCAGACCAGCATCATTAGTGGTCACTACACCGCCTTCGCCGGTGTGAACGTGTTTGTGATAGTTCAGGCTAAATACACCCATGTGGCCCAATGTGCCTGCCCGGCGTCCCTTGTAGGTCGCGAATGGGCATTGAGCAGCGTCCTCGATTACAATCAAACCGTGCTCCTCGGCCAGCGCCATGATGGGGTCCATGTCGGCCGTTTGACCAAAAATATGCACCACGATGATGGCCTTGGTTCTCGGTGTGATTTTCTCGCGAATAGTCTCCGCTGATATACAGAACGTACTCGGATCAATATCAGCAAAGACAGGAACAGCATTGAAAACGATCGCCGCCGTCACCGACGCCATCATCGTATAGGGAGACACGATAACCTCATCACCTGGTCCAATGGCCGCCGCGCCGGCGGCTGCGAAAAGGCCACTGGTTGCGGAATTCATCGCCACGGCGTGCTCAGCCCGATACCCTTCAGCCCACGCTTCCTCGAAGGCCTTAACCTGAGGGCCGCCCATGAAATCTGGATGCTGCGCACCGATATAGCGCGACAAGATACCTGTTTCCACAACCGCGCAAACCGCCGCTTTTTCCTCCTCGGCAATGAACTTGTGTGCTGGAAATAGTTTCTCACGTACGGGCGCACCGCCCAACAGGGCAAGATCACTCAACGGCTGCCTCCTTCATTCTGTTTGCCGACCATAGCCAATAACGCGGCACAGACCTCCTCTGTCGCCAGCGCCGATACGCCATCACTGGCCAAAGGTTTGGCATTGGTTACGTGTTCGTATATCTCCCCGACTGCATTGGCTAAAGTTATGGGTAGTTGCGTATCCATCCACACACCATCATCAAGCGTCGACTGGTTCAGGAACACGGGATGAGGTCGAACCGAACGGCGTCGGACACGGCTGCCCAAATCTTCCAAACTGATCCTGCCCTTCTCCATTACCAAATCAATTTCGAAGGGAAAGTACATGCGCGAGTCACAACCCACCAGTTGAACCGGCGCGCCATCCCATGTTTCCAGTCGCGCCGATAAAGTCGGATCAGAGAGTTGATAGTCGTTAATCACTTCAGATACCGATATGGGCCGCAAAGACCCAAAGAAATATTGCAAGAGGTCGATTGCATGCGATCCGCAATTTATGACACCTTTCGCATAATAGGCAGAGGCTGATTGCAGGCGCCCCCACTCCCCGTTCTCTAACTCGCTACGCAGGGTCGCCATTACCGGATCAAACCGTCGGAGAAAATTCACCGCTAGCGGTCGGCAAGCTGCGGCGTATGCCTCGACGATCTGTCTTGATTGCGTGATGTCGCCCGTCAATGGCTTTTCCGCTAGAACCGCGCGCAATGGCATATTCACAAGTTCAAGCAGTACTTCACCATGGTGTGCCGTTGGCACACATACGCTGGCGACATCGAATGAGTGACCGGCGGCTTTGCAGGCCGCCAGATGAGGAAACCCGACAGGCACCTTCCAGCGCGTCATGAACTCGTCCAGGCGGTTTTCATCGGGGTCAATACAGGCCGAGATGTGGAAACGATCGTCATTTCTGTATGCCCCAGCGTGGGAGCGGATAGCCTTGTTATCACCCGCCTCATCGTATCCACCGGCAATATTACCGCATCCAATGATCAGGACGGACAGCGGATCAGTCATTTCTACGCCTTACATTAGCATTGAGTTTCGTGAGCTCCGGATTGTTCCTCAAGACGGCTAGGATATCCGCCAGCGTGAACGCCGGGTTGTTCGGGTAAAGGATCTCAAAAACACCACGGATGAGTTCCAAATCCTCGGGAGTGTCCAGAGTTAAACCCAACCCTGGGTCGGTCAATTCTGGTGGGCCGGGCATATTCTTTAGAGAATAGATCTCCGGGTGGTGGTAGATGAAGATACTCACATGTTCATGATCTTCAGATGCATCGGTTCGGTTGGCTACGTCGACCAGGACTTCCGTGGCAAAGACCTGTGTATCCATACCCCGTGGATAAGTGCGCTCCAGCACGTTAGACACGTAGTCAACCGAAGCATCTTGATAGCCTCGGATACAATCTTCGACAAGGGACGGGTCTATCAATGGACAGTCGCCTGTCATTTCCACGATCACGTCAATGTCATGTGCTCTGGCAGCGTCCAAGACCCGCAGAAGGACATCATCTTCGCTCCCACGAAAGAATCCCACGCCCATGCTCCGCGCAAGCTCTACAATCGGGGTATCCGCGTCGTTTGCCGTGGTTGCGACGACGATCCCATCAAGGGATGGCACTCGCTGGAGGCGTTCGATCATGTGCTGCAGCATTGGTTTACCGCAAGCCTCCATGAGCACCTTTCCCGGCAATCGGGATGATGTCATGCGGGCTTCAATGGTTGCGACGATGCGCTCGTTCTCGCTCATTACCCATCAGCCTTCTTCTGCGATCATGTCCCAGGACAGGGGATCCCCCCGTTTCAGATCGCGGATAGCACGACGACCGAGAACGTCGGGCAAATGCTTCGGAAGCAATCCGAAGCCTGGGCGGATTGATCGCACGTTATTCACGTGAAAGGTTTCGCCGGCGGCAATATCCGCGACGACATAGAGCGAACGCCGAAAATTAGCGTTGCCCTGCTCGCTATCTTTCGAATCATAATGCACTTTACCGAGGGCAGACCAAGCCGTGTGGCAACTTTCCACGAGCTCTATCAACTCCTCCGGCTCCAGGGAAAAAGCGGAGTCCGGCCCTCCATCAGCGCGCCGCAGCGTTAAATGCTTTTCGATAAAGCAAGCGCCCAAAGCCACGGCTGCGACAGAGACCGCGATCCCGTGCGTATGGTCCGATAACCCCGGGACAATATCGAAGACGCGTGCCAAATCTCCCATGGTCATAAGATTCGCGTCAGCCGGCTCGGTGGGGTATCCGCTGACGCAGTGCAAAACAATCAGATCCTCCGCGCCGGCGTCACGGGCTGTGGCTACCGCTTCTGTGATCTCGTCCTTGTTTGCCAGCCCGGTGGACACGATCATCGGCTTTCCAGTCCGCGCAACCCGTTGGATCAATGGCAGGTCGACCATCTCAAATGACGCGATTTTATAGGCCGGCGCGTCCAAATCCTCTAAGAGATCGACTGCGGAGCCATCAAAAGGAGAGCTAAACACGGCCATACCCAAACTACGGCCTTTCTCAAACAATGGGGCGTGCCAATCCCACGGGGTGTGGGCCTCTTCATAGAGATCATGTAAAGATCGGCCATCCCATAATCCGCCTTCGATGACAAACCCGGGACCATCATGTTCAATGGTGATCGTATCCGCCCTATAGGTTTGTAGCTTCACCGCATCTGCGCCGGCTGCAGCGGCCGCCTCCATCAACGCCATGGCTCGACCCAGATCGCCATTATGGTTTCCCGACATCTCGGCTACGATGTAAGGGGGATGGCCGGGTCCAATGGTTCGGCCCGCAATTTTTAGGGGTTTGGAGAACATGATGTTGGAAACCTAGCCAAAAAGCCTTTCGAGATTGCTAAAATACAATGTTTCGCTCATTTCCGCATGGCCCAAGTGGTCAGGCCGTCCGTTTGGTCCCGAGGTGTCATGCCAACAGCGGATGCAATCCGCGCCGACGCTAAGTTCCCATCCCGGATCTCTGCCTGAATTTCGCCATCCAGTTCCTCAACAATTCGCGCAACGATACGCCGACCAAAACCTTTACCACGTGCTTCCGGCGCAACCATCCAAGAGAGCACCCACGCATCTTCAACTCGATCGGCGCGGACCGAACCGACGGGGTGCCGATTTACCTCGGCGACCCTGATATCTCGGTCTGGATTAGTAAGGACGTCGTGAAGCCAACTCAAATGACCTCCTCGTTCAACAGGGGCCATGGTCTTTGATTGTCGACGGGTTTCCTGATCGTTACGCCATAGAAACAAGAGGTCCGCATCTGCCATAGTTGCTGAACGCAATACTGGCGCATCCCCTTCAGCAAGATCATTGATAATGTCGGCCACCCTGCCAGCACCTAACCCGTCACACAGTTGCGCGGCGCAACGCGACATTTCATTCAGGCATAGAGGTTGGTTGAGGGTGTTGGAAAAATCCTCTGCCGTTACTTCGGCATGCCAAGCCAGAGACACAGCAGCGCCAGCGTCTTGCAAAGCCCGTGCATTGTAACTCTGATTTTCGGCTGCGATAACGCCAACAGTTGGCAATCCAAGCGCGCACCGCTCCCAGGATGTGCTTCCGAACGCGCCAATAGCAAGATCGGCCTCAACCATCAGGCTTGCTATGTCGTCGACATCGCACAACACACGAGCGGGCGGCGATAACGCCGCAGCGATGTCACGAACGGCATCCAAGTGCTGCGCACCAGCACCCATCACAGCATCGACCCGCAGGCCCTTTCCAGCTAGTCCCGCTAGGGCGCGGGCAGTCAAATTGTTTGGGTCCGAGAGCCCAAAGGCCACAAGCACCCTTTGCACTTTCTCTGAATGGCGCGCGGCCAAGACAGTCTTGCGCATGGCAGCGAATTCCGGCCGTAAAAGACCGTGAAATGGCCCCAGCAATAAGCGACACCCCGAAGGCACCAGCCCCGCATAATCCCCAGCGCGTCGTCCCAAGCCCTGGTCTATAAGAACATCACAGTCATGCTGACGGTCAGCCAGATCGTCTAAGACTACGATGTGACGGGCAAACTCCCGCCATGGCTTTTCATCATTGATATCCAATCCGTAATGATCAGCAATGATCGCTGTGACGGGCGCAAGCAACGCCATATCATCAGGTGCGACGCACTCGGCAGCGCGATCAGACATTGAGGCGACAGTTTCCAAGGTTTCCGGACCTATGGCGAATCGGCAGATCCATCCCCGCGCTTCAAGTTCCCGGGCCAAGGTGCAACACCGGACGGCGTGGCCACCGCCGATCTCAAGGTCCGCATCAAATCGAAAGAGTGCGGTGTGACCCGTCATATCAACTTTCCTTGATGGATTTCGACAAACTATCAAGCCGGTGTTGCCCTGCATTGATGGCCGTGAGGGACGGGTCTGCAGAAACGACGGCCAAGGGTGTCTTGTATCCGTAAGCGGTTGGACCATCGGGCAAACGCGGCCAGAGCGCTTCGAAGAAAGCCCAGTCGCGGGGGTTATCCAACGTCCAACGAAGATGGTCCATCCGTTCGCCAGGGTACTTCAGATTGACCTTTCGTGCATCAGGGTGATTGCGCACGAATGGCATAACATGCTCGCGTTCAAGTTTCTTCTCCGCTCTCCGAGCGGCACGCTCAAGCCAAGCGAAAGTAACCACCTCACAGTCCAGGCCATGCGGCCAACTTGGCGGCATATTGTTGGTGGCAAAATCAGCATTTTCACGAGCCCTCAACGCGAGGACCTGATCACAGACATCCGGATCAAGAAGTGGGCAATCGCTCGTGGCGCGCAGTATTATGTCAGCGTTAGTAGCGCATGCAGCCTGATAATACCGATCTAAAACGTCGCACTCGGAACCCCGGAAAATGGTTGCACCGGCGCGCATAGCTTCGTCGGAAATGGCGTGACAGTCTTGCGTATCAGGGATAGCGCAGCAAACCTCGTTAACCCCAGGCACGGCCTGGGCGCGACGCAATACATGGCCCAAAACGGTGGCCGAACCCAACCGCAAAAGCACTTTCCCGGGCAGTCGCGTCGACGCCATGCGGGCCTGAACGATACAGACCGTCTTCACCCGCCAGCCCCCAAAACGTCCGTCAGACATTGCAGAACATAATCCACATCATCCGAGGTCATTCCAACCTGAAGCGGCAGGGTCAGAATACGTTCATAATAAGCATCCGCGCCAGTAAGTGTCGTCTCTCCGTATCGCTGCCGATAGTAAGGTTGACGATTCACGGGCAAATAGTGGACTTGAGTTCCAATCCCCTTCGTTGCCAGCGCGCGCATGACGGCGGCTCGATCAGTCCCGGCCTGGGCAAAATCGATAAAGACTACGCAGATATGCCAAGAGGGCCGACATCTTGGTACTGCCAACACGGGGCGCACCACGGGCGCCAAGGCTTTGAGGCGATCCCGGTATTGAGCCATCAAGTAATCGCGATGAGCGACGAACTGATTGAGTTTTCCAAGCTGACTGAGCCCGAGAGCACAATGGATTGCGCTAGCCCTATAGTTGAAACCCAGCTCCGGCATTTCATAATACCAAGGGTTGGCATTACCCATGGAGTCTACCGCCTGCGCATGCTCTTGTAAGTCGTCCACCTCCCTAGTCATACCGATGTTGCGTAACCGGCGCAGTCGATGGGCCAAGTCCGCGTTGTTGGTGGTCAAGGCTCCCCCCTCCCCCATGGCAACAGTCTTCACCGGATGGAAGGAGAAGGTCGCCATATCAGAGAATACACAACTCCCGACTGGAACCATGGTACCCTCTGGGCCCTCGTAGGCACCACCAAGAGCATGGCAAGCATCTTCGACAAAGGGCAACGTCGTGATGGAGCGAAGCGCAATCATATCCGCCGCTTGGCCATTGATGTGGACAGGGAACACCGCCTTGGCCTTCGAACCCGCCCGTTCAAGCGCGTCTGTTAGTGTGTCGGGGGTAATCAATCCCGAATCGGGGTCCACGTCGGCAAATGTCACCTCGGCACCCACATAGCGCGCTGCATTTGCCGTGGCTAGGAATGTCATAGCGGACACCACGACATGATCACCTGGCCCAAGGTTCAGCGCCATCGCTGCCAAGTGAAGGGCGGATGTCCCACTGGAGCACGAGACCGCATGCGCGGCACCCGTGATCTCTGTGAGTTTGTTCTCAAAGGCCTCAACCACTGGGCCTGTAGTCAGAAAATCGCTTTTCAGAACATCGGCAACGGCGACGATATCATCATCGTCGATTAGTTGACGGCCGTATGGGATAAAGGGCCGGTCCTCAATCATAACTCAGTCTCTCGACGCGCTGGAAACCAACTCGTGCAGGCCAGCGGCGTCAAGCCATTCCGTGTTGTTATCGCTGGCGTAGCGAAAGCCATCTTCAACAGGTGACGCCCCATCACGAAGGACGTGGCCGGTCCAGGCAACGGGATTGGGCTCGATCACGTATCTGTCTGGGAATTCCACGGTATTGCGCGCGTCGTCCTCGGTAATCATGACTTCGTGAAGCTTCTCTCCGGGGCGAATGCCAATGATCTTAAACTTCCCTTCGGGCGACAAAGCCTCAGCGAGGTCCGTGATTTTCATGGACGGTATCTTTGGGATAAAAATTTCCCCGCCTCGCATCATGTCCAAGCAGGACAGGACGAACTCGACGCCTCGTTCAAGGGTTATCCAAAATCGGGTCATGCGGGTATCTGTGACCGGCAATTCGGTCGTTCCTTCCGCGACTAGGCGCTGGTAAAGAGGCACAACGCTACCGCGCGATCCGACCACATTCCCATAACGCACACAGCAGAATGCTGCACCATCTTCGCCACTTAGCTGGTTGGCTGCCGTAAAAATCTTATCTGATGCCAATTTCGACGCGCCATACAGGTTGATCGGATTGCAAGCCTTATCCGTGGATAATGCAACCAATCGCTCTACACCCTCGGTGATACAAGCCATAACCAGGTTCTCAGCACCAAGGACGTTCGTGTGGATGCACTCGGTTGGATTATACTCAGCCGCCGGCACCTGTTTCAGTGCCGCAGCGTGGATCACCGTATCAATGCCACGAAGCGCCATCTTTAGGCGGTCTAGGTCCCGCACGTCACCCAAAAAGTAACGCAGACAGCGGTGATCTTTGGGATCAAACTTCTGCTGCATTTCATATTGCTTAAGTTCATCGCGCGAGTATATAGCCAAGCGCTTTGGCTTATAGCGTCTAAGCACCATCTCGACGAATTTTTGACCAAACGAACCGGTGCCCCCTGTGACCAGGATGGAGCGGCCGTCCAGGGATATGGAATCTTTATAACTTGCTGAGCTCGACACGGGAATGGCACCTCAATGTGGATCAATCCAAATTGGCCTTAACGGGACCGGCACGGAGAGCTTAACTGTGGCCGCTCGTTCCCGTATCTTCATCAGGAGAGGCGCTAGCTATATTGTCGGCCGTCTGCTTGATAAGCAGACTGGCGTGCTCCTGGCCAAAAATCTCGCTGAGCTTATTAGTTGTCGCAGACAACGCGACCAAGACCATGGTTTCCGGCGCAACTCCGCGTTTCAGGGCCTCATCCCACATGGCAAGATACCATTCGACTGCTACAGCGGTTTGTTCCTCATCGCTCAATTCATTCGTCGTGTCCGATTCCGACATCTTTTCAACTCCTCACAAGCGACCAGCTCGAGACTCAATCAGCGGCGTGCAGGTCGGCACGGTGTGTTATCCACTCTGCCAGCAATGCCTTACATTATGGTTAACAGGTAGCATGCGTTACGCTGGCTTGTCATCAGAGACATAGAAGCCCATCCACCCATCAATTGCAGGTAGTGGCGCAGAAAACATTCGGCAGATCGGTTAAGATTTCTGATCTGTGTGGGCTTGCGATGAATATTATGAGCGAGAGACTCGTCAAAGCCCTGAAATCCGGGCTACGTTTAAAGGGTCTGAGGGAATCAACGATGTATTTAACCGCTCACGCTAGGTTTTCCGAACCAAGTCAAGTCAGAAGGTCATCACGAATTGATTGATTTGCTGTTTGCCTTCAGCGTGATAACCGCAACGCAGGATACCCTAAGCGTGCTTCGGGCATGGGATTTTGGAGACGTGCCGCGGCTAAATGCAGTTGTTCTAGTTATCGCCGTAACGCCTGGCTTTTTCGCGGGAGCCAGCGCTGTCCTCCGAAAAACAAAGGATCAAACCGGCCTGTCATTTGGCAACTTAGCTAATGGGTTGGGCTGAAGCCTGATGGTCAACGATTTCGAGGATCGACGCACAGCCGACGAACTCATGAAAGTGGCGCTGGCCGATCAACTGGCCGGCCGATACACCTCGGCGCGATCTTTATACGCCCGGGTTCTTACCCAGGAGCCAGACAACACTGTCGCGCACATTAACTTGGGTACAGTCCTGCTGACTCTTGGGGAGTTTTCTCCTGGATGGCGCGAATTTTCATGGCGGCAGCGTCTTCAGCAAAATCAGCTTCCGATCTGGGACGGCACACACTTGGGCGGCAAAGGGATCCTTGTCCGAGGCGAACAAGGCGCCGGCGACAATATCCAATTCATGCGCTACCTGCCTATGGTATCGGCCATGGGCGGACCGGTAAGCGCCTTGACCTTGCCCGGCATGGGGCGATTGTTTTCTTCAATGCACGAGAGCGCAACGATCTTCGAACCCGGTGAAAAAGTCAGTGGACTCCACGTGGAAATTCCGATCATGGATCTGCCAGGCATTCTAGGCACGACAGCGTCATCCATTCCTGCCTCTATACCCTACTTGCATGCCGAAACAGGGCTCACAGAAAGTTGGCGATTGCGTCTCGGCCCCCCCGAGGGTTTCAGGGTCGGATTGTGCTGGCAAGGTAATCCAGACAGACCACGCGATGCATTGCGATCCGTACCACTAGATCAATTTGGACCGTTAATGTCGGTACCTGGGACGCAGTGGTTTGGCCTTCAGGTCGGGCCGGGCGAAGACCAAGTGACAAGTTTCAATGCACCGGGCTCGTTCACGCATCTAGGACCCCACCTCCGGAGCGGGCCAGATAAATTCGTCAACGATGCCGCAGTTATGGAGCACTTAGACCTTATAATTAGTGTCGATACGTCCGTTGCTCACTTGGCTGGTGCAATGGGCAAGTCCGTATGGATCTTGTTGGCCCGCGAAGCTGATTGGCGGTGGATGCTGAAACGCCAAGACAGCCCCTGGTACCCGACAGCCCGGCTCTTTCGACAAACAGTCCCTGGTGACTGGGGGGCACCATTATCCGCAATGACTGCCNAGCTGACCACNGAGGTCAACCGAAGNCCTCAGGCAGTAGATCCGCATTGATCACCCATTCATTGACCGGCTTCCCGGAAAATCGTTTGTCAGGCTCNAGAGTTAAGGCAAAGGGATTCGTTTGAAGGGTATTCGACNCGCCAAANTCCCAGAATAAATGNTCACAACCAAACCNTGGAATGTCNGCCTCCCAACTAACNAAGCTAGGCAGTAGGTTAATTAACATCACATCGCGAATCCCACCGGCGCCATCTAGACCGCGATGCAGAATTCGCGGCGCGCCAAAAACTGTGGCATCGCCCGCCTTCAGTTTGGGGCGCCAAATCTTAGGCAACGGTTGGCGGTCTGGTATCGCATCCCGCAGGTCCATGATCCGTTTTGAAAACTGAGGNAAGGCATAACCATAACTGGCCATACGTCGGGTCCCTGCCAAAGTCAGAAATTCCGTGCTCGGATCATTGGGACCGCTGGGCGTTAAATAGAGCATTATGTGGAGTTGCGCCATGGGCTCCATGTCGCGATGCCAGCGGAAAGAAATATGGGGAAAAACACTAGTTTCCGTCCGGTAAAGCTGACATTGCACAACCCGGAAGTGACAACCAAGATAGGCCTCTATGATGGCCGTTCTCGTCGGCGAGAATACGCCGTTCAACAGCGCACTCAAATCCTGTCGGAACGAAGAATCCAGAGGAACTGTGGTGTTTGGTGGCGTGGTTGTTACGATTGTATGATCGATCCGTCTCGAGATGTCCTCCGCTAACGCGGGGTCTATACAATCGCGCCAAATATCAACGCCGTCCTCACCCAACGCGCTATTAACGATCGGCAGGTCTCCCTTGTCAGCAGCATAGACGCTGCGGCAAATGGTGTGGTACCCAGCGTGGGTTTCGTGGAGATCAAATGCCCGAAAGAATGATTCGGTCTCCGGGTCGATAACCAGATGTTCGCCATCCCGTGTGAACTCAACTTTCAATGTTGCCTCCGTTCGACCAGTTCATAAAGCGCAGACGCGCATGCNTTGATCGGNACGGACCAGTCCCCAAGAGTAGTTTGCCGGAACAACCGNAGGGANGGGTACCATGGACTGTCTGCACGGTCATCCATCCACANGAAACCCGTNGGTTGGGACAACAACGCGAATGTGGTCACGTCCAATGCTCCAGCCAAATGAAGGACCGAGGTATCCACGGAGATAACCGTATCAAGATTTNCAACAGCCGCCGCAGTGTCTGCAAAGTNTTCAAATCGCACACCTAGATCCACGATTTTTGATGCCTTTCCGGCAGTCATCAACTGATTGCGGTCGTCCCCCACTTGAAGCGAGAAGAAAGTAACGCCAGGTACGTCAAGAATAGGGCCCCAGGCTGATAAGTGACAGGAACGCTTGAGATTATCTGGCCGGGTTGGGCTGCCAGACCAAACTATCCCAACCTTCACATCCTGTGCCGCCATTAAACGCGAGTCAGGCGCGATTCCGTAAGGTGGTTTNAGGTAAGGGACGTCAGCGGGAACAGCGTTTTCNGACGTNCCAAANAGATAGGGTAAACTCATTAGCGGCACATGGACGTCAAAGTCGCCNACGTCCGCACCNAGCGGCAGGCANGTCGAGACACCTTCAACGTTTNCAAACAAGGANAGTAATTCAGGGCGACACTCAAGGGTNACTCTCGCGCCCTTGNCCGCAAGCAGGGGAACATAACGAACAAACTGCAGAGCGTCTCCGAAACCTTGCTCGGCATGAACAAATATTGATTTTCCCGAGATGTCGCCGCCATCCCAAAGCGGTTTCGCAAATTCACGCTGGAACTCTGCAAAAGTCGGCATTCGCCAACGCCATTCGTACTCTCGCCAGCCGTCGCTCATGTTACCGTTCTGCAATAGCGCCAGAGACAGGTTCCAATGCAGGTCAACGCTTTCATGGCGCTCGCTTAATTTTTCCTGCTTGATTGCGTCTTCTAAAATTTTGATCGCACGGTCCGGCTTCCCGATTGACTGCCAGGCACTGGCTAAGTTGCACTTCGCATCAATATGCCCAGGNTCAATCGCCANAGCGCGTTCGAAGTTCTCGATGGCNTNCGTATACGCATCAAGCTGCTGATAGGCATTGGCCAAATTGTAGTGGGCGTCGCCGTTACCAGGGTCGAATTGGACCGCCTTCGTGTAGGACGACACGGCGGCGCGGAAATTATCGGCATCAGCATGGGCATTGCCTAAGTTGAACCACGCTCCAGGGTGGTGAGGATCAAGCTCAAGAGCCGCCGTGTACTTCGCCTCAGCAGCCTCCGAACGCCCCAGTCCNAACAGCGCATTTCCAAGATTAACGTAGGCGTCTGGCAATTCGGAGCTTAATTGCACTGCACGCTCACCGGCACGTCGTGACTCTTCATGGAGGGCAAGATCATTGAGGGCGCTAGCCAGATTGCTTGCCGCAATGCCGGCACCTGGATCTAATTCCAGCGCACGTTCAAATTTCTTAACCGCATCTTCGGGTCGGCCCACGGCCTGAAGAGCGTTCCCAAGATTAATTAACGCCGGCACGTAGTCTGGAGCCAATTCGGTGGCACGAGAAATTAATTCCACCGCCAGTTCAAGATCGTTCGCCGTATGCATGATCACACCGAGTAGATTCAGAGCATCGACATTATTGGGTTCCTGGGCGAGAACCTCTTTATACATCGTTCCCGCAGCCAGTAGTTCGCCAGCCTGATGTAACTCTAAGGCTTTTGCCAATTCGTCTTCGATGGCCATTCCCGACCTCCGGTGATTTTGCACTCCTGATACATCGCTAGACCAAAACTCCAAAGCCCTGGATCGCAAATCCTATTGACCGGATTTCCAGCACACCGGATTATTATCACAGATGAATGAACAATCACTAAAGACCCTTGGCATCGACGACGCTGTCCAATTGATCACCACCATGGTCAACAATGGCGATATAGATCAGGCTATGACCTTGGCGGACAAATTGCTCGCTGCAGCGCCGGAGCATCCCAANATTTTGTACGTCAGTGCAGGTGTTTACTGGAAAGCCGGCAATCGCAATCAAGCGATAGCATTACAAAAACGGTTGGTCGCTGGCGACCCAGGCGCTGCAGCGCATCATGAACGCCTTTTATATTTTTTGCGCGAAACAGGGGATATCTCAGGAGCATTGGCAGCCGCTGAGGCTGGTGTCCGAGAATGTCCATCCAGTCCCACTTTGATAAATGCCTTTGGTATGTTGCAGCTGAATACAGGTAATTTGCAAGGAAGTCGGCAAACCTTTGAAAACGCCATCTTAGCCTTCCCCAAAAGCCCCACGGCACATCAAAATCTAAGCCTCGTACTTTTGGCTGAAGGTCGTGCTGAAGATGCGGTCAACGCGTACTCGAGAGGATTGGCCCAACTCGAATCCGTCGACTTTGAGAGCAAATATCAAGACCACCAGCAAATTGGGGAAATTTATAATGGCCTAGCGCAGGGCTATGATGCCAACGACCTGCAGCGGACGTGGGGTCCACAGACGGCACAAGTCATGCGGGCAGCGCTGGGCCCGGGTAAATATGGTGACGTGTTAGATTTATGCTGCGGGACTGGAAGTGTCGGGGCGGCGATTTCGAGACAAACCGATCATATAACCGGCATTGATGTCAGCTCGGGCATGCTCGATAAGGCCAGAGCGCGGGGCATTTATGATAAACTCATCTGTGCGGATATCTGTCAGGCACTACAGTCGATTGACCGTTCCTTCTCGGTCGTAACATGCAGCNCAGCCCTCTATCATTGGGCGGACCTGACAACGTTCTTTGACGCGGTAGCNAGCGTATTGTTACCCAATGGCTATTTGATTTTCAGCGTTGATCCGGCGAGCGATGAAATGGACATTGGACAATCGGCNCCTAGCGAATATGCTCATAGTCGCTCATATATTCGTCGAGTAACCGCAAGCGCTGGCTTTAGAGAAATTTCTATAACCATCGATGCACATCGCAGCTATCCNGGGTTCTGGTGTGTNTTTCAGCGCANATCTTANGTCGNCTCATNGATACCGNCGATANTANCGATCGNNANANTGTGNAAAACTCTTGCATTTCGNATTAGCTTCAATTAANAGGGAGACTGCATTTAGGTGTAATGGTTCACCAAGTGACGCGTTGTATGCGGGGTAGAAACTCCGATATTGCGTGATGGGGGCGAGAAACGGCCTCTTTGATTTGAGCTCTAGAATGGAGTGTAATAATGTCTGACGTTAGTCTTACAGCTGCTGTTCGGCAGAATCTTCTTTCATTACAAAACACCACAGATCTTATCAATCGGACTCAGAACCGTCTTTCAACGGGTCTGCGAGTAGCTAACGCGATCGATGATCCGGTGAAATTCTTCCAAGCCAAAGGCCTCCAAGACCGTGCCAGTGACTTTGAAGAAAAGAAAACAGGCATTGATCAGGGAATTAGTACCCTGAGCACGGCAACGGATGCCATTGTGGCTATTGAAAACCTTGTGCAACAGCTCAAGGGTTTGGCAACTAACGCTAAGTCCGCAACGACCGATGCGGAAGTCGCCAACATCATCACGCAGTTCAACGACCTGCGGACGCAGATCAATAACCTCACTACGGACGCCACCTATCAGGGTCTGAATCTCGTTGCGGGCACCGGCAGCGTTCTAGAGGTTAACTTTTCAAATGACACCGGCAGTGTCCTCACCGTTAACTCTATTGACGTAACCGTGAAAACGAATGGTCTGGATATCGCTCAGCTTACTCAAGGCACGCAGAGCATCAACTTTAACCAGGCCTTCATCTCAGGCGGCACATTATCGGGCGAAGGAAACTTGCTGGCTTCAGCCGGTGGCGGTCTCGACGCTGCTAACCCTGTTCATGATACCATTACGGTTTCTGTTGGAGGTCAAACCACGACCATTATCTCGGCTGGCGATACCTTTACGCTCGCTTACGACGGCATCACCTTCACCGTTGATGTATATACCTCCAAGACTGCTGCGGGAAATCTGAGTGCAAGCTACGTGACAGCCGGCACTTATGCGATCGGTACGACAATCGAATTTGCGGTCGTAACCGGCATGATTTCTGGTCAATCTGGTGGCTCCGGCTTCTCGGCACAGACAGCTGGAACGGGCCTCAGCGCCGGCATAAATAGATTCTCAGTACTTGGCAGTGGAGGCATGGGAGTTTTCAAGCTCACAGGGACCTCTTTGCAGGTCACCGAAACGGACGCAAAACGGACGATCGGCATCGGCTTTACCACTGAGCTAAATGGGCGCATCACAAACCTGGACAGCGCGCTCACCACGTTGCGTTCGCGGACACAAACTCTGGGTGCCAACGTGGCCGTCTTACAGACGCGTCTCGACTTCACGAAGGACTATGTGAATACGATGACCGCTGGTGCAGGTAAACTCACCCTGGCTGACCTCAACGAGGAAGGCGCCAACCTATTGGCTTTGCAAACTCGTCAGCAGTTGGGTATTCAGTCCCTGGCCTTCGCTGGTCAGTCTGAACAATCGATCTTAGGTCTCTTCCGATAATTTTCGGACCTGATCGTTGTGTTTCTGAGGGGGGGAGCTGCGCTCTCCCCTTCTTATTTTAGAGCCCCGACCACTAGATGCCGCCAGTATTGGATAGCGTTGTATGTTACGGTATCCTGTAACCTATTAGAAATGTGTTCTGAGAAGGTCAATCGCTGGTGAAAAACGACGCTGAAAATACAAGTGTGGCAGCAAATAACAAAAGTCCGAGGCAATCAGGTGCCACCGACACAGATCAAAATGTTAACCCCGTACCCAAAGATGATCTGAATCACGAGCTTTTTGAACGTAACCTCAAAACCTTCGCGCGCTTCCAATCCCATCTAGCGACCCAAATAAGGGCCATCGAGACACCTCACTCACAGTTAATTTCCGATGGTGATGGTGGCTACGATATCGAGTTTCGCGGGACCCGTCTCTTTGGCAGGGCCAGCCAAGACTGGGCCAATGAAATGTTGGAAAACATACAACGCCGCCCCGGTACCAAGCGTTTAATTCTGGGAGCACCGGACAGTCGAGGCCTGGACGAGGATGCCAACGTCACAGTTCATCGGATAGTNAGACGCGCCGTAGAAGACGGNATGAGNTTCGCGACCCAGCCCATCGANGATAANTGCTTTCACATGGTTATCTTTGGCGTNGGCCTTGCNGACCACATCGTCGANTTAATGCAGTTGTGTGATTGCCAGCATTTATGCCTAGTGGAGCCAAACATCGAATTTCTATATTGGTCCATGTACGTTTTTGATTGGGCGGCCCTCTACAAATCTTTCGTAACCCGCCACCGCAAAATTTCCTTTGTTGTGCATACCGATTATACGCAGATCACCGAATTGACTCGAGACCGTATGCGCTACGTAAACCCCAGTTTTATGGACAGCACTTACTTTTTTCGAGCCTATCCCAGCTCTGTCATGGATGCTGCCCTGGATCTCCTGTTGCAGCAAAAAGACCTGTTCATCACCGGCCTTGGTTTTCTNGAAGATGAAATCGACATGGTGCGCAACAGCTACAACAACCTCAAAGANTTTCAGGGTCTTTACTACCAGAAACCACCGGCACATTCGGTCCGTCAGTTCCCCGCGTTCGTTGTCGGCGCGGGCCCATCACTGGACAATGACCTCGATTTCATTCGCGAAAATCAGCATCGTGCCATTATCATTTCTTGTGGAACCGCTATTCGGGTACTTTTGGCCAACGGCATCAAACCAGACTTCCAGATGGAGATTGAGAACGTTCCAGCAGTAACCGAATTGACCACACTAGCTGCCGAAAAATTTGACCTGTCTGGAATCACATTGATCGCAACCAGCACGGTGGACCCAGGCGTCCGGCATCTCTATGACAGAACTGTTTTTTATTTTCGAATAGGGTTGGCCTCCTACCCTTTGTTTTATCAAGGCCCTCCGTCAGCGATAGAGAGTGCCACCCCGAACATCGCCAACCTAGCTTTTGCGTTCTCACAAGATTGCGGGTTCCGCCAAACCTATCTTTTTGGCATAGATCTTGGCGCCCGAGACCCACGCAAACACCATGCAGATGATGCCGCGTATAACCAGGGAGAGGTTGAATTCAACACTCAAATCGACCGCCCAACGCCCGCTAACTTCGGCGGTTTTGTCTTTTCTGAGCAGATTTACCTCTGGGCGCGGGCTAATCTGGAAGAGGCCTTGCATCGCTTTACGGCAAACCGGACCTATTTCAATTGCAGCGACGGAATCCGCATAACTGGCACGATCCCCAAGCTGTCATCAGAAATTACACTTCTTGACTCCGGCCACAAGCATGAGGAAGTCGAGAAGATCGTTGATTTATACTTACCATATACCAACGCCCATTTCCGAAAATCCTGGAATGGTTGGGATCCTGTGCGGCGAATCAAACGGTTCNGAGACCTGCTTCTAACCCGTTGCGGCGCCCCCCGTATCAACCCACGCCTAACCAATGGCGGCGTCGAAGACGGTTACGAGATCAAACCCGGGCGTGACACGGACATGTCGGCCGAACAGGCGGCTGAGTTAGACAAGGAAAAAAAGACCTGGAAATCAGATTTTCCCTTTACCTACATGTGCGAGTTGACACGCGATTTCATTCCTAATTCCGGTCCAGCCAGTAGCGAAATGCATTACTATCGGGGATCAACCTTNATGGCTATGGCAGCCTGCTACTTCTACTACCAGCGCGTTTTAAATGCCGGAGAAAATCGCGAAAATTTTCTAAAGATCGTGCGCGAGGAGTTCATTGATCAAACCATCCGTATCGCCGACGTGGTGTTGGACTTCTATTCGACACTGGAACCTGAAAAGAAATCAGCCAATCGCCCAAAACGTGCGAAAGCAAAGAGAGATTAGCCCACTCAGACTGTTTGCCAAGGCTTGAGTAACGGGTGCATAAAAAATCGGTCGTTCACGCAGAACCCGCCCCATTAGCAGAAATCAATTCACACCAGCTGAAATTATTGAATTTGCTGGATTTTTTCCATATATTGTGCTAAGCTTGGGGGGTAAAAATTTTAATTTTGGAGAAATAAGGGTGGTTGGACCAGCCGGACTTTTTAGCCTGGACAGTTTTGCCAAAGGGTATGCAAACACCGCAACCATGGCCTCACGTCCGCAATTTGAATTAGCGTTCAACAGCCTCCAGAATACCGTCATCGATCGGCTCAATGCCAAAGTCAAAGAAGTCACAGCAGATGATGGTCTGATCAATGATATCGACCCATTCCTTCTGAGCTCACAAAAGCGTCTGCAACGATTCCAAGCAGATCTAGATCGCTTCATTTTCGACAATAGTAGAAATATAAACGCAGCCGGCGGCCTGGCGCAGCGCCTCAATAACCTTCAGACGGCGTTAGATAACAACAACACCGATGATTTCAATGCAATCTTGGGCAAAATCAATCAGGCTATCGGCAACACTCATGTGTCCAACGGAACAACCGTTGGGATCTACATCGACGACGGTATAACCAAGTTGCGACGCGAGGGAATGGTCAGTACCACGGACGAAGCTGGCACNACTGTTGCGGCAACAGCACGCAGTGATTTCGCCGACGATGCGGCAGCGCAAGCGGCAATTGATGCCGCGGAGTTAAAGATTGCAAACATCGCTTCTATTCTTCTTCTTAAGGCGGAGGGTGCGGAAAACATCCGCGAGAATACCGCTGCGAATCTGAAGTCGACCATTCTTCAGATCGAAGCAACACGGATCGCCGACCAAACGGAAAAAGCGAACGAATTAGCAAAAATCCGAGAGGAATACGCACAGCTCTTAAACATGCTTTCATTAGCCTTTGAATCGAGCCAGGCGGTTGCCGATCAGCTNGGTCAGAAATTGTTTGANCCCGATNCTGTTCCGGCAGGGTCAGCNGTCAACATTCTGCTGTAGGTTTCTCGCTAAGCATGCGCGGCTACATAGTCCTCCAAGGTCTTGAGAAAACGTTCNGCGAATTCTGATTCATTACACAGGGAGCTCGCCTCTATTTCCGTGCGGAGAGATCGACGGATCGTCTCTAGGCGTGTCATGTCAGCACCCAACTCGATGGCAATTTGCACGGTATCAGCGTCGTTCAAACCAACCCATTCTGACTTACCCGCGGCGTTNAAAACAGACCGCGCGATTTGACTGGACGGTCGGTGACCGACCGGTGCAACCACAGGGACCCCCATCCACAAAGCATCGCACATAAGAGACGGATTGCTGACGTGTCGAGCTTCCAAGAGGATATCAATTGCCGCGAGAAACCCTGTCCGACCCGTAGTTGGATCATCAGCGTGCGGTAAAATCACACGGTCAACAACGCCCAAGTCACCAAACAACTGTTTTATCGAGGCTCTTGTTCCAGGGTAAACCTCGCCGTTAGCTCCGAGCAATAAGCGTGCCTCTGGCGCGGCACGAAGCACAGATGCCCAAAGAGAAGCAGATCCCGAGAGACGAACCATATCAAGGTACGCGCCGTAGGTTACCGCGCCATGAGCGGCAGCGGGCTTCAAATTCTCTTCCCCCGTTTCCAACTCTACAGAACCGCCACCGAAGCTAACCATCCCCTCGCCCAAGCTGACCACTGGGACATCCAGTCCGTCNGCGGAGAGCGCTTCGCCGACGATGGCATCGGCGAGAATACCGTCCGTTGTCGCCGACAGCGGTGCGTATGGGAAGCCCAACCAATGCAGCGTCGTCGGCGCCGGCTTTCTGCGCAGAACCTGCTGACGGTGTCCCGGACGTGAGCCACAAAGATCAATCATTACACTCAAGCGATCNTTCCGAATAATAAGATCAAGCGTGGAATCGTCGACGTCGTAGGTGGCACGCCAGTCATCCACTAACTGCCTAAGTGCGACAGTGCCCGCGTATGGCTGGCTATATTGCTGATAGACAATGAATTTTGTCCGAGCATGATCCCGAGCCCGAAACACGCTCTCCACGAAGCTCAACGAGTCATGAAGAACCGCCTCATTAAGTAGAAACCCCACAATAAACCTTGTGTCACCATGTACTGGTGCCAAAGGCCGCGCTGGACGTTCTAGCGTTTTGTCGATAAGCATCTCGGAAAGCGGCGTCAACTGGTCTAAGCCTGACCTGCGAACATCGTCCTCNCCAAACGCAGAGGCGTCTATCAGCCGGTTTCGNAGCTCTACGTCTTCGGGATGNTTANTAATGCCATCTTGGTAGACGCCATCTGCTTCCATTAAACGACCCGANGCCATCAGTGCATCACCCANATATAGGAAATTCTCTGATTGGTTTGGCATCAGTTCAGCGGCTCGTGATAGAGAGCCCACCGCTTCGCCGTATTCATGAATCTGTGTCCACGCCCGTCCCATCAACTGAAGGCATTCTGCATTGTCCGAATGAACCGCTAATTCCTTGCCGCACAAATCNACGCACTCGCGATAATTGCGCTCATGGTAAGCGATAGTCGCATCGACGAAATAGGTGGAGACGCCGGCTTGCTCTAGATTGAGTTCTAGGTCCTCGAATTCACTTGGTGCAAACTTCGCTAGATCCGGGTCAGAATCGGTCACTAGGGAGAGCTTCGCATAATACATACTGTCGCTCATGTTGCCGATCCGCGCGGTTAGAGCTGCTAATGCATCAGCAAACTCCTTGTTGTTGGGAGCGCGATGGTGCCCTTCTTCAAAGAACTTTATACCGCGGCCAATATCCTTAAGTAATATTGACACCAGCCCCAGCAAATAGAGATGCTCCAGACCCAGCGGTTTTTGGCGCGCGGCGGAATGGCACAGCTCAAGTGCCTCTTCTATCTCTCCCTTCATTATTGCCAAGTNCGCCAGATCAACAGATTGCGTGTATTCCTTGTCGTCGGTCGGCATCAGCTCCTCCGCTTTAGTTTCGGCGCTGCCGACATAGCAACGGCCAAATTCTCTGCTTCGCCACCCGGGCTGGAGGTTACAGCCCTAAATCCTCTAGGTCATCATTTCGCTGCTCGTATTAGACGAAACTAGCGTGANCCAACTCTGTTTATTGATCCACCCAGCATGNCTCCAAAGCCAAGAGATCAATTGTATCGGCGTTGCTCCAGGGGCTTTTCAAGACTGTGGTCCCATCTAGATCCTCCTGTTGAGTGCATAACAAACTTCTGCACAGCACTGAAAGTCGGAAATATCGAAAATCCATTTGGATACATATAGGGGCCCGGCAGGTATCAATTCCGATGCGCAAAACGGATGCAAAGCCGATCGGCAATCTCCATCATTGCGGCCTCCCAAGTGGTGCCGTATTCGCGATAAATTACTTCCACCGATGGGGCCCACGGGTTCATATCCTGATCCATCAAATAGGGATTGGGTTTGGCATTAAAGGTGTAAACTTTCACACCCAGAGCTCCACCCAGATGCAGCAACCAACATTGGCAAGACACAACGGCGTCGAGCGCTGACATGAGTGCTGCCACGTTCTCGATGTCGTTATCCATGTCGAGTTCGTCGAACCGATGTATCGACACTCCCTTCGCCGCAGCGGCCTCAATCTCGCCGTCACGCAACCCACTCTGCAGACTTATCAGATGAGCATGATCGACAGCGGCGATAGGCTTCCAATCGCTTAAGTCGCTATGGAGCGGAAGTTTGTGCCAACCCGCGTTCAGTGAACGCCATCCNGCACCTATCTTCGGGCCAGACCCCAGTTCATCTAGGCGACGGCGCCACGCCGCGACCCGATTTGGGTCTGCTTTTAAGAAAGCGCCATCGACTGGAAACTCCGCAAGCGAACGTCGGAACATACTCGGAAGGCTTCCAATCGGCATGTGGACAGAAAACTGGTCAATATCCGCATGCNTTGGATCTTCCTCCCGCACAGTGATTTCTGGAAATGATCGCGCATAAAGGCCCTTCAGCCGGGCGTCACATTCATATGTAATTTCAGCATCGAGCACGCCAACAGCATCGGGAAGACAGGAGGAAAAGCGAATTTCGTCGCCGATACCTTCTTCACGCCAGATGAGAATGGACCGTCCCGCAAGCGCCTCGCCCGACCATTGAAGCTCCGGCGGCAAGGACCGCACCGTACTGCCGCGCTGACGTCGCAATCTACTTTCGAACAGGGGCCAAGCCTCTGCCANACGTGCTTGCGCCAAATACATGTTTGCCAGTAGTCCTTCCAAGTCTGCGTCGCCCGGGTGATCGACAAGAGCGTCCTCAAGAACACGAACAGCCCCATTCGTGTCACCACNTAAGCCGCTCAACTGTGCAAGCATAAATAAGACCGATAAATTACCCGGCGTTTGTGCAATCGCGCGGCCGCACAACTCCGTCGCCTTCTCAAACTCTAGTTGCGACGCGAACGTATCTGCAATCTCGAGAAGCTCCTCGATTGCCGGTTCAAATTCCCCTTTCGACAGCACGTCATCCGGCGATGCGGCAAATTGCGTCAACGCGAGGTAGCGTCGCGCCACAGAGTCATGCGGGTTGGTATTAACGGCATATCCCAGAGCCACATCGGCTAACTCAAAAATTCCGCATTTAAACAAGAGTATTCCTGCNACCCGGGACGCACTTGAGCTAATCGGATCAAGCCTATGCGCATGATAAAGGCACCGTGCGGCAGAAACTATGGCCTGCGTTTCAATCAAAAAACTCTCAGCTAACAACAAGAGATGCACGCTCAACGCATGAACCCCGGCTTCCGCTGCCTCGCGCTCTGGTTCGAAAACACTACCTATCTCAATGGCCGTCGCTAGGTTGTCGGCCAGAAACAATAAGCTTTCTAAATTCTGATTGGCAAACACCGCGGATGCATCGACCGTCCCGCCTACCGCAGCGCAAAATTCCACAATTATTCTCGCCGAGCCGGACTGGGGTTGAAGGCGCTCAGCCGCACTTGCAGCCGCGGCACCCAACTGCCAATTTCCTTGACGCAGACCCAGGATAGCCATGGCCAAATGGCCGCGATAATCTTCAGGTGTTTCCGATACAGCTTGCTGAGCCAACTGCGCACCTTCGCGTACAGTCGCAGTATTTTGGACCAACTGCAGTGCCAACAAAGCTCTGGCTCCCGATTGATTGACTGACATATCCAAAGCCCGACGCAGATGTGTTTCGGCCTCTGGCACCTTCCGGACAGCAAAATGGTCACGGTTTGGAAAGGGAAATCCACCCCAAGGGAACTCAAGTCGAAATGGCTCGTAGACCTCACCGCTAGCCACCTCTTCTCGCTCAAGGTCAATTAGAATCTTCCCAAAGACGTAGTGCATTTCGGCGTTCGCAGCCTGGCTTGACATATAGGGCCGTAAGATACCTACAGCTTTGGCAATTCGTCCGACGGAAGCCGCTGTCTGCGCTGCTTCGAACGCATCCAGCGCCGGCTCTTGCTCTGAGGGCTGATCAATCATTGTTAGGCGGCTCACTCAGATGGCTGGCAATGGCACATATATTCGCCTCCCAATTATCTGCGCAAGTATCCACAGAGAGCTCGGGCCCTCGCTCCGATAGATACGTCGTTTGACCGCGGCAATAAGTGCTTGGCAACGCGACATAGCAACTGATCTTGGTTCCAGCCATCAAAGTATTTATAACTAAAATTCGACCACTCTGCGAATTCTTACGCACTTCGTTAGCGGATTTTAGCAACAACGCCTTCATCGCAACATAATCAGACGGTTTTTAACAAGTGGCGAGAGCGCGATTTGCATCGCAAACTTCATGCGCAACGTTTGGCCAATTCCTGCGCTATTCGACTGATCACAGGCGACCAGTCGCCACGCTCAACTTGTCGAAACAGGCGCATGGTTGGGTACCAGGGCGTATCTTCGCGCTCAAGCATCCACCGCCAATCCCCGGTTTTCGCCAACATGGTCCACACAGGTACGTTTAAGGCCCCGGCCAAGTGGATAACAGCTGTATCCACGCCGATTACCAAATCAAGGCTGGCAATGATCCGGGCCGTGTCGCCGAAGTCTGACAACTTCCCGCTCAAATCGGTCACTGCATCCGCCATGCCGGCAGAGACGAGTTCATCACTGTAGTCTTCCTCGTGCAGCGCGAAGAAGTGGCACCCGGCCACCTAGGTCAATGCTCTAAGTTGAACCACATCCAGCGAACGCTGCGCCTCGGATAAATGGCTCTCTCGGCCGGCCCACACTAAACCTACTTTCAAGCCCGCGGTGCCAGATGGCGCGTCCGCACCGTCGGCGGGCGGCGTCAAATAAGGAAAGTCACACGGAATCTCAGTTTCTTCCCTCATGCCGAGCAGCATGGGGAGGCTCATTAGGGGCGTGTGAACATCAAATTCCGGCAGTGCAGTCCAATCGGTGATGATTTCTTCAACCCTGGAGATATCATGCATCAATCGCCTCAATTCCGGCTGACAAAGAAAAATGACACGACATCCGCTGGCCGACAGCGCCGGTAGATATCGGACGAACTGCACAGTGTCTCCGAAGCCTTGCTCGGCATATACCAAAAGTGTCTTACCTGAAATATCCTTACCATCCCATCGAGGTTGATCGAATTCTGGAATCTGAGTAGTGAACCCTGGACAATGCCATCGCCATTCGTATTCAATCCATCCCTCCCGGAAACGCCCCTGTAAGAGTAGCACATGAGACAAATTCCAATGAGCGAGGGGATACGCATTATTGAGACTGAGAGTTTTGCGAAACGATTGTTCTGCATCTTCCCAACGCCCCTGTTCATGCAAGACACGGCCCAGGTTGTAATAGAGATCTGGCTGATCTGGAAGCGAGTCCAAGCCATCTCGATAAGCCTTTTCCGATTCCTCGAGACGCCCCATATCCAGGTAAGTGTTACCTAAATTTCCCAAGGCCTGAACGTAGGCGGGGTTTAGTTTCAGAGCTCTCTCGAGGCTCTTGATTGCTTCATCGAACCTACCAGCCCGCCGGTAGGCATTGCCCAGATTCGAGTGCGCATCCACATACTGACGATCCAATTTGACGGCTCGTTCCAGTTGTTTGACCGCCTCGTCGATGCGGTGTTGAGCCTGTAAAACAAGGCCTAGGTTGTTGTGTAATGCCGGTGTCTTAGGTGCTTTCTTCATCAGCTTGCGATAGCGGGTTTCTGCCTCATCCACCTGCCCGAGCTGATGGTAACTCATTGCTTCTTCGAATTCCGCCTGCAACTTGTTGAGATCTCTTGCCATTAGGGGTTCCTACCTCATCTTTTTATTCACCGCAACCGATTGAGCACATTCGGCAAATCAGCAGCAATGGCCGTCATCGGGCCGCTCCAATCTGCGAGCCCCAACGAAGTATAGATCCGAACCTCCGACATCCACGGATCTCGTACTTGTCCGAAGAAAAACGGGTTGAAGGGTGCAGAAAAACAAAATGTCGGCACGCCTAGCGCGCCTGAAAGTATAGGCACCCAGCATCGAGCCGACACTACAGCGTTAAGTTCCGAAATCACAGCAGCGGCACCATCAATATCGTTTCTTAGATCCAAATCCTCGATATCATGAATTCGCGAATGTTTCGCGCCAACCGGGTCCACGTCGACCTGCAAATTGATAAAAGTGGCATCAACGGCGTCAAAAATTGGCGCCCAATCCCTCAATTCCGAATGAAAAGGCTGTTTCATCCATGACGCGTTCAAGGATTTCCAACATACGCCGACCCTCGGCGCCGGACCAAGGTCAGCTAATTTTCTGCGATACAACTTGGCGCTCTGGCGATCAGCGCTGAGATATGCACCGGCGTCCTCATAATTCTCAATATGGTGTCGCAGGAGACCGGGTAAGCTGAATAGGGGAATTTGCACATCGTAGTCCTCCTCCTGATCGTCGCCACCTTCGCCACGAATTTCCAATTGTGGGAAGGAGCGTGAAAACAACGAGACCAAACGCGGCGCGCACTCGAATATAATCCGAGAAAACCCGAGCCCCGACAATGTTCGCAGACAACCCGCGAACCGTATTTCATCACCAACTCCCTCCTCACGCCATACCATCAGCGTTCGGCCACAACCCGGGTCACCGGTCCATTGGGGAGCTTGGAACCGTCGGGGCGGCGTGTCCCTACGCCAATATTTGAACCTGTTTTCATACAAACGCCACCCTGTTTCCTGGTCACCTCGGTGGAGAGCTAAGGTGGCACGCAAAACACTCGCTTTTGGTTCCACAGGATGAATATCAAGCGCCACTGTGACCGCATTTTCGGCTTCGGCAAAACGACCNNTAATGGAGAGGACATCGCCTAACATGATCCANGTATCCTCACGCAANGGGTCTCTGTCGACCGCGCATTGAAGAACCTCCGCAGCCCTGTCCAGATGATTTTTGACGCAAAGACCATTAGCAAGCACCATTAGTTCATTGTTGGACAGTATAGCCGGTGGCGGGTCGCCGGTTCTTTCGTCTGCCCAAAGCGCCGCCGCATGGGCGTGTGCGATGGCCCGGCCATTAGGATGTCGACTTCGTGCTCGATCCAGAAGTGACAGGGCATCAGCAAACTCACCTTGGCGGACGTAGGCCATCCCGCCGGCAGCCAGGGCTTCCGGTTCGCTGTTTCCTCTCTCTAGATCAGCATTTAGCAAACGGACACCCTCGTAGAATTGGTCTGTCGTATCAAGAAGAACTCGAGCCAGCAGAACGTGCCGCGGGCGATAGTCTAACAACATGGTTTCTAGGGCGCGGCAAANAGCCTCCGCCTCCGCACCCAGCATCCGTCTATCGAATGGCCCCCTTGCCTCNGCCGCAGCCCAATACTCNGCGGCAGTNTCCACCGCCGCCNTTAACTCNCCNGCANTGGCTAGCGCGCGAGCCAGTGTCGGCAAAGANTNTGCNCGCTCCGCGGCGGCCATACCCGCCAACGCCGTTAGCGCTATGTCTGCACGTTTCAGGAGGACCGAGGCTTGTGCGATAAGGCGGAGGGCATCATCGGCCAATCCGGCAATTACGTCATCACTGGGAAGGTTTTCATCGGTCACAATACCAATCACGGCTTGCAAGGCCGCGGCTCGTTGGTTCTCATCTTGTCCGGCGACCACTGTTTGCATGGCGGCGCGGGCACTTTGTGCATCCCCCTGACGCAAACAGGCTATCGCCAAATCCATCTTTAAATTAGGNTCATCGGGCCGTTGCTCCACAGCGCGTTNCAGCGCCTTNGTGGCGCGAGGTGCCGGTCCTTCGCGGGCCAACAATGCCAAGCCATATATGTGAAGAACCTCCGCGTCATCCTGCACGGCAGCGGCTAAATCGGCGCAGATCGCCTCGGCTATGTCCGGGCGCCCTTGCCGCAATCGGTCTTTGGCCACGGCGAGCAGATTGACCACAAGCGCGATCTCCCATTCGTGGGGGCCGGGCACCCCCGGTTATTGGCGACCTCGTCTATGATCCTCNAGGTCGGTNTGGTGTCTTCACTCAATAGCTTATGCGCGCGTAATTAAGGAAGGGTGAAGGTTATGAAAGCTGTTCGGATTCCTTCGCGGCAACTCGAAAAGTCGTGAGCCTAACCGGTATGTCCGAGACGCCGATGCAAAGGTTAGAGCTGCTACACCTACGACCCGGGATATACGAAAAGTTTGGTATGGTGCCTGNTCAATAATTGAACGCCATGTCTAGTCCATATTNAATTCAGCCGATCGGCACAGAGACCGGAACCAATTTGACATGTGGGCGGAGAACACGGAACCAATCCGCGAGCCAGGCAATAATTCCCAGCTGCGGTGGTCAAAATTTGCCGATTGCCTACTCAAATTTACAAATATCACTTAATCACGGATCTAAAATCCTTTTAATTCAATAAATTAGAATTCTTGTAAAAATTGGCCCACCCCTTGCAAGGTCTGGAGGGAACGTATGCGTGTTTTCTAGGGAATTTGACATCATGAATGACATGTCCGTGAAGTCCAGCAGTCTCATCGAGCCTCAATCGGCCAACAGAACCAGTACTGCAACAGCAACCGCCGTTGCCGGATTGGCCTCTTCATTTAAAGACCTCGTGGCCCGTGTCGGCTTGAACCTCGACAACGGATTGAACGACATATCTGGAAAATCGGGGATCACAGCCGTCGGCGACAATGTACAGGCCAACAACCATACCGATGACCATGCCCCACGTGATGACGATCAGAGCAGGGATCGCTATGCCGATCGCGGCGCCGATAATCGGAGCGACCGCGACCGGGGCGAACCGCATCGGCCCGACAGGTCTGATAATGAGCCGCGTGATCACGGCACAGCGCATCGCGATGACCAGCGTGACACGCCACGCGAGGCCGCAGACCATCCGAGAGATGACCGTGATAACAAAAACACCGCGCAGGCGGACAAGCCCGCNCCCGACGATCGTCAAAGAAACGGTCAGGCTCAAAGCAATGATGGAGGTAGTCAAGACAAGCAAACCGCAGCCGGATATGAGAACTCAAGTGCCACCAGCCAAGCCGGACAGAGCGGCGATACTCAGGCGGCCACAGGTGCCCTGGACACGACTGTTGTAATCAACGCCGTCGGCGGATCTGTTCAAGCCGAGCAAGCTCAAAATAATGACCTGGCCAAAGTCAACGCTGATCAGAAACTAGCAGCCGTTAACGGAGATGGTAAAAAACGTAATGGCATTCACTCGGCACAGTTGCAGACTGGACAACACCAAAGCCAGGGCATGAAAAATCAGAATGCTCAGGCAGCAGCCAACGCTCAGCAAACCGATCCTAACGTCAGGGCCAATAACAATTTGCAACAACAAACTNCACAATTGGCACAAACATTGGGNCAGGACGCGAAGATGAGAGTGGATGTCGGGATAACNCAGGAAGCGGAGATCTTGTCCTCGNGACCCACGAGCACCTTGAGCGCGGGCAGTGTCCTCGCATCCACAAACAAAGCGCAGGGACAAAACGGTCAACAAGCCAATCATCAGCCTGCTGCGAACTCGCAGGGTATCGCAGCCCAGGTGGCCGCCGCACAGGCTCAGGGTGGCCAAACCCAGGCTCAGAACCACCAATCTGGTGGCGCCTCCGCGCAGGCCCAGGCCAGCGTTCAAGCTACAGCCTCGAGCAGCAGCGCGGTGAGCGGATCAACCGGCATCCNTTCGACAGGCCCGACCACAGCCGGCGCCGAACAAGCCAACGCTAACAATGCGGCGAACGCCAACGCCAACACCCAGCAAAGTCAGCAATCTCAACAGGCACAGCAAACGCAACAGACGGCCCGTCCACAACAATCCATGCAATCCTCTGTTGCCGAACAAGTCTCAGTCAAAATTACCAAGGCGCTGCAGGCCGGTCAGGACCGTATAACTATCCGCCTCAACCCAGCTGAGTTGGGCCGCGTCGAGGTGAAAATGGAGCTCGCCTTCGACGGCCGGACCACGGCTATCGTCACTGCAGATAACCGCGATACGCTCGACATGCTGCGCCGCGACTCCTCAGACCTTCAGAAAGCCCTAGAAGAGGGCGGGCTGCAACTCAGCGACAAAGACATGCAGTTCAACCTCCGCGGCGAGGAGGGTCAGATCGCGGAGGACGGTGACGGCAAGAATGGCTCCGATGGCGACGAGGAAGAATTAGTCGACGACTTTGTCGCACAGGAACCGGAAATCATAGTCGCCCATGAGGGAGGCGTACTAATCAACGGTCGTTTGGACGTCAGGGCCTAGGCGGCAGACACCAGGAAACGGAGAGGGATTTATGATTCTCGGTAGTGCCACAGACAGTGCACCCATTGACGGATCGGCATCGGCTGAAGCTAGCGCCAAGCTCGAGGACGATCTCAATCGGTTCCTCAATATCCTGGTCACGCAGTTGCAAAATCAAGACCCTCTAGATCCCTTGGATGCTAACGAATTTACCTCGCAGCTGGTGCAATTCGCTAGCGTCGAACAGCAAATCTACCAGAATTCTAACCTGGAGAAGATGTTAAACCTGCAGGAGACCAGTCAGATCTCCGAGATGGTCGACTTTATAGGCAACCGGGTCGAATTCTTCGGCCAGAAGCTGCCGCTTGAGAACGGCGTTGGCGAGTTCTCTTACGTGATGCCTGCGGGCGTCACAGAGGCCACTGTGAACATCGCCAACTCCAACGGCATCAACGTGTTCTTCGCCGACGCCGACACCAATCAGGGTAAGCACACGATCAACTGGGACGGGGTCGGTAAGAATGGTCATCAATTACCCGACGGCGAATACACGATATTGGTCAGTGGAAAGGATGCGCACGGAAACTTAGTCCAGGTGGAACACCTAATGACTGGCACGGTGAACGGCGCCGGCGTCGACGATGGCGAGGTTAAACTTTTCATAGGGGACAGCCTAATCATCGGACAAGACAAAGTTCTTGCAGTTCACAAACCGAGAACGGACGCGTCGAACGATAACTAGAAAGAATGACAGCCTGCGGGTCGAGATCGATCTGGCTAGGTTTAATCAAGGAAGTACGGTTCCGGCGGTAACGTCGGGATGAGTAAGGAGAAAAAAGATGACACTGTTTGGTTCACTGAGTTCCGGCGTTTCGGGTCTATCCTCCCAATCGAGCGCCATGGGCGCCATCTCCGACAATATCACCAACGTCTCGACGATCGGTTACAAAAACACCTACGTCAATTTCCAGACGCTGGTAACCAAACAGACCTCATCCACCTTCTACTCGGCAGGAGGGGTGCAGTCCCGGCCGCGCCAAGATACGGGCGTGCAAGGCCTTCTCCAGGCATCGACCTCGCAAACGGATATCTCCATCTCAGGTGCCGGGTACTTCATCGGCAACGAAGCCGCGGTGCCGACGATCTCAAACGAGTTTGTGTTCACCCGCGCGGGTTCCTTCTTCCAAGACAATGAGGGCTATCTCCGCAACACCTCGGGTTTCTATCTCCAGGCCTGGCCAACCGACGCGGCAGGAAATGTGACCCCTAACAACAAGTATTTAAGCATTCCAAATCAGAACGTGATTTCCACCGACTACCTTGCCACTGTGAACCTGAACCGGGTCGGCGGCACCGCCGCGGCCACGACCTCCATCGCCATTGGCGCCAACCTACCAACGACGGATACGCAAGGAGCGACGCATAAGACAGACGTACAATTCTTTGACTCGCTCGGGAACGCCAACTCCATGAGCTTCGTCTACACGAAGACTGCCCGGGATAACAACTGGGACGTGACCGGCAATCCACCGCAGGGCACAGAAGTTCTCACGCTGGAAGATTCTTCAGGCAACGCCTTCAAATCGATTGGTCAGTTAGAGTTCATTTCACGACCCGCGGACGGCGCCAGCGTGGTGATCGAGGGAATTACATATGAATTTGACTCAAACTCCTCGGTAACGGAGACAGCCACCCTGAAACAGGTAAACACTTCGGCCACCACTTCAACTGCCCAGGACGTGTCGGCGCTTTTGAGCAAAATCCTCGCCTGCGATTCGGATTTCGACACCATCAACAACCGGGTAGCTCTCAACCCGGGCAACTCCGCAGCACTGTTGTTCGAAGAAGATGGCACGGGTCAATCCGGCCAGACCGGCATGGTTATCGACCCGAGCGGCCTCTTAACCTCATCCGGTACCTTTGCAACCCGACAGGAAACGTCATTCACTGTCCGCAAAACCGCATCGGACTATCGCGATTACCAGCAATTTACTTACGCTAATGCGCCAGCGACGGGAGATACAATTACGGTCAATGGAAACACATATACCTTCACAGACGGTGAAGTCGCAGATGATGCTGATGCTGTGGTGGCACGGACGACATCTTACGCCGCGGCAGACCTTGGCACACTGACGTTCTCGGCCACCGGGACAATTTCCTCAAATGGAACGCCATTTTCAAGCTTCCAGAAAGGCGATCTAATCACTTTCGCAAACACGGCTAGTAACAACTCTACTTTCACCGTCGCAAGCGTTTCGGCAACTGGGAATTACATCACGGTTGATACGAACCCGACAGCAGAAGCCGGCAATGGCGACGATACAGCAACAGGTGTTATCCTGCACAACATCTTGACCGATCTGGAAAAAGCGATTGAAAACACGGATCCCAACTTTGCGTTGGGCTCCTCGACGGTTCGCACGCGCACAGCGAACCGAGACTCGTCCACTGCAGCTTATAGCAGCGCGAATACTATTGTGTTCTCAACCCTCGCAACCGCCTACACGGTGCAGGTCAACTCCGCCGCACACCGGGCTAAGATATCAGAACCAGACGCGGGGACCCAATACGCAAACTTAGAGACCACAGCATTCACTATCGACAAGTCAAATGCCATTGTCTTCAACTCTGATGGCATCCCCAGCTCGTTCGCTGTAGCCGAAGTTGAGATCCTGGGTTTCGAGAACGGTTCGTTCGACATGGATGACGACCCAAACCGGGCCAAACAAATGACCCTCGACTTTGGAGACGTCGGTGAGGCTAATGGGTTTACCCAGTTTGGCGCGGAATATACGCCAGTGTTTATCACGACCGACGGCTCTCAGTTCGGAACCTTCGCCGGTGTAACCATTTCCACCGACGGCTTAGTGACCGCCCTCTTTGACAACGGCGAAACCCGGCCAGTCTTTAAGGTCCCTGTCGCTACCTTCACAAACGTGAACGCACTTGAGGCCCGAAGCGGCAACGTTTGGAACGCGACAGAGGCATCCGGCGACCCGACATTGCGCGAAGCGGACAACGGGGCGGCCGGCCAAGTTATCCAGGCGGCCCTTGAACAATCAACGGTCGATATTGGTGAGGAGTTCACCAAGATGATCGTCGTACAACGCGCCTTCTCGGCATCGGCAAAAATCATTTCTACGGCTGATGAGATGCTTGAAGAACTGCTGAGAACGAAGCGTTAAACAAATTCCACAACCCACCATCCCAACTCTGGGGCCCGGTGCCGGATTTCAATCGGTATCGGGTTTCAGATTTTTTGGGCTGCTATGGCGCGAAGTTCTTTTGCCACACGCTCCAAGACGGAGGCCCAATCCCCCAATACCGGTTGGCGGAAAAGCCGCATTGCCGGATACCAAAGACAGGCCTCCGTTTCCAAACCCCACCGCCAATCGGCCACATACGGCACCAGATTCCAGACTGGCACGCCAAGCATGCCGGCCATATGTGCAGATGCGTTCGAGGTCTGGATGACCAGATCGAGCTTGGAAATAAGCGTCATCTGACCCTCGGGGTCAGCAACCGGGTCCAGATCATCGAAATGATGCACCAGCAACTCATTATCCGCCAGTGCCGCAAGTTCCATCGCGCAATCCCCGTATTGCAGATTGATGAACTGAAAGCCCGGCGTTGCCAATACCTCCGCCCAGTCCGAGAGTTTGCTGGACTTACATCGCCTAAATCTCTCCAACGCACCGCCGCGCCAGGCAATTCCAACCTTTAGACCCAGGCCCAGATCATCCAATCGCTTGCGCCACCGCGCGGCCCGAGTTGGATCAGGGGTCAGGCGGCAGCGCACGGAGGGAAAATCATCATCATGCAAACGTAATATTGTCGGCAGATCTCCGGCAGCAATCTGCACGTCGCACACCGGCATTTGAAAGGAACTATGCGTGTTCCCTTGGCGATCCATTGGCTGGATATGAACATCCTTAAAACTCCGGCCGAAGATAGCAGCGAGACGTTGATCGCAGGCCAAGACACATAGATCGGGGGTCGCCTTCTCCAAAAAGTCAGGCACGCAGGTCGCGAACATCAATTCATCGCCCAACCCCTGCTCGCCCCAGATTATGATTCGCTTACCTGAGAGGTTCTCGCCGGTCCATTTCGGTAGGCTGATCATGGTTTCCTGGGCGACTGTCTTCGACATGGGCCAACGCCACCTATAGAGGCCCCATCCTTCGTTCCAACGTCGCTGGCTTAAATAAAGTGTAGCCAGATGCCAATGCGCCTCCACATCATCAGGCTTTGCCGCTACGGCCATTGAGAGCTTAGTCTCTGCAGCATCAAACTCACCCACGGAGTAATGGAAGACACCGAGCTTACCAAGCACAGTCATGTCGCTCGGGTAGTCGTCCAGAATGTCCTCAAAGGCCGCACGTGCCTCTTCATGACGCCCCATATCCAAGAGGGCATCAGCCATAGCTATGCGGCCCTGTAGATAGTCCGGACGGGCTGCCAGGCCCGCCTTAGCAGTCGCATAAGCCTCTTCGATTCGGCCTTCCGCACGATAGGCCTCAGCCAGCGTGAAGCAGGTATCCGGATGATTCGGTCTGGCGGTTAACGCCGGCTCTAAGGATGCCACGGCATCGCGGGTTCGCCCCAGCCCCAATAAGGCCGCACCAAGACTGAGCAATACCACTGCGTTTCCAGGAATCCGGCGTAAAGACGATTGATAAATGCGAACCGCATCATCCAGCTTCCCATCACGATGGAGGGCCAACGCGGTGCGCAAATCAGCGCTGATTTCCGGCGGAATAGCCTGATTTCCAGCGAGTTTCATGGGATAGGAACTTCTAATGACATGATTACACAACCGTAGCATCGCACCCATGATGGGTAAACGAACAGTAGCGCGGCTATGGTTACCGGTTCTTAACCGACTTCTTTAGCGTTTCTTTAAGAGGCTTTAGCTAGGCTTTTTCGGTCCCATCGACGCCAACATCTGAACCATCACGAGATCGAACTAAAACAGATGCAACACCAGGAAACAGATCGGGATAAGGGCCAAGGCACGGTCCTCAAGATTAGGGTAATCGGACCAACCGGCAAACCCATGACCCAACGCGACCTGCCTCCCCCCAGCACTAAACGTTGGGTTGCACGCCGAAAAGCCGAAGTGGTGGCCGGTGTGCGTGGAGGACTGATCAGCCTGAAAGAAGCCTGCCAACGCTACAATCTATCCAAGGATGAATTTGAGTCTTGGCAGCAACTCTTCGAAAACCATGGACTTTCAGGACTTCGCGCCACAAGCGCAAAAAAATTCCGGCGCATCCCTAATTCCTCTCCCCGAAATCCCAAGCCGCTTTAGCACGACACAAGTTAAACATGCTGTCTCACTCCAATCCGATTGGAATTTAGCCGGCCGAAGCTAGGCAATATTTGCCCACTGTTAACGTCTTATTCAGATTCCTCATCGTAGCATGCCCGCAGGTTTGGTGAAATTCCGCTTCGCAAGTTGCGGGGGTATGCCGGTTTACACCCGGTGCCCAAAGAATAATGAATGGGGAATTGACGTGGATACCATCGGACAAGCTTTTCGAAACCTTAGCCCCACGCGCCTTGCGATCGTCGGCATATTATTTCTAGCGTTGATCGGTTTTTTCATTTTTGTCATCTCGAAACTGACAACGCCCAACACAAAGATGCTTTATTCTGGTTTGGACGCTGCGGATTCCCAAAAAATCGTGGCGCAGATCCAATCTATGGGTGTGGTATATGAACTAAAGCAAAACGGCTCCCAGATTTTTGTCGAAGCCGAAAAGTTCGATCAAGTATTAATCAAGTTGGCCGACCAAGGCTTACCGGGCGGCGGCACCATTGGTTACGAAATTTTCGACGAGCAAGACACACTCAGCTCCACTAATTTCATGCAGAATGTCAACCTTGCCCGCGCCCTGGAAGGCGAGCTGTCACGCACTATTCAGACCATCGCAAGTGTCCGTGGCGCCCGGGTCCATTTAGTGCTGAAGAAACGAGAACTGTTCAGTCGTGAAAAACAGGAACCCAGCGCATCAGTGGTCCTAACCATGAAAGGTGCCCAGCGCCTGTCATCCGAGCAGGTCCGCGCTGTTCAACATCTGATCGCTACCGCTGTACCTGGCCTGCAACCGACCCGCATCTCCGTGGTCGATAACAAAGGCAAGCTGTTGGCCGCTGGGGTCGAAGATTCCGACCCAAGCGGATCATTGGCTACAAAGGCCGACGAACGGCGCCGAGCCTACGAGAACCGCCTAGCCCGGACCATCGAGGAACTTCTGGAGAGAACTGTTGGCTTTGGCCAAGTTCGTGCCGAAGTGACCGCGGATATGGATTTCGACCGTATCAGCACTCAGGAAGAAACCTATGATCCAGATGGCCAAGTGCCGCGGTCGACACAGACTATCGAAACGGCGGCAAACAGCCGCGACTCCGAGGGCACACCACCGGTAAGTGTGGGCACAAATCTACCCGATGCCAACCTGCAAGACGGCGACACGGCTTCCAGTACCGCCAACGAGACGCGTACAGAGGAAACCACCAACTTCGAAATCTCCAAGAAAACCACTAACCACGTTCGCGAAATGGGCGTGGTAAAGCGTCTCTCCGTGGCTGTTTTGGTCGACTACAAGCGCGAAGCGAATCAAGACGGCGAAATTGTGCCAGAAGCGCGCCCAAAGGAAGAACTTGAGCTCTTGGAAACGCTGGTCCGCGGCACTATCGGCTTCAGCAAGCAACGGGGCGACGTGGTCGAAATCGTAAATATGAAGTTTTCTAGCTCCATGTCTCCAGAAGAGCCCCTAGATTTGTTAATCCTCGGCCTGACCAAAAATGACCTGTTTAAGTTTGCGGAGATGATTGGCCTCATCATTATCGTGCTCCTAGTCATTATGCTTGTCATTCGTCCACTCTTGTCGAGGGTTATGGAAAGCACCGCCGAGGCAAAGGCCATGACAGATCAACTCCTGGCAGACCACACGGTTGGCACACCGGCCCTTGCTGGCCCCGCCGGTGAACTCCCAGAAGACGAGCAGTTCGAAGAACTGATTGACATTGATCGGGTCGAAGGCCGCGTCAAGGCCTCGTCAATCCAGAAAATTGGCGACATTGTCGACAAGAACCCGGACGGGGCGCTAAACATCGTACGCGACTGGATGTACCAGGAAAGCTGAGGATAAAGGATTGCTTATGTCCCAGGTTAACGACGAGTTTCGCAATCTATCGGGTATGCAGAAGGCTGCGATCTTTATGCTGGCGATTGGCAGAGAACATTCGGCGCAGCTGTTCGCCAAGATGGACGAGCAAGAGATTCGTGATCTCTCCGAGTCCATGGCGGAGCTCGGAGAGATCAATGCCGACGTTGTCGAACGCCTTTTCGTGGAATTTGCCGATCAGCTGTCGTCCGCTGGCGGTCTAATCGGGACCATGTCGTCGACGGAACGCCTACTCTTATCGGCGCTGGACCCAGACCAGGTCGCGGCGATCATGGAAGACTTGCGCGGCCCCGCCGGTCGGACCATGTGGGACAAGCTCGGCAACGTCAACGAGGCGGTGCTGGCCAACTACCTAAAGAACGAATATCCTCAGACCGTCGCCGTGGTACTTTCCAAACTGACGTCAGAGCATGCATCACGCGTCCTCGCCGTACTGCCCGAGAGCTTCTCCATGGAAGTAATTATGCGCATGCTGCGTATGGGGGCGGTGCAGAAAGACGTACTAGAAAGTGTGGAGAAAACGCTCCGTTCCGAGTTCATGACAAACCTGGGGCGCACGCCACGGCACGACAGCCACGAACTGATGGCGGAAATCTTCAACAACTTGGACCCAGCCACGGAAGATCGGTTCATGACGTCGCTTGAAGAAACCAACAGCGAATCCGCCGAACGGATCAGAGCCTTGATGTTCACCTTTGATGATCTGGCGCGGCTCGATCCGACAGCCGTCCAGGTGCTCCTACGCCAAGTGGAGGGGGACGTCCTGGGACTGGCCCTCAAAGGGTCTTCGGAGGAAATTCGAACCTTGTTCTTCAGCAATATGTCAGAGCGCGCCGGCAAGATGATGCAGGAAGACATGGAGGCCATGGGTGGCGTCCGGCTGAAAGACGTGGAAGAGGCCAAAGCCAGCATCGTAACCAACGCCAAGGCTCTCGCCGATGCCGGCGAGATCGTCATTGCCGGAGGCGACGGCGATGACGAAATGATTTATTGAGATCCGCGCGAAAACCGCAACCGAACCCGGGGAGCAACAGGCCAAATGCCAAAAGGAGAACGATTTCTGTTCGACGTGTCCTTCGACGAGGAAAATCTGACGCTCGCCGAAGCTGAGGCAGCGGCAAACTTGGTGGCAAGAGAAGTCGAAATAGTCGAAGCAGAAGAGGATGTTCTCACGTTCACCGAAGATCAACTTAACGCAGCTCGAAATGAAGGCTATGAAGCCGGGCGGGAGGCTGGTATCCAAGAGGCTGGCGACGCTATCGAGACCAAAATTAACGAGTCCCTCGGCGTGATCGGCTCTCACTTGGACGAACTGTTTAGACGTCAGGCCATTGACATGGCAACCACCTTTACGGACGCCGTAAACATTGCCGTCACCATCTCACGAAAATGTTTTCCTCATCTCAACGATACTCATGGTTTTCCTGAAGTCGAACGGATGGTAAGTGAAGTCCTAACTGAAGTTATAGAAGAACCACGTGTCATCATCCACATCAATCCGTCTCTTAAAGACCCTCTGGAATCAAGAATCAAGAGCATTGCGAGGACATCCAATTTCGAAGGTCAGATAATCATCTTGGAGGCAGACGACCTGGCACTAGGAGATTGCCGGATAACTTGGTCTAGCGGAACTGCAGAGCGCGAAATGGAAAGCACGCTGAGCACAATTGGGCAGATCGTTGAAGCCAATTTAGTTAACGTCCGTGAGGACATCGCCGAAGAAGTGGCTACAGAAATCAAAGAAAACAAAATCGATATCCAGCCGACACTTTCCCCTGTGACTGAAAATATAGGGAAATTGGGACCGGCCAATATCGCTGGCAGAATGGAACCCGCCTCCGCCCCCCCACCAACCCTAGTGGATGACATCAACTCACTAGCTGCGGAGATCGTCGCCGAGGCAAGACCGCAGGCACCCGATTCGGCCTTGCCAACGCCGGAGGCGACCAATACCGAGTTGGAACCAGCAGCCGCCGGCACCGCATCGCCGTCTGAAGTGCCGCAGACTATCGTCGAGGAAAGTCCAGAAAGCTCCCCTCCACCGCCCTCTTCTCAACTAATTCAGAAAGCGTTTGAGTCCCAGAACTCTGGGAATTTCCCAGAAAATGAGAGCGCCGATCAGCAGATCCAAGAGGATATTACGAGAACCCTGACACCGGTTTTCGATAATGAGCGCGCCGCAATTACCGAGAACCAACTACAGGCGGAACCGGGAAACGTGGAACAGAACACCAACGGAGCTATAATAAACAAGCATTCCGCATCCGCGGACGCGGAAGATGAACGTGCCTTCGACCCGACTGGGAATAACGCTCCACCGATGGATCCGAAAGAGTAGCGTTTCGTGCCCGGTGAGCAAAGGAGTAGATGATGGCCGCAGATCAAGATCTAGAGTTTGAAGACCTAGACGCCGCCGATATGGCTGCGGCAGACAACACTCAATCCGGTGACGCTCCGACCGAGTCAGGTGGCTTGCCAGAGATCGGTGATCTTCCCCGAGGCGCAGGAGATTTGGAGGCAGTTTACGACATCCCGGTTCAAGTTTCCGCAGTACTGGGCAAGTCGACCATGCAAGTTAGCCAGCTGCTAAAACTAGGCCGAGGTGCGGTGGTTGAACTGGATCGCAAGGTCGGCGAGGCAATCGACATTTACGTAAACAACCGTCTCGTCGCCCGCGGTGAAGTCGTGGTTGTAGAAGACCGTCTCGGTGTGACCATGACGGAAATTATCAAAACGGATCGGAATTGAGGCGAACACATGACCGATGACCACGGCGCCTATATTTACATAGCCAAAGCCTGCGCCGGAAATGACCCGACGACCGTGGTGGGAGTGCCCTTCGGTTTTGACATAATTTGCGCTGCCATCTTGCTAGGCGGCTTCGTCGATAGAATGATCAATTCGGTTCCCAGTATGATCGTTATGGGTGCGGCCACCAAGGGCAACAGGGCAAACCTTCGTCGGTTGGAATTCCCATTGATCAACCTCTTAACGCTAAACAAGACGGCACGTTACTTCGGCTAGGGAAAAGTTAGGTTCATGCGCATACTCATCATCGGCACCCTGAACGGACAGATTGGTGCGGCCAGCCAGATCGCGATCAAACGTGGCGCCACCGTCCAACAGGCAGATACGGTGGAAGCCGGTTTGCAAGCCCTGCGCAGCGGCCAAGGCGCGGACTTAGCCCTTATCGATGTCTCCCTAGAGATAGAAAAACTAATCCAGTGCCTAGAATCTGAACGCATCATCATTCCGGTCGTCGCTTGTGGCACAGGCACTGACACCCAGGCTGCCGTAAAAGCTATTCGCGC
>PARE01000009.1 GCA_002709525.1 Magnetovibrio sp. | reverse complement strand
GCACTGTGGGGAGCAGATTGTCGGGAATTATATGAAGAGGGTATTTATATTCCTCCGCTTAAATTTTTGCGCGAGGGAAAACCGAATGAAGACTTGCTCGAAATAATCCAAGGCAATGTAAGGGTGCCAGATCAAGTCTTAGGGGATCTCTATGCTCAAGTCACAGCAAATGAAGTTTGTGGACGTAGACTTTGTGAATTCCTTGACGACTCAAAGTTGACTAATCTAACGGGGCTCTCGGCGGCTCTTTTGGAGCGTGCGGACTGGGCCATGCGGCAAGCAATTTTAGCAGTGCCCGACGGCACCTATCGGTCCGAACTCTGGGCTGATGGATTTGACGAAGATGAGACACACATCAAATGCGCTATCACGATTGAAGGTTCAGACCTTACGATAGACTACACAGGCACCTCGAAACAAATCACCCGAGGCATCAACTGTGTCATGAACTACACGGATGCCTACTCGGTTTATCCGGTTAAATGTGCACTCGACCCTGAGACCCCTCGTAATGAAGGGTCTTATCGACCAATGAAGGTCATTGCCCCAGAGGGGTGCATTCTAAACCCAACCCGGCCAGCACCAGTCAACGCACGACAATTGACGGGTCATCTATTGGCTGGCGTCATATACAAGGCGTTGGTGCAAGCTGTACCAGACAAGGTTATTGCAGATTGCGGGGGCGCCCCAACAATGCGTTCAGTTTACAGCGGCTACAAGACGGATGGCTCCAGGTTTTCACAGATCCTATTTGCCAGCGGCGGCATGGGTGCGACGCCAATTTCTGATGGACTGCCAACGACTGCATTCCCAACAAATGCTGGTGCGGGCAGCATCGAGGCCTTTGAGAGCATAGCGCCATTGATTGTATGGAGTAAGGAACTGCGACAAGACTCCGGTGGAGCAGGGCAGTTCCGCGGTGGATTGGGTCAGGACTGTGAGGTCGAGGTTCGGTCAAGCGGCGATGTCCAGTTATCCGTATTTTCCGATCGTCGGAAATATCCGGCGGAGGGTCTGCTTGGCGGCAAGCCTGGTGCAACAACGTCTATTGAGCTTGCCGACGGGGTTAAGATGCATCCCAAATCGAGAACAGTGGTACAGCCCGGAACTCGATTGCTCCTTCGCTATGCTGGAGGCGGAGGTTATGGCGTTCCAAGTCAGCGCGATCCACAGGCTCTAAAAAATGACATCAGAAATGGATATGTCTCTCAGGCTGCAGCTCAAACCGACTACACCTGATTTTCTTCAAGGATAAGTAATTTTCAGACAGTGAGAACCCAAATGGAAAAGCGGATTCGCGTTGGGGTTGACGTGGGTGGTACGTTCACGGATTTCGTCATGGTCGACGAAAATCGTGATGAAATTTTTGTTGGCAAGCAACTTACCACTCCTGATGACCCCAGTATTGCCATTATCGATGGAACCAAGCGTATAGCTCGCGAGGCAAAAATCGATCCCAGTAAAATCCATAGCATCGTGCACGGCACCACGCTTGTGACCAATACGATTATCGAACGCAAGGGTGCCAAAGTCGGACTGATTACTACGAAGGGTTTTCGCGATTCACTCGAAATGGGTAAAGAAATTCGTTACGACCTCTATGACTTGCACCTTGAGGCGCCGCCAACGCTTGTACCTCGGTATCTTCGTCGTGGAGTGGGTGAGAGAATTGGGCCTGACGGGGATGAACTTTTAACGTTTGACCAGGAGGAGTTCCGTGAGGTCGCGAGAAGTCTTATAGAGGATGAAAAGGTGGAGGCCATAGCGATCTGCTTTATGCATTCTTATAGAAACTCCGCACATGAGCAGGCTGCGAAAGAAATTTTTATCAAAGAATTTCCTGACGTCCCACTCTCTGTTTCCTCGGAAGTCGCACCAGAAATTCGTGAATTCGAAAGAGCCAGCACAGCATGCGCTAACGCTTACGTGCAGCCGATGATGCAAAGATACCTGTCGACGCTGGAAACCAAATTGAATTCTCTGGGAATTAATGGGCCGCTGTACGTAATGCTGTCAGGGGGGGGCATTGCAACGTTGCGGCAGGCTCGTGAGTTTCCCATTCAGCTTGTGGAATCTGGACCGGCGGCGGGTGCTATGGCGGCGTGCTATTTTGGTGGCCTCATCGGTGAGACAAATCTTATTTCCTTTGATATGGGCGGCACTACGGCGAAAATGTGCTTGGTTGAAGGTGAGCGTCCAGAGCGTTCTCATGATTTTGAGGCTGGTCGCGTAAAACGGTTCAAAAAAGGGTCAGGGCTCCCCCTAAAGGTAACCGTAGTCGATATGATTGAAATTGGTGCGGGCGGCGGCTCCATAGCCTCTATCGACCGAATGGGACTATTAAAGGTCGGCCCGCGTAGCGCCGGCTCAAAACCAGGCCCGGTATGCTATGGTCTGGGTGGGGTAGAACCAACGGTAACTGATGCGGATTTACACCTTGGATACCTAGATCCAGCCTACTTTCTAGGGGGCGAAATGGGACTTGACCTTGGCAAGGTACAAGATGCCATCCAGTCGCGTATCTCCGAACCGTTGGGTATGGACATTCAAGCGTCCGCTTTAGGGATTCACAGCGTTGTGAATGAGAATATGGCCGCAGCGACGCGACGTTATCTGGCAGAGAAGGGGCGCGATCCGCGGGACTTCGCCATTATTGCCTTTGGTGGTGCTGGGCCGGTGCACGCCTACGGGCTTGCCAAATTGCTCAAGGTAAAACGTCTTATTGTTCCGTTTCGCGCTGGCGTCACCTCAGCACTTGGTTTCTTAGTTTCACCGCCAGCTATTGATTTAGTTCGCAGTTATGTAGCGCGGTTAGGAGAGTTCGATTTAGATTATGCCAATTCATTATTTTCTGAAATGGAAGAGGAAGCGCGCGACTTACTCGTTGAAGCTGGAGCTGCACCAGATACGATTAAATTTGACCGTACAGCCGATATGCGGCATGCCGGGCAGGGGTTCGATATACCTGTACCCTTGCCGCCGGGCACACTAGACGATAACAGCCGTGACGTGATCGGCGAGTCATTCTACGCGACCTATCATAAATTGTTCGAACGTGTGGTTAAGGACGTACCAATCGAGCTGATGAGTTGGCGGGTATCGGCAATGGCACCTGCATATGAAGTCTCTATGAAATTCAGCGGTGAGGATATCGAAACCAAAGATCCTGTGAAGGGGGCCCGAGCTGCCTATTTCGCCGACTTTGGCACCCAAACCTGCACGGTTTACGACCGCTATGCATTACGTCCTGGATTTACCTTTGCCGGACCAGCTGTAGTAGAAGAGAAAGAGTCTACAACCGTAATTGGCCCTGATGCTAAAGTACGCGTCGATGAATATCTAAATCTGTTCGTTGATATTGAGTAAAGTGTCATTCGTTGGTCTCAAGGGCGCATCAGAAGAGGTATGACGGAAAATAATGATAAAAGAAAATTCGATAAAACAACTGTTCTCTGAGAGCAAGCCAGCATTCGGAACGTGGATTACGCTCTGCCCTCACCCTCGCATCGTATACATTTTTGCTGCCGCTGGTCTCGATTTTGTAATTGTTGAGATGGAGCACACCGATTTTAATATGGAGACAGCCGGCAATTTAGTCATGCATGCCCGCGCTGCGGGTCTCTCCCCCATTGTGCGACCACCTGGCACATTGAAACCGCACGATCTCACGAGGCCTCTGGACGCCGGAGCGCAGGGTCTATTACTTCCAAGCATCGAGAATGCTGAGCAAATGGCTTCAATTGTTCAACAGACTAAATACTACCCCATGGGTAACCGACCAATGAACTTGAAAGGACCACATACTGATTATCACGTTGCCGACCCAGCCGAGGTTACGGCTCATCTTAATCATAATACCATGCTTATCGCTATGATTGAGACACGGAGGGCGATAGATAATCTTGAAAAAATTTGTGATGTGGACGGACTCGACGTGATTTTTGTCGGGCCTGACGACCTATCTCAAGACCTTGGTGTTCCTGGACAATTGGATCACCCCATCATGGTTGAGGCGACCGATGAGATATTTGCTATTTGCAAATCTAAAGGCGTGGCGTTTGGCATTAGTTGCCATAATCCAGAAATGGCGGCGAAACGGGTTGCCCAAGGCGTCACCTGGATCCCGTATCAGAATGACGCAGCCATGGTCCTTAATACGATAACGCCAGTGGTGCCGGAACTGATGAAAATCGGAGGACGGAAGGGATGAATGAGCGCGGAGATAAACAACTTGGTATTTCACCTCAGCAGGTTGCTGGAACCACAATGAAAGCGGTGCAAATGTACAGCGCTTATGGTTACCGCGGTAAAATTGGCCTGATCGTTCCATCAACTAATACTGTCAATGAGCCCGAATTCACAATGATGGCGCCAACTGGCGTTTCTATCCACGCAGCACGGATTATGTTACTAGGTAAAGCGACTAACGAATCTTACATCAATATGGTCGACCAAACTGAGCGCGCGGCGGCCGAACTAGCTACCGCTGAAGTTGATGTCATGGCTTGGGGGTGTACTTCTGGCTCGTTCATCATCCCTCGAGAGGAAATCGAAGCAAAAATGGTTGGCGCCTCAGGCGTGCCGACGGTAACGACCTCAAGCGCAGTTGTCGCGGCCCTCCAGGCTTTTGGTGCCAAACGGGTTGCACTTGGTACTCCTTATGTCGATTTTGTAAATCAGGAAGAAATCGAGTTTCTCAAATCCGCCGGGTTTGAGGTGGCTTCAATGTACGGTATGCAATTGGGCGAAACTCAGGAAGAACGTCGTGGCATTGGCCGAGTACCGCCAGAATCGTTATATCGGTTCGTCAGACATATCGACCGGGATGATGCAGATATCATCTTTCTCAGCTGTACTAATTTAGCGACTATCAAGATGATCCCCGAATTGGAAAATGAGGCCGGCAAACCCGTTATCACATCAAATCAAGCGACATTTTGGCGAAGTCTAAGGCTTATGGGCATTAAGGATTGCATCGAAGGTTTCGGCTCGCTGCTAGAAAATTATTAATGATCTCCTCTCGGCGAGCGTCTGATCTGACAGCTGGAATGCAGGTAGCAAGTGATCTATTCAACGCACTTGCTGAGAAGACTGCCAATCCTCCTGGCGTAACACGAAAGGCCTATGGCGAGGGTGAGCGAATCGCCCACGAACTCATCACGGATGCTGCACGTTTAGCAGGCGCTGAGGCAGAATATGCCCCCGCCGGTAATCTATTCTTGATCCTTCCAGGAGAAGACCGTAGCAGAGAAATTCTCGTTGGCTCACACGTTGATACTGTGCCACATGGCGGTAATTTTGATGGAGCTGCTGGCGTGATAGCTGGCGTAGCGGCACAGACCGTTTTCAATAACTCCGGTCGAAAGCCACCTTTTGATCTGACCGTGGTTGCCTTACGTGCTGAAGAGAGTTGTTGGTTTCCTTACAGCTATGTCGGCAGTAAGACGGCTCTTGGAATTCTTGACCCAGAAATTCCAGATATCCTTAAGCGTAGTGATACAGGCAGAACGCTCGCAGATCATATGCGCGAGGCAGGTTTTGACCCCGATGCAGTAAAAAAAGGGGCTTGCCGGATTCAGAAAAATAAAACGATCGCTTACATAGAGCCCCACATCGAGCAAGCCCCGGTCCTTGAACTTGAAAACATCCCGATTGGAATCGTTACAGGAATACGTGGAAGCTTCCGCTACCGTGATGCCAAATGTTTCGGTGCCTACGCTCATTCCGGCGCAATGCCGCGCGAATACCGCAAAGATTCGGTGATGGCTACTAGCCATCTCATCCAAGGTATGGATAAGTTCTGGGATGAAATAATATCTGAGAATGGGGACCTAACCGTTACATTCGGCGAAATCACCACCGATCCTGAACACCACAGTTTCTCGAAAGTACCAGGAGAAACCAGAATTTGCTTGGATATCCGAAGCCAAGAAAAAACCACATTAGACGCTGCCGAAATACGGCTGCGCGAATTGGTGTCTAAGATAGAGAAGGAACGCAATGTTCGGTTTGAACTCGGCGATTGTACTGGCAGTCAACCGGCACTCATGTCAGAACATTTGCAGGGCATGTTAAAAGCAGCGGCTGGCCAGGTTGGTACAAAAGCAAAGTTCATGGCAAGTGGTGCAGGCCACGATGCCTCGGTGTTTGCATTACAAGGAATACCCTCAGCGATGCTGTTCATCCGAAATTCTAATGGCAGTCACAATGCCGATGAAGCCATGGCGCTCTCTGATTTCAGCACAGCACTTGAGGTCCTGGTAGAAATGGTCTCTCAGCCAGCATCCGTTTGGCCAACAAGAAACTAAGACTGCCTACCTCGTGATGTCGACCATACCTCAGGATTAACCAAGAATTCTGGTTTTCGCCCTTGGAGGACATCGACAACTTGACCGGCGGTTTGCTCAGCTGTTCGAACAAGCGCTTCTTCGGTCGCCCCCCCAATGTGTGGAGACAGAATTATGCCATCACAATCAATTAATGGGTGTCCCAAAGGTAAAGGTTCGGGTTCAAAAACGTCCATTGCGGCGCCACGAAGATGACCACTATTTACGGCTTCGATAAGCGCATCCGGGTCAATTAATGCTCCGCGTGCGGTATTAACCAATATGGCTCCCGCCTTCATATTCTTCAGACGCGTTGCGTTAAACACATGTCGGGTGTCATCCGTCAGGCGCTGATGCAAGGATATGACATCCGCCTCGGACAGCAAAATATCGAGTTCACCACACGCCTCAAATCCAGCAGCAACGATATCTTCGGAACCAATGCTTGGGGAATAAACCAAAACACGCATATCGAAAGCTGTCCGTGCAATTTCAGCAGTTTGGCGCCCAATTCTCCCAAATCCGACAATACCAAGGGTCTTGCCTGTAAGTTCGATGAAATCTCGGCTGTATCGGTAATCGTAGTTCCCGGAACGCATTGAACGATCAGCTTCACGTCCACGCTTTGCAATCAGCAGCATCTGCGAAATGGCGTGTTCAGCAACAGAACGGACATTAGCGTGCGGCGTGTAGATTATCGGGATGCCATTTGCAGTCGCATATTCCACATCAATAGGGTCGTAGCCGGTGCCATGGTTTCCAATTACCTGAAGATTGCTGGCAGCTTGGATCGCAGGGCCATTGAGGCCAGCATTGCGCGTGATCGCTGCAACCGCGTCGGGTATCTCTCGAGAGATAGTTTCCATATCAGGTGCAGAAGCCTCGCGCGGCTCAACACCCGCCGCTTTTAGGATTTCAAGTCCTCGTGTGTGTATAGGCTGAATGATTAGGCAGTGCAAAGTCTGATCTCCAATATCTGTTTGGCAGTCGCGGCAGCAAAACACGCAATAAATCAGCTCAAAATATCACGACGTCGATATTGCCATAGCACCAGCAGAAACACGAAGATCAGGGTAGGTGGATAGACCCAGTACTTCGAAGGTTGCGGTCGAGGGATCTCGACGGAAAGTATTTTCCAGTCAAAATCCATGCCGGCGGCCTGAGCGGCTCCATTTTGCCGGATATCTTCAACAAATATGCCATCGTCTTCGTTGCGGATTACCAGCCCCGCTTGTTTGTCCAAACGTTCTGCACCATCATTCAAACGATCAGCAAGAGGTAAGGCTACCCATCGCTCTACCACCTCTCCCGAAAAATCTTCGCCCTGGGCCAGGACTCGCAGAATAGACTTACTTGGCGCTTGTTTTGCGGCCTCCAAAATTTTAGTAGGGGAAGTTGATTGGTATGGTGGATAAAATTGATCAATCCAAAGGCTTGGCAGCAGCAAACTGAGTGAGAGTACAAGTAAGATCACCGTCTCTAAAACGGTATTTCGTACGATAAAATAATGCTGCATAGCAGCTACAAACAAAAGCATCGCAATGACTGAGATAGTCATAACCACAAGAAAATGAACAGGGTCATCAACCCCGATCAGCAAAAGTTCTGTGTTAAATACAAAAATAAATGGCAGTAAGATAGTCCGGATCCCATAGTAGAACGCTTGTAAGCAGGTCTGCATTGGGTTTGCCTGGGCTAACGCAGCGGCAGCATACGCATCCACCGCTACTGGCGGCGTATTACCCGACATCAAACCACAATAAAACACGAACATATGGACAGCGATCAGCGGGATAACAACTCCACTTTGCGCAGCTAAAGTCACAACAACCGGTGCCATTATCGAGGCGACAACAACGTAATTCGCTGTCGTTGGCAATCCCATACCAAGAATAATGCTAATCACAGCCGTAAAGAACAGCATCGCGATCAAGTTGCCGCCAGAGAGCACCTCTATGACGTTAACCATCACTAGACCAAGCCCTGTTAACGAGACCGCGCCAACAATGATCCCAGCCGCGGCGAGCGCAATGCCAATTCCAATCATGTTTCGGGCACCGGCAACAAACCCGGCAATAAGCTCTTCGAAACCCCGAACAGTAGCCCTCCAGTAATCCGACTGGCCTCGCATAAAGGCAATTAGAGGACGTTGTGTCAGCATAACAAATGCCATCGCCAATATCGCCCAGTAAATAGCATAACCGGGCGAGAAGCGCTCAACCATCAAACACCATATTAGAACCACCACAGGAAGTAAAAAATGCACGCCTGCGAGAACTGTCGGTTTGAGTTGAGGGAGTTCTTCGAAGGTGGCTGCTGGTCCATCATCTACAAGTTCAGGCACTCGGGTTGCAACCCATACGAGAAATAAATACGCAACGATAAACACCGAACCAGCGATGTATAGGCTTAGGGCACCAAAGATTTCCTTAACCCAGCTAAAACCGAAGTATAGGACTCCGGATATAACAATAAGGCCCATAAAAGTAAGAAAGAACCCTAATATTTGTTGGAATAAAGTGCTGCTTACTGCTTTTTCTAACGCAGGTAGATTTAGTTTAACAGCCTCTAAATGTACGATGTAAAATAAGCCGATATAGGAAATTGTTGCGGGTAAAAAAGCGTGTACAACAACCTCCCGATAAGAGATGCCAACAAATTCAGTCATCAGAAAAGCCGCAGCCCCCATGACTGGCGGCATCAACTGCCCATTTATGGATGAAGTGCTTTCAATGCCAGCCGCTTTCTCAGCGGAAAAACCAACACGTTTCATCAGTGGAATGGTAAAAGTACCGGTGGTGACGACGTTAGCAAGAGCAGATCCCGAGATTACTCCCATTAACCCTGAGGAGACTACCGCCGCCTTTGCGGGACCACCGCGCAAATGTCCAAGTAAGGCGAAAGATGTTTTGATAAACCAATCACCGGCTCCAGCCTTCTCGAGCATTGCACCAAACATAACAAATAGGAATACAACACTAGAAGATATGGCCAGTGTGAAGCCAAATACGCCCTCTCGCGACAACCACATGTGATCCGCGGCCCGAGAGATACTGGCACCACGGTGAGAGATAACATCTGGCATGTAGGGACCAGCAAAAATATAAACAATAAAAACCGCAGCTACGATAACCAGTGACATGCCAACGGTTCGCCGGACGGCTTCAAGCAAGCAGACAGCACCAACGGCAGCCACGGCCATGTCTTGTGGCAGTGGAGCAGCTGCTCGCAATGATAGTTCATCGTACAAGAGGAACATGTAAAGACTAGTGCTTGCTGCGACAATTGCCCAAAGCCAATCCGCTAAAGGTATTTTTTTACGAGATGACTTTCGAAATGCAGGGTACGCACAAAACCCAAGGAAAATTGCGAAAGCATAATGGATCATGCGAGACCTGTCAGTCCCAAGGACAAAGCCCTCCCCGAGAATGTAAGGAAGAGGTGATGCGATATATATTTGGAATAAAGACCAAATCAAAGCCGCGTAGAACAGAAATTTTTTTGTGCCGCCTGTAGTTTTGCGGCCACCAAGGTCTGTCTCGTCAACCATTTGCTCTAGGGATTTATGCTGCCTTACGTTTTGCAATGCGGCCACGGTTTGGGATACCTTTTTTACCCGTTTTTTGAGATACTATCGTCCGGACATGAGATAGGACGGTGGTTATACCACCGTCCTGATACTCACCTGTGGAATTACAAATCAGAAGGCTAGTTAGCCAGCCCTGCCTCTTTGTAATATCGTCCCGCACCTGAATGATAAGGAACGTGCTTACCAAAATTGGCCGACATTTTGCGTTCAAGAAGCTTAAACATCGGCGCAGTCTTCTTAATCTTCTCAAAGCCGTTCATGACCGCTTTAGCTAGGTGATAACCAATTTCATCGGGAAGGTCTTTGGTAGTCAGAAGCGTTGCAGCATACCCAAAGGTATCAATATCTTTGTCATGGCCACGATAAGAACCTGCGGGAATTTTGACGGGTCCAAAATAATCACGTTCGGCTAGCAGTTTATCTAGCTCTGGACCTTTTAACGACAGAATATTGGTATCGCAATTATTTGCAGCCTCCTCAATTGCAGCTACCGGAACTGCGGTTGGATAAAAGAAGGCATCTATTTTCCCGTCACAAAGAGCTTTAGCTTGTTCTCGGGATGTAAGTTTTGAGTCGAGTGCTAGGTCTTTTTTTGGATCAATGCCAAAATACTTCAAGACCATATACGAGGTTGCTTCGGTACCGGATCCCGGATTCCCGGTATTGACCCGCTTACCCTTCAAGTCATGCAGAGAGTTAATGCCATTCCCTTTCAGGGTCACCACGTGCAATCTATTCGTAGTAAATGACATTACAAATCTAAGGTCTTTATGAGCACCATCTTTTTTAAAGGGGCCAGACCCATTGTAAGAGTGGTACTCGAGGTTGGACTGGGCAAATATCAGATCCAAATCGCCCGCACGAAGTGCACGAAGGTTACCTACTGATCCAGCGGTGCTCTCTACGGTACACCGCAGAGAGTGGCCCTGTTTCTTTCGGCTCTTATTTACAAGATTGCAAACTTGTCCACCGGTGGCCCAGAAACTTCCGGTAATACCCGCAGTGCCTATATTGAACAGTATTCGGTCAGATTTTGCTGAAGCTGGGTAAACAGCAGCACTTACCACGACAGCTGCGACAGCGGCAGTCAATGATATCATATTTTTCACGGCTTTCTCCTCTGGCATATTTAAGACGCGACGCCTGCGAATAGCCAAACGGATGAGATTCTGAGACTGCTGACCACCTAAAAGCGAAATAGGATATTCTCATTTGAGTTCAGTAATTCAGAAGTCCAGATTGACCCGGTCAACTAAGACGACGTGTCAATAACATTTTATCACAGCTCAAATTGTCGCATGAAAAACAAATCGAAACAACTAATCTACAAAAGTGCATACGCTGAAGAACGACATTAGGGAGATGGACGAAAATGAGCCGGCGGTCGCCTCAAGGTTTATACATACTCCATTGATGTCACTCTTGTTAAAATTTGTAAACCACTCTAACCCGTAATAAGGCTCGTTTCTTTTATTTGAATTTTAGAGTTTCAGTCATCGCAAAAGCGATTGTATTTGCACGATATGGGAGCACTTCTCCTTACTAAGAGCGGAGAAGGCCATGCAAACAGAGGGGCTATGAAGCAAGCGGAAGGGTCTCTTTAACACAAGGATCGCCCGATCCCTTAGTGAAGCATGAGACGTATTACCCGTTGGTTCAGATAATCAATCCAGAACTAGAGAGGTTATTGTACCGATAAATTTTTAGTTGTTTCACAATAGGTTTCGGAATTACAGAGTGATATGCATGAGTTCGATCACACATGGTTTTTTAACATTTAGCTTAGCGGTGACAATATAGAAAAAAATGTGGTTTTAAATAATATTTTTTCCCGTTCTGCGCCATCGAGGATAGACGAGATCGATACTCAGGAAACCACTCTCAATTTGGAGACAGAAATGACCACCCCTTATTTCTCGGAGAGAATGAAGCGAATCAAGGCCTCTCCAAGTGCAATGATGTCCCAACATGCACGAGAATTGAAAGCTCAAGGCTTGGACATTATTGCTTTAAGCTCAGGAGAACCAGATTTTCAAACACCCGACCACGTAATTGAGGCAGCCAATGCTGCTGCGGTCCGAGGTGAGACTAAGTATACGAGCACAGGTGGCACGGCGGAAATTAAAGACGCCATTATAAGTAAATTCACTCGCGAAAACGGGCTCAGCTATACCGCAGAGGAAATAATTGTTGGCAATGGGACCAAGCAAGTAATCTTCAACGCTCTAATGTCAGGAACAGATAATGGGCAGGAGGTTATTCTACCGGCTCCATTTTATATCGCTTATTTTGATATGGTAAAATTTGCTGGAGGCATTCCGAAAATTGTAAAGTGTAGCGCTGAACAAGATTTTAAGATTTCGGCTGAACAATTAGCGAATTCGATAACTCCCAAAACCCGTTGGTTAATCCTGAATTCACCCAACAATCCAACCGGCGCGGTCTATGAAGAGTTTGATTTTCGGCAACTTGCTGATGTTTTATTAGAGCATCCCCATGTTGGCATAATATCTGATGACGTATACGAACATGTTATTTTTGACGGTTTGAGATTCGCTAATTTGGTCGCAGTCGAACCAGCTCTTAAAGAGCGCACAGTGGTTGCCAACGGTCTCTCTAAAGCATATGCCATGACAGGGTGGCGTATTGGCTATGCTGGCGCGTCTAAACAGATGATATCGGAGATGATTAAGCTTCAGTCTCTGATCACGAGTGGGGCAAATTCTGTCGCCCAGGCTGCCGCAGTAGCAGCGCTTAACGGGCCCCAAGGCTTTCTGCCGAAGCGCGCCAATTTATTTGAGGAACGCAGGGATCTTGTTGTTTCTATGCTAAATCAGGCTGAGGGATTAGAGTGCGCAAGACCCAAAGGTGCGTTCTATGTTTATCCAAGTTGTGCCGGTGTTATTGGCAAGAAGACACCAACAGGACAGGTTATTGAGAATGACGAAGATTTCGTTCGCTACCTACTCGAAACCGAAAATGTGGCGACGGTTCATGGCAGTGTTTACGGGCTATCACCCCATTTCAGAATTTCTTACGCGACGGATAAAAACTCTTTGATAAAGGCATGCGAAAAAATTCAGCGAGCATGTGCTGTTCTACGTTGAAACAATGATTTTAAAAGCGATGTAAATTTGTCAAAAGAGCTTGTTTTGGAGCATACTTATAACCGCGAGGTCTTGAGGTAAATGACATGGATGGGAACAAGGGAGAGGAATTTTGTGTGAAAGACCATTTGTTCAACCGAAATGCACCTAAGGATCCTGCCGCCTCACAATCACAAATCCCGATTATTGACCTTGGTCCATATTTCAATGGCGAGGAGGGGGAACTCGCTCGACTTGCTGAGGAAATAAGGGACGCATGTACCCGGGTTGGTTTTTTCTATATCAGAAATCATGGCGTGCCGGATAAGATTATTGAAAATGCCTTCGTGCAAAACCGGCGATTTCATGCGGAACCAATCGATGAAAAGCGTAAACTAAAACTTGATCAGTTTAATGTCGGGTTTTTGGAGATCAATACATCCACGCAAGCCCACTCAACGGTTCATAAGGCGACAAAACCAAATCAGAATGAATCGTTCTTTGTCTCTCATGACCGTCCCCCCGACCATCCCGATCGGATAAACAAGATCGCTTATCGAGGAGGTAATTATTGGCCTGAAAATCTTCCTGGTTTTCGTGAGAGCGTAATGGCGTATTTTCACGCGCTGAATGATCTTGGTCAACGGATGCTTGCGCCGATTGCTGTGGCTTTGGGATTGCCCCCGGATGGCCTGGATGATTTGTTTTCAGATGAAAACCATGCCGTGTTAAGGCTTCTTCATTATCCGCCGACGAAGCTGGAAGATAACGACTTTGGAGCCGGACCGCATACGGACAATAGTTTTCTAACTATCCTTGCGCGCATGGAGGTTCCAGGTTTGGCGATCAAGCTTCCATCTGGGGAGTGGCTGAAGCCACCACTCATAGATGGCACTTTTCTTGTGAACATTGGCAATATGATGCGGCGCATGTCTAATGATAAATTTTTCTCGACGCCCCATGGGGTTATCGTCGAGGGAGACAAGGATAGGTATTCCATGGCTTACTTCCATAGTCCTAACCCATACCGTGTGATCAACGTGCTGGACAGTTGCGTGAGTGTTGAAATTCCTGCCAAGTACGAGCCAGCATTATATGCAGATTTAATTGCTGAATTTTTTGCGGCGAATTATGCGCATCAAAAAATGCATGGAAAGGCAGTGATCAAAAACCAGTACTAAGCGGCGTAGTGCACTATCCATCAGAAAAAGGTCCTCTCTTGAGGTTCTATTTTTGCGGCATTGGAGGAAGGATCAAATATGTTTCCCGATTTTGATAGACGCGCTGCCTGGACTGTTGACCAGATGCACAATGATCAGGAATGGGTCTTTTTGATTAGTGACGATCAGGCACGTCAGTTGGCAAATACCGTCAAGCGAGTGTATGAACCAGACCGTCAACTATTCGACTATAAGCCTGAGGAGTTTGATTTTGGCCCTGCACTCGAGATTATTACCGCTGCTGCTAAGGAGGCTTATTTTGGACGCGGAGTTGCGTTGGTCAAAGGCTTGCCGCGAGCAGAATTGAGCGCTGATGAGTATCGAATTCTGACTTGGGGAATTGGTTTACGCATGGGTGTTCCGCGCCCACAAGGTCGATTGACGCAGTATATTTCTGAGGTCCGAGAGGCTGGAGGCAGTTACCGTCACGCTGGTGGCCGCGGCTACAACACGAATTCGAGCCTGGACTTTCATACAGATGGTTGTGATCTCGTAGCCCTTGTGTGTTTTAACGCGGCAAAATCTGGGGGTATGAGTATGGTTTCCAGTAGCCTTACGGCTTGGCAGATTTTGTTGTCCGAGCGTGCAGATCTGGCTGAAATTGCGTGCTCGGATTTTTTCTTTAGCCGCAATCAGGAGCAGGCGCCTGATGAGGACGCTTTTTATGCTCAGCCTTTATTCGATTTTGCCGACGGGAGATTATTTGCGAAGTGGAATCGAAATCGCATCAATACGGCCCAGGATATAGAGGGTGTGCCACTTTTGTGCAGGTTACAAATAGAGTGCACTGATCTGTTGGACGAGATACTTCGTCGTCCAAATGTAATGTTCTCGACGTGGCTTGAGCCTGGCGATCTGCAGTTCATGAATAACCACGTCATGTTGCACTCTCGAACCGAGTTTGAAGACTATGAAAANGAGAGCAGAAAGAGGCTACTCTATCGNCTCTGGTTGGCACCGAAGTATTCGGTNACACTACCAGATAGCTGGGGCGAGTTTTTTGGAACAACTCGACCCGGAACGGTGAGAGGTGGCATCCGAGGCCATTTTCATGACGACATATGTAAGGCTTTTGAGCGCCAGCAAGCCTCTCAGCTTGGAATGACAGCATAAAGTCGCTCCCAAATACGAATTTATTGTTTTTGATGCGAAAAGAAAACGCCCAGCTTGCGCGTTTTAAATCAGAGCCGACGTAATGATAACGGGTGCCTCACCGGTCGGTGACTTTTTGGCGCCACCGACCAAATTTGCGAGCGATTGCGGTTGGTTATAGGGCCAGCCGAGTTGTAATTAAAAAGCGACTGAAGTTTCCAAGTATAAGACATCGACGTCTTCATACACTGTTGCGGTAGAGTCGCTATATGAAGTTTGACTGTAGGCAAGTGCCGCATAGCCGCCGATAGACTCAAGCTCTTGAGTGATCCCTAAAATAAATTCTTCGCCTTCCCGGCCCGCCGCTTCAATATCTTCGCTGTCTCGGTAAGTGCCATAGAAGTCCGTCTTGCCAAGGCTATTCAATTGCGTTTCGTAACCAATGTGATAGCGGTTTGTGTGCGGCTTACGACCGCTGCCTTCGGCCCGACGCNAGCCATTAGCAAAGGCCANNTGAAAACCGCTGGAGTGCATCGCTGCGATGGACCCTCCATATGTCGACTGACCATCCCCTGTCTCTTCGTTGAGGTAATGCCCGGCAGCGTTGATCTCAATGTCGCCAACGCTAGCGGCATAGAANAGCCCNACNCTGCTATCACCCTCGTCGTCNAAAGAGAGGCCNAGNGCAAACCCNGCGACCGATGGCGAGTCATAGCGAATAAGGTTGTCATCTTCGGGATCNAGATCNGAGAGTTGATCCGCNGCAGTAATNGCNGACTGGGCGCCATCNCTGTCAATCAGCGTGATCTGNCGNGCANANCCNCCATTCGTTGAAATGGTCTGGCCNAANACCTGATCGTTGGCACCGTCACCACCATGNCCTGTAAANCCAAGTGAGATCGTTCCGAGTTCAGTGTGCTCGAAGNANACGAATTGTTCCGCGATNGCTTCTGCGTCGTCGGCNACTGTNTCGTCNCCGTCNGCATCAAAGCTATATTGNGCNCCNGNCTGGNNNGCATCGAAGGTTAACGCGAGNCCNGCCGTCATTTGCTCTGTCAACTTACCTGACGCAGCNAAATAAAACTCAGTNTCATTGTCCAGGCCATCGGGNATNAANANTTGGTTNCTNCGTCCGTCGTCNACATTAGCTATGCCCCTAACGACTTGGCCGCCNANTTCAAGATCNAGCTTNCCGGCNTGTTTGATGCTNCCGGCNCTAGCCTCAGGCGTCNCCGCTACGAGGGCGACGAGAGAGAGCNCACTGACGAACATAANTGATNTNCTNTNGTNATTTTTAANCACGACGAATTCCTCACGAAAAAATCANAATACCATNCAATGATNCTANCANANNTGTTATAACATAACAAATCAATATTAGAACTGCTTATAACATAACAAATCAATATTAGAACTGCTACAACTCGTGTAACGAGAAAAAAACGTCATGATAAAAAATTAAAAGTTGGCGTTCATTTTACTGTGCCAGGGTCTTTGAGGTAGGTGATAACGGCTTTAAAGTCTTGTATGGAGTAATGTGATGTACTGTCTTTGACCACTTCAGCCATCGAGCCACTAACGGCATCCCCATCGGGGGTGAGGCCCAATTTTAATAGGAACATGAGGTCACCTTCACTCCAACTGCCAACGCCGGACTTTGGATCTGCGCTGATATCAGGGATTTTTTCACCGGTTGGCCCTTTTGGTAACCCTTTTAAATGTTGCCTAGTATCAAGACCACCTAACAGGGTACGTGGAGTATGGCACTCGACACAGTGTCCGGGGCCATTAATGATGTAGGCGCCGCGGTTCCATTTCGCCGATTTCTCTTCATGATTCGTCCAAGGCTTTGGATCAAAGTAGAGTGTTTTCCATACTGACAAGCCTCGCCGGATATTGAAGGGAAAGCGGAGATTGTTGCTTGGGATTTTGTTGTGTGTGGGAGGAACCGTGTCCAAATACGCTTTAAGGTCAGCGATTGCCTGGTCGTTCATTCTGTTATAGGAGGTATAGGGAAAGGCGGGATAATAATGACTGCCGTCCGGCCGTATCCCTTGGGTCATCGCCTGCGTGAAATCGGCGAGAGACCAGCCGCCAATTCCGGTTTCTCGATCGGGGGTAATGTTTGGCGTACGAAAATCACCAAAGGGCGTTGTCATAACCCGTCCACCCGCTAGTGGCACTCCATTGTTTTTTACATCCGTATGACACGAAAAGCACCCACCAAGTCGTGCCTCGTATTTTCCTAGTTCGGGATCTCCTATGACCTGGGCCAAGTCGCGCTTGGGCCCAGGTGTCCAGACATAGGGAAGAGCCAAGTAAACCGTAACCCCAGCAAAAACAGTTAAGATAATGCCTAACGCCAGGGATCGATAGAAGAGTGCCATCAATTCTTTTTCTGGCGGAATGTTCGATGGCAGGCGCCGCAGGTTTGCGCCAATTTCTGGAAGGGGCCCATCGCATCGAATTGATTGCCACTCGCTGCCTTGAGTTCATTAGCGGCTATCTCTAATTGGCCCGACACGGCTTTGAACTTAGCCCAGTCTTGCCATATCGAAGGAAGCGCCTCGGTTATCTCATCAAGGCTTCCGTTGGGAAACAATTTGGTGATTCGTTCCCCGCCTTTCGAAGCAATATTCTTGGCAAGCCGGGACATTTTCTCGCTGTCATAATCCACTTCACCTTTCATCATGGCGGCGATTTGTTTCATACTTTTGCTAATGTCCTTCATCAGCATCATTCTTTCCTTGATGACGCCAGACGCGCCCATATGAGCAACGGCCCACTCGATTGAAATAATACTACCGCCGGCAAGCGTGAACGCGAAAATCATAATTAGAAGAGGCTTTCGCATCTGAAACATAGTCAAGTCCTTTGCACAAACTGGTTAGTAATGATTGGACTGGTACTTCATCCGACCTGGACCTTGGTGTTCGCGAACTTTTGCTGTCGTATTGGCCTTTTGATCAAAAAGTAGTTTTTATGACTGAATGTCCATAAAACACCTCAGTNGAGCCATTTTTCAGGACGAGAAACGTGTCGTAAGGGTCACGCTGGTCGCCCATTTCCATACCAGGCGAACCGATAGGCATGCCGGGCACACTTAGGCCAAGCGCATTGGGCCGTTCTGAGAGCAGCTGGCGGACTTCTTCGGCTCGCACATGGCCTTCGATGAAATAGCCAGAGATAAAGGCTGTATGACACGAACTGAGTTCCTGGGTGACGCCTGCACGGGCTTTAATCGCCCGAAGTGTGTTTGGATCAACGTCGTGCATTACCACGTCGAAGCCCGCGCTGATCATGTATTCAACCCAGGCAGAACAGCAGCCGCAAGTGGGCGATTTAAAGACTTCCATTTTACTGGAGTTTGCGAAGACTGTTCGGGGAAGCATTACCGCACCTACGCCAGAGGCGAGTGTTGCAAAAAGAAAATTTCTACGATTCNTGGTTACCAACTTATTCAATTTATCTTATTGAAGTTTTTCACGTGACGCGCAGCCACGTCATCATTCGGCTGGCGGAGTGCTCCAGCATGTGGCAATGCAGCAACCAGTCGCCGGGATTGTCGGCGACGAAAGCTATCTCAACAGTCTCGCCGCGGTTCATCATAATAGTGTCGCGCAGTGGCCCTAAAGTGCCGTCGCGACCAATACGCCGAAAATGATGTCCGTGAAGGTGCATGCCATGGGGCCATGCTGTATCGTTTATCATAGCGATCCGCACAGTTTCTCCGAGGCGTGCCTCGACAAGGGGAGCGTCGCTTTTGTCGACTGTGCCATTGAAGGCCCAAATTTTGCCCGCCGCAGCCAGGTCTCTTATTCCCGTTACTTGGCCGCCCATCATCGCCTTGCGCATGCCACCCATGGCACCACCTTCCATTCGTAATTCCGCTCGGGTTGCGGTCTTCAGCGATCCGAGGGTCGGAATGGGGTTTAAAGGAAGGGCATCGGGTTTGGTCAAGCGGGCCTCACCTTGTCGAGTGCCCTCTTTACCCTCTTGTAGGATAAACCACCCCGCCGCAATGGCGACGATGGTGCCAATGCCGATGGATGTTTGCCATGCATATTTCACGATGACTTAAGCTTGTGCCCAGAGAGATCACTGAGTATTGGGCAATCAGGACGTTCGTCGCCGCTACAGCGAGTGACAAGATTTTCAAGCGTGGATTTTAGTGCCTGAAGTTCGCTAATCTTCTGCGTAATGCGCTCCAGATGTTCGGCGGCGACAGCTTTAACGTCAGCACTAGCGCGGTCACGGTCCTCGTAGAGAGATAGGAGCGTTCTACAGTCATTGATCGAGAAGCCGAGTGAGCGAGACCGCCCGAGAAACGCAAGCTTGTGTAGATCCTGCTCGTTAAAATCGCGATAGCCGTTAGCCCCTCGCAGTGGTCGCACAAGGCCAATGTCTTCGTAGTATCTTATTGTTTTCGCTGGTAGTCCAACAGCTCGCGAAACCTCACCAATATTCATAAGAAAGCTCCTCCGATCCCATATATGGAGGTTCCTGTTACCGGAAGGTCAATAGCTGGGCCTAACACAAGCCTACAGTGCCTGGTAGAACTGCTTTTCCGATCAGCCTGAATTTGAATAACGATACCCACAATAGATGCGTTTTTGACGGGTTCGGAATGAATTTTTGAGTTTTAGAAGAAATCTATAAGGGACATATTACCATTTTCGGTCTTTAGGGCTCTCGATTAAGCTGACTATGGCGGACTTCGCTATTCCTGACTGCAGTCAAAAAATAATGTTCAGAGTGTTTTTGCCAGGTCTTGCCGTGGTCAATTTGGTCCCCGTGTCACCCACGATTGCCAAAATCTTCAAAGATACACGAGATCTAGACTTCTCTCTTAGCTTGCTCAATGAGGTCCGAGAGTCCGCCACCGGGTTGCGATTGCTTTGGGGCGTGGCGTTCCAAATAGTATTCGAACATTTGAAGAAAATCTTCCACGATAGGAGTAAGTTTGTCCTCATCGCCGCCTTCGGTATGGTGGGCAAAAGCGGAGAAATTCGCTGCCGCATGGCGAAGCCCGGCGGCAATAGCGTCTACACGCATCCCTTCCTCAAGGTGACTATTCGCAACGTTTATGATTTGGTTTGCGAGCTGAATACTTAGCGTCTTGAGATCTTCCTCGGGATTTGGCAAGGGCTCCATCACGGCATCCTGATAGTCTGAATTATCGACGAGGAAACCTAACACAAGGAAGTCTCTAAAGAAAAGAAACGGCTTATGGTTTTCTGCGCCGTAAAGTGCGTCACCGTAATGCGCATCTAAGGAGCTGTCAGAACTCTTGAGTATGGAGCGTTAAAAACTCTAGTGCTTCACGACGAGGGCGAGGACGCAAGTGGGCAGGCCGACAGCTTGCGAGGCCAGGCAGGTAATTTTGTAAAAGCTTCGCGAGCCCCTATTGATCATGTCCAATGACAAATTACCAAAGGAGCTAGAGTTCCGTACAACGATTGGACAATCCTTCGCCATTGGCCATTTACTAAGAATTTACCGATCCCTGATAGGGCTTACCCTTAATGTATCTCAGCAGCTTAGGATTAGGTAATGGGCGCCGTATTGGGAACTATCGCCATCGTGATCAGTTTGACGGCGCTTTGGTTCGCTGTGGAGGTACTGCGCCGTGTCGACGCGCGTGGTGACGGTTTGGTTAGACCACATCTCAGAAGCCTAAAGGTGCGCTTGTCAGAGACCAATCACCGGATTAGGGATTTGGAGGTGCGACTCGCGCAAGTGGAGAACCGTTTAACGGCAACGCGACTTGAGAGCCGCGCGGCCCGCGATCTCGCCGAGGAGACTCGGGCTATACGGCACGGGCTCCGGCGCTCGCGTGGGGCCATTAATCGGACCCAAGCCTATCACGCATAAATGCCCTGACGGTGCCGTGGGGTGCATTATTCTCAATATTCAATCGCGGCCAATATCGTGTTCACGGCCAATTAAATTGAGAGTAACTTTATACTTGGTTTTGGCGTTAAATCTGTTACTCACCAGCGAGCAGCGCTTACAAGGTTTCCTTCGGCTTGAGCTTTGAATTGGTCGAACAATAAGATTGGACTGAGCAACTAGGGAATTGCTTCTCCTGGGGGTGCCCGCTTAACTATAATCGAGGGAGGCTCCCGTCTTTATGAAACCAGCGCCGTTCGACTATGCCCTGGCCAATTCCATCGAAGAGGCCACACATTATTTAGCCGATCGCGACCGCGAGGCAGTCATTTTGGCCGGCGGTCAGACCCTAATGCCGATGTTGTCTATGAGATTGGCGCGACCAGAACTGGTCATTGATATTAATGAGATAGAAGAACTCACTGGTATCGAGGAAACTGATACTTCCATTGTTATCAAAGCCTGTACCCGACAGGTCACAGCAATTAATTCAGAAATTGTCAAATCGCGCCTGCCATTGTTGCACACGGCATTGCAATTTGTAGGTCACTTCCAAACTCGAAACCGCGGCACCATTGGGGGCTCAGTTGCGCACTCCGATCCAGTAGCGGAAATTCCGTTGGTTGCGCTGGCATTGGATGCCGAGGTTGAATTGAGAAGTATTAATGCCAGCCGACGGGTTGCGATGGCGGATTATCTGGTCGGTCCCTTAGTCACGGCCCGTCAGCCGGATGAGCTTTTAACTGCTGTTCACTTGCCAGCGATTGTTCCCACTGAGAGGACCGGGACCAGCTTCCATGAGGTCAGTGAGCGTCACGGTGATTATGCCATCGTTGCCGTAGCTGCTCAGTTAACTTTTGACGGTGCGATCTGCACCAACGCTTCCGTTGCTTTTGGAGGAGTTGACGATATACCGGTGCGAATTCCCGCGTTCGAAGCTGGACTGATTGGGCAAATGCTAGCTGATGGTGTGCCGGACACCGTACTTGATCTCGTTCCTGACAGAATGAATCCCGGTTCCGATCAGCATGCATCTGCGGATTACCGTCGGCGAGTAGCTCGGACTTTGGCGGGCCGCGCTGTTATCGCGGCGGTAGCAGATGCCCAGGGGGAGCAATGAAAAATACCATAGACATTAGTGTCTCTATCAATGGCAAAGAATTCGAAGACAGTGTCATACCAAGGATGACACTATTGGATTTCCTTCGCGACAAGGCTCGGTTGACCGGAACCCACACGGGTTGTGAACATGGAGTTTGCGGCGCTTGTTCGGTGATCTTCGACGGGGATCCCGTAAGGTCGTGTTCTTTGCTGGCTGTCCAGGCCAATGGCAAATCCGTGATGACGGTCGAGGGTTTGACCAATGCTGATGGGACGCCAGGAATCATCCAGGAGGCTTTTCAGGATGCCCACGCCATGCAGTGTGGGTACTGTACTTCGGGCATGCTTGTCTCCGCTCATGCGCTGCTGGAGCGTAATGACAGGCCATCTCTCGAGGACATCAAGGAAGCGATTGGCGGAAACATCTGCAGATGCACGGGCTATGTGCAAATTATAGAGGCGATACAGTTGGCCGCGACAAGATTGCGCGAGGTTTCGGGATGAAAGAGCAGTCGGGAAATAATTTAAAGTTCGTTTCTCGCAAGCGTCGGGTCCGAGAAGACAAGCGTTTCGTTAAGGGCACAGCCGTATTCGCGCAAGACGTCAATTTACCTAACATGAAGCATTGCGCGATTGTGCAAAGTCCCTACCCGCGCGCTAAAATTCTGTCCATAGATGCCAGTCAAGCATTGGGCATGGAAGGAGTACGTTATGTCCTAACTGGGGACGAATTTCGCGCCAATGCCAATGACATGAAGTTCGGCTTGAATACGCCCGAGGTTAAGTGGTACCCGCTGGCCGTCGATATAACGCGCTATGCCGGTGAGTGGGTGGCCGTCGTTGTCGCCGACGATCAGTATACGGCCGAAGATGCCGCGGAGCTGGTGGAGGTCGAGTACGAATCCCTGGAGCCCATTATTGATCCGGAAAAAGCCTATGACGAGAAAGAAGTTTTGGTCCATCCGGCGCATGGTTCGAACGTGCTTTATGAGGGACATTTCTGTTGGGGTACGGTAGACGAGGATTTCGCGGCGGCCGAAGAAACACTTTCATATCGAGTTCGATGGGGACGCAGTTCGACCGTTCCAATTGAGACTTTTGGTGTTGTGGCCCGTTGGAACGAAGCGGTCGATTTATTGGATGTTTGGGCATCGATCCAGATGCCAAACTACGTAGAGCTTCTGGCTGCGACGCTTCGTATCCCTCTAAATTGTGTTCGGTTGCATCAAGATGTGGATGTTGGTGGGAGCTACGGCGTCAAACGGGGCATCAAGCACAGCGTTATCGTCGGCTATTTGAGCCGGCTTTTGCGTGCGCCCGTTCGTATGATAGAGGACCGGTTGATAAACATGTCGAGTGGCGACGCGCATGGCCCGGATCGGATTTTTGATACCCAGGTAGCCTTTAACCGTGACGGAAAGATCTTATCCCTTAAGATCCGGGCGTTGGATGATGCTGGCGCCTACCCGAGCCGGGCGCCATTCCAATTGGCCAAACCGATCAGCGCAATAGTTGGGCCGTACAAGATTAATTCAGTCCAGTACGACGCCATCTCCGTGGTCACCAACAAGACTGGACAAGTGCCAGTAAGAGGTTTTGGTCAGTCGCCGACCAACTACATGATTGAGGCCGCCGTGGACAAAGTGGCTCGACATTTGAACTTGGGCCGGATTGAAGTGCGCCAACGAAACTTCATTAACCACGATGAGTTTCCATATCAGATTCCAAGTGGTTCAAAATACGATAGCGGTGATTATCACACCGTTTTGCAAAAAGCCCTCGATGCTGCCAACTACGACGAACTTATCAATCGTCGGGATGCGGCTCGCGCGGCTGGTCGTCTGGCTGGGGTTGGGATTGGCACTTGCCTGGAGCCCGGAGGTGGCAACAACATTTTCGAATATCTCATGAACCCGTCGGCCGAGATTACGACCTTTTCCGAGGGTGCTGAAATTCGTGTTGACCCGGACGGCTTGGTTACTGGCGTAGTTGGCACTACTACATCAGGGCAGGGACACGAGACCTTGATGGCTACGATAATTGGCGAGGAACTTGGAATCGATCCGGATACCATCCGCGTTGTTCACGCAGACTCATTGAACGCGCCGGTCACGCGAAGTCCAGTGGCCAGCCGAATGGCAATTATGCTTGGGTCATCGACGGCAGCGGCGGCGCAGAAAATCATCGCTAAGGTCATGAGGATTGCGGCCTACAATTTACAAGAAGTGGAAGATGACCTCGAATACGTGGACGGAAGTGTATTCGTTCGACGCGATCCGGTGCGCAAACTCACGTGGAGAGATATATGCTTTATTGCGCACAAGGCGTACCACAAGATGCCGAATGGAATGGAGCCGGGGCTACAAGCACAGCATGTGTTTCAGGTGCCCGGCGGTGGACAATTACCAGATGAGCAGCAGCGCGTACAGATTTATCCTTGCTTCTCCTTCCAGGCGCACATTCCTTATGTGGAAATAGACCCGGGAACCGGGCACGTGAAAATTCTCGACTACACTATCGGCCATGATTGCGGCACCATGATCAATCCAGACATCGTTCGTGGCATGGTTATTGGCGGGCTTGTACATGGGATTGGCGCGGCACTATACGAAAAGTTTGCCTATCGACCCGATGGCCAATTCGAAAGCGCTACTTTCGCCGATTATCTGATGCCGTCTGTTTATGAGGTGCCTATGGTCAAGGATGTGGACCACTGCACGCCGTCGCCGTTGACTTCTCACGGCCAGAAGGGGTCGGGAGAGGGGGGGTATCTTGGGGCTCCGGCCGCGATCGCCAGCGCCGTGAATGACGCGCTGTACCCAAGGGGCGTCTCGATTTACGAATTACCTATGCGCAGTCACCTTATCGAAGATCTTTTGAATGGCGGAAAGACCAACCCATGATTATCGACATCCATGCCCACTTCAAGCCGCAAATTATGCTCAAAGTTTTGGCCTCACAGATCGATCGATTTCCCAATATCGACTTGATGGAAGATGATGGTAAGTACCGATTGGCGTTTATAGAGCAGGTACCGGCTCGCCCGCTCTCCGCAAAACTTCGCGACTCCGACATTTGTCTGGGGTGGATGGATACGCAGTCCATCGACCCATTTCCCATCGGTGACATTGAACCTTTGAGGGTGATCGAGGATGACGGTTTTGACGACACTGAAAAAAGGATGATTTTGACTGAGACGGCCCAAGAGCTTTTTCGCATATCTTAGGCTGGCCTAAGGGATATTATGATTCCCGTCGACACGTTGTACTTGTTCTTTGCTTCTGCCGTGGCACTCGCGCTGGTACCCGGGCCAGACAATATCTTCGTGCTAACCCAGTCCGTCCTATATGGGTGGCGTTCTGGATTGTTGGTGACATTGGGTTTATGCACGGGGATCATGGTCCACACGGCTGCCGTGGCTTTCGGCGTGGCAGCCATTTTCCTCGCCTCCGCGACAGCGTTTACAAGTTTAAAGGTTATTGGCGCGGGCTATCTCCTATATTTGGCCTTGTGTGCTCTCCGCGCCGAGCCAATGCCTATAGAGGGGGAAGGGTTGCGCTTATCAAGTGGTAAGCTTTTTGGCCGTGGCATTGTGATGAATATTACCAACCCTAAGGTGACGGTCTTCTTCCTTGCCTATCTGCCGCAGTTCACAGACCCGGATTTTGGCAGTTTACACGGGCAAATGATGACCCTCGGTGCGTTATTTATAGTGGCGACTCTCATGATTTTTGGCAGCATAGCCTGGTTTGCTGGGTTACTGAGTGAATTTTTGCGTGGGTCTAATCGCACTCAGCGGGTAATTAACTGGATTGTCGCTATTATTTTCATTTGCTTGGCAATACGTCTTCTCATGGTAACGCATTGATAAAATATTCGCCCATTGGCGAGAAGGTCAATCAGAGGCCGTTGTCACAAGACGGTGTTTTTTGGCGGATTGATTCTATGGATGTTGTAAGCTCCAACAATCAATGAGCTTATGATGGCGATGATGCTATGAAGCCCATTTGAAGAAAAGGTGCCTGTAACAGTAGTACAGGAACCTGACCAGGAAACTAGTTATTCGATTTGTCTATCGCGCCGAATTTATCCCCGGCTAGCGAGATAATCCTCTTGGTTTCTGACCAAATATCCATTGCATTGATCTCCGTCCGTGTGAACCATCTACAGTCTTGAGCGTCACCCCCGGCCATCAGAGTGCCACCAACTGAGTAGCCAGCCAAGTCGATGAGCGTATAGTGGTATTCGATTTTGTCATCTGCGTCGGAGCGCACAGAGTCAACGACGTCAATTAGGCCGAAAATTTCGATCTGCAGCCCCGTCTCCTCTCGAACTTCGCGCCGGGCGGCTTCGCGAATGGTCTCGCCGAGCTCTTGGGCGCCACCAGGAAGGCTCCAAGAACCTTGCCGGGGCGGCTTGCCGCGTTTGATCATAAGAACCATGTCGCTGTCCATAACTACAGTGCCGACACCGACAATGGGTCGCGCGGGGTAACGTCGATCAATCATTTGTAACCCTTATGCAAAATAAAGGAGTTCCGACTTTTGGACATTCTTGTGTATGAAATATGTACGAATTCCAAGTAAGATATTATGTATATCTAATTCCGCGCCATTAGTGGAAAGTCACTTAAACAAAAGTTATGTGGGAGGAATTTAGGATATGGACTCTCCTATATTGCAGCGCCAAAAACATGGTCCAGGCGATCAGATTTTCAAGGAAGGTGATGAAGGTCGCCTCGCTTACGTAGTTGAAGAGGGTGAGGTTGAAATCTTCATGACCAAGGATGGTCACGAACAAGTTCTTGGGACTGTCGGCAAGGACGGTATTTTTGGGGAGATGGCGCTAATCGACAATCAGCCGCGCATGGCGGCAGCCCGGGCGTTAACGAGCACGACGATTATCTGCGTGACCCGTCAGATGTTCGATGAGAAGGTCAATCACGCCGACCCATTTATTCGCGGATTATTGAAGATTTTAGCGGACAATAACCGCGACATGACTAGCAAGTGGTTATCGGCGCTGGAATGACAACTTTCAGGTGCCAAATTGGCGAGTAAGATTTTCAGGCCTGCTGCTTGGTTTATCATCAAAATTACCCGAGGTAATAGGAAATGACTACCGAATTAGAAGTGTTGATTTGGCTCGCTGGTTTGACAATTTTTATGTGGTTGCCGTATATCTTTGCAAACATTGTCAATGTGGGATTGATGCGAGCGCTTACCTACCAAGCGGATGGTGAGCCTTTGCCTGATTGGGCTACCCGGGCAAAGCGGGCGCACTATAATTCGATTGAAAATCTGGCCCCGTTTGCTGCATTGGTGATAGTCGCCCACCTGGGTAATGTGAATAACGACATAACCGCATCTGCGGCTTTAGCATTTTTGTGTTTTCGTGTTGCTCATTATGTCGTTTACACGCTGGGGATACCATTTGGTCGAACACTTGCCTTTGCTGGAAGCTGGCTCGCCCAAATATGTTTCCTATATCAAATCTTAATAGCCTAATTCAGGCCTTTGCCAAAATTTGGTGACTCAATCGAGGTGATCGGCACATCCCACGCCTGCAAATTTGAGCCGCATCATGCTTAAGAAGGGGCTAATGCTCACATGAATGAACAGCCATCGGGGGACGGCGCCAGCCGAATGCCCAAGCCGCAACAAAAGAAAAAAGCGCTGAGCTTTGCGCAGCGTATGCGTGCCTACCTCATGACTGGTATCCTCGTCGTCGCGCCCATATCAATAACGCTATACTTGGCGTGGATATTCATTGGATTTGTCGATGACCGGGTAACGCCACTGATACCCGCGAAATACAACCCGGAAACCTATCTTCCCTTTGCGTTACCGGGGTTGGGCCTACTCGTATTGACGATTGCGTTGATCCTGGTTGGTGCCGCAACGGCCGGTTTCCTCGGACGCCTTTGGACGCGGGTCAGCGAACAGATACTCGGACGTATGCCCGTGATCCGCAATGTCTACAGTGCGGTGAAGCAGATTTTGGAAACGGTCCTAGCACAGCAATCCAATGCCTTCCGTGAAGCCGTGTTGGTGGAATATCCCAGGCGAGGTATCTGGGCCATCGCGTTTATTACAGGCCGGACGGAGGGTGAGGTGCAGAATATCACCGAGGAAGAGTGCATTAATATTTTCCTGCCGACGACGCCGAATCCGACATCGGGATTCCTTCTGTTCGTGCCCCAGAAAGATTTGATCCGCCTCGATATGAGTGTTGAGGAAGCTATCAAGATGGTAATTTCCGGTGGAATCGTCACGCCACCGGATCGCCGGTCCGAAGCCGAGAAGGCGGTAAGTCTAACATCTGCGCAGACCTACGAAAACTTAGACGTGCTCCGTGAAAAGGAGCGCGCGCCTGTATTATCTCCGAGGGGCGCCCGTCCTGGTGAGAAGAAGGCGGCGGTTTGCGACGGCTCCGAAAAGGAAGAGACGTGACGATTTAACCCGAGCGCAAGTTCCTGACTGCGGCATCGCGTTCAAACAGATAGAGAAGAGTACGAACGGCCTGGCCGCGCTCCGAGGTTAGGTCGGGATCTTTGTTCAAGAGAAGCGCCGCGTCGTCGCGTGCAGCTGCCAGCAAGTCCGCATGCGTCTGAAGATCGGCAAGGCGCAATTCAGGCATGCCACTTTGACGCGTCCCCAGCAATTCACCAGCCCCGCGAAGCTCGAGGTCTTTTTCAGCAATGAGAAACCCGTCATCGGTTTCGCGCATGATAGACAGCCGAGACCGCGCGGTCTCGGTGAGCGGTGGCCCATACATCAAGAGGCAGGTCGCCAGCTTGTTGCCTCGACCGATTCGGCCGCGTAATTGGTGAAGTTGGGCCAAGCCAAAGCGTTCCGCATGTTCAATTACCATGACAGTAGCCGCAGGCACATCGACACCAACTTCGATCACCGTAGTAGCCACCAAAATATTTACGTTCCCATCGATGAAGGCCGCCATGATCTTGTCTTTTTCAGCGCCTTTCATGCGGCCATGGACTAAGCCGACCTGATCGCCGAAACGAGATGTTAGGACGGCTTGACGATCCTCCGCGGCGGCAACGTCCAATGTCTCTGACTCTTCAATTAAGGGACATACCCAAAAGACCTTGTCACCGGCGTCAACGGCCCGGCCACACGCGTCGACGATCTGCTCGAGGCGTTCTAAAGGTAGGACCCGTGTATCTACCGGTTTGCGCCCAGCTGGTTTCTCCTTTAGGCGGGAGGTGTCCATGTCGCCGTAGGCCGTCAGCATAAGAGTTCGAGGAATGGGCGTTGCTGTCATTACTAGGGTGTCTACAGCGTTTCCCTTAGCGGCAAGAGATAAGCGCTGATGAACGCCAAAGCGATGTTGCTCATCAATAACGGCGAGTGCGAGGTTCTTGTATTTCACCTCGTCTTGAAACAAGGCGTGCGTACCGACAGCGATTTGGGCCCGTCCTTTGACCAAGGCATCTAGAGCGCTGGTCCTATTTTTTCCGCGTTCCCGCCCGGTCAGTATCGCGATCTGGAGGCCGGCGGCTTTGGCTAGTGGCGTGATCGTAGCGAGGTGTTGGCGGGCCAGGATTTCTGTTGGCGCCATTAGGACCGCTTGCGCGCCCGCCTCGACGGCCGTAAGCATCGCCATGAAAGCGACTAGTGTCTTGCCGCTGCCAACGTCTCCTTGGAGGAGGCGCAGCATACGAACGTCTGAACACAGGTCTTCGCAGATTTCGTCAATCGCGGTTTTTTGTCCATTTGTTAAATTGAATGGTAGGGTCTTAATAACCCGCTGAACCAGCGCTCCGGTACCCCTTAACGGTCTACCTCTAACCTGACGCATATGTTTGCGAATGATCGCGAGGGCAATCTGGTTGCTGAGCAATTCGTCGTAGGCCAGCCGGGATCGGGCAATTGCTGACGGTTCTAAATCAGTGAGTGCCTGCGGCGCGTGTGCGGCTAATACTGCGTCGCGCCATGACGGCCATTTCTGTTTTGCGACATAGGTCGCATCCGCCCATTCGGGCAGCACCGGCACCTCTTTCAAGGAATTGGAGATGGCCCGAGTGAGAACTCTCATTGTCAGCCCTGTTGTTAGGGGATAGAGGGGTTCAACGGTCATGATGGATGCAATGTCGACCTCTTCCACCATATGGTCTGGATGCGACATCTGTATTGCGTCACCGAAGGTTTCAATCTGGCCGCTGACCACCCGGGTTTCCCCCTCTGGCAAGTTCTTGCGCAAGTAGTCCTCATGGGCATGGAAGAATACCAAATTTAGAGTGCCGGTTTCATCAGAACATAACACTTTATAGGGCACTCTTTTGTTTGGGGGCTTGCGGTGCTGATCGACGCGTACAGTAATAGTCGCAACTGTTCCTGCTATGGCGTTGGAAATTTTTGGTGTATGGCGCCTGTCAACAAGACCCGATGGGAGATGCCAGAGCAAATGCACAAGCCTTGGTCCTGTCCGTCTCTCAATAAGCGCGCCAATACGCGGGCCGACGCCTTTAAGCGCAGTGATGGGTTTAAAAAGATCGTATAGAATTTCCGGACGCATGGTTTGGATGCTGACAAAAAGCTCGTAAAGACCTATATCCTAATGCGCACGCAACCTCAGGCAAAGCCATCTTCACCTCATGGACCCCCGACGCAAGAAGCTCCTGTATCAAAGCCAGCACTGCGGCTGGAAAGAAAACGACTTTCTCCTCGGGCGCTATGCTGCTGCGGTAATAAGCTCACTCTCCGAGGCTGATCTCGACGCCTTTGAGGAGTTGTTACTCGAGAGTGATAACGATATCTACAATTGGATTACGGACAGAGAGCCACCGCCTGAGCACTTGGATAATGCTTTCATGGCCGCGCTTATTGCTTTCAATAAGGCGCAATAACTAATGGTCTCCCCCCCGCCATCACCATTGGGCACAGTTGATGAGGCCGGTCTTCGATCCTTGATTGCAACAGGCTCGGCTCATGTAACTATGGTTGGCGTTCCCATCGGTGCGGAGGCCGGTGTTCTGGCTGATCTGTCGAAACTTGGCACGGATGTTGTGTTTGTGGCGCGCGATGACGTGGCTATGGAGCGGGCTCATGCAGTCATGAGGTTCATGGCTCCTGAAGTTCGGTGCGTAACTCTACCGGCCTGGGATTGCCTGCCCTATGATCGGGTGTCGCCTCGACCGGAAATCATCGGTGCGCGTCTGGCGGCATTGATGGCGTTGTTAGATGGGAACCGAACTCGAGGGACAGTTGTCTTGACAACTGTTTCTGCGGCCCTTCAACGCCTGATGCCACGGGCGAGGCTTGCGGATACAATACGTCGTTTGGATGTGGGAGGTCGCATCGAGCCAACCGATCTGAATACCGTCCTGATGGAGAATGGATTTCGTAGGGCTGAGACCGTTCGAGAGATGGGCGAATATGCTGTGCGCGGCGATATCGTTGATATTTTCCCCTCTGGTGCATTGCAACCTTTTCGCTTGGACTTCTTCAGTGACGAGTTGGAGGCTATCCGGACCTTCGATCCTATTTCACAACGTACTATCAAAACGGACGTGGCCGCGCCGACATCGGTCACTTTTAGTGCGGTGGGCGAAGTTGTCCTCAACAAGGATACTATCTCGCGTTTCCGCTCAGGGTACCGTGTTGCTTTTGGGGTCGGTGGTGGTGACGACCCGCTTTATGCTGCGGTGTCGGAAGGACAACGTCATACGGGTATGGAACATTGGCAAGCTTTATTTTTCGAGAGATTAGAGAGCTTATTCGACTATTTACCAACTGCAACCGTGGTGCTGGACCATCATCACGATGAAGTGGCCGAAGCACGTTTCGACCTCATCATGGAATATTATCGGGCGCGCTGTGACATGCCGCGTGAGCATTTGGGAGGGGGTGCTCCCTATCGACCAATCCCCCCAGATCGCCTTTATTTTGATGAAAAGACTTGGCGCGCAGCCCTGGCAAAGCACCCGACCCTGCAGCTTTCGCCCTACGGCCAGCCAGCGCAGGCCGAGGGCACTTTAGATCTCGGTGGAAAGCCGGGGGAGGGGTTTGCCGATGTGCGTGTGGACCCCAACGCTAATGTCTTTTCTGCAGTTGGTGAACGACTGGCAATCCACGTGGCAGCCGGTCGCCGAGTATTGATTACGGCGCACTCAGAGGGGTCGGCAGATCGATTAGCCACTCTATTGGCTGAGCATGATGTAGAACCGATAGTTTTCGTTTCCGATTGGTCGGAGTTTCAGGCGCTGCCGAACACCAGTATTGGCTTGGCGATACTACCTTTGGAGAGTGGTCTAGTTTTTTTTGATAAGGCTATCATCACAGAGCAAGACATTTTGGGCGATAGGTTGAATAGGCCAGCGCGGCGGCGTCTGAAAGCGGAAAACTTCCTCACCGAGACGACGAGCCTAAGTGATGGTGACTTAATTGTTCACATGGACCACGGCGTCGCAAAGTTCGACGGTCTTGTAACGATCGAGGTCGGGGGTGCACCGCATGACTGTTTGCGGCTTCTGTACGCGGGGGACGACAAGCTCTTTCTTCCGGTCGAGAATATTGAAATGCTTACGCGGTATGGCTCCGAAGGCGCTGGTCTGCAATTGGACCGGCTTGGCGGCGCAAACTGGCAGGCCCGAAAGGCGAGGTTAAAGGAACGGATTAGGGAGATGGCGGATGAGTTGATCTCTGTCGCCGCCGCCCGATCCTTAAGGACCAGCCCAAAGATTCCCGTCCCGGCCGGTATCTATGAGGAGTTCTGCGCGCGTTTCCCATTCACTGAAACGGATGATCAAGCCCGTGCAATTGCAAGTGTCCTGGATGACCTAGGCAGTGGGCAACCCGCAGATCGATTGATTTGTGGCGACGTGGGTTTTGGTAAGACCGAAGTGGCTTTGCGTGCCGCGTTTGCAACGGCCTATGACGGAAAACAGGTGGCAATCGTAGTCCCGACGACGCTGCTTTGTCGCCAGCATTTCCAAAACTTTGTTCAGCGCTTCGCTGGTTTCCCCATGCGTATTGAACAGGTCTCGCGTTTGGTCTCGACCGGACACATTAGAGCGGTGAAGGAGGGCTTGAAAGACGGCAGCGTAGACATCGTTATCGGCACACATGCGCTTCTGGCAAAGGATGTGGAGTTCCGCGAGTTGGGCCTCTTAATCATTGATGAGGAACAGCACTTTGGCGTCGCTCACAAAGAGCGCTTGAAGAAATTACGCTCTGACGTACACGTGCTCACTTTGACCGCGACGCCTATTCCAAGAACCCTGCAGTTGGCGTTGACTGGCATTCGCGAAATGAGCTTGATTGCGACGCCACCTGTAGATCGACTGGCGGTGCGTACATTCGTTTTGCCCTTTGACCCTATGGTTATCCGTGAGGCACTGCTTCGCGAGAAATATAGGGGTGGCCAGAGCTATTACGTATGTCCGCGCATCGCTTATATTCCCCAGTTGGAGGAAATTTTGAGTGAACTGGTCCCCGAATTGAACTTTGGTGTAGCGCACGGGCGTATGGCGACTAGGGATTTAGAGGCAGCTATCGCCGCCTTTGATGAGGGGAATTTCGATGTATTACTGTCGACTAATATTATCGAATCAGGCCTCGATATGCCGAGCGTCAACACAATTATAATTCATCGCTCGGACATGTTCGGCTTGGGCCAGTTGTATCAGCTTCGCGGTCGCGTTGGGCGATCGAAGATCCGCGCGTATGCCTACTTAACGCTGCCACCCAATCAACGTCTAACCCAGACAGCGGAGCGACGCCTGGAAGTCATGCAAACGCTGGATAGCCTGGGCGCAGGTTTTTCGTTAGCGAGCCACGACCTGGATATCCGGGGCGCCGGAAACCTCTTGGGAGAGGAGCAGTCTGGCCACATCCGCGAGGTCGGCGCCGAACTCTATCAACAAATGTTGGAAGAGGCGGTTGCTGAAGCCCGCAACCTGCAAGGCGATACCGGGGTTGATTCTGAATGGAGCCCGCAGATCAACATTGGCTTGCCAGTACTTATTCCGGACAGCTATGTCGAAGACCTTGGCGTCCGGATGGGCTTATACCGTCGACTTGCCCATTTAACGACGCGTGAGGAAATTGATGTCTTTGCCGCCGAACTGATCGATCGCTTCGGTACGCTGCCGAAAGAGGCTGAGAATTTGTTGCAGGTGGTTACCTTGAAAGGCCGATGCAAGGAAGCCGGGGTGGAGAAGGTCGATGCAGGGCCCAAGGGCGCAGTGGTGGGCTTCCGTAACGACGACTTCACTAATCCAGCAGGCCTCGTTGAATTTCTCTCCCAACAAGCCGGTACGGCGAAACTACGCCCTGATCATAAGCTGGTTTACATGCGGCAATGGAATACGCCTGAGGATCGGCTCGACGGCGTCCGCTACCTTGTTGGCGAGTTAGCAAAGATGGTCACCGCTTGAACTAAATGGCTAGCTGGGTTGTACCGAAGGAGGAAGTGCGAAAGATACGATATCTCTTGCCCTAGGACCAGCCGATCGCAGCCTTCGAGGCAAGATAATGAATATCAAAGCTAATACATCAGAGTAACACTTCCACGCTCAAGAATCTCGAATTGGCGCTATCACGGGCAGAGCCTGAGACAGGGCTTGATCTCCAAGTCAGTGGATTTGGCCGGTATCCGCTGGCACCATCACATCTGGGTCACCTACGGCAAGATTAAGATCCCATTGGGCCCTCTGAGCTGACTTGATAATCATGTGACACAGGGCATGTAAAAGTTTTTTATTAAGAAAGAATTCAATGCCTGTGCCCTTATCGGTCTTGAGATTAATGCGTGTTCGATCTTCATTCACCGGCTTGACCTGACCGCCGATTACCAGCAAGGCGCCTGTGTTTGCCATAAGGTTCACGTTGCCTTTTGCGTGTTTTTGAGAGAAATCGCTGTTCTGAACGGATTCATGATGCTGCATCGCCATGATGGCGTCTTTCACCTCCGGTGTCCGGTCGCTAGGAACCTTCTCCCTTGAGGCCTGGTCCTCCGTTGCCTGATCTCCTGAACTACGTTCTTTAGGTGCCTGATTTTTCGGCACTGGGCCGCTGGTCAGATTGGGATCCTCCTCCATAATCTTAATGAGCGCACGCCACATGATTCGAACGAAACGGCGTGTCATCCACAGCTGGTACTCAGTGTTTTCCTTGGTACCAATCCGCAACATGACTCGGTCTTGTTCTGGCGAATATGTCATGGTTAGCTGATGGAGCGGGCTTGTCATCGGCTTGTCCTTCAGGCTGCGTCTGCCATGGCGAGTGCGGCATCGATCATGCGTGCCAGGATCTGAGGTTCCTGCGCACCAGAGATAACCATGTTTTCGTTAAAAACAAAGGCAGGCACGCCGTTGATACCCATTCGGTGGGCCCGGTTGTTTTGGTCATAGACAAAGTCGATATCTTCTTCGCTATTCAGGTAACCATCGATGGCATTACCATCCAATCCAGCGCGTTCGCCAATTTCCTGGAGGATGTCTTGGCGGCCGATATCCAGGCCTTCGATGAAGTACTTGAAGAATAGTATTTCAACGATGCGGGGCCCGGCGCCATTACGAAGTGCGAAGCGGATCAATCGGTGGCTATCGACGGAGTTAGGTGTCCGGTCAATCCGATCAAATTCGAAATCAATGTCCACGGACTCGCCGGCCTGCGCGATAGCGCCATAAATACGACCTACACGTGCTTCGGATCCGAACTTGCGAATGAGATATGCCGTACGGTCAATGCCTTCGGTGGGAATCTCTCTGTTTAACAGGAACGGTCTCCAAACCAGATCAATACCCACGTGTGGCCGCAGCGCCAGGGCCTGCTCCAAGCGACGCTTTCCAATGTAACACCAAGGACACACGGTATCGAAGATGACCTGAATTTGCATTTTCACATCCTACACCATACCAGTGGCGCCTGGCTAATTCAGCTTGGCTCAAGTTGGCTAGGACATTAGATGCCCGAAACGGACGGCGGAATGGCCTTTCGTCTTCAATTTGTTTGGCATGATCAGCACGCAATTGTCGTAAGGTGTGACTACTTCGCGATCGCCGTCCCAGCCGATGACGGTGCCAGCTTTCTCGATCAGCTCCATCCCCGTATAGTCGTCGGCCCAAGTGAAGACATCGCTTTTGATTGTATGTGGTCCAGAGACTTTAATGTACTTTTGGTCGGCGAGGGTGGCTTCGTCTGAATTGATATGAGCGTGAAAAACGTCTTCATGAATTGCACCTGTATGACGAAGGAAACGCAATGCGACGTCCATCGAAACAGTGACTGCATCGGCGCGCCAATGCTGCCCAGCCTCCAACAAAAGCGCATTTTGTCGTGCCGCCGGGTCGCCAAACCCGCCATAGTCGCGAAGTCGCTTACCCGCGGCATGCCCAGCATCTGCAACCACATAAATCGGTGACTTGAGCGTAAAAGCCAGGTCGCGGCCCTTGTCGAGTGGACCGCATAGCATCAGTGCCGGGGAATCATTGGTCATGGAGTGAATGTCCAACAGCAAATCAACTGTATCGATTACCGGACGCATTGCTCGAGCGCGACGTGTTTCTTCCGTGTCGCGATCCCCATCCAAGACGTCGATACCCCAGACCCTGTTTAAATCTTCATTTACAAATCGCGATGCGATTGGATCTGCGCGATCGAACATCGAATACGCTGCAACATTGTGAAAACCAAACGTCAACTTTCCTTGTATTGGGCGAATGTCATTGCGCAGCAAGTAATCCAAGGTGATAGCGCCGCAAAGCTCATTGCCGTGTGTTAATGCCATAACCATGACATGTGGGCCCGGCGTGCCACTATCAAAGGTGGTCACATAGGGGACCCCTGTGTTGCCCACTTTATAGGCTGAAATGTCCACGGGTTCTATTTCAATAGGGTACGGCTTAGCGTTCATGTGTGTATGGTTCCTGCACGTGGAGTGAGAAATTTAGAGAAGGTGATACTGATACCCACTGGTATTTTCATAACAGATCATCCCAGTCCTGAAAAACGCTCTGACCGACCAACCGACTTGCCTCCGCCCGATATGGATTATGCGGCACGGGCTTGAGTGCCTTCACTCTTGTTAACTGCATAAACATTTACATGATTGCGAAGCGCTTGGAGCTCATCCAAAATACCATTGCCGCCTGTAATGTTTTGGGCTGCAATTATCGCCTCAAGTGTGCAATTTTATGCAACGTGGGCGTGCCCCGCGCTACTGGCAAGCATATTTGGAATCAATTCGGCGAGGTCTTGGCAACCTATGAGGTCATTGCAGGCGGCATAAAGCGTAGCTGATTTTGCATCGCCCAGAACCGGCACGCAGCAGTCGTCGAACTTGCGTCGGCGCTCCGCATCCTTCAGGGGATCGCCAATCGTGCCTTTAGCACACGTGCGCGCGGTCTTGAGCACAGCTCCGGACTTCAGCTTCACAGTCAATTCGTGGACATATTCGCCTGCTGGATTGAGCTCAGCTTCCGGCGGCGTTGCATCCATGGTGGTCAGGGGCATAAGTGCGCGGATTTCTGGTCTTTGCACAGCTTCGGGAGTGAAGTCCTGCAGGCTCAGAAAGCCATATTTGAGTGCAACGGCCATGCAGTACTGCATGGAAAACCGAGCTTCCATCTCGTTTTGTGGGGCATCGAAGCATAGGTTAAGAACGTTCGACGTATTGACGAAAGTGTGCATGCTTTCCACATCTTCCGACTGGAAATTGTGTTGTGCCTTTAAGTCCAGCAGGTTGTCGATGCTTTTGTGCGTGGATCCACAGCACGGGTGGAGCTTCGGTGCGAGGCCGACAGCCTCAATGACGTGTGGGGTTCCGAGCGGGAAAGCTGCGAAATCCCAACCTGGGGGCGCATCGCCGCCAAACAGTTTGAGGAAACCATACTCGTTATCCAATACTTCGGCCCGGCCTTCGACGCCGTCGCGAGCAAAACAAGCTGCCAATAGACCGTTCTGCGCAGCCATGCCAGCCTGAAAGGGTTTCGCGTGGGAACCGAACTGACCTTTAAGTCCGGCGGCCATAGATGTGCCGAGGCTCATGGCGTGTGCGGTCCGAAATTCATCCAGCTTTAAAAGACGCGCGCACGCCGCAGCCGTGCCGATGCATCCGACCGTCGCGGTAGCATGGAAGCCTTTCAAATAATGGGAGCGGTTGACGCCACGCCCGATGGCAGCGTGGCACTCCAATCCGACGAGGTAGCCGTCGATGATATCTGCGCCGCTGGCACCAGTTTCTTCGCCGAGTGCCAAAAGAGCCGGCACCAGAACAGCCGAGGCATGGGTCAAAGCGGCGAGGAAGTTATCATCAAAATCCTGGGCGTGGGCCGCCGTCCCGTTGGCAAATGCCGCGAATGGGGCAGGTGCTCGGCAGCCACTGCCAACGATTGTTGCGCCTGGGCCCACGGCCGGCCACGAGTGAACCGTTGTCCGCACGCCTATAGCGGCTGCGTCGGTGGCTCCAGAAACCATGCAGGCAACGGTATCTGCGATCGCGTGAATGGCTGGCGTAACCGAATTGATTGACCAATCCGATGACGTTGTTGCAGCCCACGTTGCAATTTTTTCGAGGGTGGTTGGGGCGGTCATGGTCATGGCTCCTGTTTGGTCGCTTGCAGCCCGTAATTTAATTGAGATTCTGGAGAGATGTCCAATTTCGGTCCCAATATGCCTCACGGTCATTTTGCTTCGCTCGGATTTGACGTAAAAATAAACTTAATAGGTCTGCCGATCTTATTGTTCTCGGGAGAAAAGGCGTTTTTTCATAGCGGCTAAACAAATGTGACATAGTGTACTAAAAGCGTTGATGGTCTAGAGACATAGATTATGGAAAACATTCATTACCTTTGGTAGCGCGCATCATAAAGATTGATGCCGCGGTGCTGACGATTTTTGGTTGTCGAGCGTGTTGGGTTCATGCACCATTTGTTAGCAGCGTCGGAAAACCAAGAAATAACCGGAATTATCGGCGCATTAACTTATCAACACTGGGGGAGGATACCCACATGTTCATTAGAAAGACACTTGCCTACGCGGCGGCGGTAGCGGTGATTTCGCTGGCGCCTGTTGCTCAGGCTCAAACTTTGACCATCGGTCTCGGCACCGAGCCGACCTCTATTGACCCGCACTTCCATAACCTTGGCCCCAACAATCAGATTGCCCAGCACTTCTTTTCGCGCTTGATCGAGCAAGATCATAAGCAAAATCTGTTACCCGGTTTGGCCACATCGTGGAAGCCTTTGGACGAGTTGACTTGGGAATTTAAGCTACGCAAAGGCGTGAAATTTCATGATGGTTCTGACTTTGATGCCGATGATGTGATTTTTTCCATGCATCGCGGGGGAAACCATCCGAACGCACGTTCTAGCTTCGGTCTTTACACTAAAGCTGCATCAACTATCAAAAAAATCGATAGCCACACATTGCATTTCATCTCCAAAAAACCTTACCCACTGATGGCAGTTGATCTTTCCAACGTTCACATTGTTTCTTCTAACGAAAAAGACAAGTGGGAGGGCGAGTACAACAATGGCAACTCTGCTCACGGAACCGGCCCGTACAAATTGGTTCGTTGGGTCAAAGGTGAGGTGCTGGAAATGGAACGGTATGAGGGCTACCATGGCCCGAAGCCGCATTGGGCTAAGATCATTATCAAGCCGATCAAATCTGCACCTTCTCGCTTGGCAGCGCTGTTGGCTGGTGACGTTGACTTCATCGATCAGGTGCCGACAGTCGATATTGCCCGTCTTAAAAAAGAGCCGAAGGTTCAATTGAGCCAGGGCGTTTCTAACCGAGTGATCTATTTGCACTTGGATCAATTCCGCGATAACCCGCAGTATGTCAAAACTCACGACGGCAAGCCCGTGACTAAGAACCCACTTAAAGACGTGCGCGTGCGTAAAGCTCTATCCATGGCTATAAACCGCACGGCGATCGTCGAGCGCGTTATGGAGGGGGTTGCCATCCCGGCAGGCCAGTTGTTGCCCGAGGGCTTCTTCGGCCGTTCTGATAAGCTGAAAGTCGAGAAATACGACCCTGCCGGTGCCAAGAAGTTGCTAGCTGAAGCTGGTTACCCGAACGGTTTCCAGGTCACTTTGCATGGCCCCAACAACCGCTATATCAACGATGCCAAAATCGTTGAAGCGATTGCTCAGATGCTTACGCGCATCGGTGTCAAAACAACACCTGACACTATGCCGAAGAGCGTGTTCTTCAAGCGCGGTAAAAACCGTGGTCCAGAAAAACCGCAGGAATTCAACTTCTTGTTGGTTGGTTGGGGCTCCGGCACGGGCGAGCCATCATCGCCGCTGCGTTCATTGTTGGGCACCTATAACAAGACCAAAGGTTGGGGATCATCCAACCGTGGCCTGCACTCCAACCCAGAAATGGATAAAATCTTGGATCAAGCGTTAGCTACAGTTGACGATACCAAGCGTGCTGCTTTGCTCGCCAAGGCAACGGAAATTGGTGTGGGTGAAGACGTGGGCATCATTCCGCTGCATTACCAAGTTAACACTTGGGCAGCAAAGAAGGGCTTGAGTTATAAGGCCCGAACGGATGAACGAACCGTCGGGTACGACGTTTCGCCCAACTAAGTCCGCACATGCGTAGATCGGACAGCACCAAATGGCGCTGTCCGATTGCGCGTTACTTCCATAGTCGCTAGAGCTCAATCAAAGCTATGACTGTATTCATTATCCGCCGCTTAATGCAAAGTGTGCTTGTTGTGTTTGTCATGTCATTTCTGGTCTTCAGCGGCGTCAACCTCGTTGGCGATCCTGTTGAGATGATGGTCAATGATGAGGCCGACCAGGCTGAGCGCGAGCGCGTGATCAAGGCGATGGGCCTTGATAAGCCGTGGTACATTCAATACGGACTATTTGTTGGCAAGGCGTTCCAAGGGGAACTGGGAAAGTCCTTTACCTATGGAGAAGAATCCTTAGGTATCATCGTCGAGAGGATGCCGGCCACTTTTGAGCTGGCGCTTGCCGCACTGCTCATGGCCATTGTTATTGGCATACCCTTTGGTGTTTTTGCCGGCTTAAGACCTGAGGCCCGAACATCCAAGGTGGTAATGGCAGGGTCTATCCTCGGGTTCTCTCTACCGACTTTTTGGGTAGGGCTGATGTTCATCATGGTTTTCGCAGTGATACTTGGTTGGTTGCCGAGCACAGGACGCGGAGACACAGTTGATGTTGGTGGAGTTCCGTTGAGCTTCCTGACAATAGACGGGCTCTCACACCTATTTCTACCTGCACTTAATTTAGCATTATTTAAAATATCTTTAGTCATTCGTTTAGCCCGCGCTGGCACCCGCGAAGTGGTGCACCAAGACTATATAAAATTTGCGCGGGCCAAAGGCCTTACCACCAAACGAGTGGTATTGGTGCACCTTATGAAGAACATTTTGATCCCCGTCGTCACAGTCTTGGGTCTGGAGTTTGGTGGTCTGATTGCTTTTTCGGTTGTCACTGAAACCGTGTTTGCATGGCCGGGCATGGGCAAATTAATTATCGACTCTATTCAAAACTTGGATCGCCCAGTGATCGTGGCGTACCTCATGATAATCGTTCTAATCTTTGTAATCATTAACCTTGTGGTCGATGTTCTTTATTCAGTGCTCGATCCTCGGGTCCGTTTACAGGATGTGAAAGCATGAAGGCTGTTGCCGAGAACGTTACGCCTATGTCAGCTACGCCTGACAAAACCGAGTTGGTTGAAACGCCTTTTCAGCGTTTTCGCGCAAGTTTTTTTGCCTCTAAGGTGGCGACAGTTGCGCTAGTGGTGCTGTCTGGTTTGATCTTTGTGGCGGTCTTTGCAGGTTTTATCTCGCCGACCAACCCTTATGACCTTGCCCAGGTAAGCGTGCTCGACTCAAAATTGCCGCCAGGTGCAAAGAGTTTCGAAGGTGCCGTGTTCTGGCTAGGGACAGACGGTGCTGGTCGCGACCTTCTTAGCGCCATGATCTATGGCCTTCGAATTTCGCTGGGTGTTGGTGTCATGAGCGGTATTGTGGCGATGATTATCGGGGCGGCGTTCGGGCTTATCGCTGCCTATTTTGGTGGTCGGACGGAAAACATCATCATGCGGATTGTCGATATCCAATTGTCTTTTCCGGCAATCTTAGTTGCCTTGATCTTGCTCGCCATGCTTGGCAAGGGTGTTGATAAGATCATTATTGCGCTAATTATCGTACAATGGGCGTACTACACGCGCACCGTGCGCGGTTCTGCCCTAGTGGAGCGAAACAAGGAATATATTGAAGCGGCGACATGCTTGGCTGTTGGCCATCGAAGGATCCTTTTTCGTCACCTCTTGCCCAATTGTATGCCGCCGTTAATCGTAGTTGGAACTCTTCAGACGGCGTCGGCTATCTCGCTCGAAGCGACACTCAGTTTTCTTGGCGTTGGCCTACCAGTTAGCGAACCGTCATTAGGCCTTCTCATTGCCAATGGCTTCGACTANATGCTGAGTGGAAAATATTGGATCAGCTTTTTTCCTGGNGTGGCACTTTTAATCACCATTGTTTCCATTAATTTGGTNGGTGANCAGCTTCGTGATGTCTTGAACCCGAGGCTCGAGAAATGAGTGGTNATGGACCAACGCTCTCGGTATGCAACCTTGAAACCCATTTCTTCACCCGCGACGGGGTAGCAAAGGCAGTTGACAGTATAAGTTTTGACGTCGGCAAGGGTGAAATCATGGGCCTTGTGGGCGAGTCGGGGTCAGGCAAGTCGGTAACCGGGTTCTCCATTCTGGGTCTTGTCGATCCACCGGGTGAAGTGGTCGGCGGCCAAGTCCTGTTTAACGGTGACGACCTAGTAGGTCTGGACGATGAACAGATGCAGGGATTGCGCGGTAATCGGATCGCCATGATTTTTCAGGATCCGATGATGACGCTTAATCCCGTACTGCGGGTTGATACGCAGATGATTGAGACCGTCCTCGCCCATGATAAATCTATTTCTAAGGATGAAGCGCGCCAACGTTCAAGAGATGCGCTTGGTCAGGTTGGAATACCGTCTCCCGATGAGCGGCTGAGGGCGTATCCGCATCAATTCTCGGGTGGTATGCGCCAGCGTGTGGCTATCGCAATTGCATTATTGAATAAGCCTGACTTGATTATCGCCGACGAGCCGACGACAGCGCTTGATGTAACGATACAAGGGCAAATTCTCTATGAAGCGCAGAAGCTCTGTCGCGAGACTGGCACGGCTATGATCTGGATTACCCACGATCTGGCTGTGGTCGCGGGATTAGTCGACAAAATATGTGTCATGTACGCTGGTCGTATTGTCGAGCAAGGTGCCATTAATGACGTTCTCGACAAGCCGGTTCACCCTTATACAGTTGGTCTACTTGGGTCAGTGCCTGGACACAATACAAGGGGTGAGCGGTTGTTCCAAATTCCTGGCATGACCCCGTCGCTTTTAAATCTTCCGACCGGTTGTGCTTTTCAGGCGCGCTGTCCGCGTGCTGATGACGCTTGCATCGAAGAGCCCGAAATCACTCAGCCTGTGGCCAATCGCAAGGTCCGGTGTTTTCATCCGCACCTTCAGGAAGCTGCCGAATGATAGCCCATCAAGATGCTATGCTGGAGGTCAAGGACCTTACCAAGAACTTCGTAAAGCGGCTGGACTTGGCGGGCAAGATTGCGCAACGCCTGGGGTCCGACATCCGTGATGAGACAGTTCACGCTGTGGATAGCGTGTCGTTCACTATCGACAAGGGCGAGGTAGTAGGTTTGGTTGGCGAGTCTGGATGTGGAAAATCGACGTTGGGTCGAATGATTGCCGGGATCCTTCCTCCCACGGCAGGCGGTATTTCCTTCAAGGGCGTCGAGTTTACTGCCATGACTCGAGAAGAGGGGGAGGCCGCGGCGCTAGCCATCCAGATGATTTTTCAGGACCCCTTTGCATCCCTGAACCCACGTATGCGCGTCGAAGACATAATCGGAGAGGCACCGGTCATTCACAATATGACGGATCTTAGGGGTCGCTCTAATTATGTCGGCGAGATGATGGAAAAGGTTGGGCTGGGCCGGGAATACAGTCGGCGCTACCCGCACCAGTTCTCCGGTGGTCAGCGACAACGGATCGGGATTGCCCGGGCCCTTGCAGTGCAACCGGAATTTCTGGTTTGCGACGAGGCCATCGCCGCCTTAGACGTTTCGATTCAAGCGCAAGTCATAAATTTATTTATGGATTTGCGTGAAGACCTGGACCTGACCTATTTATTCATTAGTCATGATCTTTCCGTGGTCGAGCATATCTCGGACCGTGTCGTGATCATGTACTTGGGTCGCATCGTTGAAATGGCTCCAACGGATGAAATATTTGATAAACCAAACCATCCCTACACTGCGGCGCTACTAAACGAGGTGCCAAGGCTGGATCAGCGTGGGATTGAATATGAGCCTGTATCAGGGGAGATTCCGTCACCGTTGGACCCGCCGCCAGGCTGCCATTTTCATCCACGTTGCCCACATGCCACTGAGCGATGCGGAGTAGAGGTTCCGGTCCTTCGCGAGATCGCACCAGGGCGGCTGTCGGCTTGCCATCTCAACGGCCAATGACGTTAACTTCCGAGATTAATGGTCGTGTGCCACCGGTCGTAATTCAGCCCGCACGAGGGTCAAAGATACCACTGGTTTTCGACAGCCCCCTCAGCGGCAGCTATTATCCAAAAAGTTTCAAAACATTGGTTTCCTTGGACCGCATGCGGCGCGCAGAAGACGCATTTGTGGATGAACTTTTTTTGGCCGCGCCTGACCACGGTGCAACGTTAATTGCTGCGACGTTTCCGCGCCTTTTCGTCGATCCTAATCGAGCGCCTGAGGATTTTGAGCCCAGCGAAGCGCAGGGCGACTTTGCTGAGCCATTACGACCATCTAAAAAGGCGGCGGCTGGCAAGGGTATTGTCTGGACTCGCCTGCACGGATTAGATTCTCTGTACAAAGACCCATTGACGGCTGCTGAAGTCTCGCACCGGATTGATGCATATTGGCGACCCTATCACGTAGCGGTGGCGGCGGCATTAGATGCGGCATTTGAGGAGTTTGGTTGCGTCTATCATGTCAATTGTCATTCCATGCGCGCGCGCGGCAATCCGATGGATGAGGATGGTGAGTCCGATCGTCCTGATTTTGTTATTAGTGATGGCGATGGAGAGACCTCGGATCCGGCTTTTACAAAATTCGTCAGCAATTATCTGATTGGAGAGGGCTTCACCGCTCCCTGTAATGATCCCTACAAGGGCGCCGATTTGGTCCGCCGATACAGCGACCCCGCACGGAGGCGTTACAGCATTCAAATTGAGATTAATCGTAAACTTTATATGAACGAAGAACGCGTTGAGAGGGCGGCAACATTCACGAGCTTTCAAGGTTCTGTGGCCAGATTGGTCCAAGTAATCGCCGGCTATGTTCGTAAATACGTGGGATAGTTGCTTCGCGAGTTGGTGTCTTCGTGACTCGTATCATCGCGTTCCAGTCTGTGTGTAGAGCAACGACATTCAATCCCTGGGGCTTAACTTTCCCTTTTTCAGAGGGCGGACGAGATAACTAAAAATAAAATAAATTAGAGAAGGCAGGGAATACTGGTCTGAACTAGCAATTGCCTCGTAATGCAGTAGTTAAACAGTTTGGAGTTACATCTATGAAATATATTATCCCTACGATTTTTGCGTCCGTGCTTTTTGTTCTGTCCCCTGCTTATGCGGGAAGCTGTGGCAGCGGAAACCACGTTCATAATCTACAAGAAATGGCGTCCAAGTATTTCAGTCAAATGGATGCAAATGGCGATGAGATCGTCACCAAGGAAGAATTTGAAGCATCCCCCATGGCCAAAATGGTTAAGTCTTTTGATGCTCTTGAGCCCAATGAAAGTGGTGTAGTCACGAAAAGTGCTTTCATTCAAACTATGGTGAAGATGCATCTTGAAAAGAAAAATGAGGCATAAACTCAGTGTTTTGTGAGTGAAACCCTGAACTTTAGCACTTGGCTGTTTCGAAGTGCTTAGTCTTTTGACTTCACTCAACGATATTTGGACTTTCAAATGAGTGGCTACGACAGCGGTGACTGTCAATATTGTTAGCAATTGAGTGTGTGTATCTGCGACTGGTTAGTTGGAACACTGCAAAACAAGTGAAACGCACTGGGGAGCAGTCGGCCTATACCAGAAAATCCTAAGCAGACACAATTGCACTTCGGGCGGTTCTCCCATCTTCACAGTGTTAGTGGGGCGAAGAATTTAGCGGGAACTATGCAAATACCATCTCAAGTTTCGATCTGGCACCAAACGCTGCGGTACTCACGTAAAAGAGAATGTTTGGACAAATCATTGCATCGAAGTTTCTCCTCACTGCAATTCCTCCCGACCAGATGCAGGTTCCGTGGCGAGAAAGGGGCCTATCCGTTCAACTGCATGCCCCTGAGCGTAATATACGCTTTCTGACGACCCATATACCCCCTGGCGCTTCTGACGGTTGGATCAAAATAGAGACAATACAGGGGATTGTTGAACATCTGCTCTCCAACTTGGGCGCAGACCAAAGCCTCTGCGGTGATTTCAATACCCCGCAATCGTTGAGTGCTGAAACCGTGTGGTGACTTTTGGTCAACGAATTACAAAAGGAGGGAAGACGGTTGTTCGAGCAGAGTTGCGAGGAAGGAGCGGGGAAGATTGGGATGCTGCGGAGAGGTCACTGTTCGAAGATTTGAAGCGGCATGGAATTCGGGACGCCTGTAGCGATAGAAATCCAAACAGGTTTGATGCGTTTAGTTGGTCATTCAAAAGAAATGGTAAGATTCTCAGGAATAGGTTTGATCATGTATTCGTGAGCGAGGGTTTCGAGGTAGAGTATTCAGAATTTTAAAATGATCAGAATCACCTGATTGATCATTCACCAATCCTGGCGGTGCTCACGTAAAGATGGAGTTAGAACCAAACGCACATTAGAAACTTTGGAAGATTAGGGAGTGTCTGAAGACTGGGGTTTCAGGGGTTTACGAAGTTTCAGATGTACTATTTTCGCTCGGACCGTCCGAATTGTGGGCCTCTGATTTTCCGCCTGTCCCGCCTTTAGCGTATTTGCACAATCCCATAATTCCCATACCTGCTGCCATTCCCATGGCAAACATGGATGACGCAACCTTCAGTCCGATTAGTGTTCTGACCATCATTAAATTCTCTCCGCATGGTTTCTCGAGTAAATCTGCCGATTGGAGCAGATCTTAATAAAGCGGTGGATTGCAAGAAAATCTAATTCATCCACCGGTAACCAAGATAAAATACAGCAATCCAGATTAATCCTTTCACAAGAAAAAATATGAATGCNCCGATACCTATGCCTTTAATCCAGGCGAGTGANTTGTTACGNATGCCGCTCAATGCAAGGATATTNTNTTTGATNAGACACAAATTCAGTACGAACGAAATTTAACAGCAGATGTCGGTTCGTATATTTTNTGTCTAACAACTGTAATACAAGTTTCATGCATTTTGGAGGGGGGTACTTTTTCCACAGATACCTTATTGCNTTTATAGATNAGACTTTGANGCTCAGTTTCAAGGGGTAGGGTGTGATGACCGTCACACATCAGAAACCTGTTATCATAAGAAGAATGAGCGACCTAAAAGATAACCATATGTCCCTTGGGTTGTTCTGTTTGAAGTGTGAGCGTTGGGGTGAAATCTTACCCCAANAGTGGTTAGACAATGGGAAACCAGACCTNGATTACGTGGCACAGAGGTTCAAATGCAGTGAGTGTAGTGTTCAAGCAATGCAACAGGTTCGTCCAAAGTATTGGGGTCTTGGCACTGGAACTGCGTATTTGGCAGGGTGAGGGCTTATCAACTTGATCACGGCGTTTGACACTTTCATTCAAACTCCACTTAGTTTGCTTCAACGGTAGCGNTGNAGGTGGACAGATGAAGGNATGGTAATGAAACTCAAAGAAAGATTGTTAGATAATAGCAGACCAATATTCCTCGAAGTCTGCGTAATTCCCTCTGCTGTCTCCACACAGGCAATCGCTTCCACTGGTATTGATGCGNTTATAATCGATCAGGAGCATGGCGCAGTATCCACTGATCAANTGCATTCTATGATAGCGGCGACCGCAGGCACAGACTGCGCGCCTTTAGTGAGAGTGGCCGAGAAGAGGGCAGAATACGTTAAGATTGCGCTAGATATGGGTGCAGAAGGGATTGTTTTTCCGCTCATTCATAACAAAGAGGAAGCGCAAAAATGCGTTTCAATGCTCAAATACCCGCCCAGCGGCAAGAGAGGNTGGGGACCNTTTATTGCACATTCACGATGGTCTACNGATTTAATGAATTACAAAANGTNATANGAANAGCGGTGCGTATCNATTTTACTAATTGAGACGNAAGAAGCGGTAAAAAATATAGAANGTATATGTGCNGTCGANGGCGTAGACGCAGTATTTATCGCTAAATTCGATCTTTCCACTGCATTGGGTATTTCAGGTAATTTTGAGCATAAGGACTTTGTATCAGCAGTTGAGAGAGTTGAACGTGTTGCCCTGGCGGCCGGGGTCCCTCTGGGTGGAGGGCCTTTGAAAAATAAATTAGAATTCGATGATTATGTGGGAAGGGGTTATCGTCTCTTTGCGAATTTTGACGTGCTACGGTTGAAGAATAGTATTCAAGAAAACCTCAGTTGGAAGATTTAGAAGTCTTAATCGCGTTCTCCATATTCATAAGGATGGGACGAGCATCCGGGGTATTCAGAGGAATGATTTTTCCCTCATAACGAACACAGAGTGTGGGTGAAGAATGTGTCTCGTCACCAAGGTTTANCTCTANGTCTGCAATTATAACCTCTGCACTCTCCAATACCTTCAGAACTTTCATTTGAATACCTCCGTCATACTGTATTTAGGACGTTGGAAACTGGTCCCCGTTTAACACCTGACTCAGTGGTAATGCCCTATATTAATTGAATAAGAGCCAGAGAAGTTACTTTCCGGGTCTTCTTTTGCGTAAGGTCCGAGAGATACCCGCCTATACCAACCAAATAGCTCAGTAGGCGTACTCAGCACTAAGCAGGCGGTTGGATTGGTGAGAGTGTGAAGGGGATATGTTCCTCCACATGGTTTTCAATCATCTTATGAAANTCAGGATCTGACATCATTGCNCCCATCGCNTCCATATCGACATCGAAGAGGGTCACAAGCGCTGTGGTGTTGTCCGCCTTGCCCACGAGGGTCTTACTCTCGTCGCAAATCTTAGTTCGGTTTTCTGCATCATTGACGAATAATGCATGCCATGCCTCATAGGATGACTTCAACTTGACGACGATATGAACGTTCATACTTCTCTCCAAGTGGATGAAACACATTTTTTATAAGAGCATACCATAGGAAGGTGAGGGGTTTTAGGTCTTAATCACATCTTGAATTTTGTTGTAACATTTCATTCTGCCTAATAGGCATTTCATCTATGATTTCATATAATTGATCGAGTAAAGAAAGGTCGTTTGAGTACGCCTTTTCACTTCCGTCTAAACCAAATAACCAAATACCCGTCCTTCCTTCATACCTACTGGGAACCTTATACTTGGTTATTTCATTCCCAATTATTTTGTATAACTCTAAATTCCTATCTTTATTTTGACACGCTTTCTCTTTAAAAAAAGACTCTACGCCGTGTATTAAATTAATATCTTTGTCTTTAGCGATTACAAGAACTAATCGTTTTTTCCATTCAAAATTACTAATTTTTTGCTCAAGGGATAAAAGCGAGTGTGAATTACCCATAATTAAAACGGGCACAATAAGTAATAATGGAAATTTGAGAGAATCTCTCATCCTAAAATATTAGCAGAACTAGTCTGGAATGTGGAGCGGGGGCGCAATCTTTATAATTTTACTGATGGACTACTGCCATAACGATATGTCTTTTTCGACTACACACCATCAGAACGGGCAGCAGTCGTTTCATGCTGTAGACGGATACCGATAACGATAGNGTCANATNCCCTTTTTTCTNTTATNTCNTGCGCTCGGTGATTTNCCATTTGGTTGAACCCGACGAATGATGATGTCACCGTTCTCCAATATTTCCGGTGCCTGATACTCGGGNATAGATTGAAGAATTAGCTCTATNGCACTCAANATNATTCTCATCCCATCTTCAATCATNCTCTCCGGCGTTTCTTTTTGAGAGGGAGATGTTTGGGTCTTAAGCAAATAAGTAGAATCGTTGTGCAATATTGAACCCCTCTCACACTGAGGCAGCGCAGAACTATCACCTGGACTCCCAAGGAACACACTAAACACCATCAGAACGGGCAGCAGTTGTTTCATGGTTAGAGTGTAGCAGAACTTGCCTGAAATGGGGAAGAGAACTACCTCCCAGTTTGAATATGAGGTCTTTTCTGGTACTATGGTATAACTTCAACCTTAAAAATATCTACGAATTTCATCACTGTGAAACCTACCGAAACCCACCGACCTGGTGGGCACTGCCTCACTCACACCATTGGTGACAAATGGGATGGAGCAAACTATCCGCGGATCGCCTCTAAAAGTAATTGGACTGCTAATATTCCCAGACCAAGATAGGTGCATAACATTCCCGAAATTCTCAAAAATGGGTTTGCGTCGTAAAATGCGAAACAGATTGCGTGTGCTAGTCTCCCATATGAAAAGATCAAACAAATCGTCAGTAAATAATCAAAAGAAGATTGCCCTAGAGTTTCTGTGATCAGTAAAAGAACCAAAAAAATAGGAACGTATTCAGAAAAATTTCCATGCGCTCTTACATTTCTGTGCAATTTTGTCTCTGGTATTTCTTTGTCTATTTTGAAAATCAGTTTCATCACAGGACTACCTCTAAAATATCCAATGCGAAATGATAAGAACAAATAAAATAGAGTAAAAAGTGATGCAAAAATTGATGTTAGGAGAAGATTATTCATTACATATTCCTATTTGATAAAGACAACTACTCTGCGAGCAACAAGAACACAAAACCCATCATAACTGACAGCAGTCGTTTCATGCTGAGAGTGTAGCAGAAAATAATGTGAGCGGGAGAGAGTGTGATGGTCGTCACACCTTTAACGATTACACATCACCATCACGGTCTGTCTCTTGGCGATCTTTGCCAGTTCTCTGGTGGACATGGCCTTGAACCGTTTAGACCACTTGGTCGGTAATCCTGATGAACTCAGAAACTGTCTCACCGTGGATGCCTTGATACCGAAGTTCACGTTCTCAGTTATTGAAACACTCTGCTTTGCAAACTTCATCTTATTCAGTTGTGCAACGACCACACCACCGATGTTACCGTTCTCATCATAGATAGGACCACCTCTGTTGCCGGGCTGGACTGCCGTATCCCCCCAAAATCACAGTTCTCAGAATAAATTTACAAATATTTGGCCGTGACATTCGTGTACAATATCATTGCCATATGGACGAACTTGGGTAGTTTCGGGTTGTCACATGGCATTTGGAGAGGTGGCAGAGTGGTTGAATGCACTGGTCTTGAAAACCAGCATACGAGCAATCGTATCGGGAGTTCGAATCTCCCTCCCTCCGCCATTTACAAATAAAAA
>PARE01000008.1 GCA_002709525.1 Magnetovibrio sp. | reverse complement strand
TTGCGGACTGCCGGCAAGCTGGTGGTGCCGGTGACGGGCCGACCCGCCGGCTGGTGCGATCACATAGCTCGCATGTGGCCTGTGGATGCCATCGTCGGGGAGAACGGCGCCTTTTACTTCCGCTATGATCATGATGCACGACGTATGACCCGGCGCTACCACGCGGATGGCGACGCCATCACCGCCAACCGAGTGAAATTCCAAGCCATTGGCAAACAGATCGTGGCGGCCGTGCCCGGAGCCGCTATTGCTGCGGATCAAGCGTACCGGGAGACGGACTTGGCCATCGATTTTTGCGAGGACGTGCGCCCATTGGAACGCGACGCCATCAATCAGATCGTGAGCTTGATGATTGATGCTGGGATGACCGTTAAGGTTAGCTCCATCCACGTTAACGGTTGGTTTGGCGACTACGACAAGCTGACGATGATCAGCCATTTATTTGATGAGGTTTTCCAAGTTAATCTCGACGAGGAAAAGGAGCGCTTTATCTTCGTCGGCGATTCCCCCAACGACCAGCCTGCTTTCGAATACTTTCCAAACGCCGTGGGCGTTGCAAACGTTCTGGATTTCTTCGACCAATTGAGATCGTATCCTGCCTACGTGACTGAGGGCCGCGCCGGGGACGGGTTCGTTGAGTTGGCCTCCCGCCTCTTGGCTGACTAGGCCTGGGCTGCCACGCCGGTGTTGATGAAGGTGGCGATTTCGTCCATGCCGTAACCTAGGCTCTCCAACACCTTGACAGTATGTTCGCCCAATCCCGGCGCCGGTGGCACCGGGGCGTTAGGCGTGGCGCTGAATTTGGCAGCGGCGCGCGCTTGGCGAATGGGCCCCAGGCCTGGCTGGTCGATTTTGTGGATAATGTCGTTGGCCTGGACTTGCGGGTCGGACAGCATCTCCCAGCGGCTTAGAACTGGCGCACACGGTACATCGGCAGCCTCCAGAGTGGCGATGATTTCCGCCGTTCTAAAGGGGCCCAAAGCGGCCTCGATTTCTTCCATGCGTTCCTGACGGTTTTTGTTGCGAAGACCGGCGGTCTGGAAGCGCGGATCATCAATCAGATGGGGGCATTGGATGGCATGGCAAAGGGCGAACCATTCCTTGTCAGAGACGGCACCCAAGGTGATATAGCCGTCGGCCGTCGGGAAAATCATATCGTGGAGGGTTGACGCGGCGTCCATGTTCTCGACGCCAATCTTGGAGAACGGCGCCATGGCTTCTGGCCAGATGTAGGTGACCATTGTGTCCAGCATGGCTACCTCCACATGCTGGCCCTTGCCCGAACGCTCCCGAGCCAGGAGTGCCGCCAATACCGCCTGGCTGGCGTAGACAGCCGTGGTTTTATCGGCAATCAAGGTGCGGATCATCTTTGGCCGTTTGCTCACCGGATCCGCTTGGATATCAGCGAAACCTGATAGTGCCTGAACTACAGGGTCGTACACCCGCTTTTTCACATAGGGACCGTTTCGGCCAACGCCGCTGATGGATAGATATACAAGTTCAGGATGTCGAGCCAACACAGTGTCGGGGTCAAAGCCTAGCCGTTCGATGACGCCGGGGCGGAAGTTCTGAGCGAATACGTCCGCCGTGGCGATTAGTTTCCAGAGCACCGGTGCCGCACCTGGGTTTTTCAGATCCAAAACCATTGAGCGCTTGCCCCGGTTTACAGAGACAAAGCCCGGCGTGAAATTTTCGTCATCCCCCCGATGGCGCATGATGTCGCCCTGAGGCGGCTCCACTTTGATGACGTCGGCACCCTGGTCGGCCAATAGGCCCATGGCGCCGGGGCCGGAAATCACGCTGGTCAAGTCGACTACGCGGATGCCGGCCAATGGGCCGGCGGCGGGATACTTGCATGTCATGGGTTGTTGGCTTTCAAAGCCGCCTGGTAGGTGGGGCGGGCTGAAACTCGTTCGCGGTAGGCGGTAATCTCTGCCGGAAGGGTGAAGTCGAAACGGTCGGAGAAGTTCAGGCAACTGATCATAAGGATATCGGCGCCGCTGAAATCCTGCCCGAGGAGAAAGTCGCCCTTAGAAGGCAATGCAGGCACGGCCGATTGGATCATTCGCAGGAAATATTCCCGCGCCGTATTATTGGCAGCCGGGGCCTCGCCGTAGGTTTCATAAAGGTCGACGTGTCGGCGCAACACATATAACGAGGTGGCGTCCAGCTCCATAGAGATAAAGGATATCCATTCGAAGTACCGGGCTCGGGCCCAGGGTGTCTCCGGGATAAGGTGGGTTGCGCCGCTGCAGTAGGTCTCCGCCAGGTAAGTGACAATGGCGGGGCTTTCGGACACTACGAGATCGCCGTCGACGAGGACTGGGATTTTTCCCCGCGGATGCAGGGCCAGGAACGCTGGGTTCTCCATGGTCAGGGTGCGGGTACGGATTGGCTGCGTGGCGTAATCAAGGCCGAGTTCGATCAAAGCCCAATGGGCCCTGAGTGTCCGAGACGTGCCAACACCCCAGAGCGTTAGTCTTGATGGTTTCGTCATGTTGCTCCAAAGGCTAAATCGTTTGTCAACAGCCTAGCGGCTCTGGTGAGACGGGCCAATAAGTATTGGTAGGCGGCGGGCCGATCATAGCCGTCACATTATGGATCCCCCCACTGGCATGAACATTATGAAACGCAACATTGCCTTGTCCCGTCGGCGACAACTAGAAGAGACCGGACCGGATCCTTAATATATCGCGTGAATAATGAGGGAGGATGCCCGTCATGATTACAAAACTGGCCGAACAAGCCAACGCTGATTTAGCGCTTCTGAACCGTGGACGGCGGTTGACCATCGATATACTGGTCGGTGTCGGCGCGGATGATTTTTTGATCTCTATTGAGAAGGGTCGCGTTGTCGACGTGCGGAAGCGATGCTTGGCTATGGAAAGCGGGGTCTTCATTGTGCGCGCGTCGGCTGAGGCGTGGAAGGAGCACTGGAAACCTATGCCGGCGCGGAATTTCCATGACCTCTTATCCATGATTGCAGCCGGCCACGCGGCTGTCGATGGTGATCTTACGCCGTTGCTGCAGAACCTGCTCTATTTCAAACTTTTATTCGCGGCACCGCGGAGCCCGGTTGCCGTTTCCGTTCCCGAGAATAGCATTGGGCGTGCCGGACCTGCGCCTTCCGCCGGTCCTGTTTATGAACCCATCGTTGGGCGCTACTTCAACATGCCCATAGGGGGACGCGACCACCGCATCTATGTGGAGGAAGCAGGTCAGGGGGTTCCACTGGTTTGTCTGCACACGGCCGGCTCAGATGGGCGGCAGTTTCGCCATCTCTTGTGCGACCCGGAAGTTACAAGCCATTTCCGGGTTTTGGCCTTTGATCTGCCGTGGCATGGAAAGTCAACTCCACCCGTCGGTTGGGAGAACGAGGCTTACGAGTTGACCACAGATGGCTATAAGGAACTGGTGCGCGCCTTCTGCGCGGCCATGGATTTGCAAAATCCAGTGGTCATGGGCTGTTCCATGGGTGGCCGCGTCGTTCTCCACCTGGCCATGGATTATCCAGATGACTACAGAGCCGTCATTGCTCTGGAAGGGGCGGACAAGCTCGAGCCCTACTACAATATCGATTGGTTGCATCGGCCCAATGTCCATGGCGGCGAAATCTGCGCCGGCTACGTGTCCGGCCAAGTGGCGCCGCAAAGCCCTGACGAATACCGATGGGAAACACTTTGGTCTTACATGCAGTCGGGGCCGGGGATTTTCCGCGGGGATCTGTTCTTTTATTGGCACGATGGCCATTTTGATGACCGCTCACATCTTATCGACACGTCTAAGTGCCCTGTTTATCTGCTTTCCGGGGAATACGACAGTTCGTGCACACCGGAGCGCTCGATTGCCACGCATGAGCGGATCAAGGGCTCGAAGTTGAATGTCATGGAGGGCATCGGCCACTTCCCTATGTCGGAGAACCCAGATCTGTTCCGCGACCATCTGCTGCCCGTGCTTGACGAGATCAGGAGTGCTGGCTGATCAATTAAGATCAAGGGGGAAGATTGGTCGACGGACCTTGGTGTAGGTGAGCGCCTTGTAGTTTCCCGATGTTAGGCCGCCACCGCCGTCAACGATGACGATGTCGGACGCTAGAGGCTGGAACGCGGCGCGGAAATGCTGCGATGATTTGACCGCTATGACTTTCTTCTGGGTCACGTCAATGCGTGCGTGCTGGAAGTACATGATGTCGTAGGCCTGAAAGCGTTCCGAAGCCACCACGACTTCAATCCCGCCAATCTTTAAGACCGCCGTTGGCCCCATGTCGATATACATGCCGGCGGCCATCGGCCCCTTCAGGGCGAACTGCCCTTTAGTCAGGGCGGTCACTGTGCCACGCACGGCAATAGGCGCGCCGTAATTGGGATCGATCTTGCCGCCTAGGTCCAGATGCACAATGGCGCCAAGGCCGTTGTCCCAGCAAATTTGCGACGCCGCCGGATCGCATATTGTGGCAAAGGCCGCGTCCTGGAGGTCCGCGTCGATCATGGCCCGAAGCAGGTTCGTGGCGTCCCCGTATCCACCGCCGCCTGGATTGTCGGCGAAGTCGGCCAGCACGAGGGGGCCGCCGATGCCGACGGCGGTTTTTGCCCGGTTGATAGCTGCGTCGATAGGAAGGGTTTCTATGGTATGGCGGTGACGGCTTTCCCAGACCTGCTCCATGAGTTTTTCCGCCATGACACCGAACCGTGGGTCGCTACCGTTGCCGACAACAATGGCCGATGGTCCCGTGTCATGAGTGTCGGCCTTGGCGAAGCCCGCGCATACGCTGGTCGCGAGAACGCCCGGTTCTTTAAGCAGGAGATCGGCGCTATGTAGTGCCTCAGTCATGGGCCCTGGGGCTGTGGTGCGGCCGCTGTCGACGCCTTCGAGCATAGCGCCTCGACGGACGTGTGTCGCAGGTTCGATTTCCCCGGCCAGGGTCCGTTTGATCAGGCCGGCAGCCTGATTGGCGATCTCCACTTGGTCCACGTGCGGATAGGTCCGGTAGGCAACAACGATGTTTGCCAATTCAGCCATGCGGTCGGTGACGTTAGCATGCAAGTCTAGGGTTATAGCCACGGGCACCTTCGATCCGATAGCGGCGCGCAGCCGAGCCAATAATTCCCCTTCGCCGTCCTCTGTATGCTCACAGGCCATCGCCCCGTGCAGGGATAACATCACCGCGTCAAATGGTCCCTGGTCAATTGCTGTGTCGCAAATGGTGTCAGCGAAATGATTAAAGGTTATCTCGCTCACGGTGCCGCCAGGCGATGCGTCACCGTAGATAGGGGTCACCGCCTGCCAGCGCTCAGTGGCGCAGTAGTCCAAAAAAGCGGCTGGCTCCGTTTTGGTGCCGCTCAGCTGTCTGGAAACCATATCGCCGTAATAGAGGGCACGCGCGCGGAAGGACTCCAGGTCTGTCGGAACAGCGCTGAAGGTATTGGTTTCGTGTTTGAAGCCAGCGATGAGTATCCGGGTCACGGCTTGTGCTTTCTACCAGGCGCGATCCGCGCCAGCGGACCAGGGGTCATTATCCATTGGCCAAGCTGGCCGCGCCGCGCGCTCCAGGGGTAGGCGCGTGATTTCATGATCGACGACCCCTGGGGTGGAAACATAATAGACATGATCGGAAATAGCCGCGTAGTTGGAATAGAAATGTTGCATGGATTTGACCACCAAAACTTTTTTGGCCATGAAATCGATCCCAGCTTCTGTAAAAGTGCTGGGGTGGACGTTCTGGCTACGGTTAGTGTGAACCACATATTCGATGCCGTCGGCGGCGATCATCACCGTGTCGCCCAACCGGCGTTTCGAATTGCCGAGCCCTTGGATCATGAGGTTATTGTGGACTGCGCGAACGGTGGCCTTTATGTCCAGGGGCGGGCCTGACCATGGTCCGGCCTTTCCGCCAAGGCGAAGATCAAGGGTCGCGCCAACGCCGGCACTTTGGCAGATGGCTACCGCCGCGGGGTCCCAGATGCCGCCAACGGCGCAATTTTCGATCCCACGCGTCAAGAGGGCGTGCGCGATGAACGTGGAATCGCCAGCTCCGCCACCGCCTGGGTTGTCAGCGATATCGGCGAAGACCACGGGCCCACTGTCCACCTTGAGGGTGCGGTCTATGGCGTCATTCAATTCGATGAAAGGCGGCGTGATTTCGTCACGAAGTTCCCAAAGCTCATTGCCCAACTGTTTAGCAAGCTCGTAGCCCGCCTGCCGGTTGTCATCAGTGATGACTACAGTGCGGGCGCCAACGTGAGGGATATTCGCCCATGGGAATCCGTGGCCAAGGGAAACCGATAGAACATCGTCTGTGCCCTCTAAATCGCGCATGCGCTGCACGAATCCCTGCATGGGTTCGCGGGTCGTGTGGTAGAGGCCGATCATGCGGCAGTCGTGGATGGAAACCTGCGGATTTATACGGTTCTCCAGAACGCCCTCCATGAGGGTCCACACCTCTTCTGCCCGGTCAGCAAAATCGATGTGTGGGTATTCTTTGTAGATTACGAAGGCTGTCACGTTTTCAACGAAGGCGCGGCTTAGGTGGCAATGTAGATCGAGTTCGCATGTGATAGGTACTTTCGGCCCTACGATTGACCGGATGCCGAGCACCAAATCCTCTTCGCAGTCGTCATAACCATGCGCCACCATGGCGCCGTGAAGCGATAGCATCACCCCGTCTACCGGCATAGAAGCGCGGAGCTTGTCAAGGATCTCGTCACGGAGGACTTCGTGGGTTGCTTTGTTGGTTAGGCCCGATGGCGTTGCGAAGGCGCACAAGCCTTCGCTCACCCGCCAGCCTTTGGCCTCGGCCCGGCGTTTCCAGATTTGTAGGGGTACGCCGAACATGTTGACCGCCTCCGGGTGTTTCCCGTCGCGGACGAGGTAGGTAGCCTCGAACGCGGGAATATCCGTAGGTAAAGGCGCCCAAGTGTGCGTCTCCGTTCCGAGGCATGCTGTAAACAGGTGCTTGGACATGGTCTAGGCCTTCAAGGTTGCAATGTTTGGCAAGGGCCGGGAAGTTTCCGGGTTCGACGCGAGGACACTTTCCAACGCTGCCGCGGCGGCCAGGACCAATCGGTCCGAGCCGTTCGGGGCGCTGATCTGTAGGCCCATGGGAAAGCCTTTAGAGTCGGTGCCGAAGGGGATCACGCAACTTGCCGGCGTGGCCATGGTCAGGGCATAGGCCGGCGACATCCAGCGCATGTAGTTGGGCAGTTTCTCGCCGTTAATCTCTTCTGGGTACCATTGGGCATGCGGGAACGGCGAGACGGCAGCGGCCGGACTCAATAGCAGATCCACCTCGGTGAACATTTTTATGTAACCCTTATACAGCGACGTCTGTTTCGCATGGGCCCAAGCCACGTCGGTCATGGTGAAGTTGGCGGCCATGTCGACATTGGCGACTACGTTGGGTGTCAAAAGATCTCGATGGTTCTCGACCTTTTCGCCGTGGGCCGAGAGATAGTTAACGCAACGCAGCACTTCAAAGGCGCGGTGCAGGTCGTCGTCGAAGGGTGGATCGTGGTCCTGAGCATCGGTGAAAATGTGGCGGATGGTGTCGACCTTCCGCCGAAAGCACTCACGGATATCGTCGTCCAAGGGAGAGACCCCCAGATCCTCGGAGATGGCAACGCGCAGACTGGTTACGTCAGCTAGTTGCAGGGGTTCCGCCAGCTCCGGGTCGATACCGCTGCCAAAGGGATCGCGCGGATCGTCGCCCATCATAGCCGAGAGCAGGAGTGCCGCGTCGGCCACCGTGCGGCCCATTGGTCCAAGGACCGAGAAGGGATTGAGGCCCACGGACCGGAGTTCGTTAGGCACTACGCCCGGCGAGGGGCGGAACCCGACCACACCGCAGAAGGAGGCCGGTGTCCGGAGACTTCCACCATAATCGGATCCCGTAGCCAATGGCACCATGCCTGTTGCCAGAGACACGGCTGAGCCGCCGGAGGATCCGGCGCAGGACATTTCTGGATCAAAAGGGTTTCCCGTGGCGCCAAACACCAGGTTGCGGGTGTTAGCGCCGGCGCCAAACTCTGGCGTGTTGGTCTTGCCGATCAGGATGCCGCCGTTGTCTCGGATTTCGGCGATGGAGCCCTGGTCTTGGTCAGGCACGTTATCTGCAAACAGCTGCGAGCCCATCGTAGTGCGAACGCCGCCCGTGTTTTCTAGATCTTTGGAACCGAAGGGTAGTCCGTGTAGCAAGCCGAGCAGTTCGCCGTCCAGGGCCTGTTTCTCTGCGACCCTGGCCTCGGCGCGGGCCCGGTCATAACAAGTGGTGACAATAGAGTTCACTGTTGGGTTTACGGCCTCTATGCGCGTTATGCAGGCCTCCAATAGCTCGACAGGGGAGATTTCTTTGGTTCCGATGCGCCGGCGCGCCTCTGTGGCGGTGAGATCGCAAAGCTCGGTCATGTTGTGAATTCCTCCAGATTAGGCACGGGTCGTTCCAGACCCGGGATATTCGCAAACTCTGTTTCCANGGCCATTGCGATGCGAAGCAACTCGACGTCACCGCGCCGNTTGCCAACCAATTGCACNCCAAANGGGAGGCCCAAGTGGTCAAGGCCGCAAGGAAGTGCTAGCACCGGGTGGCCGGTCAGCGTCAGTGCCGATCTGATTAATGACGCCCCCATGTAGTTGGCCATGGGCTGGCCGTTCACTTCCTTCGGGATACCGTCTTCTATCAGGAACGCCGGGACGGCGTTGCCGGGTACGATCAGCACGTCCTTATTTTCGAAATAGTCCTGAAAGTTCGTGTAGATACNTCGCCATTGCACCTCCGCTGCAGCCACGTCGGCCAGGCTCATCTTCTGACCGTCCTTGACATTGGCGATGATATTTGACGACAGCTTTTTGCTGTGGGATTTATAGCGCTCTGTGTGGGACGCCAGGTAATTGACGCACCGGAGCGTCCAGAAGCAGTCGCCGGCATCGGCGAAGTCTGGATCGTCCGCCGATAGGGCCTTAAAAGAGCTATCAAGCTTGCCGATCACCGACCGAAAACAGGCGCGGATGCCGTTGTCGACGGGCGCAACGCCGTCGAAGTCCTCGGTCCAGGCGGCGTGCACCGTTTCGAGATTAGCTGGCGTTAGGTCNAGNAAGNCCGAGGGGCTGCAAGGGCCAGTTAAAGGATCACGGTCTGAATCGGCGACAAGGCCAGCCATCATTAATGCTACATCGGCGACCGAACGGGCCATGGGTCCTTGAACGCTGAAGTGTGAATAGTTCAGTGGCCGGCTTTCTCGCGGGACTAGACCTGGTGTTGGACGGAAACCCACGACCCCACACCAGGTCGCCGGATTGCGGAGGCTTCCTCCCGTGTCCGACCCATGTGCCAGGGGTAGCATACCCGTTGCCACTGCCGCGCCGGAACCACCGGAGGAACCACCAGATGTTCGGTCCAGGTCAAAGGGATTGTGCGTCGGTCCGTAGACCTGGTTGGTGGTGTGCGTGCCGGCGCCGAACTCGGGCGTATTAGTCTTTGCTGCGATTATGGCTCCAGCCCNGCGAAGCCGGGCGACCATTGGTTCGTCCATCTCCGGGACATGATCGGCGTATAAAGTGGAACCCCAGGTTGTGCGGAGGCCTTCGGTAGCGTTCAGGTCCTTAATGCCNACGGGTAAGCCGTGTAATGGGCCTAGTTCAGCGCCGTCGCGAACCGCCTGCGCCGCCACAGCGGCCTCGTGTCGGGCGCGCTCGAAATCTGTGGCGACGATAGCATTGATGGCAGGGTTAGCAGCGTCCACACGGGCAATGCAAGATTCGAGCAGATCCTCTNNTGACANTTCTCCGGTTCTGATNAGGTGACGTGCGCGTGTGGCACTAAGATCACAGGGCTCTATCATGGGCGGTAAGCCGTTTCCGGATCACCTAAGTCCCAATATACCCCTGTTACTAGGCCCATGCCCTCCCGTGTCAGAGACCACAAGATATGCTCGTTGGGCGCGTGCTGCGAGCAGCCGGTATAGCTCAAGGGCATCCACACGAAGGGTATNCCAAGTACGTCCTGGAATACATCGTTACAGATTGAGCCCCCAGAATTAGGAAGGACGGTGGTGCGTTCGCCGGTCATGCGTTGTACNGTGGCTTTCATCCAAATAGCCCAAGGGTGGTCTGGGTNTGTGCGCGCAGCGTTAAAGCGACCCGAGTTTCCCGCCGGCGGCTCGTGGATCTCGATCATCGGATAGCCCTGAGCATCCAGATGACGGCGTAGCGCGGGCAGGATGTCCTCGGGATTGGTGCCGACCACGTAACGGAGTTGGCAGTTCGCATGGGCCCGCGGCGGCACGGCGTTGACGGGTTTGTCTGGGTTGCCCGTGACGAAGGCGAGGACCTCNAAGGTGTTCCANGCGTANACTTTTTCGGCCTCCGTGAGGCCCGGCTCTCCCCAGTCAGTATTGATTTCGGGAGCGTTTGGGCCACCCTCGCGTTTCACGTCCTTGAGGGCCTCGCGGACGGAGTTGCTAATTGGCGGCGGTCGCCANCCGTCGACAAGGATTTTGCCNTTGACGTCGGCGATTGTGGCAATAGCGTTGCCTAGTATGACACCCGGGTTCGCCAGCAAACCGCCCCAGTTTCCGGAATGGTGACCGCCCTCGCGCATGTCAAGGACCAGGTCGAAGTTGCGCGCACCCCGGCAGCCCANTGTNAGGTTTGGTTTGCTCATGTCGACCCGCGGTCCATCNGAGGCGAAATAAAAGTCGGCGGCGAAATCGTCNCTATGAAGCGCNACCATGTCTTTGAAGCCCCAGGACCCATTTTCCTCGCCAGTTTCGATGATAAATTTGGAATTGAATCCCAGGTGCCCGCGTTCCTCGATCACAGCTTTTAACGCGCCCATATGNACTGAATGTTGCCCCTTGTTGTCGGCGGTGCCACGCCCATAGACCTTGTCTCCCTCGCGCGTCAGCGTCCAAGGGTCGCGGTCATTGGCCCAGTGTCCCTCTTGGCCGCGAACTACATCACCATGCCCGTAGCCCAGAATTGTTGGCAGGTTTCCGTCTTCAATCCGAGCTGCTAACAGTGCTGGCCCCATGCCTTCGATCGGGTTGTCATAAATCTGGCAGTCAAAGCCCATGGCCTGGAAACATGGACGGATCTCCTCATCAAGATACTGATAGAGGACAGGCAGGCGTTCCGGTCTCTGGCACTCGGTTGGAATGGCGACGCGACGCGCCAGGTCGGCCCAATAGCCCTCNGCGTCGTCAAAGTAGGCGTGGGCGCGNGAGATGGCGGCATCGCGGGTCATCTCAATGAGTCCTCGTTCTCGGCGTCCCTGGCTCGCCTAGGTCCCAATACACGCCGGTCATGATGGCGAGCGCCTCGCGAGCCTCGGACAGCAGGATGTGCTCATTTGGGGCGTGTTGTGAGCAGGCAGAATAAGAGTGTGGGATCCATATCGAAGGCAGNCCGAGCGTCACATTGAATAGGTCNTTNCAGATAGAACCACCAAGACTTGGGATCACNGCGGTCTTCTTGCCCGTCGTCCGCGCCATGGCATCGGCCGTCCATGCGGCCCATGGATTGTCTGGCGTCGTCGCGCTGGCATTAAAATCGATTGCATTTTCAGGCGGNGGTGGCTCGATTTGCACTTTCTCGAATCCATGGTTATCTAGGTGGTTCCGGAGCGCTGGCAGGATATTGTCGCGGTCCGTACCAGCGATGAAACGTAGCTGGCAATGGGCTCGGGCCTCTGCGGGGACGGCGTTTACGGGTTGGCGCGGATTGCCGGTGCGGTAAGCGAGCACCTCAAAACTGTTCCAGGCATAGACCTGTTCCACGGCGGATAGTCCTGGCTCACCCCAACCGGGATCAATTTCTGGTGCGTTTTCCCCACCGTTGATTTTGATGTCAGCCAGCGCGCCGCGCACCGCGTCTGACATTGGAGGCGGAAGCCATTCTTTGATCAGTATCTGACCATTGGGTGAAATAATGGATTTGATGGCATGGGAAAGAACGATACCCGGGTTGGTCANCAACCCGCCCCAGTTGCCTGAATGGTGGCCACCGTCGCGGCATTTCAAAACAAGGTCAAAGTTTCTGGCGCCTCGTGCGCCCAGGAAGATAGTCGGTCTATCTGGCGCCACCCGTGGTCCGTCAGAGGCTATGAAGACATCAGCTGCAAACTTCTCCAGATTTGCCTCCACCACTTCAAAGATGCCAGGTGAGCCGTTCTCTTCGCCCATTTCAACCATGAACTTCGCGTTGAAGCCGAGTCGTCCGCGGACCTTTAGGACCTCGCGAATAGCAGCCATATTGATGGTATGTTGCCCCTTGTTGTCAGCTGTGCCGCGTCCATAAAGTTTGTCGCCGTCCTGCGTGGTGACCCAAGGGCTTAACCCCTCGCGCCACTGATCTTCCAGTCCCCGCACTACGTCACCGTGACCATAGCCCAAAACGGTTGGCAGATTGTCATCCTCGTGGCGGCAAGCTAAAAGGATTGGCCCCTTGCCCGCGACAGGATTTTCGAAAACCTCGCAAGAAAATTCCATGGCCTCAAAAGCGGGCTGAATAGCTTCATCCAAATAACGTTGCAAGTTGGCCTGGTTGTCATCTTTCTGGCTTTCCGACGGGATGGCGACCCGTGCTGACAGCTCGTCGACAAACGTGCCCGAATCAAAATATTTTTCGATTCTCTCGATGGCGGCTACGCGGCTCATACTGTCAGACCATTTGTATTGTCATAGATATGACATTCAACCTGGCCATCTAACGTCGAGATTGTCGGCGGCATGGCAACCGAGCAATGATCCATAACTCTCGCACAGCGCGGATGGAAGGTGCAGCCTGACGGCGGCTCCACCGGGTTTGGGTAGGCCGCACCCAGGTGGGTGTCCGGAACGCCCAGGTTAGGGTCTGGCGTTAGAACGGAACTCAAAAGAGCCTCTGTGTAGGGGTGCTGTGGTTTGGTAAAAAGTGTTTCTGTGTCCGCTTCCTCAACGATGCGCCCCAGATACATGACGGCGACCTTGGTCGCGATATGCTCGACCACAGCCAGGTTATGGGAAATAATCACATAAGTCAGATTCAATTCGCTCCGCAGATCCTGCAATAGGTTCAGGATTTGTGACTGCACGGAGACGTCCAAAGCCGAGGTTGGCTCATCGCAAATCACCACACGCGGTCGGTTGATCAGCGCTCTGGCAATAGCGACGCGCTGGCGTTGACCGCCTGAAAGTTGGCTTGGATAGTTCTGGAATACGCGGCGCGGCAGGCCGACCATCTCCATCATTTCCTCCGCCCTGTGGCGCCAAGTATCGGGGTTTGGGTCACCTTGTACCTTCAAGGGGAGCGTAATGATCGAGCCAATGGACTTCCGAGGGTTCAGGGACGAATAAGGATCCTGGAAAATCGGTTGCAGAATTTTGGCCACGTCCACGTGGTTTTGCCCGGCGAGCGGCTTTCCGTTTACTTCGATGCCGCCGCTAGTGAGGGGCTCAAGGCCTAAAATCATCTTCGCCAGTGTGGTCTTACCGCACCCGGATTCGCCGACTAGCGCGACCACCTCACCCTGGCTGACCGTCAAATTTACCCCGTTGACCGCATGAAGAGGCCGTTTGCCCTGAAAAAAGCCAGATGAGATCATGAACGTCTTGGTCGCGTCCTTGGTTTGGATCATGCTGCCGCTCATTTGGACACCTCTTGCTTTAGGTTTTCGGCGCATTGCTTGGGGCTCAGTACGCAGCGGTAGTCATGCGCGTCGGTGTGTCCAGTCTGGAAGTCGACGGGCGCGGAATGACAAAGCTCGGATACATACGAGCAGCGATCGGCGAAATGACAGCAATGCATCTCTCCAATCAAAGAGGGCACAATGCCAGGAATGGAGCCCAAGTGGCTGCCCCGTGCGGTCTTGCCTGGAATGGGAATGCACTCCAAAAGCCCTTGGGTGTAGGGATGGGTTGGGTTCTCAAAAACTTGTTTGGCGCTTCCTTGCTCGACGATTTGCCCAGCATACATGACGGCGACTCGGTCGGCGACCCGCGCAACAACACCTAGGTCGTGAGTAATCAAAATCAGTCCCATGTCGAACTCTTTCTGTAGTTCAGCGAGCAACAAGAGAATTTGCGCCTGGATGGTCACGTCTAAGGCTGTTGTGGGTTCGTCGGCGATGATGAGGTCTGGGCCGCACATCAAAGTCATGGCGATCATGACGCGCTGCCGAAGACCGCCCGAAAGCTGGTGTGGATATTGCCGAAGCCGCGAACGTGCTGCTGTAATCCCCACCTTCTCCAAAAGGAAAACAGCCCTGTTGCGAGCCTCCTCTCGGCTGGCTCTGCGGTGGCGCATTAGGGTCTCTTCCATTTGGTTGCCAATGGTGTAGGCTGGGTTAAGGGACGTCATCGGTTCCTGAAAGATCATGCCCATGCGGTTGCCACGTATGTCTGCCATCTTGTCCTCTTTAATGCCGAGGACGTTCTGGTTATCCAGCTCCAACTTGGTTGCGGTTCGGATTGCTTTGGTTGGCAATAGGTCCATTATCGCTAGTGACGTGAGTGATTTACCGCACCCCGACTCACCGACGATACAAAGTGTTTCCCCGCGGTCGACCTTAAAGCTGACCCCTTGCACGGCATGTAGCATGCCGGCGGGAACGGGAATATCGATTTTCAAATTATCGACGGTAAGGATACGTTCGGCCATGGCGATATCGCGGTCCCTTGCTTGGTCTTCCGTAATTTAGTTTCTGTTCTCTGGCGCGGTGACATCGCGGATACCGTCACCGAGCAAGTTGATACACAACATCAACATGAACAAGGCGGTTCCTGGAATGGCAATCACCCAGGCCTTGAAAAACATCATGCCCTTGCCTTCTGAGACCATCAGACCCCAGCTTGGTGTCGGCGGTTGGACACCAAGGCCTAGGAAAGACAGTGACGCCTCAAGGAATATAGCGTGCGCTACCTCCAGGGTGGCGACTACGATCAGCGCATTAGCCACGTTCGGCATTATCTCTGTAAGCACAATGCGGAACGTAGAGCAGCCCAAGGCCTTCGCTGCAGCCACATAATCCATACTTCGCGCCTGTTGCGTTGCGGCCCGCATGACCACGGCGAAGCGATCCCAGATAAGTAGCCCCAGCACCCAGATGACGATAGTTAGCGAGCTACCGATCAGGGCAACAACCACCAAGGCTACCAGAATTACGGGCATAGCGAGCCGGGTCGTAATGATGAATGTAATCACGATGTCGACACGGCCACCGAAGTAGCCTGCCGCAACGCCCAAGGCAGTACCTAGAACACCCGAGATCAGCATGGCGGAGAACCCAATCAGCAAGGATGTCCGGGCACCAAACAACATACGCGACAGGTAGTCTCGGCCAAATTTATCGGTGCCGAGGGGATGTTCCCACGAGCCTTTGGCGCCCCAAAAGGGATCTAGGAAACGTTTGGTCAGGTCCTGGGTGTAGGGATCATGTGGCGACAGAATTGGGGCTAAGAGTGCGGCCGCAAAGATCAGGATCAGTACCCCACCACCGAAGGTCATACCAGCATGGCCAAAAATACGGCGCATCATCAACTGGAATGGTGAGGGCTCCAGAATCTGGTTCGCCGACGGCAGTTTTTTTGCGATGGTTCCGTTGGCCATGTCTCGTCCCTCAATTAGGCAACCCGGATACGCGGATCAAGATACGCGTTCAACAGGTCGGCCAGAAATGTTAGCAAAATATAGAAACATGCAATGGTCAGCACGATCGCCTGCATGACCTCGAAGTCGGAGCGCTGTATCGATTGCCAGGCCAGGCTACCGAGCCCATTCAGAGAGAAGATCGACTCAATAATGATCGAGCCTCCCAGCATGAAACCTAGCTGCACCGCGGAAAAGGAGACCACGGGAATTATCGCGTTTCTGAGCGCGTGCTTGAAGAGAACGATGCGCGGCTTCAGGCCCTTGGCCCGGGCCGTACGAATGTAGTCCGACGATAGCACATCCATCATCCCAGCTCGGGTCAGTCGCATGATCGCTGGGGTCGCATAGTAGCCAAGCGCAATGGAAGGCATGATGAAGTTAAGCCATGATGCGTGTCCAGAAATGGGCAGCCATCGTAGCCAAACCCCGAATACGATGATCATAATAAGGGCGAAAAAGAAATTGGGGAGGGCCTGTCCGATTACCGCGACGGTCAAGGCAAACCGGTCGATGATCGTATTGGGGAACATTGCTGCAAGCACGCCTAGCGGGATAGCTAAAACAAGAGCAAACGTTAAAGACAATGCTCCGAGTGTCATGGTTACCGGCGCGCGCTCAGCCAGGACCCCGGCGACAGGGCGCTTCAGATAAATCGATATGCCAAAGTCTCCCTTTATGGCCTTGGAGGCCCAATCTACGTATTGGATGGGTAGCGGGCGGTCGAAACCGTAATGCTTGCGGACGTATTCAATGTCTTCTTCCGACGCGCTTTCGCCAGCCATGGCGGCAGCGGGGTCACCGGACACATGCAAAAGGGAGAAGGTTACGATGGAGACGGAGATCGCTACCAAAATGGCGACGCCGAATCGTTTCAATGCGTAAAGCAGCATTTCCCCCCTCCTCTTTTGGCATTTTTAGTAAGGTCTTAAAGATACGGCCCCAGCCAAGACATGACCGGGGCCGCACCAATCGTCAGTATATTATTTCCACTTCGCCGTGAAGAACCGCGGAATTTCGTCTGCGGTCGGATTGAAGTCGAGATCGTGAGAGAAGGCATAATACTTGGCGTAGGTGAACATCGGCAGCCAGCACAGTTCACCGGAAAGTTTTGACAAGGCCTTCTTGTAGGCTTCTTTGCGAACCTTTGGATCGACATTACTATCGCCAGTTTCAAGTGCAGCTTTAACGTCGTCATCGCGGCAATAGTCATCACGGCCATGCTTGAAGAAGTGGGAGGTAATCGCCGAAACATCGTTCATAGAATACGATCCCCAGGTCATGTGGTGGAATGGTGCTTTACCGTCCCAAACGATGCCACGGAGTGCCTTGTACTGCATATACTTCAGGTTGGACTTAATACCGACCTTGTCTAGGTAGCCCATAACCGCCTCTGTATATTCCCGCTGACGGTAGGCCATGATTTCTGTCGAGAAACCATTTGGATAGCCGGCTTCGGCGAGTAGTTTTTTGGCTTTTGCTGGATCATAGCTGTACTTTGGAACGTCTTGAGTGCAGCCAAATTGTGTCGGGAAACAGGCCGAATGGATGACTTGCGAGGCGCCGCCCACTAATTCTTTAGCGATGGCCTTGCGATCAATGGCGTGCGCTACGGCTTGCCGAACTTTCTTTTTAAAGAAAGGGTTCTCTTTGCCCTTTCCGGAGCGCCCTGCGCGATCCATGGTTATATAACTGATGCGCATGGTAGGCACATTCATCACTTTATTGGTGCCAATTAGTTTTAGTTGCTCGGCTTTGTCTTTTGGCACGTCCCAGATCCAGTCTATCGAGCCAGATAGGAGTTCCGCGATTTGCGCTTCGGGATCGGCGATCGTGCGGAACATGATTTTGCCGATTGACGGCGTTCCTTTTGGGGAGCCTTTCCAGTAGTTCGTATTTTTTTCCATGGCAACTGATTCGCCGGCTACCACTTTAGTAGTTTTATATGGACCAGTTCCAATTGGCGCTACGGTTCCATAGTCAGGTTTTCCCTTGGCATTTTTTTTAGCAGTCCCCCAGATATCCTTAGGGAAAATAGCCATGGGCCCAGAAACATATTCAAGTGCAGCCGGGAAGGTCTTTTTCAGGTACACGCGGACGGTATCGGCATCCACTTTCTCGGCCCGATCGATCCAACTTACGTTGCGCTTTGTGAGCACACCTGAATCCTTTGCAGACACGTGGTTGTAGGTCTTCACCACGTCGTCGGCGCTAAAGCTCGCACCATTGTGGAATTTCACACCTTTACGGATTTTGAATTCCAGCGTCTTGTCGTTGACCCACTTGTAAGATGTCGCCAGCAAAGGCTTGTATTCAAACGTCTTGGTATCACGATACAAAAGGTTATCCCATGTGTGACGCTGCATAATCACCATTTCGCGGACGTTGTTGTAGAATGGTAGTGCGACATCCACCTCGCGGGTGGTAGACCAGTTCAACGTATCGTTAGCTTTGCCTGCCATCGCGTCCTGGGCCCCCAAGGAGACCAGCGCGGCTGCTGCGGCCACTGTCATGATTGAACGTTTCATTCGGATTGCTCCTCCAATTGTTTTCATTGCGAAAATCTCTCTGGCTTTGGCTTGAACCAATTGAGCGCCCAAGGGTGGATGCTCATACACTATGATTCACCGGAACCATAGCACCTGTCCATGGATTTTCTGGTATTATTAGAATGTGTTGACCAATGGCCCACATTGTCTTGCCCTTTTTATTACATTTTAATATATTATATTAATAATTACTAAACTAGGATATCGATATATTTGGGTCAAGGGTTCGTGTCGGGCATGGATGGCAGAGCATACTCAAAATCAAGCTCACATGATGACGGTCGTGGCCAACGGGATCAGGCGGGAACGCTGTTCGTCAGCTCCCTGGAAAAGGGGTTTCGCGTGCTGGAAGCCTTCCGGGAAGCGCCAGGGGATTTAGGCATCACTGAGGTAGCGCTCCGCACGGGCTTGAACAAAAGCGCCGCACAACGGTTCACAAATACGCTCTATCAGTTGGGATACTTAGAGAAGGATGCGCGTAGCCGCCGTTATCGGCCCGCATTGCGCCTGATGGATCTCTCTTATACGTTCCTTCACCAGAACCGGCTGGCAGAGATCGCCGTGGTGCGTCTAATCGACGCGTCCAAAATCTATAGCACCACGGTCAATCTCTGTGAGATGATTAATACGGATATCATCTATACCGTGCGTATTCCCCACAGCCGTGCCAGCTACCCGGCAACTGTGCCTGGCCGTCGCATGCCTGCCTTCAGCACGTCCGGCGGTACGGTGATCCTGGCTTTTCGCCCCGCCGACGAAGTCGCGTCGATTATCGCCGCTTCAGAACGCCGCGCAATTACGTCAAACACGATAACCGACGTTGATGCCATCATGGGTCGTATTGATGAGGCTCGGGACCAGGGCTACGGCTTCGGTGTCGGCCAGGCACTGCCCCAAGAGATCAGCGTCGCCGCGCCGGTTCTGGATAGCCGAGGTTATGCAGTCGCCGCTGTTCAGGTCCCTGTCTATTTACCGCAATGGAGTGTCGAGGAAGCCCGCGCCAAAATCGCGCCGCTGGTCATGGAGACGGCGCGGTCCATCTCCGGCGTTCTGGCCTCTGAAAGCTGATCCATGGGATTTCGCGTCCTCACAGGTTTGTTCGCACACGAAACAAACACCTTCAGCCAATTGACCACGACTCTCGAGAACTACCGGGATTTTGTGCTCGCATTCGGTGACGAGGTGCCCGAGGCGGTCACGGGCTCCATGCTGGAACCCAATGGTATCATTCAGGTGGCTGAGGAAGCGAACTGGGATCTTGTACATACAGTGGCCGCATGGGCAACGCCGTCGGGACCTGTGGAGCGGGAGGTATGGGATGCGGTGGCTGGCGCCATCCTTGAAGCAGCCAAGATTAAAGGCCCTTTCGACGGCATCGTGCTCGCGCTGCATGGAGCCATGACGACGGTCGACCATGCCGACGCCGAAGGCGTGTTGCTGCAGAAATTGCGCGACATCGTCGGCCCCGATATACCAATCGCTATCACTTTGGACTTACATGCCAACGTAACCCGCCTGATGGCGAGGCACGCCAATATCATCTGCGCGTTCCGAACCTATCCCCATACGGACCAGGTGGCGACTGCAGCGCGCGCATCGTGGATCCTGGACCGGGCGATGAAGGGCGAGGTCGCCCCCCGCGTGCACCTGGCGCGGCGCAACATGCTGGTTGGGTTGGATCACGGTCGCACAACCGTCGACAACCCTATGACTCAGCTCATGGCCCGGGCTGAGGCTCTGGAGGAAAAAGACCCCGGTGTGCTGACCGTCAGCCTGCACGCTGGTTTCACCCCGGCCGATTTCCCCGAGGTGGGCCCGTCGGTGGCGGTTACCGGCGACGGACCGGTGGCCAGATACCGGACTATCGCCGAGGCCTATATGCATTTTGCCTGGGAACAGCGGCATTTTGACTCCAACGAATACCTGGGTGCGGCCGAGGCAATGGGCCGTCTGTCGACACTCTCCGATGGAGCCGGACCAGTTGTGATCGCCGACGCCAGCGACAATCCGGGCGCGGGGGCCTATGGGGACTCAACCTTCCTGCTCAAGGCCATGTTGGACGCCGGGTTGGAGAAGGCGGCCTTTGGTATGATCTGCGATCCGGAAACTGCAGTCCAGCTGACCAAGGCGGGGGTCGGCGCGGACGTTTCGGTGCGCCTAGGTGGCAGGGTTGATCCGGCTTTTGGGCCGCCCCTGGCGTTGAGCGGACAGGTTATAGCCGTCACCCACGGGACTTATGTGGCTCAGGGGCCAAGATGGCACGGCGTCATTCAGCGGCTCGGTCCAACCGCCGTGCTTCGAGTAGGTGGGATCGAAATCGTCGTGGCTTCGAAGCGCATTCAGTGCACGGAACTCGAGACCTTTACTCACGCTGGCATCGATCCTTCTCAGAAGGCTGTGGTAGCGGTCAAATCCATGCATCATTTCCGCGCCGCGTTCGGACCTATCGCCCGCCATATTCTGATTGTTGATTCTGGTGCGCTGGCCACAAAGGACTACAATCGGTTACCTTACAAGAATTTGCGCCGGCCTATTTTCCCCCTGGACTTTAACTGACTATGCAAAAGGTCTGCGCTGCGCCCACGCATCTGCTAGTAGCCGTGAACTTATGCGGGAGTAGCGCCGCCGAATGTTCAAGCCCGCCGCCCCAACGTGATCCAGGGGGTTCTCTGGATGATCTTCTCCTGTGCCATGATGGCCGGTGTAGCAGCATTGGCATGCGATCTGACTAGCGACATGCATCCCTATATGGTCGTATTCTTCCGACTGGCCACAGCCCAGCTGTGCATGTTGCCCTGGTTGCTCAAGAACGGTATCGGCGTTCTCAAGAAGGAACGCATGGCGCTTTATGTGGCCCGCGCCGCCTTCACGCTTTGCGGCATGCTAACCTGGTTTTACGCCGTTTCAATTATCCCAATTACCGATGTGGTAGCCATAAGTTTCGTCACCCCCATCTTCGCCACTGTCGGCGCCGCGTTGATTCTGCGCGAGACTGTCCGCATACGACGCTGGTCCGCCACTATCGTCGGCTTTCTAGGCGCCATGATTATCCTCCGACGAGGCGTCATAGAGATGACCCTCGCTCATTGGGCGGTGCTAGTGGCCGCGGGTTGTGCTGCGGTGACCCTATTAATCGTAAAATCTCTGTCACGGACGGAAGACCCCACCAAGGTGGTGTTTTACGTGGGTCTTTATCTGCTGCCTATTTCCGGCGTGCTTGCCTGGACCGTTTGGGAAACGCCGCCATCCCATCTCTGGCTCGGCATCGCAATGATTGGCCCGGTGGCGACGCTGGCGCATGTCACCTTGGTCAAGGCCATGTCTTTGGCTGACGCATCGGCTATCCTGCCCTTCGATTTTGCCCGTTTGCCATTCGCCGCCCTTCTTGGCTGGCTGGCCTTCGGCGAGGTCTCGGACGCTTGGACGTGGATTGGTGCAGGGGTGATTTTTGGCTCCAGTCTTTATATCGGCCGCCGCGAGGCGCGAATGGGCCGCAGGCTCCGATTGATGGAACAACCCGGCGTTCAGTGAGGCGACTCGTTCGAAGGGCGTCCTCCCTGATCCATCTTTGTGGCGCGGTTTTCCCGATAGGTGATGTAGATGGTCGACGCGAAGACGATGGCACCGCCGGTCCACGTCCAGAGATCGGGAAATTCCCCAAACCAAATGTAACCCAACCCGGCTGCCCACAAGAGCCGGGTAAAATCCATGGGCATAATCGCTGTCGTTTCAGCGATCTTCAGGGCGCCGGTCATGGCTAGTTGGGCGACTGTCGCCAAAAGCCCCACGCTCACAAAGAGGGCGAGCTGTTCCGGGTCTGGAGTCCGCCAGTAGTAGCCTGCTGGAATCCCGGCCAGGATTGTGAAGTAGATGGATGAGTAGAAGACAATGGTGATCGAAGAGTCGGTCCTCGCCAGGACCTTTACGGTCAACAATGCCGCCGCCCAGAACAGGCTTGAGATCAGGACCACCAAGGCGCCGACGCTCAGTCCGTCGGCGCCGGGACGGAGTATGATTAAGGTGCCGACGATTCCCACCGCGATGGCGGTCCAGCGCCGCGCGCCCATGCGCTCGCCAAGTACCACAACGGCGCCCACGGAAGCGAAGATCACCACCGTGAAACTAAGCGCCGTGGCATCTCCTACAGGGATGAGTGCCAATGCATAAAACCAGGTTAGCATGGAAATACCGCCGACAAGACCTCGAAAGAACTGAAGGCCTGGCCGGGTCGTCCGCCACCACCCGGGCCCCTGACGCATGAGGATGGGCGTTAGTATTACTAATGGCACAATGGTCCGGAAAAATGCGGCCTGCATGGGGTGGAAGTCTTGGCTCAGGTCGCGGGCGATGACGTGTCCCAGTGACACGACGCCTGCGAATATTGCCATCAAAAGCATTCCACGGGTGTTCGCGGGTAAGTTACGCCAAAGTACTAATTCGGAAGCGGCGCTATCCCGATTGCGGCAGCGAGGAATGATCATGATTTCAATCATAGGTCAATTGCGGGGCAAAATCATTGCCGCTCTTGCCCAATTATTTGACGGACAGCATAATCTCGGCACAGTTAATACGTCGAGTGATCAATGAGTTATGTTTTAAAAATTCTAACTGCACTTGGCTTTGCCTCCATCATAATGGGCCTTGGTGCCTGCTCAACTAATCCGGCTACAGGTCAGCGAAGTTTTACGGCCTTCATGTCTAAAGAGAAGGAGGCTCAAATTGGTGCAGAAGAACATCCCAAAATACTTAAGGAATTGGGTGGAGCCTACGATGCGGTCGAGGTTGGTGCGTATATTGCGCGGATTGGGTCGCAGTTAGCGGCGCTCTCTGAGCTACCCCAAATGCAATGGCGATTCACAGTATTGAATGATCATCGGGTGAACGCCTTCGCACTTCCTGGCGGCTACATTTACATAACGCGAGGCTTGCTGGCCCTGGCGGAGAACGAGTCTGAAGTTGCTGGTGTGCTCGCCCACGAAATCGGCCATGTGACTGCGCGACATTCTGCGCAACGTTATTCCACGGCTATGGCCACAAATATTGGCATGACCGTTCTTGGCGCATTGGGAAGTGCGGCGGGCGTGCCATCTGGTGTCGGTCGAGTGGCCAATTTTGGTGCTCGGGCAGCGCTTCAGCAATATTCCCAGGGCCAGGAACTGGAGGCGGACATGCTGGGTGTGCGCTACATGACACGGGCGGGATATTCTCCAGATGGAATGACCAGCTTTTTTCAAAAGCTTCGAGCGCATCGTGATCTTGAAGCCCGTGAGCAGGGCCGCAAGAGCATCAGCCATAACATTATGTCGACACACCCCCGAACCGAAGATCGAATTCGCCAAGCGATTAATCTAGCAAAGGAACGAGTGGTAAAGAACCCGAAGGTCCATCGGGCAGCCTATCTCAAAGCTATCGACGGTCTGGTTTTCGGGGATGATCCATCCCAGGGTGTGCGGCGTGGCCGGTCGTTCATGCACCCGGGTTTGCGCATCGCTTTCAAGGTGCCGCCGGGGTTCGTCATGTCTAACTCACCGCGCCAGTTGGTGGCCTTTGGCCCAAAGATGTCGCGGATTATTTTTGACATGGTTGATCCCAGGGAAGCGGAGCGGGTGCGGTCGCTTGCAGATTATGTAGGTGTCGAATGGGGCCGTCACCTAAATGAACGACAGAGGGTGGAGCGCATAGAAGTGAACGGCCTGCGAGGCGCGACGGTTCAGGGACGTGTGTCAAGCCGGGATGGACCGAGAGATGTTAGGCTAGTCGCGGTGCGCACTAATCATGAGAAAATATTCCGCCTAGCGTTCATCACCAAGCCATCGGAAACCCAGCGACTTTCAACTGAGCTACGTCGCACCACCTATAGTTTTCGCCGTTTGAGCGTTAAGGAAGCGGCTGACATCCGGCCTTTACGGGTACGCATAACCACGGCGAAAAGTGGCGATACCGCCGCGTCCTTGGCGAAGCGCTATCCCTTTGAGAGGTTTAAGCAGGAGTGGTTTCAGTTGCTGAATAATATGGAGCCCGGCGACAAAATTCGCCCTGGCCAAAAACTCAAGATGATTTCCGGCTGACGAGTTTGCACTCAGGCTAGCACTTTATAAAGTTGCTTCTGAAGTATTTGAACCGTGAGAGATTTCTGGATAAAGGCACTCTTGCCCAACACCGTTGCTTGATCAAAACGCTCCTTATCGGCTTTGGTGGTCACCATTTCGAAGTTAGCTTCCAGAAGTCTTTGCAGATTACCTCGACCAAAGCGTCTGGAACCTCTCGTTGAACTACTAGGAGCCTGTTTAGAATAATTCCAATGTGTTACTATAGGAAACCATGAAACGTGTTTTTGCACCCAGGGTTTTTTCCAAAGGTGTGACCAAAAGTCTCAGAGTGCCTTATTTGTTACTGAGATAATGGACTTGGGAAGTGGTTAGTGTGTGTCCAATGGTTTTTCAGTCATTACTACCTCGCACACCATGGTAATTCTAGGAAAATTGTGTAAGGTCAAGCCTTGATCAAGCGGTCACTGGGATCGTGAAGCCTAAAATGTATCTCTTCTATTGTCCTCGAACAGTGTGTTTGCCCCGAAGGTGTGCCAGCTAATGAAGCTCAGAGGCTGGCAGCAAGAGGTCGTGGATGACTTCCCGAGGATCCGTGCAAGTTATAAGCGCTTCATTCTTAAAGCTCCAACTGGGGCCGGTAAGACAGTCCTTGCAAGGGAAATAATTGATCGCTTTTTCAAAGGGAAGAAAGTCTTGGTGCTCTGTCACAGGCTCGTCTTGCTTGATCAGCTGCAGACTGCGTTGCTCAAGGGACGACGTGTTCGAACACTCAAGGTTTCAGATAAGGGTGAGGCCTTTCAAGATTACGACATTCTTCTTTCGACTAGCATGCGTGCGCGCGAAGTTCTCGAGGATGCCATACCCAAGGCTGATTTAATCATCGTTGATGAAGCGCACCGCGTTTCCCCAAACGGCACAGGCTACCGAAGAATTATTGATAGGTTTCGGGATCAGGGTAAACCTGATGCCCATTTCATGGGGCTGACGGCATCACCAGAGCGGCGAACGGGAGACCAACGTGATCAGCTTAGTTTAGCTTTCGATGCTATTATCGATTGTGCCGATATCCAGGACCTGATCAACGAGGGCATCTTGGTGAAGCCCAGATATCGCGCTCACTTCGTACACGATCTAAACCTTGACGACATCGACGTAAGTTCGGGTGAGTATCCTGTCTCACGTCTCACCGATGAGATCGTAAATTCATCAATGTTGGATTACGCGACTTACGCTTACATGGAAGAGCGTGACGGAGTTAACGGCAAACCAATCTCTGCGTGGTTCTGTCCGGATATTCGTATCGCCGAGATAACCGAACAGCGACTTTTGGACATTGGAATTAATGCGTCGATTATCACGGCAGGGACGCCCATAAAAGAGCGTCGTCGGATCCTTACTGGGCATGACACAGGCGAAATTGAAGCGTTGGTATCCGTGGGTGTCTTAACGGAGGGTTGGGATAATCCTGCATGCAATATCATTGTTCACATGCGCCCGACCTTATCGAAGGTACTTTGGGGGCAGTCCGTTGGGCGGGGCCTTAGATCTGCACCTGGTAAAAAAGAATGTGTCGTTATCGATGTCAGTTCGAACTGGACGACATTTGGACCGGTTGAAAAGCTCAAGTGGATGCTGTGGAGCCCACCTCGATCTTTTTTGCAATTTCAAAATCGCTTTAGTTGGGTTGGTCAGCAGCAAGACGATGAGGATCAGCCTGAGACCTATCTTCTCTGTAAAAACGATATCGCGAAGGGGCGTCCCTGTTCGCACATCTATCGAAAAGATGATTATCAAGGAGATGCCTGCCCCGCTTGTGGCAAGTATGCGGCGATCGACATCTACAAGGATCAAAGGTTGGACCTGAAGGTCAACGATAACAAACTTCATCGAATTTTCTTTTCTCGCGTGCCTGAGATTTTTGAGGACCTAAATGTTTCGGTTTGGGAGAGTTTGGGCGCGTCTGCATGGCGGACAGCTAATGAGAAGGAGGAAGCTTATTTGGTTTTCTGTCAGGCCTTTGAAAAGGCAACAGCTGAGGTTGCTGACTCTGAGGGACAATACTGGGAAGAAACGCTCAGAACGGAAGCCGAAGTTCGCCGTGAATTGTTGGATAATGATCGAAAGATCGAGCGTCAGATGGAGTTTGATCTCGGTTGGTTGGCGGATGGACTAGACACACGGAGAGAGGTAAGGACTCTTCAAGCAAACTATGGGGTATCGCTCATTGGCCCTTTGCTTAAGACTATGTCCCGTAAGGAGTGCGAAACGAAGTATGAGCGTGCTGTTAAAATCACAGAACGCATTGTAACGCTTGGATGTTCATCTGAAGATGATCTGCCGTATTTTGTTGCGTAGTTTTAGGTGATTGACCCCTCGATAAAAGGAATGTGAACAGGCTGTTAGGAAGACATACAGGGGGACTCGCTTTGAGAGGAATACGCTTGGGAATCCCAACATCCGACGGGCGTTTGAGCTCGCGGATCTAAGTTAGTAGGCTAGAAGCTGACTGGAACCTTGACGTTATGCCTCCTCGCCGTTGATATGGCCTTTGGAATATATCAAGATTTGGGAGCTCTAGTTTAAATGCCGCACGCAATCCACATACATAATCAAGGCGCACCAGAGGTAATGCAATGGGTAGAAGTGCCTGATTTGCAACCTGGAACTAGTGAAGTTCTTCTGCGTCAGACGGCAGTGGGGCTAAACTATATCGACGTTTATCAACGCTCCGGTGGCTATAAGCTCGATTTACCAGCATGCATAGGCATGGAAGGTGTCGGTATAATCGATGCAATCGGAGATGGTGTCGAAGGTGTTAAAGTTGGTGACCGCGTGGGCTATGTGATGGGTCCTCCAGGTTCCTATGCTGAGCAACGCGTTTATCCCGCCGAACGCTTAATCCCCCTGCCAGCAGACATTAATGACACTCAGGCGGCAGGTATGCTTTTGAAAGGTTTAACGGTATCGTATCTCATCCATAGAACCTTTGTTCCCCAAGCTGGAGACACTGTTTTGATGCATGCCGCCGCGGGAGGTGTAGGGATGATAGCTTGCCAGTGGCTTAAGCAGAGAGGGGTTACCGTCATCGGTACAGTTGGCAGTGAAGAAAAGGCGGAAATTGTAAAAAATTACGGCTGTGATTATCCTATTATTTACACCCGTGAGAACTTTTCCGAACGAGTGATGGAAATCACAGACGGAGAGGGTGTGCCTGTAGTCTATGATGGTGTTGGTGCCTCAGTCCACGATGGGTCCCTCGCTTGTCTTGCCCGCTTTGGAACCTACGTGAATTTCGGTGCCGCCTCAGGTCACATACCACCAGTTGCTGGGGCTGCATTAGCTGGGAGGTCATTATATTTCACTCGTCCGGGCCTCGCGCCACATACAGCCAACGGTAATCTCACGCTTGAGATCGCTAACTATTTGTTCGATGCGGTTCGTCAGGGCGTCAAAGTCGAGATTAATCATAAATATGAATTGCGGAACGCGGTTGAGGCTCATCGGGCACTGGAAGCGAGGGCAACTACGGGATCAACGGTTTTTTCAGTCTAAATTTTGTCTATGTTTAGGCTCTGATTGGCTGAACCAGTCTCTAAAAGCATCAAAGATCATAGGAACGAGATGTTTATTTTGGATGTCTGAGGTTACTAGATGACTGATAGCGATGAAATGATGTCGGCCTGATTTAAAGTTATGTTTGTGGCCCTTATGGAATCAGGGAAGATTAGTTTACAGTGGGATTTGCGACCAATCTGTGACGCATAAGCGACATTAATTCTGAAAATAAGTAGGATTAGAAAGGGTATGGGGTGGCTGAGGGGATTTGAACCCCCGACCTCCTGGACCACAACCAGGCGCTCTAACCAACTGAGCTACAGCCACCACAAGGACCTGGTTTCCCCAGCCTCGAGAGCAGGCTTAAGTAGCCCCTTGGCCCAAGGGCGTCAAGCGTCGCCCGGCCTTTATCGGCGGCCGAATAGTTTTTCGATGTCGTTAAGCTTCAGTTCCACATAGGTGGGCCGGCCGTGGCTGCATTGGCCTGAATGGGGCGTTGTCTCCATCTCACGCAATAGGGCGTTCATTTCGTCACGGTTTAGGAGGCGTCCGGCACGCACGGACCCGTGGCAGGCCATGGTTGCGCAGACATCTCCGATGCGGTCGCGAAGGGCGATGGCTTCGTCCAGGGAGGCTAAGTCGTCAACCAGGTCCTGGACTAGTCCTTGAATATCGGTCTCCCCTAGCAAGGCTGGGGTTTCGCGGACGACAATGGCGCCGGGGCCAAACCCCTCGATGACCAGTCCCAGGTCTGCCAACTCGTCATTTCTGGCAAGTATGCAGTCGACGGCTGTCTCGTCCAACTCTACCACCTCAGGTATCAATAAACCTTGGCGCATCACCCCGTCTGCAGCCAGGGCCGCCTTGATCCGCTCCTCCACCAAGCGTTCGTGTGCGGCGTGTTGGTCGACGATGACGATGCCGTCGGCGGTCTGGGCCACGATATAAGTGGCGTGCAGCTGCCCGCGCGCCACGCCCAGGGGATAGTCTCTCGCGTCAACTTCCGCGAAAGGATGGGCGGTGTCGATCGATATCACCGGATCTTCGACGGGGGCTATGGCGGAGGCCGTTGGAGCGGTAGCTATGCCTGGTAGTTGGGCGTGGAAATTTTGGAACTCCCTTGTCAGATTGGACCGTTCAGCAGTCGGTGGCGTCGTCTGTCGGGCACCCTGCAGCATGACTGTCTCGACCTTAACGGCGCTCAGGGCTGCTTCCGCGACGGTGGTCGCGGCTCGGTGTCCCGCCTCTGCCAGGGCATGTTTGATTGCCCCCACCAAAAGGCCTCGGACCATTCTGTTATCGCGAAACCGGACTTCCGTCTTTGCTGGGTGGACGTTCACGTCTACATCGGCGGGGGCATCGTTAGAAAAAGGGCAACGACGGGATAGCGGTCGGAAGCCAAGAAATCTCGGTACGCCGCGCGCAACGCACCAAATAGCATACGGTCGTTGACTGGCCGTCCATTGACGAAAAAGAACTGCATTGCGGAGTTGCCTCGATTAAAAGTGGGTAGGCCGGCGTAGCCCGAGAGCTGCAGGCCGTCCCGTTCCGCATTGATGGTTAGTGCGTTATCGCCGAAATCTCGTCCAATTACCGCGGCCAAACGGGCCAGCCGTGCTGAGAATAGATCGTTTTTCTCTGGTGGCAGGTCCAACCTGCGACGATCGCCATCTAACAGGGTGAATGCGATATGGGGATGCGCCATAGCTAGGCGTTTGATGACCTCACTTACCCGGCTCATTTCGGTCCGTGCTGTCTTAAGGAACTTGAGCCGCGCCGGCGTGGCGTAAAACAAGTCGCGAACCTCCACACGGGTCCCCGGCGGATGTGCCGCTGGCACGGGCGCGGCGACCTGACCGCCCGCCATATTCAGTCGCCAGGCTTCGGGCGCATCTGGAGTCCGGCTGGTGATGGAGAGTCGACTAACTGCTCCGATGGAGGGAAGCGCCTCACCGCGGAAGCCGAGTTGGCGTATCTCCACCAAATCGCCGTCTGGCAATTTCGATGTTGCGTGGCGCTCAATCGCCAGGGTTATTTCGTCCGGCCTCATCCCACAGCCGTCATCGGTTATAACAATAGCCGACCGTCCTCCCTCGGCAACCGTGATGTCGACCTGGGATGCACCGGCGTCGATGGCGTTCTCAACCAGCTCTTTAACTACGGCGGCGGGCCGCTCAACAACCTCGCCAGCAGCTATTTGGTTAACGAGGTTTTCAGGAAGGCGACGAATGGTCATCTTGTATATTCCCGCCAAGACCGGTAGCGGTCTAAAAGACCAGCGGTAGACGAGCTATAGGTTCGGGAGCTAATGGAGGCCGTGCTCATTTCAGGGATTAGGTGTGCTGCGAGTTGCTTGCCCAGTTCAACGCCGAATTGGTCAAAGCTATTGATCCCCCATATGACACCTTGAACGAAGACCTTGTGTTCATAGAGCGCTAGCAGCATACCGAGCCGCTTCGGGTCCAAGGCCTCTAGCAGTATCGTCGTCGACGGTCGATTGCCGGGGCAGGCCCGGTTCACGTCACCGTCGCCGTCCGTGCCCATCGCCAGAGCCTCTGCCTGCGCCAAAAGGTTAGCGATCAGCTTGTCCTGGTGACCGCTTAAGTCATGATCCGGCCGAGCAACGCCTATGAATTCTACGGCAGCGCCCAGGGGGGCCTGGTGGAGCCATTGATGAAAGGTGTGTTGGGCATTGGTGCCTGTGAGGCCAAACACGATTGGCGCTGCTGCGGATTCTAGGGGGGTGCCTGTTTGAGTCACACCTTTGCCATTGCTCTCCATCTCGAGTTGTTGGACGAAACCCGGTAGAGACCGCAGCCGTTCGTCATAGGGCACTACGGCAAGGGCGTTCAGGCCCTCTAAGTTGATATTCCAGATTCCCGCTAGGGCCAGGCGGACGGGTAGATTCACCTTTAAGGGCGCGTCGTAAAAATGGCGGTCCATGGTGTGGGCGCCATCCAACATAGCGGCAAAGGTGGGCCAGCCCATGGCTATAGCTGATGGGAGTCCGACGGACGACCATAGAGAGAACCGGCCACCAACCCAATCCCATATGGGAAAGATGTGTTGAGTCGGAATCCCAAAAGCTCTAGCCGCGTCGGCCTTCGCGGTCAGCGCGGCAAAGTGATTGCCCACGGCGTCCGAGCCGATTGCTTCGCTCAGCCATCTTGCGGCCGAGGTGGCGTTGGTCAATGTTTCTTGTGTGGTAAAGCTTTTCGAGCCAACTAAAAAAAGGGTCGTCGCCGGATCGGCATCGGCCAGCGCTAGCGCTAGGTCGTGACCGTCAAGATTGGCAGCAAATCGAACCTCAGGGCAAGCTGCGTCGCCCAAGGCTTCCGCGGTCAGCATTGGTCCCAGGTGGGAACCACCGATGCCGATGTTGATCACATGGCGAAAGGGTTTGCCCGTTTTGCCTTTCAAGGATCCATCTCGGACAGCTTCGGTAAAGGCCGCTAGGCGCGCCATGGTTGCCGCTACGTCATCGGCGACGCGGGGGTCGGCAATGCCCGTTCCGTCGCGCAGCGCTACATGCAGAGCTTTCCGGCCTTCCGTGGTATTGATGGCCTCCCCGGCGAACATGGCATTGCGCGCCGCGGCGACACCGGAGGCTTCGGCCAATGTTAGCAGGCGATCCCAAGCGCCGTCATCGATGCGATTCTTAGAGAGATCCAGTAAAACTCCATCAAGTTCCCAAGAGTTGGTTTTGAATCGGTCCCTATCGGCGGTGAAAAGATCAGCGATAGTGTCTGACACAGTGGTGTTGCGATAGCCCGCTAGGGCCCGCCATGCGTCGGTTGCGATGATGCTGGTCATGGCGTTCAGAGAACTCCGCAAAAAGCTCGAAGCGCACAAAGCCTACCAGAGGCGCGCGCGCGCCGCCAGCGTGCGCCGAATGTGGCTCAGCGCGTTGTTGGCAGACCTTCGGGGCGTCCTACAATCACAGTGACCAACCGGTTGACATCCAACAACTTTTTTGCAACGCGCGCGATATCGTCACGGGTCACGGCATCGATGAACGCATTGCGGTTTTTGACGTAGTCGATACCCAACTCGGCCAACTGGATACCGACAAGCATGCGGGCGATTCGCGTGCTACCCGTAAACCGGAGTGGATAGGCGCCAGTCAGATAGGTTTTAGCGTCTCTGAGTTCGTCATCTTCCACACCGTTTTCAGCCATGCGGCGCCACTCCGTCTTGACCACGTCGAGGGTCTCACGAACCCGCGCGTTGACTGTACCGGCTCCGCCGACTGTCGTGGCGCTGGCGCGGCGCGGATTAAGGCCGCTGGAGATGGTATAAGCTAATCCCCGTTTCTCGCGCACCTCGCCATACAGGCGTGAGGTAAAGCCACCGCCACCGAGGATATGGTTCATGACGTAACCGGCATAGAAGTCTGGGTCATCGCGAAGCAGGCCTTGGTCTGCGAACAATATGGTGCTTTGAGGTACGTCTTTGTCAATTACTATGGTCCGTCCGTCCGTGTTGGCGCGGACCTTAGGTATACGCCAATCGGTCCCTCTCGTGGGCAAGGTGCCGAATGTGGTATCTAACAACTCGCCCAACTCTGCTGGAGTTATATTGCCAACAACGCCGATCACAAGTGTGTCGCGCGTCAGACGCTGGGTCACGAAGGCTCGCAAGTCATCCGCCGTAATTGCCTTGATGCTGTCAAGCGTGCCGTCGGCGGATCGGCCATACGGATGGTCGCTATAGAGGGCTTCGCGCATGGCTTTGCCGGCGATGCTGTGAGGGCTTTCTTCGTCTTGTTTTAGGCCAGCTAGAATCTGAGAGCGGACTCGCTCCACCGGTTCCGAGTCGAAGCGAGGAGAGTTCAGCGTCAGACGCAGCAAATCAAAGGCCTCGTCTCGGTTGCGGACCAGGGTCTGCAGTTGGCCACCGAAGTTATCCATCCCGACATCAAACCGGATGCGGATGGCTTTGTCCTCTGTGGTCTTCTGGAAGGATTGGGAGTCTAAATCTCCAGCGCCCTCATCTATGGTCGACGCCACCAGGTTAGCCAATCCGACCTTGCCCGGTGGATCGAGTGCCGCGCCACCACGGAAGGCGAATCGTATGGTGACAATAGGATTTGAGTGATCCTGGACCAGCCAGGCTTCAATTCCACCCGGCGTATTCACGCGCTCTACGTTGATGCCCAGAGCCGGTGTCGCGGCGATAAGGAGAAGGCCAGTCAGGATTGGCCGAAGCAAAGGGATAGCAGACATCGGCTCAGCTCTCTTTCGCCGGAAGTAGGAGGCCGGTCACTGACCGGTTGTTGTCGAACACGGCCCTGGCCGCTTGGTGAATTTGTTCCACCGTCACCGCAGCGATGCTGTCAGGCCAGCTTTCCACGTCGTTGATACTGAGTCCTGATGCTAGCGCCGCTCCAAGGGTGCGGGCGCCACCGCTCAGGGAGTCGCGGGCATAGACAGCTTCAGCAATAATGCGTTCCTTGGCCCGACGGACCTCTTCGACAGTGATGCCGTTTTCGATTATGTCAGTGATTTCAGTTTCAACGGCCTTCTCTAGGTCGTCCAAGGTAACGTTACCTCGGGGGCTAGCGAAAAAGACAAAGCGGCCCGGGCCACGATCATCACCGCTGTAATAAGCCCCTGATGAGATGGCGGTCTTAGTTTCTACCACGAGGCGTTGGTAGAGACGACTGGAGGCGCCACCGCCGAGAATATCCGACAAGATTTCGAGGGGGTAGACATGGGTCTTGTCTCCCCATTGAAGGGTGGGCGCCAGAAAGCTGCGACGCCAGGATGGCTGGCGGACCCGTTTGTCGCGCAAGATGACCTCGCGGGCGGCTTTCTGCGGAGGCTCTTTGGCGCGGGCGCGAACGACNGGCGGNTGGGCAGGGATTTTTCCGTAGTGNTTTTCTGCCAACGGTTTCAGCTGGGCCGCCGTGATCGCGCCCGCGACNACCAGGATGGCATTATTAGGCGCGTACCAGCGTTTGTAGAACGANATGATGCGGTTTATGTCGAGGGTCTTGATGTCATGTTCCCAACCGATCACCGGATTGCGGTAAGGATGGTTGAGAAATAATGCGCCGTTGATGTGCTCGCTCAGGATAGCGCCTGGGTTGTTGTCGACTCGCGAGCGTCGCTCTTCNAGGACAACNAAGCGCTCAGGTTCCACCTCATTTTNGGTTATTACAAGATTGGTCATCCGNTCNGCTTCCATCTCCATAACCATTTCCAANCGNTCTGCGGCAATGGTCTGGAAGTAGGCAGTGTAGTCGGTTGAAGTGAAGGCGTTTTCCTGGCCGCCGTTACGGGCCACCATCTGAGAAAACTTACCAGGCTTGTGTGTCTTCGTGCCCTTGAACATGAGGTGTTCNAGGAAATGTGCGATNCCNGTTTCCCCGAGGCCTTCATCGGCGGAGCCGACTCGGTACCACACCATGTGGGTGACCACGGGCACGCGGTGGTTCTCAACAACAACNACCTGCATGCCGTTNTTNAGAGTGAAAGTGGTCGGATTGAAGACTCCGGCCCGAGCTTCTGATAGGCCTGACAAGAGAAGGAGAAAGACAAAAAATGCTGTTTGAGATAATGTCATGGAAGCTCTCAGTTAGTTGTTAAGTTAGGACGCAGCGTCCATGCCTAATGAATATGGCACCTTTGCGGTAAAATTCATCTGAATTAAAATACGTGGACCGGAGGGTCACTGAATCGGTATGGTGAGCTAGAAATCCAAGAGGCCCTTGCGAGCCTTCTTGCGTTTTACCTCGGGAATTTCACCCTCATTGATCGGCTTNCCGAGGGCTTGATTGGACATAATGCGTTTCTGCTCTTTCTTGGCATCGACCACAATACCCGGATTGGATTTGTCGTCGACCCAGAAAATCAGTTTGTTAACGAAAATCTGATCTTCATCGGCCAGAACTGAGGATTCNTGGTTTACCAGCCGGCGGATACCCGGTTCCGCCTTGTTTGCACCGGTCCGCGTGATCAGCGCTTGTAGGCCTGGGCTCCCGGCTTTGACCGTTGTTGGCGAGGCGGCAGTTCGGGCGGCGTTCTNCCCGAGAATGGCTTCGCGAGCCTGATCCATGGGCGAGACTTTTTGCGGTCTTGACTCGCCNGGGGCCGGCGGGCGAAGGCCATATTCGGGCGGCAGGCTGAGTGGCGGGCGTTTGTAGACGACAAATTCATCTGGCGCGTTTTTGCCGCCGCCAAAGGATTTGCGGACGGANTCACAGCCAACGAGAAATTCGCTAAACAGTGTCAAGGCCGCCAAAACACACAGTGAACGGGTCATCCTTTGTTCCATGCCNANAANCTAAGCCCCAACTGCTAAATTTTCAACAGGTTAGGACTCTTCATGCTTGCCAAAAAAGGANTCCCANATCAGNGCCGCTGCCCCAGATGTAATGGCTATATCGGCCACGTTGAAGGCCGGCCAGTGAAAGCCTGCCCAATGGAANTCGAGAAAGTCGATCACGGCGCCCACCAGTACCCTATCGATGACATTGCCCANTGCGCCGCCTACGATTAGTCCAAGCGCCCCTGCCACCAAGCGTTTGTCGGCGCGCCACATCCAAACAAGAAGGGCGGCGGTGATGGCGATCGCTAGGCTCGAAAGGATCCAACGGCCCATCGGCGACTGCATGTCGAGCATGCCGAAACTGATGCCCCNGTTGAGACCCAGAACCAANTTGAAGAAATCCGTCACGGGTATNACCCGNGGTGGCAGCATGACTGTTTCCACAACCCACCACTTACTGGCTTGGTCGAGGNCCGCGATCAGGATCGCAANCGTCATGCCTATTCGAACGTGAGCAGGAATCATCCGTGATCTAAAGGTTGGTAGTTTTCGACAGCGTCTGCGCAGCGCTGGCAGATAGTGGGATGGATGTCGACGGACCCGACATCCTCTAAGACCTGGTAGCAGCGTTCGCACTTCTTACCGTGGGCGAGGACTGGCATTATGGCGACGTTCGCAACTTCTTCCAAATGGAAGGCGTCGGCGGGACCGGTTCCCGTATCGAAGACTGCGCCCGAGGTGATGAAAAGTTCTGCGGCGTTCAGGTTGGCGAATGTGGCGGCCGTGTCGGCATCAGTGAAAATTCTTGGTGCGGCCTGCAGGCTTGATCCGATCCGCTTCTCGGCGCGTTCCAGCTCAAGCGCGCCCGTCACCACCCGGCGGACGTCNCGAACTCTGCGCCACTTCTCCATCAACGCGTCATCGCGCCAGTCGTCGGGTGGAGTTGGGAAGGTCCGAAGATGAACGCTGTTGCCCTCGTCGTTGCCGGTCCGCCCCAACCATGCTTCCTCTGCCNTAAAGCAAATGAACGGCGCCAGCCAAGCCGTCAAGCAGTTNAACAATTCATCTAAAACTGTGCGCGCGGCGCGGCGGCGCGGGTCGTCGAGGCGGTCGCAGTATAGGCTGTCCTTGCGTATATCCAGATAAAAAGCTGAGAGGTCGACTGTACAGAAGTTGTGCAGCTCCGTAAAAAAGGTGTGGAATTGGAAATTATCACAGGTCTCGCGNAGCGCTTTATCCATCCGCCAAAGGCGGTCGAGGACCCACCGNTCAAGCTCTGGCATGTCTCTTAAGGNTACGCGTTCCGCATCGGAGAAGCCATGCAGGTTACCCAATAGGAACCGCAGNGTGTTGCGTAGTCGGCGGTAGACATCGGCCTGCTGTTTAACGATTTCGGGACCGATACGNAGGTCCTCCGCATAGTCCGAGCCGATCACCCANAGTCTAAGAATATCGGCGCCATGCTGATTATANACGTTCTGTGGTTCGACAATGTTCCCCAATGATTTCGACATTTTCTGGCCGTCCTCGGCCATTACAAATCCATGAGTAAGGACCGTTTCGTATGGCGCACAGCCTCGGGTTCCGCATGATTCTAATAGGCTCGAATGGAACCAGCCGCGGTGCTGGTCAGAGCCTTCCAAGTAGAGGGAAGCGGGCCACGCCAGGTCCTCCCATTCACCATCCTCCAGAACAAAGGCATGGGTCGAGCCCGAGTCGAACCACACGTCTAGTATGTCGGTGACTTGCTCGTAGTCGTCGGCGCGGTAATTATTGCCAAGGAACCGGTCCGGTGGCGACGTGAACCAAGCGTCGGCGCCCTCCTCTTTGAAAATACTTACTACGCGTTCCATNACAGTGGGGTCGCGCAGCGGCTCGCCCGTTNCCTTGTTGACGAAAACCGTAATAGGAACGCCCCAGGCGCGCTGACGCGAAACTACCCAATCGGGGCGTTCGGCAATCATGCCCCGGAGTCGATTTTGACCAGAGGCGGGCACGAAACGGGTTTCATCAATGGCCTTCAAGGCCGTTTCGCGAAGCCTGGTTGTTTCCATAGAGATGAACCACTGGGGCGTGTTTCGGAAGATCAGAGGTTGTTTTGAACGCCAGCTGTGCGGATAGCGATGAACAAGCGAACCCTTGCCCAGCAAACCTCCAGCGTCGCAAACGATCTCGGCCACGTCGTCATTGCATTTATAAACATGCATGCCAGCAAACAGGGGTACGTGATTGAAAAAGCGTCCGTCCTCGTCGACTGTTTGNGGCACCTCGATGCCGTTAGCTACGCCCAGGACCCAGTCATCGGCNCCATGCCCCGGCGCGATGTGGACAAAGCCAGTGCCCTCCTCGGTGGTGGCGAAATCGGCTTCTAGAGCTGGCACGTCGTAGTCAAACCCTTGNCCCCGAAGTGGATGACGGCAGACGGTACCGGTCAGCGAGCCACCTTTCAGNGTCGCTCTCGTTTCGTGGCTGGTGATACCACATTCTCTGGTCATCTCGCCCAGGCGCTCGGTAGCGACAATTAAGGTTTCGCCAACCTGGGCATGGCTAGCCTCAGCCGTCCCGGTCACTTCGAAAACGGTGTACTCGATGGCTGGGCCGAAGGCCACAGCGCGGTTGCCCGGCATGGTCCAAGGGGTTGTCGTCCAGATAACGATTGCAGCACCGTCTACTTCGGGTACGGATGGAGAGATCACCGGGAAGCGGACAAAGATAGTTGTCGAGGTGTGGTCGTAATATTCGACCTCCGCTTCGGCTAGCGCAGTCTTCTCCACTGGCGACCACATTACCGGCTTGGAGCCCCGATAAAGCGAGCCATCTAATAGAAACTTGCCCAACTCCTCGGCAATTTTGGACTCTGCAGCATAGGTCATGGTTGTGTAGGGATTATCCCAATTGCCAATGACACCCATGCGCTTGAACTCATTGCGTTGTATGTCGATCCATTCGTCAGCGAAGACACGGCACTCCCTGCGAAATTCAACGACTGGGACCGTGTCTTTGTCTTTTTTCTTTTTGCGATATTTTTCCTCGATCTTCCATTCGATGGGCAGGCCATGGCAATCCCAACCCGGCACGAAATTCGCGTCTTTGCCGAGCATTTGCTGGCAGCGATTGATGACGTCTTTGAGAATTTTATTTAGTGCGTGACCGATATGCAGATGCCCGTTGGCGTAAGGTGGTCCGTCATGGAGGATGAACTTTTCGCGNCCTTTGGATTCTTCGCGGATCCGGCGGTATAGCTTTGTCTCTTCCCAGCGAGCCAGAATTTCGGGCTCGCGTTTCGGAAGACCTGCCTTCATGGGGAAGTCCGTATGCGGCAAGTAGACGGTTGATTTGTAATCTTGGGTCATAGTTTGGTCTTTGAATGAGGGTTGCGTATGATGCGTGTCAGGTCGGCTCTGACGCCAGAATATTCCGGGCCGTATCGGTGTCAGCCGCGATTTGTGCCCTTAAAGCCTCCAATCCGTCAAACTTCTTTTCCGCCCGGATGAAATCAATGAGCTCAACCGCGATTAGCTTGCCGTAGAGATTGCCCGAAAAATCCATCACATGTGCTTCCAGGATGACGTCTTTGCCACCAAAGGTCGGACGTTTGCCGACATTTGCAACCCCGTTACGCCAGACCGTCTCGTTACCGTCTAAAATGCCCACGCGAACGGCGTAGACGCCCAACGCCGGTCGCAAAGTGGAGCCGAGATGCAGGTTCAGGGTTGGAAAATTGATAGTCCGACCGCGCTGGTTTCCATGCGAAACACGGCCTTCATAGGAAAAATGACGGCCGAGGATAGCCGCTGCACCGCGCACGTTACCGACTTCCAGGCAGCTGCGAATCCGGGTCGAAGAGTAGACCACGCCGTCGTCGTCATGGATGGCGCTGACGGCTGTGAACCCAAAGCCTAGCTTCTGGCCCATGGACAACAAAAGCTCGCAATTGCCGCCACGCTTGTAGCCAAACACAAAGTCATAACCAGCGACTACGTGATTGGCGTCAAAGCCGTCCACCAAGACATCCTTGACGAAGGTTTCTGCTGGTTGTTGGGATAAGTCGTGGTTAAACCGCTGCACAAGCATCGCATCCACACCCAAAGCCTCCAAAGCTCGGGCCTTAGCGCGCATGGAGGTCAGACGGAAGGGCGGCTGGTCCGGTTGGAAGACGCGACGCGGATGCGGTTCGAACGTCAGCACTGCCCAAGGAATGCCACTCGACCGAGCGATTCGGCCCGCTTCGCCGATGACGGCCTGATGGCCCTTGTGGACGCCGTCGAAGTTGCCTACCGCGATGGCGGCGCCTCGGGCCTCAACAGGCAGGGTCTGATAATGGCGATAAATACGCATGGGGGGCAAAAATGCCGATCAAACGACCGGAAGGCAAGAGCCTGGACTCGCCGCGCAAGGCACTTAAGGTCGATCCAGGTAAAACGGTTGTTCGTATCGACGAGTTTATTATGAGGCGCATGGTGTGACGATTTATTCAACGCGCGACGGCACCAAGATGGTAGCGTCGCCCTCCACCACTGGCTTGTCGGCGACCGTGCACATAGTGCTAAGCTCGACTAGGCGCTTTTCCGGGATTAGCTTAGTCACCATGCAAGTGGCCGTCACTGTGTCACCGGTCCGCACCGGAGCCCTGAACCGGAGATTTTGGCTCACATAGATACAGCCGGGTCCCGGCAACTTGGTGCCGATCACCGTGGAGATAAGGCTCGCTGTCAGCATGCCGTGTGCGATACGGCCCTTGAAGATGGTTCCCGAGGCGAACTCATGGTTGAGGTGCAGTGGGTTGGTGTCTCCAGAAACCCCGGCGAAGTCTATGATGTCGGCATCTGTGATGGTCTTCGCAAACACATCCGTCATTCCTTCCTCAAGATCCTCGAAATAATAGCCGTTTANCTGATCCGTCGGGGTGGCCATCTGATCCATAANGTGTCCTTTTTAGATGAAAGTGCGCGAATTTTGCACCGCAANACTAATGCTGCATTGCNNAATTAAANATGTTCCCTAACTCTGGCAACAATAGATGGCTACGCGATTCTTCATTGCCATAAACTCTTATCAATTGAATGCAGACGCCGCACGGCAGAATTGCTATTCCATTGTTATGGTTCATCTCGCCTTCAGCCAACGGCGTCTCCCGGCGATAATCCTAATTACAGGCGCCCTAATGATGATCGGTTCTGGGCCGCGCGCCCAACCGCCCTCCCTCAGCCTGCCGATCAACTGTACGCCCGGGACAGACTGTTGGTTGGTCAATCTTGTTGATCATGACCCAAATACAGGTGTTCGCGATTTTCGCTGCACGGACCATGGCTACAATGGTCACAAGGGAACAGATATTGCGATCCGTGACTTGAGCGCTATGCGGGCCGGAGTGCCGGTTCTTGCCGCTGCGCCAGGCGTGGTTACAGCCCTTCGCGATGGCATGATGGACCGAGTGCCTAGTGCCGAATTTCAGCGCACAAAACGAAATCTTTTCTGCGGTAACGGGGTCGTTGTTCGCCATGCTGATGGCTGGGAGACCCAGTACTGCCATCTGCGACAAGGCAGTGTCGTGGTCAAGCGCGGCCAGCGGCTCGACCGCGGTCAGCAGATCGGACTAGTAGGTCATTCGGGAATGGCGACCTTTCCCCATATTCATCTATCAGTCCGGCATCGGACGCGTGTTATAGATCCCTTCGTTGGGGACGCCCGGCAAACGGCTTGTCAGGCGGGAGAAGCGCCATTGTGGACAGTCGCGGCTATGCAAGCTCTCTCAAGACCGCTGACCGCCGTTTATAACATCGGATTCGCACCAAAATCGCCACAGGTTCGGTTGATCCGAGAGGGTCTATATCACAATCTGAGGTTGTCGCGGCGTGCACCCGCTCTGGTCCTCTGGGCAGAGGTATTTTGGGTCGAGGCGGGTGATAAGGTGAGGTTTCGTGTGACTGGGCCTAATGGAGCCTCGATCGTGGATTACAGCAATATCTTGTCAAACCGCGAAGCACGCCGCGTGATTTTCGCAGGCCGGAAGAAACGCGGCATGTTTTGGCCCACAGGTAAATATACCGGCGAGATTGTGGTTGAGCGACTAGTTGCAAGCGGCCAAACCCAACGGTTTACCGCGCGAAGTGATGTTGAGATTATGGACCAAAGAGAGAATTACAACTAGAGACAGGTGAGATGTTAAACTAGCGGCGCTGCTCGAGGCGTTCGTTGCTATTATAAACCAGCGCATCGCAAGTTCGAACAATAGGGTCTGGCAGCCTTTTAGGGCCACTAAGCTACCTCAATCTTTAAGATGTAGCTCATCGTGTCAGCGTATGACGCGAAACTAAGCGCGGTTGTCCGCTGAGTGATATTCGCGTCGGCTTTGACTTTGGCGTTGCGTTGGGTTCAGGTTTGGCCGTAGGTCTGCAGCGAGGCCTCGTTTGGGGGCAGGCGCTAAGCGCTTCATCATCGGCGAACAACGCCCCGTCTCGTTTAACGGCCTCGGTGCGTCGATTGATCATATTCAAGGTACGTTGGACCAACGGGTGATGGGCCAGTCTCTTTCGAGTTTTTTCCGCGTGCACTCGGGCCAGTTCGTCAATATGTCTGCGAATGGTGATTGGCCGGAAGAGATCTTCCAGGGATCGGGCGTAGGCTGCCACGGTCCAAGGATTTGCTGGCACTGGGCTGAGACCTCGGGACTGACACTATGTTGCAAATGCCTCCCAGGCTTTGTTAGAGGTATACCGAGGCTTTCGTCGGCGTGAAACCAAATTCACCATAACTTCCAATGGTAACCCAGCATACGATATCTTGAAACCCTTCGACGTATGCGCTCTTGCCAGGCCTGTTTATTCACGTCACATAATGTCAAAAAGGGAACCGTGGGGGACAATAAATCGATGACTACGGAACTAGGTTGGGAGGGGTACCGCACCTTTCTTGTAGATCGCCGCGAGGCGGAGAGTGAGACGGTCACTTCATTCTATTTGGTGCCTGAGGACGCAGGCGTTTTGCCCAGCTTCCGGCCTGGGCAATCCCTTGGCTTTTCTCTCGACTTGCCGGACCGCGTGGTGCCGGTCATACGTAATTACACTATTTCCAACAGCCCGAGGGATTCCAGCCATTATCGGATTTCTATAAAGCGTGAGCCGCCGCCGGCGAACCAGCCGGACCAGCCGCCGGGCGTGTCGTCTAATTATTTCCACGACCAAGTCCAGGTGGGTGCTAGGCTTCAGGTTCGGGCCCCCAGCGGTCAGTTCGTGTTGCGGCCTGAGGGCAAGGGACCGGTTTTGCTGCTATCTGGTGGTATCGGGTGCACGCCAATGATCGCCATGCTCAACGCCATTGTCGACTCAGGGTCGACCCGCGACGTTTGGTTCGTCCATGGGGTGCGCAACGGTCGCGAACACGCGTTTGGCGCTTCTGTCCGCGCCGCTGCGCAAGCTCACGATAACATCCGCGCGCACATCTGCTATAGCCGTCCTGATGACGGCGATATCCTGGGCGAAGATTACGATAGCGCTGGCCATGTGAACGCTGAGTTGTTGCAATCTCTGCTGCCCGACACATCAGCGCAGGTGTTCCTATGCGGATCGATGCCGTTCATGAAGGCTCTTTACAACGACCTAATCGAGAGGGGCTTCGATGAATTTCAAATCGTATATGAGTTTTTTGGCAACGCCTGCGAGCTGCGCGAGCCCAAGCCCAAGCAGGTCGTTGCAGACATGGGATTGACATCGGACGTTGAGTTTAATGTGGAATTCCGCCAGTCGGGTGTCAGTGCCAGTTGGACGCCAAGTTCTGGTACGCTCCTCGAGTTGGCGGAGGCAAATGGGGTCGAGCCAGACTTTGTCTGCCGTTCTGGCATGTGCCACAGCTGCCTATCGGTGATTTTAGATGGCGGTTTCGAATACATTCATGATGGAGTGGTCACGCCGATGGGCGATGATGAGGTTCTCATTTGCAGCGCACGGCCAACTAGCGACCTAGTGATTGATGTATGAGCCGATAGATACCGAGTGGGCCTCTCTTCTTGGCGCTGCGGTTTTCAACCGCAGTTAGGCTGAACGCGTATTGGCAGTTGGCTGTGAGTTTAGCAGCCTACTTATGGCATTCAGGCGCTTTCGACCACAAACATCTGCTCGAATAGTGACATTATGCGATTTACTGCGTTGCGGCGGATATGGCGTTGATCGGCTTCCCAGGGGTTCTCCAGACAGTGCATAACCATTTCGTAACTAGGGAAGTAGTGAACATTCTCATTGGCTGCAATAAATTCATCCGCTACCACTCGCAACACAGCCTTCGAATGAGCGTTGGCGACAACGACGTGCTTTTCGTCCGCCAGACCGGTAGCCATGAAAGGCACCGGCGAGACGCTGACAATGAGGGTCAGCTCCGGATTGTGAATGCGCAAGACGTCCAGAAACCGCTGCAGGTATGACAAGTTTTCAGCCACGGTAAGGGTCCGGTGTCGGAACAGGGCAATGTGTTCCTTGGATTTTGGATTGCGTGAGGCGAAGGTGCCGTCCGCGAGGAACTCCCAGCACTCATTAAGCCCGAGTGTGACGATTAGGACCCGGCATTTTTCAAGAGCCGCTCGGCACGCATCAATATGCGGCTTGCGGTCTGCATCCAATTCTTCCACCGAAGCGAAAGGGATATTCTCGCGGAACGGGTCCTGCCAAAAACCGGCTTGGTGATATTCAGCTAAGTGCGGCATTTTGCGCAATCCAAAGGCCTTTTCGGCAAGTTGGGTGAAGCTCGGTGTGTTGAATAGTATGCCCCAACGTGCCGGCGACTCCGGAATCTCCCCGTCGCGCGGATGTTGTTCCGTAACGACGTAGTTGAAGCCCTGGTTTTGCAGGTAATAGGCGATCTCGCTGGCAAAACAGCTACCGGCGGATCCGATGGGCGTTTGTTTGTCCAGAAGCGGCACGGGGTTGACGAAGGGTAAAGTGTCGAATAAAGATCGCGGGATCTCTGCGTGCGTTGGTTTTGGCCAGAATACGGCGTCCGGATTTGGTTTTGTGTCCGGGCGATAGCGGTAGACGTCAATGTTAACGTGACGCTCAAATTCGTCCAAGCGGCGGGCTTGCACTAGGATTTCTGAATCCAAAGCGCCCATGTCAGCGCAGCGCATGTTGTCCGCTAAATTTTGAGCAAAGAATCCGCGGAGTGCTCCCAGCAATTCATCAAGGCTGTATATTTGACGATCTCCATCGGCAAAGGCCGATTTGACGAAGTCGCTGACGGGGCCGGGTGTAAAGATGGCGTCGGTAACATGGCGAATGTAAGCTGGGTTCAAGGGGCCGGCGTCGATCTCGGCGGCCTGTAAAACTGTCGTTGCGTCTGTCTCTGTCATTTTTAAGCAACCGATCAATAGTAGCCGATTAAAGAAATTTTATCCAAGTGTATACATTTAATAGTAACAACCAGTTAAAATACGCGTGTCGAACGCCATGTCGGGGCAAGGAGGACGCGGCCACGTGAAAAAGATTTTCATCCTTGGGTTTCCGCATAGTGGCACCTCGATCCTAAAGCGGGTCATTGGAAATGTGCCCGAGGTTCATGAACATCCCTACGAAACAAACATTATCAAGCCAGAGATGACCATTGCCGCCGCGGCCGACGGTAAGAGAGCAATCGTAATTAAGGACATCAATTGCCCCTGGCTGCCCAGCTATGCGATTCCATGTGACGTGCCGAGCCTCGTTGCAGAATTCAAGGTGTATCTTGCGGACAATGCGTCGGTCCTTTTCATAATGGTCATAAAGAACCCCGCGGATATCTTTGGGTCCTTTAACCGACGCTTTGGCGAAGCTAGCCCAGATGCTCGCCCACCCGGCCACCAATTTGTCGAGTGGGAAACCTGGGCTGCTGCGTTCTCTTTGTTTCGGTCAGCCCCGCCGGCCAATCTGTTCACCATCCGCTATGAGGATTTTTTTACGGATCGCCATTCCATGCTTTCAGAAATGTTTGGCTTTCTCGACTTGCCGTTCGATCCCTCGCTTTTGCAAAGCGACCGGTCGAGCATGATTGTGGAGAGCATCGGTTCGGTCCCCAACGAGGAGCCGAGCTCTCGCGCCGATGGTGACGGGCACGGCCAATTTCGGACCTGGCAAATAAACCAACCGTTTCGCGATATGACTGGCGAGAGCGCGATTTATTTGGATAATTTAACGCGTGCGGAAATTGCCGCGTCAGTGGTTGCCAAGCGGCTTGGGTACGCGCCTTAGATCATCACCGACGCGGCAATACGGTCACGGAAGGCAGCAGTCGCAAGTGGGTCAAGAAAATCGACGGCGGCCACGTTCAAATCATCTGATGCTGTGCTGGCGATTAGTTCTTCCGCCTCGGCAACTATGGAGGTAAGAATGTTGCGGTCGGCAAGATCGTTGGCGGAGAAATAGACGCCAAGGCCTTGGCCCTGATTGTTGATCATGGCTTGTCCGCCGCAAAGGTTGGGGACGATGTCCTGGATTTCTGCGTGAGAGAGATTGTCCTCCACGTGTTTCTCGAAGGGGTTTCCCTCAATCTCATCCTGAGGCCAGTGGCCGATGGGGATCGATAGGACCATGAAGCGGGATTTCATAGCTGCATGGGCAAGGACGTCGCACGCTTCTGCGACGGACATATGTTCGAGGATGTCGCCGAACAGTGCTATGTCTGAAGGGCCTAACTTGATAAAATCAAGGTATCGAATATCTGCTATGATTATTTCGTCGTACTTGCCCCGGAGACCATATTTCGCCACGTACGGACCCCAGGCCTCGACAGCACACCATGCGGCTTCGGGGGTCAAAGCCCGAAAAAGGTCTGCGTAGGTTCCCGCGCCGGGACCCATATCGACAACGCGCCGAGCCAGACCGCGCGCTGACAGTCTGGCCAGAACAGCACCGATCAGGGGTTTGCCTAAAGCCATGCTGATGGGCATAAAGAAGTGGCCTCACGAATAGGACGGCGCCGTGTCGCCGCACAACGCATCTTTGATGCAACGGGCGCGGGATGTCCAGGTGTGATCGTGAATGACAGCCGCGCGTCCCGCGTCAGCGCGCTGGGCTAGATCTTTTTCGTAATTCCAAATTTGAGCTATGCGATCGGCAAGATGGTCGGGTTGGCTCGCCTGAATCAGGGCGCCGCTGGTGTTAAGGTCATTGAAATCCGTTTTGCCGATTAGCGCCACGAGGCTGCCGCCGGCTAGGCCCTCGAATAAACGTTCGTGGGAGCGATAATAGGCGGGCGTCGTATCGACAATGCATTTGGCATGTTCGGCCATATCCTGGACGGTTTTGGAATCCAGGGGGCCGGCAAAGCGGACCGTATCTGGGATGCTCGCTTCCAATCCGCGCCAATCCCCGACGACGGTTAGCGGCAATCCAGCAAGTCCTTGCAGAATGCCTTCGCGCATCAGGGCGCGGGCATAGGTATCGAAGTAGCGCATTATCTTGGCAATCGCACGCGGTGCCGACAGTGGGCCGTCCGAATTGCCGGTTGCCGCCAGTGCATGAAGGCATAAATTCTCAAGTGTCAGCGCGCCGTCGGTTTCGATCATTTCAGCCATAGCCTCTAACACGGGGATTTCCGGCCCACGCGTGGTCCACGCGGCACGCAGTTGCGTCGAACTTTTGCGAAGGTTGCCGACCAACAAAAAGGGAAGGCTGCGATCAGCCCAGGCTATTGGTATACGGGGTTCTGCGCCATGGGCAATATGGAGAAAGTCAAAATGATCGAGGCCCCATCCGCGACAACAGTTTAAATTGCTAGCAGAGGGAAAGCTCAGGGTTGTGCCCGCTGGTGCAACCTCCATTAAAGGGAAAAGATGGCAGGGGTGATCCGTGCCAAAGACGAATAATCGGATCCTCTGGCGGGCGATCATATCGTGTGCGACGAGCGGAAAGCCGACGGCATTCATAGCCATGATCGAGAGCACGCGGCCAGATGACACAAGACGTTCTAGGTGCTGAAAGGGTGCCTCCCCGGGTTCGCGGTAATCGATGATCGCTGGCTCCAAGCCACACTGGCGTAATCCCTGGGCTAACGCTTGGCACATGCGATTGATGTTGCCGTGATCCACGTCGGCCAAGGGCAGTACCACTAAATTTCGCGCGGCTAATGTGCTCACGAATTTCTCCTATGGAACAAAAAATTTACGTCGCAGTGCCAGCGCTACTTTATAGTGTCGTTCAACGACCAATCGTATTTGTAGCCGTTGATATCTGTACTTTTCATTATGGCTACTTCTGTATGCGTGCTGGCATGCCGGGCGATATGATCCAAGACCATGGTTTCGCTGCCACCAAAATCTTCGGAGAACCAGGCGTAGATTTTTGATAGGATAATGCCGTCCGGTGAGTGCTCGACGCCTCGCGAACTATTTACATACGTGCTGGCGGCTTGGTTCAGCATGGCGTTTATATTCGATGCGTCATAGGGCCTCGCAGCCAGGTTGGGACCACCAATGGAGGCGTGATTGACTGCGTAATGGAGGCGGGGGTCGCGCCAGATCGGACGCAGTATGCGATGTTCAATGTCGTTGAGGCTGATCATCTCGCCATCGATGCGAATCAGTTTTTTGTCCCAAGGTCCGGAACTGCTAAATAGGCCATTAGAAAGGTTTATGTCCTGGATGCTGTCTACCGGGTAGAAGTGCACGATCATGCGAACCGTCAACGCATTAAAGAGGTTGATCCAGAAGGCTAACTGTTCGTTGCGATTGAGGCTGGCCATGTTGACTCGGCGCAGTGATGCGAGATAATTGTGCAGACTTCTCTTATCTGCGTCAGTAACGGTGCTGTAGGCGATCCGGTTGACGCCATCACTGTTGAATTTGACGTAGGTTTTGAGAAATTTCCCCCAGGCGGCATGGTCGACAGTCTGCGTCGATGTCGGGTCATGGCTTTCCCACCTCGCCCAAAGATCGGCGCGAGGGGCTAGCAGTGATTCTAGGGCCATAAAGCCGGACAGGCTAACTGTAAGCGTGATTGCCACTAAAGCGCTGAGAAAGCTATGTTTCATTTTTTTGTCCTAATTTAGGCTCGACGCCCTATTGGCAAAGGCAGCAGGTGGTATACATACACTCATCTTTATTGATTTATTAGCGATGGTTTGTCGAGGCTGAGTGAGCGACCGGCAGTGCGGTCCGATAGGCGACCTGCTTAAGCGAAAATGCCGATTTGATCGACGCGACGCCGTCTAGACGAGTAAGTTTATCCATTAGAAACCGCTCGTATTGCTCAAGGTCCGCTGTCACGACTCGAAGATGATAATCGGAATCGCCGGTCATTAAATAACATTCCATGACCTCCGGCCAATTTTGGATCTGGCGTTCGAATAGCTCTAGGGTTGGTTCGATTTGTTTCTCTAATGTGACCTGGATGAAGACACTAACAGGGAGGTTGACCGCCTGCTGGTCCACAAGCGTCGCATAACCCTTAATGATCCCTAATTCTTCAAGCCTTCGTACTCGGCGCAGGCACGGCGATGCCGACAAACCAACTTTTTCGGCTAGCTCCACATTGCGCATACGGGCGTTCGCCTGGAGCTCTGCGAGAATTTTCAGATCTACTTCATCTAGTTCTATCTTAGCCATTTTATGCCTTAATTAAAGATTAATTATACATTTAATTGCGCTATGTGGCAATATAAAGCCTTAAAAAGCAAGGACCTGCCAGCTTGTTTTGGTTAAAATCAAAACTTGAAAAATCTTTCTGGCCAGGAGAGCAGCAATGACCCCTCGCGATGAACCTGCCATCCCCGAAGCAATACCCCATAATCTTGGTATCGGTGAGTTGCGTTGTTTGCAGGACCTGGAGAGTCGCGTGCGATGGCTTTCTAGCTGGACCATTCATCATGCCAATCATATTCGCGAACAAGGTGACACACTCAAAGTCGGTGGCCATCAGGCGTCATGCGCGTCGGCGGTGACCCTGATGACGGCGCTCTATTTTCATGCTCTTCGGCCTCAAGACCGGGTTGCCGTGAAGCCACATGCCAGTCCAGTGTTCCATGCCATTCAATATCTGATGGGACATCAAAGTCGGGAGCATCTGGAGAGTTTTCGCGCAAAAGGCGGCGCGCAAAGTTACCCTTCGCGCACCAAAGATTCCGACGATGTGGATTTTTCGACCGGCTCTGTGGGACTGGGGCCGGCCATGACGGCGTTCTCTTCTATCGTTCAGGACTACCTGCGCCGTCATCATGATGATCTTCGCCGCAAAGAACCCGGACGGATGATCGCTGTAGTGGGCGATGCCGAGATGGACGAGGGCAACATGTATGAGGCCTTGTGGGAGGGCTGGAAGCATGACCTTCGCAATTGCTGGTGGATTATCGACTATAACCGTCAGAGTCTCGACGGAGTCGTCACGGATTATCTTTTCCGTTTGATTGACCGATTGTTCCGAACAACCGGGTGGCGGGTCCTGACACTGAAGTACGGTAAGCGCATGATGGCAGCTTTTAGGCGGCCAGGTGGCAAGGCGCTAAAAAAATGGATAAACGATTGCCCTAATGATCTCTATTCGGCGCTGACATTTCAGGGCGGCGCGGCTTGGCGGGAGCATTTGATGGCGGATCTGTCTGAGGACCTAGCCGTCGCCGCGCTAATTGACGGTTACACGGACGACGATCTGCAGGCGTTAATGACGAACCTGGGTGGGCATTGTCTGGAGACGGTCCTGGATGCTTTTGCCACGGCTGCAAAGGATGATCGGCCGACTTGCTTCATCGCCTATACGGTCAAGGGCTGGGGGTTACCCTTACAGGGGCACAAGGACAATCACGCCGGCATTATGACTCCTGATCAGATGGCGGGTTATCAGGCAGGGCTAAAAATTGCCGTTGGTGACGAATGGGAGCCATTCGCCGGGATGGAGGAACGGGCCGACGCGCTGAGGACCTTTGTTGACTCCGTGCCGTTCAACTGGCCGCCGGAATCGCGTCAGATGTCGGCGGTTCCAATTGACATCCCAGATAAACTACCGGTGCCGGATCAGAAGACGCTTAGCACGCAGGAGGCCTTCGGGCGCATAATGTACGACTTGGCCGGCTCGCGAACGGACTTAGCTGACCGTATTGTAACCACCTCGCCCGATGTAACCCAATCCACTAACTTAGGTGGGTGGGTGAATCGGCGCGGCATTTTCGCCCGAGATAAAAAAGCCGACGTGTTTCGCGCCGAACAAGTACCGTCAGCACAGAAGTGGGAATTCACCGATACTGGACAGCATCTCGAATTGGGCATTGCAGAGAACAATTTGTTTATCCTTCTTGGCGCGCTCGGCCTGAGCCATCATCATTTTGGAAAGCGGCTTTTTCCTGTGGGCACGCTTTATGACCCGTTCATCGCGCGTGGTCTGGATGCCCTGAACTATGCTTGTTACCAGGATGCCCGGTTCATGGTCGTAGCCACGCCCTCAGGAATAACGCTGGCGCCGGAAGGCGGCGCTCACCAGTCGGTCTCGACCCCTCTAATCGGTATCGGTCAGCCGGGCCTGGCCAGCTTCGAGCCGGCCTACGCCCAGGAATTAGCCACCATCATGCGCTGGGGGTTCGATCACATGCAGGCGGACAACGGCGGCGCAGTTTACCTCCGTCTATCGACTCGGCCGCTGGTGCAACCTGATTGGAGTGTTGAGGGAAAATATAATGATGGCGTCATCGCGGGTGCCTATTGGCGAACTCACCCGGTTACACCAGATGCGGGGAGTATCATCTATATGGGCGCAGTGGCGCCTGAGGCCGAAGCGGCGCACGCTAAGCTTGCGAACAGCGGCGACGGGCCTGGTTTGCTGGCCGTGACGTCACCGGATCGGTTATATGAAAACTGGCGTATATGCGGGCCAGACTCATACATCGCCAGCCTCCTAAAAGTACTGACACCCGGTGCGCCGTTGGTCACGGTGTTGGACGGCCACCCGGCAACACTATCGTGGATGGCGGGTGTGCATGGGCATCGAAACCGGCCCTTAGGCGTTGATCGGTTCGGGCAATGCGGTGACTTGCCCAGTCTTTATAAGGAATATGGACTGGACTCAGAGAGCATTTGTACCGCGTATAGAGATATCTAAATGGGCGAAGACATGTCGGTAAACGGTGATCGTGTAAAGCGCTATAGTCCAATAAGGCACTTTTTGCACACTGTGGTTCCTGACGATGAACGTGCTGACCTTGGCGATCTGAATAGCCTGGCCGCAGATTAGTTTGTGGTTGCCGTCTACGATCCTTCGGTAATGTTGCCGAATAGGTCGTAGCCGTCAGCGTCGGTGATGCGGACCAGGGTCCGTTCGCCAATGGTTAAACCGCCCGCCTCCGCGATATGTACCAAACTGTCGATTTCCGGCGCATCCGCATAGGTCCGGCCAATGGCGCCGTCTGCACGAAGCTTCGTAAGGATGCGTTCCGAGTCGACCAGGGCTTTTGGACAGCCGAGGCTCACGATGCCGACTTGTGGCATGGCCTCCGCCAAGGGTCGCTAGCCCTGATTCTGCCATCCGGCGGAATCGTGCATAGCTTGCAGTTCCGCCAAGCGTTCTTCCCACATATTAAGCTCTTCCTCGTCGCCATCTTCGTCGCCGTCGGCGATCAGCTGTCCATGGTACTTTACTTGGCCGCGCACAGACTTCAAGAGCTCCTGAAAATGCGCCTCCGAGAGCGCGTTGATGGCAACTTTTCCGTCGAACAGCATATCGGCTCTTTCCATGAGGCCCAGGCTTTCTAGGCGCTCGTCCATAGCTTTCCATTGGGTATACCAGTGCGCGTAGACGCTCTCGTCAGGCGCCTTCATGCGGCCGCCATAGGTCTCATCCATAGTGCCCATGATGGTCATGAACTCGTGCACGCTCAGTTCGATCTTCTGCATGATCGGTATCGTCCTCAGTCCTTACGTATCAAGAATTCGCGGCCGACTTTCACTGACGGCTGCCCGTCATAGGAAACGATGTCCGCCGTAGCGTAGGTCTCTGTCCAAACGTCTGGGAGGTAGGACCCCGTTCCTATCACGTCGATGGGTGCGCCGACGTCGGCCATGACCTTACATTTGGTGATGTCGAAGCCAGATGAGGCGACAATCTTTACACGATCGAAGCCTTCACGGTCCAGTTGTTCGCGAAGGTGGAAAATGGCTGCTGCCGAGACGCCGGTGCCTGTAAGCAGTCGCAACTCTTTGTCATTGCGGTAGCGGCGAACGGCCAAAGGCGCGTGCCGCTCCAGCACCGCGTAAGAAGCTTGCGGGTCTAGGCCTTCTATGAAACGCCCGCCGTGGGTGTCGAGGCGGAAACTTAGCATGCCGCCTGAGGCCAACTCTGGGAACCGTCGACAAACGGTCAGTGCGTCGGTGACCTCCCGGCCATAATAGTCGACTAAGACAGTCACTGGTTCATCCGGAAACGTGTCGACGAAAAGCTCGGCCGCCTTGAGGGTCGAGCCCGCATATCCGACCAAGGCGTGCGGCATAGTGCCGAGCCCTTGTTCTTTTCCAAAATAATGAGCGGTTGCATTGGTGGAGTTACCAATAAACCCCTTGGCGCCCACCTGGGCCTGGGCGGCATTGGAGCCAACGGAGGCTGCGTAGGCCATCATGTCGGCCATTTCCAGGCCTGCACAATGGCGGGCGTCCATGGCTAGGAAGGCAACGTCGGGCAATTCCACGCACATCGAAAAGGCATTGTTAGCAGCAACGCAGCANGCTCCTAGNTTTTGTAGATAGACCGTTTCTAGATCCACCAACTGCGCTAGCGACCCTGTGATGTAAAGCAGTGGNTCCCCGGCACCNACCCATTGGCCNTCCTCGTAGTTCAGGTTGATCTCAAACTTGGTTTTTCGCTCGTCTGCTATGGTGTTGAGCCAATCCACCATGAGTTTAGGGGCGAACAACACAGGGCGGCGCATGAAGACAGCGTAAGTTACCGTGGTATCACCTGTAGACTCGACTACTTTCTTTGTCTTCAGAAAATAGTGGTCTGCCCAGGCTTCCACCACGTCTAGCGGGTCGTTCCGGCTTGGCAGTTGGGTTGTTCTCTCACTCATCGTCAAACTTTTCCGTATCCCTCAGGAGCCGGCGGCGACTCTCATTGGTTCGGTGCAGCGTCCGTCCTTCAGTGTTTCTGCTAAAAGAAAGGCTAGTTCAAGCGCTTGGTTGGCGTTTAGGCGTGGATCGCAATGGGTGTGATAGCGGGCCGATAAATCGTCGTCTGTAATAGCCCGTGCACCGCCAGTGCATTCAGTCACTTCCTGGCCGGTCATCTCGAAATGCACGCCGCCAGCGTGCGTACCTTCTTGGGCGTGAACCTCGAAGAATCCTCTCACCTCCCCAAGAATCGCGTCGAAAGGCCGCGTCTTGTAGCCGGAGGAGCTCTTAATCGTATTGCCGTGCATGGGATCGCAAACCCAGACTACGGTGCGTCCTTCGTCCCGGACACGTCGGACAAGAGGCGTTAAGCCCTCGACCACGCCGTCGGCACCCATGCGTGAGACAAGTGTCAGTCGACCCGGCTCATTTTTGCTGTTGAGGATGTCGATCAGCCGGATCAGCTCATCGGGATTGATGCTTGGGCCCACCTTCATGCCTATGGGGTTGGAGATGCCACGCATGAATTCCACATGGGCAGCGTCCGGCTGGCGGGTGCGGTCTCCGATCCAAAGCATGTGCGCCGAAGTGCAATACCAGTCTCCGGTCAGTGAGTCGACCCGCGTTAGTGCTTCTTCATAGGTCAGCAATAGGCCCTCGTGACAGGTATAAAACTCGGTTTCGCGGATCTGTGGTGTTGTTTCTGACGTGATCCCGCAGGCGGCCATAAACTGCAGCGTCTCATCTAAGCGGTTGGCGAGGTCATGGTAACGTTCTCCCAGCGGGCTGTCGGCAACGAAACCAAGGTTCCATTGATGCACCTTGTGGAGATCAGCAAAACCGCCTTGGGCAAAGGCCCGGAGCAAGTTCAGGGTCGATGCGGACTGGTTATATACCTTTACCAGACGTTCTGGGTCCGGAGCTCGTGCATCTTCTGTGAACGCCATACCGTTCACCATATCACCCCGGTAGGAGTCGAGTGTGACGCCGTCAATGGTTTCCGTATCTGACGAACGCGGCTTGGCAAATTGACCTGCCAAGCGTCCCGTTTTCACAACTGGCAGGGAGGCGCCGAAGGTCAGCACGACGGCCATCTGTAGCAGAACCTTAAATGTGTCACGGATGTTGTCGGCATGAAATTCGGCAAAGCTCTCGGCGCAATCGCCGCCTTGCAATAAAAACGCACTGCCTTCAGCAACCTTGGCCAGGGCGTTCTTCAGATTTCGCGCTTCACCAGCGAACACAAGTGGCGGTGAGGCGCGCAGCGTCTCCTCCACAGCGGCCAGTTTGTCTGCGTCTGGGTAGCTTGGTACTTGACTGATCGGTTTTTTTCGCCAGCTCTGCGGCGTCCATTTTTCGCCCATGGCGCTCTCAATTCGTTTTTTCAGTGGTTGCCCAGATTTTCTATTTCCTCCTAATACGCCTAAACTAAGGATTTATCCAGTTGTTCCGCTCCGGCGCGCCATGAAATGAAGCCCATGGCATTGTGACGCGGACAACGATATCATGAAATCACGTTTGTGCGTGGTGGCGCCATAGTGGTGAGAGAACGATGATTATACCTAAGTTGTCTAAGAACCCTAAACCAGATCATTGGTCAGATGCTGAGTGGCGCCTCCGCGTCGAACTGGCGGCCGCATACCGGCTGGGTGATCATTTTGGTTGGACTGAGCTGATCTACGGACATCTGACGGCGCATGTCCCCGGTAAAGAGCCGCATTTTCTCATCAATCCGTACGGGCTCAACTATGATGAGGTGACAGCTTCGAACCTGGTGAAGATCGATGTCGACGGCAATACTATCGAAGCGTCGGACTATAACGTCAACAAGGCCGGTTTTATCATCCATTCGGCGATCCACATGCACGCCGCTGAGGAGAATCGCGTAGTTATGCATACACATACCCGTGCAGGTATGGCCGTGGCGGCATTGAAGGAGGGGCTGCAGCAGGTCTCAATGAACGCCACTTCTTTCTACGGTGATATCGCCTATCACGATTACGAAGGGCCCAGTCTCTATCTGGATGAGCGCGAGCGTTTGGTTGAGTCCTTAGATGGCAAGCACGCGATGATTCTAAAGAATCACGGCCTGATGACCGTTGGAAAAACCGTCGCCGCGGCGTTCCAGCGCCTCTACCGGCTGGAGCGCGCCTGCCAGGTGCAGATCGATGCTGGCGCAGCGGGAGAGCTTCACGTGATCTCCGACAACGTGGCTGCTAAGTCTGGCGCTGACACTAACGCTTTTGCCGAAAGCGAGGATGGATATGGCTACGGTGAGTTGGAGTACGCAGCCCTTCTCCGCAAGATTAACAGGCTGGACGCGTCCTACGCATCCTAGCTGGCCGGGTCTTTAGATCTTCTTGCCCCTAACATACCGTGTCCAGGAGAAACCCGATGCACTGCAGCATTGGCAGTGAGGACTATGTGAGGGAAGGCCTCTGCCCCACTCCGCGCCTCAAAAGTTACAGCTTGCTGAAAAACAAGCATTTCAACTTGATTAACGCCAAATAACGATTCCGAAGGCTGCTGTGCCTGAGCCGCAGCTAGTCTCTCCCTATGGTGGGAGCTAAGTCAATTCACGTACTGCTGCTGCCTGAGCCTTGGCGCCTGCCATCATGAAAGCCATGTCGCTGCCCGAGAGGATGAACTTCATGCCCTTGTCTAGGTATTGGGCCATGATTGCCGGATCATAGACGCCGCCCATGCCTGGGTGCTTGCCGTGTTTATGGCAGGCAGCGATGACCTTATCGTAAGCGGCTCTCACGTCCGGATGATCGAACTGGCCAGGGATACCCATTTCCATACAAAGATCGTTAGTGCCGATCAGCAACACGTCGACTCCCTCTACGGCTGCAATGGCTTCGGCGTTTTCCACTGCCTCTGGCGTCTCGATCATCAAAATCAAGAGCGTGGCCGCGTTGACCGCCTCCGCCATCTCGCCGATGGGATGGCGGACAAAATTGACTTGCGGCAGCGCACCCGTCATCGAGCGATGGCCAATAGGTGGATAACGGCAATTCAATGCCATCTGTTTCGCTGTTTTTAAATCGTCCACATGTGGCACCACTATGCCCAGCGCGCCTCCATCCAGCGCACGGGTGGCTAGGTGATGCTCGAATCCGGGCACGCGAACAATGGGCGTAATGCCAGCATCCTGGGCGGCTACCGAGATTTGGCAGGCCATGTCAATGTCCATTGAATTGTGCTCAAGGTCAATGAATAACCAGTCGTAGCCGGCGGCCTTCATGGCCTTGCCAATGTCAACGGTACGCGCCTGGCGCAGGCCGACGCCGAGGGAAATCTCGCCCGCCTCCAGTCGTTCCTTAGCTGGATTGGGAATAGTAATCATAACTGCGTCTCCGTGATCAAGGTGGGGAAAAACCAAATAATGTGTCTGGCGGACTGCTCGTGCCTTTTTTTAAAAGCATTGCCATCGGAGCGCTTGGCTGTAAGGAACGTCAACCATACGGGATAATCTTACACAAAGATAATCGGAAAGTCGCGACCGGAACGGTAAAAAAATTAATTTGAGTCAAGGAAGAGAGAGGATCGCGAACTTTTCCTAGCGCGCTTTACTACTCCGCAGCCAGTGGTAAGCCGCGCTGCCAGTCGCGCAGCGCGTTGCCAAAGGCCGCAAACAAAAGCCTAGAAACTGCGTCTTCCGTGGCTTTGTATTCCGGATGCCATTGCACCGCCATGGCGAAACCGGGCGCGTCCTTGATTCTGATTGCCTCGGGAGTGCCGTCAGGTGCTGTACCGTCGATTATGACGCGCGGACCGGGTTCTTCGATGCCTTGACCATGCAGGGAATTGACCATCACCTCATCAGACTTGAACAGGTCGACAAATGGACTGCCCGGAACCAAATTAATTGCATGGCGATAGGCAAATTTTTCTTCGATTGTGCCGTTTGGGGGCATACGATGGTTCATGCGCCCAGGCAGGTCCCTGATCTCCGGATGCAAGGTGCCTCCCATGGCAACATTGAATTCTTGGAATCCTCGGCAGACCCCCAGGATCGGCTGACCCCGCTCCACACAGGACCGGATTAGAGGCAGCGCGATCCGGTCGCGGTTCCGATCAAAGTCGCCATGGGCCGCTGTCGGCTCGTGGCCATATTCTTCCGGGTGTACATTTGGACGCGCGCCTGTCAGGAGAAACCCGTCACAGACCGCGAGGATATCTTCTAGTTCGAGGTGCTGGGGCAATGACGGTATAATCAGCGGCACTGCACCCGCAGCATCCGCTACGGCTTCAATATTCATTCGACTGGAGCCCTGAATCCAGTATTGATCATTGATCAGGTGCGCGTTGGCGACAATACCGACAATAGGTTTTCGCATGGCGAGTCCGCATTTGTTTCAGTAAAGTCGACTGGCGATTGAGAGGTATTTAATCACATCTGGGGCGGTGCACAATCCTGATTGCGTTTCCTGGGGTTTCACGGACACCTGTCGGCAAGCCGGAACGGGAGCTGGACCTGCCTCCACTCAGTTTAAATGGGACACTGGGCGTCAATCTAGGCGGTTCTGTGACTGTGACGCCTTTCCCCTGCCTTAATTTCCCGCTATTCAGACTCCATGAACCTCATGAAGGCAATTACTACGGTCGGCGGCTTCACCATGCTGAGTCGAGTTTTCGGCTTCGTGCGAGATATCATGATCGCTGCGGTATTGGGCGCCGGTAGCGTAGCCGATGCTTTCTTCGTAGCTTTTCGGTTTCCGAATTTATTTCGCCGTCTTTTCGCTGAGGGTGCCTTCGCGGCGGCCTTCGTCCCTATCTTCTCATCGATATTGGAGCAGGAGGGGCGGGAGAGAGCAAAGGAATTAGCTGAGCAAGTCTTTGCCGTATTATTCGTGGTTCTGGCGCTGTTTGTGGTGCTGATGGAGCTGGCTATGCCCTGGACTATGTGGTTTCTGGCGCCGGGGTTTGATGAGGTCGAGGGTAAAATGGAAATGGCGACGGAGATGTCGCGGATCGCTTTTCCTTATCTTTTGTTCATTTCCCTGGTCTCCTTGCAATCAGGGGTCCTAAATTCGTTGGGCCGGTTTGCCGCTGCCGCTGTCGCGCCAGTGCTGCTCAATCTGGTTTTGATCTCAGCAATGTTGTGGTTCCGTGATACGCTGGAGACGCCCGGGCATGTGCTATCCTGGGGCGTTTTTGCAGCCGGGGTGGTGCAGTTCATTTGGCTGATTTGGCACTGCAAAAGTGCAAACTTTCCTCTCCGATTGGTTCGTCCTCGATTGTCGCAGAGAGTACGCCTGGTGGGCCGTCGTATCCTGCCCGTAGTATTCGGGGCCAGCCTCTATCAGATCAATCTCTTAATCGGAACTATCCTCGCGACCCTTGTTGCTGATGGAGCGGTTTCATACTTGTATTACGCGGATAGAGTGACGCAGCTTCCCCTGGGGGTCGTCGGTGTCGCCGTGAGCACGGCGTTGCTGCCGACCTTGTCACGCCAGCTAGCGGCAGGAGAGGAAACGGCGGCGGCCAAAAGCCAGAACCGGGGCATCGAGTTCGCGCTTTTACTGACGTTGCCCGCAACGGCTGCTTTGTTGGTTATCGCGATGCCTATCGTCACCGTCTTGTTTGAACGTGGTGCCTTTGGTCCGGCCGAGACGCGGGCCACAGCGGATGCATTAATGGCCTATGCAACGGGCTTGCCAGCCTATGTTTTCATTCGCGTTTTGACACCCGGATTTTTCGCTCGCGAGGATACTACGACACCCGTCAGAATTGCTGCGGTAGGCATTATGGTGAACATTGTCCTCAACCTATTTTTAATGGAGCTTTGGGGGCATGTGGGCATTGCTTTGGCATCATCTTTAGCCGCTTGGGTCAATGCGGCGGCTTTGGCTGTGGTGTTGAAGCGACGTGGCCAGCTCTCCATCGACGATCGTCTGATCGAACGAGGGCCAAAAATCGCCCTGGCTAGCGCGGGTATGGCTGCGGGTCTGCTCGTTTTTGAGCGCCTTATCGCGGCTGCCTATGCTGGGGCGCATGTGGCCAATATCTGCGCGTTAGCCCTTTTGATTTTTGGCGGCGTGTTAGTGTTTGGAGGGTTGGCGCATGTCTTAGGCGCAGCGCGTTGGTCGGACCTGAGGGCGCTACGGAGACATCGCATTGAAGAGTTGGGGGACTCTTGACCACTAACAGCTGAGCCGCCATAACTCGGGCGCTCAAGAAATTTTTTACGTGAAGGCTCCAGAGATGAAACGGATTTTTTCCGGCGTCCAGCCCACTGGCAACTTACATCTTGGAAACTACCTCGGCGCGATCCGCAACTGGGTGCGTCTTCAGGATGAATTTGACGACTGTCTGTTCTGTGTTGTCGACCTGCATGCCATCACTGTTTGGCAAGAGCCCAAGGATTTGGTGGCGAACATTCGCGAAGTGGCGGCGGCGATGATGGCCGCAGGCATCGATCCGGCGCGCAACGTAATTTTCAATCAGAGTCAGGTATCGGCTCATGCGGAGTTGGCATGGATTTTTAATTGTGTAGCGCGTCTGGGTTGGTTGGACCGGATGACCCAGTTCAAGGAAAAGGCCGGCAAGGACAAGGAGCGTGCTTCGGTGGGGTTATACGCGTACCCAAATCTCATGGCCGCTGACATCCTGGCCTACAAGGGGACCCACGTTCCGGTCGGCGAGGATCAGAAGCAGCACTTGGAACTGGCTCGCGACATAGCACAGAAGTTTAACCACGATTACGGCCAGGAATTCTTCCCTGTGGTTGAGCCGTTGATTTTCGGTACGGCTACAAGGGTTATGTCTTTGAGAGACGGCTGGTCGAAGATGTCTAAGTCCGATCCGGCAGACAATTCGCGCATCAACATGACCGATGACGCAGATGGCATCGCACGGAAAATCAAGAAGGCGAAGACCGATTCGGAGCCGCTGCCGTCCGAGGCTCCGGGCCTGAATGGTCGACCGGAGGCCTCCAACTTGGTTGGGATTTATGCAGCGCTCGCCGATACGGACATGGATGGGGTTCTGGGCGAATTTGGCGGTCAGGGGTTCGGTGCCTTCAAGCCGGCACTTGCCGATCTGGCCGTCGCAAAACTGAGCCCTGTCCAAGATCAGATGCGCCGCCTGATAGACGACACGACTTATGTTGAGTCCGTGTTGCGTTGCGGTGCGGAAAAGGCGAACGACATAGCGACACCGATCTTGCGAGAAGTGCAGGACTTGGTTGGTTTCTTGCGTCCATGAAAGGGGACTGAAGCGATTTAATGTCGCTGCGTGGGTCCATATTATCGCTCAAAATCATTGAGCTTTAGTGTGAGCCTGGACCGGACCGAGAATGGTTTGAGCCGCTCTCTCAGATTGCGCTTGCTAGCGAGGCAGCACTCACATTGAGGTAATTAATCAGGCCTTGTATTCGCCCTGGGCAATTCGATCCAGGGAGACGGAGAAGACTAAGGAGAAGGCGTCAAACACCCTATGTCCAACGATGGTGTATTGCTTAGGAACCAGTACCGAACTGATGTAATAGAATTTACCGCTAGTGGTACCTGCTATGACTGAGGTTTCGATATGGACCACCAATCACCAATTTCTGGATAGAACGGTTATGAGAATGTGATATACTGGAGGTGTTCGATCAATTTAGCTCGAGCCTTGACGCAAAGGCTACTAGCTTCCAATTCTATGAAACAGCACCCATGTTTTGAGAACGCCGCGAGGGATAGCCATGTTCATTCAGACAGAAAGCACGCCCAACCCCGCCACATTGAAGTTTCTTCCCGGCAACACCGTAATGGAAACGGGTACAGCCAACTTTGCCGCGCCAGATGAGGCGGGCCATTCACCCCTGGCGAAGTCTCTATTCGCCTCCGAAGGTGTGATCGGGGTGTTTCTGGGTTCGGACTTCATCACTGTTACGAAATCTGGTGATAAGGAATGGGAGGTGATGAAGCCGCTCATTCTGGGGGCCATCATGGAGCACTTCCAATCTGGCCGCCCGGTTATTGAAGTCGATGCCGTCGACAAAGACGTCATTGATAGCGATGATGACGAGGTCGTGGGCCAGATTCGCGAATTGATCGACACACGGGTGCGTCCCGCTGTCGCTCAAGACGGAGGCGATATCGTCTACAAGGGATTCGAAGACGGGATTGTATTTTTGCACATGCAAGGCGCTTGTGCGGGGTGCCCAAGTTCCACTGCCACCCTCAAGCACGGCATCGAAAATATGCTCCGCTATTATGTGCCGGAGGTACAAGAGGTACGGGCGGTTGAATAGCTCAGGCGACAGCGATAATCAGACCATTGCAGCCGATACCGAGTTTTGGTTTGTACTTTTCGGAGTTGTTGCATAGACCGCATGGAAAGGAAGCAAACCTCGGGAAATCTGGCGGTCGGATTATTACACCAAGTGCCTTATATAGTTTGCTCCAAGTTTAGATCCGTTCCTCACAGAGAGAATACTGAAAGATCCATTCCCAATATGACGAGCGTTACTGATAATTAGAGAGCGTTAAACGGGCATGCTTTTTTGACATGGAGCGCCGGATGGTGTCATGACAGGTAAATTTGAGCGTGGGATTCTGATTTTGGCGGGGGGTTAGTTGTAGGTTTGTTGACCTTGGCGGTTATGTATCCACCCAGTTCAGAAATTACTCTTCCCGATGCGCAGTTGAAGGCGCCGACGCACAGCAAGACAGAGGACATGGACAATTTAGCGGCGTCCAGCATTGTTCTTGTTGAAGCCGCGGGGACGTCGGCGGAGTCGTTATCTGACGGACTGGATATCCAGACCCTGGATCCTAGCTACAATGCGAGCACTCTGCACACCGCGGAGGCCCTATCGAATACTTTTAAGCGAATTGGCTATGATCTCGACGGGATCAAGGCTGGCGGCATGGCCGTGCCGCGCCTATTCCTGGCCAGTTTGCCATTGGACATGTCGGCAATTCGTCAGGCAACAGAGCGCAAGACAATTTTTTTTAAAACAGTTTTACCACTGATTTTACAGGTAAACGATGAGATTCGGGCCGATCGGATGCGGTTATTGGATTTGCATACCCGAGCCAGGGACGGCAAACACCTGCCTGCTGTAGACCGCCTTTGGCTTATTGTTCTTGCGGAACGCTACAAAGTAGAGCGTGGTGATTTAAAGGGGTTGTTAAAACGGGTTGATATTATGCCGACGTCCATGGCGCTTGCTCAGGCGGCGGAGGAGAGTGGATGGGGTACATCTCGGTTCTCCCGTGAGGGCAACGCCATTTTTGGGGAATGGACCTTTTCGGGCTCCGAGGGTCTGGTGCCATTGCAGCGCGAGGCGGGGAAGACTCATAAGGTTCGGGCCTTTCGAAGTCTTCTCGACTCGGTTCGTTCCTACGCCCGGAATTTAAATACTCATCGGGCCTATCGTGAGCTTCGAACTTTGCGTGAGCAGATGCGCCGCGACGGTAAACCGATCCGTGGCCGACGACTTATCGAAACCCTGACCAGCTACTCCGAGCGCGGCGTTGATTACGTCAAGGACCTTCGCGCTATTATGAGTGTGAACAAGCTGGACGGGCTGGACGCGGCAAAGTTAAGCCAACCGGAAACGGCAGAACGACCAGTTATTTGATAGGTCGCTACCTCAGTTTCAGACCACTCTGGTGAAACTTATGGAGAGTTTGGGGGCGTGTGCTATTATTTTTGGCGATGATGTTAAATCACTATAATGTTTGTTCATGGAATATAAAACTGACGTCCGTACCAGCGCCAACGGCCCGAGGCGACGGGCATGGTGCAGTTTAGCCGAGTTCTGCCCCGTGCGAATGTCTTGGTAGTGCGCACTTCGATCCGTGGGTTGAGGTCGATTAGCTCGCTTCGGCCGGCGTGCGATAGGAAACAAGACANCCGCGTCAAATCGCTCATTTTATCGACCAAGGTNAATCCCATGGCAGGTGGATTTTCTTTGGTAATCGTGTGATCCGGCGGTGTGACGTCCTTGACCCTGAGCGGAAGCGCGTTGATGGCGAGGCGCAGCCGCCCTAAATCTCCGAAGGTNTCATTCATGGCAAAACGCGGAAGGTAATACATGTCGCCCGTCGATCCGATGACCCCAGAGTGTTGTCCAAAAGCCGCTGAAAATCCCGCGTTCTTGATAGCGGCGGCTACAGACAGACTGGCTTCNCCGTATGGATAGGCAAAAAGCTTAGGCCGGAACCCCAATTCTGTCTCAAACCGTTTGTGGGCATCTTCAATCTCCGCAGCGATACGCGGTGCGCTAGCTTTCGGCATGTGGAGGTGCGACACCGTGTGATGGCCGAAGTCGACGCCGGCATCGCGCATTTCTCGAATTTGGTCCCAGGATAGATGGTGTGACGAACGCTGATCGATATGGCTGGTCGCAACAAAAANAGTGAACGGCAGTCCGGCTGCTTTGAACCGCGGCCAAGCCAAAGAATAAATGGAGCGGTAGCCATCGTCGATGGACAAGCCGACGGTTCGGTCTGGTAAAGCCTCGCCCTTGTTTATTGTAGCGACAATATCGCGTAGCGGCATCACGTTGTAGGCCCCCGACTTTAGTTCGGCGATATGCCTGGACAGTTGTTCGGAGGTGGTGTTTGTGGAGGGATATTCNGGCTCGCCGAAGCGGTGGTACACAAGTACCACAGCCGATGTGGCAGCATTCACGGCGCTTGCTACAACTCCCGTCAGCACTCCTAATACAACACAAAAGAGTGCTTTCAANTTTATCTTGTGATCAATCATCCAATAATTATTTCGAGATTGCCAGAAAACACAAGTGGTTAGCCCTGGGTGATTGGAGNNATTCGATGGGCACAAATCANAGCAACCGNAGTGGCTAATNNCCNGTCGNNGAANTANTTTCCAAAATAAAATGCCNTGTGGGCCGAACATCCGTTGCAACANTCCGTNCATAACATGTAAAGAGCGNNTATTTNACGCTCTGTGACATTCCGCACAGGCAACGGANCTTCTGTCGCNCCGGAGGAACTTTGTCCGCCGACATCCCCCCGACTGCAATATTGTCACGTACCATCTATTTGATCGTGGTGGTTGCTGCGATCGGATTTGTGGTGTTCGGATGGAAGCCGCTGCAGTGGTTAGGTGTGGCCGGTACCATTGTTTTTCTGGGGCTGGAGGTTCGCCATATCCCCCTGTTCCAGGCATTGATGGCCGTCCTTCTAGTTAGTGTTGGGATTATTGTTGGAGTTGAATTGGGTGATGCAGATCCCGTTGACATTGCGCTCAGTGGGATTGCGAAGGCGCAAATTTTTCTGGTTCTCTTTTTCGCCATCCAGTGGCTGCAGACGCCTGCTAGCATCAGTCCGGCCCTGCATGCGGTGAGGCGGACGGTGGTTTCTCAGCCGCCCGGACGCCGCTTCCTTTATTTGGCCGCCAGTGGTCATATTCTGGGTTCAGTCCTTAATGTGGCGGGCTTGGTTTTACTCTCGACCATGGTTGAGCGCCAGAAAGATGCACTTCTGCAACGGCGCATGGCCTCGGCGCTGATGCAAAATTATATAGTTGCGTCGACTTGGTCGCCATTTTTTATCAGTGTGGTCGTAATCTTAATTGCGCTTCCGGAGCTTAGTTGGCTAGACGTCGTTACGGGCGGTTTGCCGATGGCGCTGATCGCGGTAGGTGTCTCCTGGCTTCACGACCGGATACGCTACCGGCCGAGGGCGTTGAGCGACGTCCGTTTCCCATCCGTGCCCCTGGAGGCGCCCCATGGTCGGAACTTGACCTGCGTCTTTGCAACTTTGATTGTCTTGGTTATTGGTACGGTGGAATGGAGCGGTTTGAGCCTTCCTGTAGTTCTTGGTTTTGTCGGCCCGCTTTTTGGGATGTTTTGGATGGCTTTGATCGAGGGACCAACAGTGCCGCCTTGGCGCAGCGCTTGGAGGGTGGTCCGGCTCGTTTATGGCCGTATCGAAGGATTGCGGAGCGAAGCACTGGCCTTTACGGCCTCGAGTATCGTTGGCGTCGGATTTGCCACGGGTTTCCCTATGGATGCGATCGTTCCTTTCGCCGGTCAGGGCGGTTGGATCATCTTCGGGCTGATTTTCGCGATCCTTGGTCTTGGTTTCCTCGGTATCCATCCCTTGGTCTCCGTTATTGTGATCAGTGAGGCCGTGCCGCCGACGGTTCTAGGTATGCCGGTGCAGGTCGTCGGCCTCTCGCTATTGGGGGTGTGGGGATTAACCACGTTGGTATCGCCGGTTTCTGGCACGACACTGATCATGGCGCGGTTTGTGCCGGCCTCCAGTTATACCATCGCCTGGCGGTGGAGCCCGCCTTACACAATTCTGGCTGCCGTGGCTATTGGCTTGTTCGTCTACGCGGTTTGGCGTATGGAACTATATTAATTGGACGCAATCATTTGGACATTCGGTCGCCATGACAGCCGTCCTTGCCATTGATACGGCTACAAATGCTTGTTCTGCCGCCCTTTTAGTTGATGGTGACGTTCGCGCTTCGCGATTTGAGCCTATGTCAGGCGGCCATGCTGAGCGTCTTATACCCATGATTCAGGAGATCGCTGAAGTAGCGAACCGCGCGGTTAAATCTGTGGATCTTATCGCTGTGACCATCGGCCCAGGTGCCTTCACTGGGCTCCGCGTCGGCCTGGCGGCGGCTCGGGCTTTTGCGCTGAGCGCCGGGGTGCCTTGTTTGGGTCTGACTACACTAGAGGTGATTGCTGCGGGTGTCGGGCCGTTGGGAAATCCTTTGGTGATCGGTCTCGACTCCAAACGAACCGACGTCTATGTTCAGGTTTTCAATCCGAACGGCCAAGCTGTAAGTGAACCCACGGCGATTCTACCGGAAGCTGCTTCTTTGTTCGTCGGCGCATGCGTGGCAGACGCTACGAGGGTTTCGGTGGCCGGAGACGCAGCGTCCGTATTGAAGGATTGCTTGAGCAGCGGCAGGGTGTCCGTGACGACCGTCAATGCGCCATATCCCGATGCGTCTGTCTTGGCGCGTTTGGCGGCGGCGCGTTGGGTTCCTGGGGAACCCATCGATAGGCCCGCGCCGCTCTACCTGCGCGCGCCCGATGCGGTAATTCCCCGTTACGGAGGACGCCTGCGACCTTAGTTTTTGCGGATCAAAAGACGATGCACGCCGTCGGCGGCGGTATTATCAGACTCCGGACGTAAGTTTAGGATCTCGTGGCCATGCTCCTCAACAGAACGGGGCACGTTCTCCAGGGGGTCAGCGCCTTTGAGGCGGACCTCTGCAAGTTTACCGGTTGGCATGCTCTCGATCAGGAGCTTTGTTTTGACGAATGTCAGCGGACATACCTGATCTGTTATATCGATAAAGAAATCAGCCTCGGGTATTTCGTCTATTGTAGTTTCGTCTACTTCCATCTCTATTTGCTTTCACTGACGNTTATTCTTATATGTCGTTGATAGGATGTATTTACTGTCCCGCTCTGCTCTTCGCTGATCATCGCGGGCTTAGAGTACCAAGGACGCTTAGGCATGGCCGAAAATCCGAATATTAGCGAACTTTTGGAGTTTACAACGGAAATCGTTGCTGCGCACGCGGGTAATAATACAGTTGCGCCGGATGACTTGCCAAAGTTGGTTCAAGATGTCTTCGTGACCTTGTCTGCACTTGGGACGAGAGAGCCGCCGCCTGAGCGGCCGAAGCCAGCTGTGGCAATAAAAAAATCCATATTCCCTGACTACATAGTCTGCCTCGAAGACGGCAAGAAGCTAAAAATGCTGAAGCGCCATCTAAAAACTGCCTATGGCATGAGCCCAGAAGAGTATCGTAAACGATGGGGTTTACCATCTGACTATCCCATGGTGGCTCCTAACTACGCTAAGCACCGGTCCAATCTGGCAAAGAAGATTGGCTTAGGTACTAAATCTCGTGGCAAGTGAAAATAACCCAGCTGGCGGTAAAAAAATTCCGTGGTCTTTTCGAGAATCAGTGTAGTATCCGAGTAGCGCTGTTGTATGATCCGTGTTTGTGGCGGGGCGAATGGATAAAACGAATGTTAGACACAAGCATCGAGAAGCTATGTATCGAAAAAGGCATGAAGATGACCGAGCAGCGTCGAGTCATAGCTCGCGTCTTGTCGCTTGCCGAGGATCATCCAGATGTGGAGGAACTGCATCGTCGCGCCGCTGAATTGGATCCGCGTATCTCCATTGCGACTGTATATCGTACCGTGCGTCTTTGGGAGGAGGCAAATATACTCGAGCGCCATGATTTCGGCGATGGCCGATCGCGTTACGAAGAGGTCACCGACGACCACCATGACCATTTGATCGACATGAAGTCGGGCCGGGTAGTTGAGTTCCAGAACGAAGAGATAGAAGAGCTCCAAGAAAAGATAGCGCAGGCTCATGGCATGAAACTGGTGGGCCATCGACTGGAACTGTACGGTATCCCCGTCAAAGACGGAGAGTAGGTTATAGGGCTCTTGACACCAGACCTGCCAATGCTAGTGTCAATCTAATGACATTGGGCACGAATCCATTCGCGTAAGCCATTGGCTAAAAAGCTTCATATCAGGTCCTATGGTTGCCAAATGAACGTCTATGATGCTGAGCGCATGGCGGACATCCTGGCACCTGTGGGCTATGTGCTGACCGACACCCCCGATGACGCGGATTTGGTTATCTTGAACACGTGCCATATCCGCGAGAAAGCGGCGGAGAAGGTCTATTCAGACTTAGGGCGGGTGCGTCGGATAAAGAGTGCCCGGGTTGAGACAGAGCCAATGATGATTGCCGTCGCCGGTTGTGTCGCCCAAGCCGAGGGCGAAGAAATTTTGAAGCGAGCACCTTACGTGGATATGGTTTTTGGACCTCAGACCTATCATCGGTTGCCAGAAATGGTCGCGCGTGCTCACCGTCTGGCTGGTGCCGTCTTGGAGACGGATTTTCCAGTGGAGTCGAAGTTTGATTTTCTGCCCCAGCCGTCTGCGAAAGGCCGCACCAGTGCGTTCCTGACGGTCCAGGAGGGGTGTGACAAATTTTGTACCTTCTGTGTTGTGCCCTACACCCGTGGCGCCGAATTTTCCCGACCTGTTGATCAGGTTATCTCGGAGGCCCGAGGTTTGGCGGCGGCTGGCGTGCGCGAGATTACTTTGCTGGGTCAGAACGTTAACAATTACCACGGTAATACAGGCGGCTGCGCGGATTGGTCGCTGGGTCGATTGATCGCTGAGCTGGGCGACATCAATGGCTTGGATCGTATCCGCTATACCACCTCCTATCCTGCCGACGTGGATAAAGCACTGATTGCTGCGCACCGCGACGTACCTGCGTTGATGCCTTATTTACACCTGCCTGTACAATCTGGTTCGGACCGTGTTCTTAAGGCCATGAACCGACGCCACACCGCCGATGACTACCGGCGCTTGGTAGCCAACCTCCGTGCGGCTCGACCGGACCTTGCACTCTCTACGGATTTGATTGTTGGGTTCCCGGGGGAGAGCGACCGTGACTTCCAGGACACAATGGATTTGGTCGCGGAGATTGGGTTTGTGGGCGCCTATTCATTTAAATATAGTCCCCGCCCAGGCACGCCGGCGGCGATCATGGAATCGCAAGTGGACGAAGCGGTAAAGAAGAACCGCCTGGCCGCGCTGCAAGAACTTTTGAGCTTGCAGCAATCCAAATTTAACTCGGCATGTGTTGGTAATGAATTGGATGTTTTGTTGGATGGCCATGGCCGACATTCCGGCCAGTTGATTGGTCGCAGCCCCTTTATGCAAGCTGTGCACGTTAGTGCTCCAAGTGATCTCATTGGTTCGATTGTGACGCTGCGGATAGATGAGGCTCATCCAAACAGTTTGGCAGCCAGTGTACCCGAGAAATGGAAGACGCAAAGGGCCATCGCTTGAGCCGAATGGCGACGAAACGCAACGGCCGCGCCAAGGTCGGTCAAACTGCCCCCAGAGATGGAAAAGGGGATCGCACGGCGGGGCGGCAGGGTTCGGCCGAGCGCATTTTCGCTGACAACAGTCTGGCCATAGAGCTGTTCGGCTCGCACCACGCCAATTTGACCCGAATCGAACAGATGCTCGGGGTGCAAGCAATGGCTCGCGGTAACGAGGTGACCGTAACTGGCCCAGCTGATTTGGTGGAGATTGCGTGTGATGCTTTGGATGGCCTCTACACGCGCCTGGAGATGGGCCTCGCCGTGGCCATGCCGGAGGTCGATGCAGCGATCCGCATGAGCAAGTCACCAGTTGGCAAAGGTGCGACAAAGGAAATGGTTGTGCACACCCGCAGGAGGGTTATTTCGCCTCGATCCGCTACCCAAGCTGAATACCTCGAGGCCATCGACGAGGCAGAACTGGTTTTTGGTCAAGGACCAGCGGGAACCGGAAAGACCTACTTAGCTGTTGCGAAAGCTGTGGAACATTTGGTCGGTGGCGATGTGGACCGAATCATTCTTTCGCGTCCAGCCGTTGAAGCCGGTGAGCAGCTAGGCTTTCTACCCGGTGACATGCGTGAGAAAGTTGACCCTTACCTACGGCCGCTGTATGACGCGCTGTTCGACATGCTTCCAGACCACCAGGTGAACAAAGGTCTGGAGATTGGAGAGATCGAGGTTGCGCCACTTGCCTTCATGCGTGGCCGGACTTTATCGAACGCCTTTGTAATTCTGGACGAGGCGCAGAATACCACGGCCGTCCAGATGAAGATGCTCCTCACCCGTCTGGGCGAAAATTCACGGATGGTGATCACCGGCGATTTGACCCAGGTTGATCTGCCGCGGGGGGTGCGATCTGGCCTGCGTGACGCCATCGATGTGTTGGGCCATGTGAAAGGCCTTCGGTTCATCAATTTCAGTGAGACTGATGTGGTTCGGCATCCCTTGGTTGCCAAAATCGTTGACGCCTATGGCAAAGTCGACGCCCAGCGCCAGACAGGTGCGCGTTATGAACTGGATGCAGCCCTGAGTGGACAGAGGAAAAAGGGCAATCCCTGAGATGAATACTGCGACCATTCTGGCTTTAGAAGTTGCCGTCGTCGCGAATGGGTGGTGCAAGGCTGTGACAGCACCTGAAGAGGTCGCCAAACGCGCCGCACGCGCCGCCTATTCCGCCGGGTCCCTGGATCTTGGACGTTCCTGCGAGGCCGCTGTGGTGCTGACCGATGATGACAGGGTGCGACTGCTGAATCGAGATTATCGGAACAAGGATCGTGCCACGAACGTACTCTCCTTTCCAGCTTTCGACGCCGACGATATGGCTCGCCTGCCCGTCGATGCACCCCTGTTCCTAGGGGATATTTTTATCGCTCTGGAAACCGCCACAGCTGAGGCCCGGCTGGAAGCGAAGACAACCACGGATCATCTCAGCCATCTGGTGGTTCACGGGATGCTGCATCTTTTGGGCCATGACCACGAAACTGATGATGAGGCTACTATTATGGAACGGTTGGAAGCGGATGCACTTGCTCAGCTCGGCGTTCCAGACCCTTACGTGTTGGCTAATGAAGCGGCAGCGCCATGAGTGATCTGATCCCAACCGAGGCAGCAAGCGAAGACACGTCGGTGCAACAGAAATTTGGCGGCATACTTCGCGAATGGTTACGCATGCTACGCCGTGGGCGCAACGGAGACGGCTCAATACGCGATACACTTGAAGAATTGATCGAAGAGCGCGAGGAGTCCGATCAGCCAATCAATGAGGATGAGCGGCTGTTGCTAGCTAATATCCTCGAATTACGCGACCGTACTGTCCACGACGTAATGGTCCCCCGCGCTGATATAGTCGCCATTGAGTCTGAAACCGCTTTGTCCGTTATCATTGACGTGATCACCGGCGAAGGCCATTCCCGACTACCCGTTTACGGTGAATCACTTGATGACTCCATAGGCTTCGTTCACGCTAAGGATGTTTTGGCCTGGCGCGGCGCGGAAGCTGACTTTTCGCCATCGCGCATCTTGCGCCGAGTGCTATTCGTAGCGCCGTCCATGCAGGTTCTGGAGCTTCTGCTGGAGATGCGCGTCAAGCGCGCCCACATGGCACTGGTGGTGGACGAATATGGTGGGGTTGACGGCCTGGTTACCATTGAGGACCTTGTGGAAGAGATCGTTGGTGAAATCGAGGACGAGCACGACCAAAACGACGAACCAGCATTGATGCCCTCAGTAGACGGCAGTTTGATTGCTGACGCGCGGGTGACTATCGCGCACTTACAGGAAACCATTGGACCAGTTCTTGATGACGATGAGGAGCGTGAGGATATAGATACGCTTGGTGGCTTAGTGTTTTCCCTGGCAGGCCGGGTGCCGATCCGCGGCGAGTTGATCCGCCATTCCTCTGGCGTCGAGTTTGAGGTGTTGGAGGCGGATCCTCGGCGTATTCGGCGGCTCCGACTGCGCGGCTTGCCGCAACAACCGAGCGGAGAATAGGGGTTGTCGCGTTCAACCTTGCTGCGTTGCGTCCAGTTGGTTGGTTTGGGTGCGATGGGGGCGCTGGCTCTGCCGCCGTTCCATTTGGTTTTCATGCTTCTTCCAGCTATTTCAGGGTTGATCTGGATATTGGTCCAGACCGATGACCGACGCCGGGCCTTTGTAGTTGGTTGGATGTTTGGCCTTGGCCAGGGACTCGTTGGCTATTACTGGGTATCCAACGCTTTTATGGTGGATGCCACCGAACATGGCGTGCTGGCGCCCTTCGCAGTCCTGGGTTTGGCCGGCGGTCTGGCAATGTTTCCTGCTGCTACCGCATCAATTGCCTGGTCCGTTTGGCGGTGGTGTAGCCCATCGCCACTCGCGAGGATTTTGACCTTTGCCGGACTTTGGACAGCCAGCGAATGGTTGCGCGCAGGCATGCTTACTGGGTTCCCTTGGAACCTCGTGGCTACGGTTTGGACTTTTTCGCCGGAGGTGCTTCAGGCAGCAGCCCTAGTAGGGCCCTACGGGCTCGGAATGATCACAATCGCCATCGCCGGATTACCCGCCCTTTTCTTGTTTGGTGACAACCGCCGCGCTGCCATGATCGGTCTGGGTGTTGGCCTTATTGTCATTGTCGATATATGGATTGCGGGCAATTTGCGCCTTAGCGCCGCGTCGCGGTTGGCCGTGGACGGTGTGCGCTTGCGTATGGTGCAACCCAATATTCCGCAACATCTTAAGTGGCGCTCCGAACTGCGGGTCGACCACGTTCGCCAACAAATGCGCCTGAGCGACGGCCCGGATGCTGCCGGCATCCTGCCAACCCACGTTATCTGGGCGGAGACGGCCGTGCCCTATAATCTTTCTGGCGATTATGGGTTACGCCAGATGATAGCATCTGCGGTACCAGTTGACGGATTGCTGATTACGGGCGCGCCGCGCATGGAGATGGCCGAGGGCGGTTTACAACGCGCCTACAACAGCGTTCATGCACTCGACTCTAGGGGTCAAATCACGGCTACTTACGACAAGCGCCATTTAGTCCCCTTCGGCGAATACGTGCCGCTTCGATGGCTTTTTGGCTTTTCTAGATTGACCGCTGGCCGGGTTGATTTTTATCCGGGCAACACGCCCCAAATCCCTGTCCTGGCTGGCCTTCCACCGGCCGTCATGTTGATATGTTATGAAATCATCTTTCCCGCTAAGGTCGGGGCTGGTTATCGTCGGCCCGCGTGGATATTGAACCTGACCAACGACGCGTGGTTTGGGATGTCTGCTGGCCCGTATCAGCATCTGGCAGCGGCGCAGTTACGGGCGGTAGAGCAGGGGGTGCCCGTTGTGCGTGTCGCCAACACTGGCATTTCTGCGGTCGTCGACGCCCATGGACGGATCGAGGCGCGGCTGGAGTTAGGGCAGGAGGGACGGCTGGACTCCGACTTGCCGAGAGCGCTCAAGAGACCACCTCCCTACGGCCGATATGGGGACTGGCTGACATTAATTATGATTACGCTTGGGCTGGCCGCTATTTGGCTGCCGCGTCTGGCTCGTGATCACGACTCCGAATAATACCTTCCTGAGAACAAAGGCATAAATTTCCAACAAATATAGTGGACCGGCGTGGCGCGAACCGCGCTTTAGCCGGCTAGCATTTCCAGTCCATGCATATTCCGGATCTGGCATAGCCCATGTTTCTGAGGAGCTGTTTGATAACATCCAATCTAACGAGGAGAAAGTGGATTGGGGCATAACCAACCAGCAACGTGAAGAATTGTCAGCCAACCCCATTTTGAACTGGGAAAACGTCAATATTAGTTCGAGCCTTCATCTGGATCGAGAAATTCGTGATGATCCGATACTCTTTTAATTCAAATAAAAACACTGGCCAAGATGGTCGCCTAATGTGGTGCCTTGCGGCTTATCATGACTGAGCGAAGGATAAGTGGCCGGCGATTGTTCTTGACGCTATTTACAAAGACTGTAAAAAAAATGGCCTTCGCCGAAGGGCGATCGAGCATGGACGGATTTCGCCTACTTGCCACCACCCTAAAAAAGGGACTAAGAGGTCCGGTTCACGTTCAGCCTTGAATGAAGATGC
>PARE01000007.1 GCA_002709525.1 Magnetovibrio sp. | reverse complement strand
GTGATCGGTGCAATTGGGGTAATTCGCCTGCCTGACGTCTACTGCCGTATGCATGCCGCTGGCATCATCGATACTGTCGGGATTGGTTTGATTCTTCTCGGCCTCGCGTTCCAGGCCGGCTGGACTTTGGCGCTGGCGAAGTTGGCGATGATTCTAATTTTTATTCTGTTTACGAGTCCAACTAGTTGCCATGCTCTCTGCCGGGCTGCCGCCTACGCTGGCGTTCACCCAATGCACGGCGAGAAGGCTTCCAATGACGGGGGGACCACGTCATCGAAAACATAATAATCATCTCCCTTCTTGCATTTATGGCGATCACAGCTATCGCCATCGCGCGGATCCACGACCTATTCGCGGTTGTCATGCTGACCGGCATCTTCAGTCTATTGGGGGCTGCTGCTTACGTTGTAATGGATGCCGTCGATGTGGCCTTCACGGAAGCGGCCGTAGGCGCCGGCGCATCGACCGTGCTAATGCTTAGCACCCTCGCGTTGACGACAAGAGAGGAACGGCCGGCGCCCGCAAAAAATATATTGGGTGCTTTGGTCGTTGTTTCGCTTACGGGGATTGTCCTCATTTACGGCACATTGGACATGCCCATGTATGGCGATCCTATCGCGCCGATCCATCACCATGTGGCGAACCATTATCTGACTGAGTCGACGTCTGAGGTCGGTTTGCCGAACGTGGTGACGGCGGTATTGGCCAGCTATCGTAGTTACGACACTTTGGGTGAGACTTTCGTAATTTTCACCGCTGCTGCAGGCGTTTTGGCTATCCTAGGTCGGGCGCGCCTTCCGCGGCGCCATCATGATGACGAGGATAGCGAGACAACAGGCTCAAACTCATCCTCCGAGATGTCCGGAGGCCTTTCTTCATGAGACAAAAGATTATTCTCAGGGTAATCTCGAAGTTCCTGATACCCTATATCTTGTTATTTGGCCTATATGTGCAGTGGCACGGCGACTTTGGTCCGGGTGGCGGATTTCAAGCAGGCGTAATTTTCGCTGCTGGGTTCATATTGTATGCGATTATTTTTGGCGTCGCGACTGTCCGCGAGGTTTTGCCTGCGGCAGCGACACGGTTTCTTTTAGTTATTGGTGTGCTGTTGTACTCTGGTGTCGGTGTTGCCGGCATTTTGTTGGGTGGTAGCTATCTGGACTACAATGTCCTAGCCGAGACAGCCAAGGGCGGCCAGCATTTAGGTATTGTTCTGGTGGAATTTGGTGTTGGCATAACCGTCGCCGCGTCGGTTATCACGATTTTCTGCACGTTCGCCGGTCGCCGCCCGGAGGAGCACACAAAAGAGCACGAGGAGGCCTGAAGTGGAACAATTCCCCGGCCTCCTTCCCTATTGGATTATCATCGTCCTGATGATGATGGGGCTCTATATAGTCATTGCCCACGGCAACCTGATCAAGAAGATCGTTGGGCTAAACGTTTTCCAGGTATCTGTGTTCTTGCTCTATATCACTATGGCCAAAGTTGAGGGCGGCACCGCACCGATCCTGGCAGAGGGTATCGAGCTCTATTCCAATCCCCTGCCCCATGTCCTGATACTAACGGCGATTGTCGTCGGTGTCGCGACAACAGCGCTAGGCCTGGCGTTGGTGGTTCGGATCCGCAACGCTTTCGGGAGCATTGAAGATGAGGAGATTGATGAACTGGAGAACCAGACTTGATCGCCCAGCATCTGCCCATACTCCAGATCATTCTGCCGCTCATGGCGGCACCTGTATGTATGGTCATCCGCCATCCGCACGTGGTGTGGATCTGGGCGACCTTGATCGCTTTACTCTGCCTGCCCATTTCCATCGCGTTATTGATGCAGGTGATGGTTGAAGGTGTCATTATCTATGAATTGGGCGGTTGGGCCGCGCCCTGGGGAATTGAGTACCGGATTGACAAGCTAAACGCCTTTGTGCTGGTAATCGTTACAGCCATCGGCGCCGTGGTTATGCCATATGCTAAGCGCACGGTGGATACGGAAATTCCAGTGAGTCGAGTGTATCTCTTCTACACGATGCTTCTGTTATGCGAAGCTGGCCTGTTGGGGATCAGCGTCACCGGTGACGCATTTAACCTCTTTGTCTTCTTGGAAGTTTCTTCTCTATCATCCTATGTCTTGATCAGTTTCGGTAAGGATCGGCGAGCGCTAACGGCGGCCTACCGCTACCTGATCATGGGCACCATCGGGGCCACCTTCTACATCATCGGTGTTGGCTTGATGTACAACGCCACGGGCAGCCTTAATATTTATGACTTGTCCAGGCTCATCCCGGAATTGGCGGGAAGCCGCACAATCCAGGCGGCTATGGCGTTCTTGACCGTCGGTCTGGGATTGAAACTTGCGCTCTTCCCCATGCATATGTGGTTGCCAAATGCCTACACCTACGCGCCATCCGCGGTGACGGTGTTCCTAGCGGCAACAGCAACAAAAGTAGCCGTCTACGCGTTGATCCGTGTCACGTACACGATTTTCGGCACCGTCGATATTCTGGAGATCGTGCCGATCCGAGACATGTTTATGGTAATGGCGGTCATTGCCATGTTCGTGGGCTCCCTGGTGGCCATTTATCAACTCAACATCAAGCGTATGTTGGCCTATTCATCCGTGGCGCAAATTGGATACATAGTGCTGGGGCTGAGTTTTGACACTGTCACGGGCATGGCCGCGGGGATCATACATTTGTTTAACCACGCGGTCATGAAGGGCGGTTTGTTCATGGCCCTGGGCGCCGTGGCCTATCGGGTTGGCGGGGTGCAGCTGGGGCAAATGACGGGCCTGGGCAGGAAGATGCCCTGGACCATGGCGTCGTTCGTGGCCGGCGGGTTGAGCTTGATCGGCGTTCCCTTGACCGTCGGCTTTGTTTCCAAATGGTATCTGATCCAGGCCGCCTTGGAGAAAGGTTGGTGGATGATCGCGATCCTGATCGTCAGCAGTTCCTTGTTGGCGGTAATTTATGTGTGGCGTGTGGTTGAAGTGATTTATTTTCGTCCCATCGGCGCGGTTGCGCAGGAAGTTAATGAAGCGCCGTTGTCCATGCTAATCCCCATGTGGGTATTGATCGGTGCATCCATCTATTTTGGTATTGATGCTACGACGACCCTGGACGTTGCCATTGCGGCGGCCAGGGCTCTTTTAGGAGGTGGCGGATGAGCCCGGAAACCGCAATTATCGCTGCCGTTGCGGTGCCTTTGATCGGGGCCGTCTTTATCTTTCTGAATGGGCGGACTGCGAACGTTCGCGAAGCCGTGACCGTGATCACGGCGATTGTCACGTTCTGCATTGTGACCACCTTGTTCGACGATGTGGCCTCCGGCGCTCGGCCTAGCGTCACCGTATTGGAGATGCTGCCCGGTCTCGGCATCACTTTTACAATAGAACCCCTCGGTATGCTGTTCGCCGGTGTCGCCAGTGGACTTTGGATCGTCACGTCGATTTACGCGGTTGGCTACATGCGTGGCCACCACGAGATCAACCAGACACGCTTTTACACGTGTTTCGCCATCGCCATTTCCAGCGCTATCGGAATCGCGTTCGCCGGCAACATGCTTACCTTATTCGTGTTCTACGAGATCCTAACCCTCTCAACATTCCCACTGGTCACCCATTCCGGTACCGATGAGGCGAAGCGTGCCGGTCGGGTCTATCTGGGCATCCTCATCGGGACGTCTATTGGGTTGCAGCTGGTCGCCGTGATCTGGACTTGGAAGGTGGCAGGAACACTCGATTTTCGCGATGGTGGTATTTTGCCGGGCAGCATTTCGGCGGGCCTGACGGCGGTATTGATCGGGCTCTATGTATACGGCATCGGCAAGGCCGCGCTTATGCCCTTCCATCGTTGGTTGCCGGCCGCCATGGTTGCGCCAACACCGGTCAGCGCGTTGCTGCACGCGGTGGCGGTCGTGAAGGCCGGAGTGTTTTCCGTGCTCAAGGTGACCATCTACATCTTTGGCTTTGACGTTCTGACCCGAACAAATGCGAGCGAATGGCTGGCCTTCATCGCTGCGGCGACGATACTTTTAGCCTCCTTGGTCGCCATGACTAAAGACAACCTGAAAGCTCGACTTGCTTATTCGACAGTGTCGCAGCTGTCCTATATCGTGTTAGGGGCCATGCTTGCATCGGGGATCGGGGCGGTTGGCGGGGCCATGCACATTGCCATGCATGCCTTTGGTAAAATCACCTTGTTTTTCTGCGCCGGCGCCATCATGGTCGCCAGTCATAAGACTGAAATCAGTCAGATGAAGGGCCTGGGCAGGAAGATGCCAATCACCTTCGCCTGTTTCCTCATTGGGGCCCTATCGATCATTGGGCTGCCGCCTCTCGGCGGCGTATGGAGCAAATGGTACCTGTCGCTTGGCGCTGCGGAAACTGGTCAACTGGTGTTCATTGCGATTTTTATGATTTCGTCGCTGTTGAACATCGCCTATCTGCTTCCCATCGTAATCAACGGCTTTTTCTTTGCACCGCCGGAAGAGGCCCATGACGATCATCATCTCGATTATCATAGTCATGTTGACCACGGGCCTGGAGATGCGACTGGGCCAAACCAGTGGAGGGTCCGGGGGTTTGAGGAAGCACCCCTGATGTGTGTGGGCGCGCTAACTTTTACGGCAGCGGGCTGCATTGTGCTCTTCATCTCCGCAAACCCGCTTTATGAATTCCTGTTGCCTATTGCTGGTGGAGGGACACCATGACCAATCCTCATAATGACGGAGAGGAGTATTGGCTAGATGATATACGCAACGTACGTAAGATCGTTTGGGCATTGGTGATCGTCTGCACGGGTCTGTTCGTGGCCGACGCCTTTTATCACAAACACACTTATTTTCGCGCGGAAGGCTGGTTCGGGTTTTATGCCCTTTATGGTTTCTTTATGTGTGTGGGCCTGGTTTTGGCGGCGAGGGTTCTCCGGGTTTTTCTGATGCGCGACGAAGACTTCTACGACAAGGATGGCGGCGATGATTAACCCGGCTCTCCTTCTGATCATCGGTGCGCTGCCCATTGCCCTCTTGCAACGGCCGCTCCGTCAACTCTATCTTCTGGCATTACCTATCGTGGCTTTCGCCTTTGCGCTCGGTATCGAGGACGGGTCATACGGGCATTTCCAAGTCTTTAGCTATACGTTAGAGACCTTACGCATGGACGGCCTTTCTCGGGTCTTCATGCTTATCTTTCTGATCGCGACGTTCCTTGGCACTTTATATGCTCTGAACGACGACGATCCGGTCCAACAGACCTCCGGCATGATCTATGCGGGAGCTGCCGTGGGTGCCGTGTTGGCTGGCGATCTGATCTCGCTGTTCATCTATTGGGAGCTGACGGCCATCTCTTCCGTGTTCCTGATCCTGGCCGCAGGCACGGAACAAGCGCGCCGCGCCGCAATGCGCTACTTGATTATCCAGGTGGGCTCCGGCGTGCTTTTGCTGGCCGGTGTGCTGGTTCATGTGGCCGATACAGGCTCCATCGCCTTCGTTCACTTCGGTCTGGAGTCGACGGCGGGCAAGCTGATCTTTCTGGCCTTTGGCGTGAAATGCGCCTTCCCGCTGTTGCATAATTGGCTGCAGGACGCCTATCCGGAAGCCACGGTGGGAGGCACGGTGATGCTAAGCGCGTTCACCACGAAGCTAGCAGTCTATTCCCTAGCGCGTGGCTATGCGGGGACCGAAATTCTTATCGTAATTGGCGCGACTATGACAATGTTTCCAATTTTCTACGCTGTGATTGAGAACGATCTGCGACGCGTCCTCGCTTATTCCCTGAACAACCAGTTGGGTTTTATGGTGGTTGGAGTTGGCGTCGGTACGGAACTCGCATTGAACGGGACGGCGGCGCACGCCTTCACCCATATTCTTTATAAAGCACTGTTGTTTATGTCTATGGGTGCAGTCTTGCTTCGGACCGGAACCTGCAAGGGCTCGGAACTAGGCGGGCTTTACAAGACGATGCCTTGGACGACCGGGTTCTGCATCGTCGGTGCAGCCTCCATTTCGGCGTTCCCTCTGTTCTCGGGCTTCGTTTCTAAGTCCATGATTCTCTCGGCCTTGGGTTACGAGGGCCATTGGCTTGTCTGGGGCGTTTTGCTATTTGCGTCTGCGGGTGTGTTCCACCATTCAGGAATCAAGATCCCATACTTCGCGTTTTTCGCTCATGACGCAGGCATGCGGCCTAAGGAAGCCCCATTCAACATGTTGCTGGCCATGGGGATCACCGCCTTTTTATGTGTCGCTATTGGGGTTTATCCTTCGGCGCTCTATGACATTCTGCCACATGACGTGAGTTATGACCCCTATTCGACGGCTCACGTGATCAATCAGTTGCAACTCCTGCTGTTCTCAGCATTGGCGTTCACCTTTTTGATGATGTCAAAGCTTTATCCGCCGGAACTCAAATCCACGAACCTGGATACGGATTATTTCTATCGCCGGGTACTGCCGCGGCTGATTCTCTGGCTTAAGGGAGGCTGGTGTGAAGTTGACCGCCAGGGTCGTCAGTTTCTTCTGGGCATCGTTTCGGCGATCATAGGCTGGGCTCAGAGGTATCACGGTATGGATGGTATGATGTCGCGAACCTATCCGGCGGGAACCATGGTATTCTGGACGCTGGCTATGGTTCTAGTTTTTCTCCTTCTATACATAGCGACTTAGTTTGAACGCTTCACTTTTATTCGAAACCTACTCGAATTCCCGAATTAACTATCGAACCAGGTCTCTTTTTCTTACCGTTTTGTGAAATGTTTCGCCAATTCTTGGATGCCTTTAGAATGGGCAAATAAACATAAGCCCATCATCGCCTCTTAAGGGTGGTAAATTCGCAGTTAGATGAGTGCTGAGCCGGGACCGCATTATTAGAATTGGTCGCAGCGAAGTAATCGCGAAAGGCCTAATTATTAAGAGTTGTATGTTCGCACAGATAGCGCTTTGTAAATGCTAGTCGGCTTACATATCTTTTGTTTTTGGAGACGAATAAATACCACCGCGTCGGAGAGGGGTGGAGTGGTTTTCATCAACGATAGCCAGGTTGTTTTGCAGTCCTCGATAAATTCCAGTTTGTGGCCGTCAATAGAGGTATTCTTTGGCATGCTTAAACGTGGTTGTACACCGCCGAGGGATTGGCTCTAGGCTGTAAGCATCTTAGTCAGGCAGAACTCAAGCTCCATCGCGATGATTGCGGGCCAGGATATAGAATATGGCGAACACAATCTTGCGAAAACTGATAATGGTGATTTCGAAATACGGAGGCATGGCTTGGGGCTTCCAATTCGTATGAAAGACCTTACGATTAGCTGGTCTTTGGGTTGAGGCGACCAGAAACGGAGAATAACGTGAACGATGAACGAAAAGGAATCCGTAAAGGCCTGACGCGGTATGGCGACGACGCCTTTTCCTTGTATGTTCGCAAAGCCTTCATCAAGGCGATGGGTTATACTGATGAAGCCCTAGAGCGCCCGCTGATCGGAATTGCCAACACTTATTCGGGTTATAATGCCTGTCACGCGACGGTGCCGCAGATAGTTGAAGCAGTGAAACGCGGTGTCATGCTGGCCGGTGGTTTGCCCATCGAGTTTCCGATCATTTCGCTTCACGAATCCTTCGCTTTCCCCACGTCTATGTTCCTGCGCAATCTCATGTCTATGGATACGGAGGAGATGATCAAGGCGCAACCCATGGATGCCGTGGTCTTGATTGGTGGTTGTGATAAGACCGTGCCAGCCTTAGTGATGGGCGCCGCNTCNGCNAATGTTCCGGCNATTGTTGAGGTGACGGGNCCCATGCTNACCGGAACCCATCACGGCGANCGGGTNGGNGCCTGTACNGACTGCCGCCGCTTCTGGNCTATGTANCGNGGNGGNGANATCGNTGACGTGGAAGTGGAAGAGNTNACNAANGAATTGGTGCCGACNGCCGGGACTTGNGGCGTTATGGGGACGGCNAGNACCATGGCNTTGATGACCGAGGCCATGGGCATGATGCTGCCGGGCGGCAGCGTAATTCCAGCTACCTACGCCGACCGACCGCGCCATGCGGAGCTGACGGGAAACCGCGTTGTTGCCATGGTCACCGAAGGTCTGAGCCCGGACAGGGTTATAACGCCTGCCGCGGTCCGTAATGCGCTCCGCATCCTACAAGCAATCGGAGGTTCGACGAACTGTCTGATACACATGACCGCTATGGCAGGCCGTCTCGGCATCCGCGTCGATCTGGATACGTTTGATAAACTGGGTCAGGACATTCCAGTCTTAGTCGATCTTAAACCGTCCGGTCAATACTACATGGAGGATCTTCATCGTGCGGGAGGNTTGGCTCCCATTTTGCGCGAACTGCGCGNTTATCTTGAACTTGANGCATTGACCGTCACGGGCCGAACGTTGGGTGAAGAGATTGACGCTTTGCCGCCGGCCTACCCNCAAGACGTGGTAAAAACTGTGGATGCGCCCNTGTACCCTGTNGGCGGCATGGTGGTTCTACGCGGNAACCTTGCNCCAGACGGTGCAGTAATTAAGCAGTCAGCAGCTAACCCGGACCTTCTTGTTCACGAGGGTCGTGCTTTGGTATTCTCATCCCTNGAGGACATGGCTGTGCGCATGGANTCCTCGGATTTGGANGTTACCGCTAACGATGTACTAGTGTTGCAGGGTGCAGGTCCTATTGGTGCGCCCGGCATGCCCGAGGCTGGGTATTTACCGATTCCCAAAAAACTCGCCGAACAAGGCGTGAAAGACATGGTCCGCCTGTCAGACGCACGTATGAGCGGTACTGCCTTCGGGACGATCGTACTTCATATCGCACCGGAGTCAGCTGTNGGTGGTCCGTTAGCCCTGGTAAAAACCGGCGANTNGNTTCGGCTGNACGTGCCCAACCGNAGTATCGAACTTCTCGTCGATGACGCAGAAATAGCGCGACGNCGTGANGCCTGGAAACCGCCCCCAGTTCATGCGGGCTCGGAACGAGGCTATCTTCAACTATATCTTAACCGGGTTACACAGGCGCCTGACGGTTGCGATTTTGATTTCCTGATACCCTAGCTACTNGGTGGTTCGTTGGCCCGTTTGGNACCCGGCACCCATTTNTGAACAGTAACNTTTTTGCCCGATTGCGTTCGGTAGAGTTTAGGTCTGATAACTTGATTGATCCCAGGTGTCCTCTCGGCCCGGATGAAGGAAACGCGNATCTCATTAAGGGATATCTCGGCCCGGTGACCGCGGCTTCTCGCTTTTTTGTAAGCACTAGTTCCCTTCGCCATCGTGATGATCTTATCGGTATTGATGTGACCAAAACGCCGCCAGATTGCCTCTAGGAAGCTCTCTACTTCGGCGGATAAAAATAGGTCCGCGTCTATATCCGGTCGACCCTTNGAAAATGCTGCGTAAACATTTGGCTCCAGGGGGCCGCGATCATCAGCCACGAATACCGCTGGCATAAGTCTCCTGCCCTTGAAGGCTACGGAGAAGTAAGCTTGGGAGAGAAACAGAAGTCCCTGAAGCTTCTGCGGCTGTAGGTGCTCATTTTCGGCCTTAGCTGTGTCAGCAAAGAAGAAGGCGATATCGAAAGCGTTATTGACTTCCGCCGGCATTGGAATCGGTCCCCATCATTAGTAGGAAACTAGTATCACCAATCTTAATTAAGATAATATTTTTGGGGAAAGATAAAGGTGCGGCGACTGAGCTGAGCTAATTACATCGTGCAGCTCAACTGCATCCTCATTAGTCGCAAACAAGATTGCCATATCGATGTTATAAGCCATTACTGTTAAAATTGAGCTCGAGTACGTGCTCCCGAGGCCAATGGGCTCCAATTAATCGAAAATGTGGCTTCACGAGGTAGCACGAAGGTCATAATGGATTGTACCCTGGAGCAGGACTATAGTGACCTTCTCTTGTAGAGAGGTGTTAGGTGCAGTGTCTCTGACGTTACATAAAAAAAGACGGGCCTAAAAGCCTAAAACTTTGCCGCCACCTCTCATTAAGGGGGCATTAAAGGCGTATGCTTAATTCTATTCCCGTGACGTCAGGATTGCGGTGGATCACCTTGGAATTGGTTTCATAGGTCTTGATAGCGTTAGTGGTGATGCTACCAATTCGCCGTGCCTGATGTTCCGGCTGGTAGTCATCTGTGTTTGCGCCGCTAAACTGATCGACAAGAAAGGAAAATACCTGTGTTGGAACCGCAAGGCGTCCTGAATGACGGGGCAGGTTTTGATTTCGAGTGTCATCCGCACCTGCATTATGTTGAAAATCTTTNTGGAGGGCGAATTCAGTCTCGAACGCGGAAGGGTTGCTGGCGTTCGATTCGGTAATTGATGCATCCAATGATGCCACTTTGCTGACGGGCATGCCACGTGATACAGCGATGGATTGCGCTGGTGTCGGGGCATAAATTTTTGGCACTTGCGTCATGAACGCGATCCATCAATAGATGCAGTCTCAAAAGAGTGATTGGAAGCGCGTAGTTTTACGCCCAGTACAATCAAATCTCTACACAAAGATCCACGCATAAACATTGTCAAGAGTCAAGGCTCGGTGACTGACCCTGTCTGAGGATTTTTGTTTTTTTTCAGTGAATTAAAGTGATTAACGTTCTTTGAAAATTAACCGTAAGAATTTGATGATATGGGTAGCCGCTCCAAAATCGTAGAGATCATTATGCCCAGCCTTATCTAACCACAATGAAAACTTTGGCTGCCTTGCCGCTTCAAATAAACGGCGACCAAGTCTTAGTGGCACAGTCCGGTCTGCTGCGCCATGAACAATCATAAGTGGTGTGTTTATCGCGTCAATTTTGGCGATCGAGTCATACTTGTCATGCACCAGAAACCTGGTCGGGATATAAGGATAGTGAATGGCCGCTGCATCTCCCATGGAGCTAAAGGGAGCCTCTAAAACCAAGGCCCCTATCTGCATGCCAGAGATCGCGTAACGATGTGCCATCTCGGTCGCTACGCCTGATCCGAGTGACTCGCCATATAAAACCCATCGTTCCGACGAAATNCCGGTCGCTTTTAAATGNTTGAGAATGGTTGCCGCATCGTCATAGAGTCCGGTCTCACTTGGTGATCCGGGATTGCCACCGAAACCNCGATACCCTGCCAATATCACGCCAAATCCAGCGCTCAAATAGGGCCGAACCTTTTGAGCACGATCACTTATTGTTCCCGCGTTCCCATGAAAAAAAACCAAGATAGGTTGATCCGGCTTGGGTGGCGCGTACCAAGATATTAGGGCTTGGCCCGCGTCGGTTTCCAACGGCAATTCTGTCATTTCCTGAACGCCATAGGCCTCTGGCGGACCAATAGGCCCACCCGGATGGTACATCAGGCTGCGTTGCCCAATATAAACTATGCCGACTAAACCGATGTATCCGGCGATGATTGCGGTCAAGAAGCTCGTGAACATAGGTTAAGTTNTGACGATCGCACCTCANCGNCTCAACTNAANTCGTCGTGAAACTTAGNCCANGTTCCGTNTACCATTTGGCAAGCAACGCCGCCACCNGAAAAAATTCCATCATCGAAAGCCACCGATGCTCTATACTTGCGGCAATATTGACCATTCGCGTGCTGATAGGTGTTTACAGCGCGAAATATACCCGTGAGGCCGGTTTCTGGATTCTGCCAATGAACAACTTCGCCATCCTCAGCTTGCGCCAACGCTTGACGCACCGTGCTATCGTATTGCGATTGATCAGAGTAACCCAGGTTCCGCGTCGCCGTATAGCCGCTGGACCCGCCCATCAGCACTCCGGCGGTCATGAACAATGTCTGACCGAAGCCGCCACCTAACTGCGATCCGACATATCCGCCCATAACCGCACCACCAAGAGTACCACCGATTTCCAACCAACTCATACTTTGCATGCGGCTCTGTGTGTCGGCACAACCGCCTAGGCCTAGAGCGAATACAGCCGCTATAATACTCTTCATGATACTTTTTTTGATCTTCATAGTAGCTCTCCCTCCGGAGTCAGTAGACGTTCCCCCGCGCCCTATAGGGGGGCTTCAGGCAGTCGAAAACAGCAGCAATAGGCGTGGCCAGTGGACAGGTTCCGAGTGTTTGTTGCCGCAATCTAGCGACCCTTCCNAATCGGCGGCACTCCTNCGCAGCCATTTGACTAATAATTCTGGGCGTTGTTTTGCGTTTGGTATAGCAGATTGTTACGTCATCGCGGTCGGTAATACCTCTGAGGAAGATCTCTGACTCGCGATCATATTCCCTCGCCAAGTGGATGTAAGGCTGACCTCCGCATCCCGCGATTGTTAGAAGCAATACACCAGCGACTGCCAAAATTAGAAAATTAATTCGTATCATATTGAATTTATTTATAGAATCATGCTTTCAAGTTCAACCGTTTATCTGTCCATGGGAATCAACGGGGTGTTTCCAACAGTGACTGCAGTATTAGCTTTTTAATAGCTTTCGAACACGAAAAAATAATGAAATTGCAGCTTGNGCCACTAGAGCTCGATTGATGAAGTACGCTATATCTGACGCTCCGTAAGCGGCGATGCCGCTGCTCTGGGGTCTTGACTGACGTTATGTGCAGCATGATGAGACCCCGGCTATGGCGTGAACCCTCTAGTTGCTATTCAGGCACTTTCCCGTGCTGCTAGTATCGCGTCACAAACTTCGCGGACGGCCGCGTCGCCGCCGCGGCGCACCGTGGTGATATCGGCCTCGCACGCGACAGCGCTGACGGCGTCAGCCGTCGTGATGCTGATGCCTGCGGCGCGCATGAGAGGCAGATCATTGACGTCGTCACCCATNTGTGCGGTGTCAGCGATATCAACAACTAATTTCTGAGTGAGGTCTTGAAAGAAGGTCAATTTGTCATGCACATCGGTATACACGTGCTCTATCCCCAGGCGTTTAGCCCGGTGCTCAATTGCCCCAGGAGCCCCGGCGGAGATGATCGTTACCATGATACCGGCCTGTCGCAACATTACTAAACCCATGCCGTCTTTGGCGTTGAATTTACGTAATGTATTGCCGTCGTCTGTATAGTAAATACCGCCATCTGTGAGGACACCGTCTACGTCGACTGAGAGCAGCTTCACGCGTGACAAAACAGATAATGATGCAGCGGGGGTGGGTTTGAACGATGATAGTTCGTCACTCACGCGAGGGCTCCTATATCAGGTGGATCACTCGGAAACGTCTTATCACGCCCTACCCGCAGCCGCAAAATTTCTTGTATTGTAAGAATAAATTCAAATTACTCTTAATGAATAATCAGAGCCTATTAATTTTGCATTTAGCAGAAATGCCCGGATCGTATTGTTAATTAGGGCGCAATGCCATGAATATCCGGGTGAAAGTTTATTTTCCCGCGTTTTTCAGCTTCCACTCTAGTTTCTCTCAAAAGTTTGTTATTTATNACCAATAAGGTCGCTAACACAGTTTCTTTTTCAGTCTCACGTGCAGAATACTGATATTTGCGTCTCTGATAGGGTGGCGAGGTTGCGGATGAATGCTAATCGGGGTCCTTGACGTTTTCTCGGTTAAAGAGCTTCAACTGATGCATGGCGTATACGATCTTACTGGAGATTGTCCTTGGCAATCATGAAGCTGATCCATATTGAGGAATTTTGTCCGAGCTCCAATTGTCGGACCCACAATGAGTTTCTCAATTAAATGCTGCACATGGACACGTCCTTTGTCATCTNAGGGGTAAAGGCAAGATGGGAAATGAACCGAGNACCTTGGTGAATTTCAGATTAAGCTTACACTGCGTTCAGTACAATGAAGATGCGGATAGGTCGAATATACCACGGTTAGTCTCGGAACACACCAAAGCGCCAAATTTAATGTTTACCGCAAAGGCCGCTGAAATAATTTGGCAAGGCACGGTATCTCTAATCTTATTTCCGCCAAGCCTGGAACCAAGTCCTCGATGCGTTGGACTATCGAAAATCAGGTATGCTCATGTACTAGCGTATAAGTTAGGCTANCATCCTCAAATTTTTGCCGAATAAGGTCCTAGGAGAGGTCTCGTCATGCCCTGGTATTTTCTCGCTCTGGCCATTCTAAGTGAAGTGATTGGCACCCTCGCACTTAAAATGTCGAACGGTTTTTCTATTCTACTCCCAAGCATCATAGTTGTGGTCGGCTATAGCACCAGTTTTTGGTTTCTCGCATTGTGTCTAAAAAGCCTTTATGTAGGTACTGCATACGCTATATGGGCGGGGGTTGGGACGGCAGTGGTTTCCATTGCCGCTGTCTTTCTTTTCAAGGAACCGATGACGATAGTCAAGGCGGTGTCTCTTGTATTGGTGATACTTGGCGTTGTCGGTTTGCATTGGGGCGAAGGCAAATCGGTTTAGGCTAAGTGTTATTTAAAAATGGCGGTGTCCGAAGCTGCTGTTTTGGGTGGTGCGCTGGCGCGGGTCAACACGTAAGCAGCGGCGGGGATCATGACCGCTGCCAGGATGGTGGGCAGGACCCAATCTTTTGCAACGAAGGCTGACACATAAATGAAGCTGATAGCCATCATCACGCCGGCGAAGACCTTGGCGCGAACCGGTATCACACGGTGCAGGTGCCAAGCGCGAATGGAGGGACCAAGTTTTGGGTGGAACCATAACCAGTTTTGAAATTTATCTGAGCTCTTAGAAAACGCCCAAAAGGCGATGATCAGGAAGACTGTCGTGGGAAGTCCAGGTATGAAGATACCCACAAGGCCTATGCCTACGTTGGTCCATCCAAATACCAGCAGAAACCACCTGACCCAGAATCTGGCCAAATTTACATGGGNTTTTTCCNTGGTTTCAGGCAGTCTATGATCTTGAGATGTCATGGCGGNATCGTCTNNTTGNGCGGTGATCCATGCTCTATCNTAGAAGGATATTANCACGGTGNTTNGGCGCGGCAAATAACAAGTAAGGGTTNCGAATGNCNAACCTNTCAGCTCTGGCTNATCCGCCTTTCGTCGGTGACGANGGTGTGTGGTGTGAGCAGGTCNGCCCTNTTTCTGGNGGGCCNAGATCNGCTCTTTTTCTNGATCGNGANGGNGTGATTGTTGAAGAAGTGAATTATCTGCACCGTGTGAAAGACATGNGGNTGACGGCCAACGCGGCGGCCGTGATCCGTGCAGCAAACACAAATGGCATGCCTGTCATTGTGGTGACTAACCAAAGCGGTATTGGACGAGGTAAATATGGTTGGTCGGATTTTGAGTCTGTTCAAGCGGCTATGCTGAATGCACTGACAGCCGAAAATGCTCGCGTCGATGCTGTTTTTGCGTGTCCTTTCCATAGTGATGGCCAGGCACCATGGAATATCGCCGATCACCCTGATCGTAAACCGGGAGCAGGCATGCTGTTCCGGGCAGCGGCCATGTTTTCCCTAGATTTGACTACCAGTTGGATTGTAGGTGATCGCGCCGGTGACATTGGCGCCGGCAAGAACGCAGGTCTGGCTGGTGGTCTTCATGTACTGTCCGGACATGGCAACAATGCCAGTGAGCGTGCTGAGGCATTGGCGATGTCTAATAACGAATTTCAGGTGCTTGTCGGTGATGAGGTTGGTGCGGCGATGAGAGCCCTTCCGTTGTTTCTCCAATCTTGAAGATTATTGACCTTCATTGATGCCCGGTTAGGTTAACGCGAGAAGGACAAAAAAATGAAATTTCTTCGCTTTGGTCCGCGTGGCAAAGAAAAACCTGGTCTTCAGGATGCCAATGGAAGAATTCGCGACTTATCAGATCAGATGAGCGATCTCGGTAGCGCCAATCTAGACCCTGACCGTCTTGCCGCATTAGCGAAGCTTAACCCCGACTCCCTCCCTGTTGTCGAAGGTTCTGTTCGATTAGGTGTTCCGGTCGCTAACATTGGAAAAATTGTCGCCGTTGGATTGAATTATCGAGACCAGACAGTGGAAACAGGGATGGCTCTTCCCGAGGAACCTATCCTATTCGCCAAAGCTACAAGTGCCCTGAATGGGCCGAATGACGACATTATGCTACCTCAAGGTTCTGTTAAAAGTGATTGGGGGGTGGAACTGGGCATTATTTTGGGACGGACTGCACGCGATGTCGAGCAATCCCAAGCCGCCGCGTGCATCGCAGGTTTCACAATTATTAACGACGTGTCGGAGCGAGCCTTTCAGCTTGAGAGTACCGGACAATGGTTTAAGGGCAAAAGCGCCGATACCTTTTGCCCGGTTGGGCCGTGGTTGGTGACTGCGGACGAAGTGAATGACGTGCAGAATCTTAACATTTGGTTAGATCTGAACGGTAAACGTCAGCAAGGCGGCAATACGCGTACAATGGAGTTCGGCGTATTGCATCTCGTGAGCTACATTTCCCGTCACATGTCCCTGTATCCCGGTGACATTATCGCCACTGGAACACCTCCAGGTGTTGGTATGAGACAGTTACCACCTCTGTTTTTGGAGCCAGGCGATGAAATGCGTCTTGGTATCGAGGGTCTGGGTGAGCAACGTCAAAGCGTAGTAGCCTTTGCTCCTAGGAGCTAGGAGCCCTCGGTCCTATTCCATAGGGATTGCCCCAGGTAAAACTTTCCGCCGTTGAACGACTTGGCCGGTATTCTGCGCCTATCCAGCCTTTATAGCCTAAGACATCGATTGCATCGAACGCCGCCAGCATATTCACTGTACCGGTATCGGGCTCATTGCGCTCAGGCACGCCTGCCATCTGCATGTGATCGATGATATGCAAGTAGGTTCGGGCACCGTCTATCACATTCTCACCATTCATGCCTGCATGATAAAGATCGTATTGAAGGAACAAGTTGTCGTGATTGGCACGAGTTAACAGCGCGTTTGCCTGTGCTGCGGTGGTCAAAAAATATTCAGGGTTGTCATTGGCGTTCAGTGGTTCGATTAGGATTTTGACACCCAAAGAGCGCCCCTTGTCGGCTGCCCAAACAATATTGTTGAGAAAGGTTTCCTCAGCCGCCATCGGATTTACATTGTTATCCAATTTTCCAGCCACCACATGCAAACGGGGACACCCGACCGACGTCGCATATTCTATGGCGCTCGACGCTATCTCGCGAAAGGCTGAGGTGCGGTCGGGATATGTGGCAATGCCACTGGCATGCGGCCAGGATGGATGCACAGGCGTATTGATCAATGCTAGTTCCATGCCATGAGCGTCCAGGAGATTGCGGAAAACAGCCGGTGGTATTTCATAGGGACGCTGGCATTCTACTGCCCGGAAGCCGACGGCGGCGGCGGCGGAAATCCGATCGATTAGATCGATTTCGTTGAATAGGTATATGATGTTTGCGGAAAAATTTGGCATCTCCTACCAATCCATTAGACTACGGGCTGCGGCCGCGATTTCGTTTGCAGGGTTGAGGGGTGGATGTAATGGCGCCTCTATTTTCGATTCTATATCAGCAATATATCCGTTATCGCGAAGTATTTGATGAAACCGCTTGTGCTTTGCGCTGACTAGTTCCGGTGGCGCGAAAAGGTGTACGGGAACACCGGACGCGCAGGCTTCAGTGCACATAGAGATAGAGTCTCCAGTGACGATGATCTGGTCAGCGCAGGCTAGAAAGCCCGCATACGGGTTCTCCGTTACGTCTCCCCATTGGAAGATTCGCGACGGTGCATGGATGGATTCGATTAGGGCAGACGTTGCGGTGCCCGTCCGTCGGCTAGTGGTGACTAGGAGCGAGCCGCCCGCGGCGTTCGCCCTTGCGGACGCCCGGCTCGCCAGCTCTCTCGCCATGGAAGGAGTAAACGTCTGCCGTCTCGTTGATCCACCAACCATGAGGGCAAAGTATGGGGTCGGAAGGTCCGCGAATTTTGGCATCCATACGCTCCTTGCGTCGGCAAGGGCATCGGGCGTGAATTCGTGTGGCGAACCGATAATCGGCATGACATTTTTATCATTTATTATTGGATCATGAGTAGGGATGCACAAAAGATCAAAATGTTCCAAGGCGCCGCCGGGGTTCATAATTTGTATTAGACGCGTCGAACCGCCGGAAGATCGTTTGATATAACGCGCGATCGCGGCCGTTCGCCGTCCGGCGGCAATTACGAGATCGGGCCAGGGCGCAATAATTTTTTCACGACTGGATGAATCCAAGCTGATCCGACTGGTGGGCAACAAGACATTTGGAACCACAGCGAGCGGCCCATAGGCAAGTTCTTTAATCTTTACCGGCAACCCAAGGCATGTAGCCACGCCGCGGACTTGGGAACGGTTGCCTGCACGGTCATCTGCTAGTACCCATATGTGCTGTTTTTCGTCGGTCATACTTATGAGGCTGTGAAAATGATCGATATTATTAGCACTGACATCGATATTATTAGCACTGAAGAGGTGTAGACAAAAACTCGTCAATTTTGGGGGCGGACAAACTTGGTTATTATGCATGTGGAATATTAAATGCATAATGTTCTGTGTAGGAATTCGAAGCGATTCAACCCTCTTTAAGTTATCTTATTCGCCATCGCCTGAGGGTAAAATCTATTTGCGTTTACGTACGATCGAGTCGGGGTCGAATTGGGTCTAGGTATGCGTAGTAATGACGAGCGCGGCCAACCGAGTGATCGTAGAGCGGTTGACGCACCTGCCAGTTTGATGCTGTCAGAACCGGCCCTCGGGCTTTGTGAAATGACAAACATCTATCATCCCAGGGAAGACCGATGTGATTGATTAAGCGGCGGCACTCAGTCTCCGCATCAGCGATCAACGTTTCGTAGTGCAGTTCCAGAATACTATCAGCGTAAAGGGACCGCCAATGGTCCACAAGGCGATCATGGAAGGCCATGAAACGTCTGATATTGCTCAGGTCGTTAGCCCACGGATGTTCACCGAGGAAATTCTGGAAATAACAAGACAATGCAACGTCTTCATTATCGCGTCTACAAAGGATAATGTGGGCATTTGGCAGATTCTGAAGGATGTATCCAATATGCATAAAATGAAACGGGGTCTTATCGACGACCCGCAATGCCGAGGACGCTAATGATGCCAAGATGCGATCACCAGCCGAACCAAACCCTCTATCGCGGGTATCCTCGGGGAAATCCGGTACGATTGACGAGATACTCGCAGCTTCTCCTCTGCTCTCCGCGTTCGGATGACTGGCTATGATCTGCGCCACAAGGGAGGTGCCGGCGCGTGGCATACCTAACACAAATACGGGTTGCTTGCTGGTGTTGGCGTTGTCCGCTGGTGCATCGGTATTCTGGAAAAGCGTTATTATACGCTCAGCCAATTCATCCATAGCGGCAGGATCATAGACCTTGTCTAATTTCATCATGGCCGTCTGGCGGTCGTTGTTAGCTTCGCGAAAATGCGCAAATGCGTCGTCGTATTCACCGCGCTTATCGGCAACTTCCCCGAGAGCGAAACGAATGGCGATGCGCTGTTCGAGGCTAAGCCGGGTGTTAGCGACCAGTTCTGACATTTGGGCGACGTCCTCCAGCGGCATGTCTGATCCCAGAGCAGATGCGAGGTTCAACCACGCCTCCCCCTCTGATGGATCCAACTCGACCGCGGCGCGAAAGGCCTCGCGCGCGGTTTCCAAGCGGCCATCAGCGAGAAGAACAACCCCTAAACCTGTTTGTGCTGGCGCGCCTTTCGGATGGGCGGCAATAATGTCACGATAGGCCGCTTCTGCGGCCTTCAAGTCGCCTGTTTTGAAGCGAGCTGCGGCTAGGTTCAATTGCGCTAGTCCGAAGCCTGGTCTATGCCTCAATGCTTCTTGGAAGGCGGCAATGGCGCCCTCAAAATTACCGCGAGTGGCCAGCACCATACCAAGCCCGACATGTGCTTCGGGGTAGTTCGACTGGAGAGCAATACCTTTGCGGCATTGAACCTCCGCTGCATTTAATTCGCCGACCAATCGCAACGCCGCTCCGAGATTTACCCGCGCTACGGGGTTTTCTGGCGCGAGGGTAATGGCCGCTGCAAAGGCCTCTATGCCGGCGACAGGGTCGTCCATTTTCACCAGGAGATTGGCCTTGTTTACAAGGGTATCGACATACTCTGGTCGGCGTTCCAAAGCGGCGTCGCAAATCTCCAAGGCCTCGTCATATCGGTCCTGAAGGGATAAGGAAACAGCGAGATTATTATAAGCTTCGATGTGGTCTGGGTCCATGTCAATAACATGGCGGCAAGCGGCCTCAGCCTCCTGTGGTCTGCCCAGCATGTTCATAATCGCGCCGCAATCAGCATGGATCGCTGGATCATCGTCGCCACGCATGGTGGCTTCTATGATGTGATTTCCTGCCTCTTCAAGACGCCCTGCTTGATAAGCCATTATTGCGAGCATGTGGTGAGGCTCGGCCGCGGTGATATCTGCTTTAATGGCGTTCCGAAACCGTATTTCGGCTTCGCGCATTGCGCCGTCTTTTAGACATTTTTGTGCCTGCTGCATGACATGCGCATATCTGGAGTTCCGGTTTTTCTTCTGGCGGCGTCGGCTCTGTCGATTGTCCAAAGTATTCCCTCCAATTCGTCATTTGGGAGCAGGCTAACGATCACGTCAATGGTGGATGCAGACGAATTTCTCGAAGATGTCTGCCGTAGCTACGGGCAGAAGCTTGATTCATCGATTGTTTGGAGCTTGGTAAGGCCTTAAAAATATTCGAGTAAACTTCAGGAGTTTTTCATGAATAATGTTGCCCATACGGCGGAGAGCTTAGAGACGGCGAAGTGGCTCTTGGATATAAATGCGGTCAATTTCCGTCCGGAAGAGCCCTACAAACTGACGGCCGGCTGGGCCAGCCCCGTTTACATCGATTGCCGGTGGGTTATTTCTTTTCCGGAAGCGCGTCGCCGTATCGTCAAGATGGGCATCAAGATACTGGAACAAAATACAGACATGTTGAGGACCGACTACATTGCAGGTGGTGAAACTGCTGGTATTCCGTACGCTGCGTGGATTGCAGCGGGCACGGACAAACCGATGTTGTATGTGCGTAAGAAACCAAAAGGTTTCGGACGAGATGCACAGATTGAAGGCTCTTTAGAAGGAGGGAAAAAAGTTCTTCTGGTTGAAGACCTAGCCACTGATGGCGCCTCTAAAATAAATTTTGTGGATGCCTTGCAAACTGCCGGTGGCGAGGTCAGTGACATTTTTGTTGTGTTTTTTTATGGCGTTTTTCCAAATGCCTTGGATACTTTGAAGGCTTCCGGGATTACCTTACACTACCTGTGTACCTGGACGGACGTTTTAAAGGTCGCAGAGGATGGCGACTATTTCAGCTCTGAAGCCATCGACGGCGTGCGCACCTTCCTCTCAGATCCTGTGGGTTGGTCTGCTGCCAACGGTGGCAAGGACGCATATTAATCATGTCGTATGCCGCCGTGAGCATTTGTTTATACCCCAATCTATCTAATGCTGCGGTTGTAGCGTGTGCATGATCGCGTAGTCTATGATCAGATATCTTATCCTTGTTTTTGCACTGTTTTTATTCCCCTTAACGTTCAAGCTTGCCGCTGCAAAAGACCAGTTGGTTATCGGGATTACCCAATTTCCGTCGACTTTCCATCCTAATATCGACAGCATGCTGGCCAAATCCTACATCCTGGCTATGACGCGTCGCCCATTTACCGTTTATGACGTGAATTGGACCAATATCTGTTCGTTGTGCACAAAGCTACCTACCATTGAGAACAGCTTGGCCAAGCGTGAAATAACACCCGATGGGAAAAATGGGGTGGCCGTGACCTATACGATCCACCCGGATGCCATGTGGGGTGACGGTATACCGGTGACTACAAAAGACGTCATGTTCACTTGGAAGGTAGGGCGCCACAAGCTATCTGGCGTTGGCAATATCGAGTTCTATCGTAGCCTATACAAGATTGTTGCCAAAAACGATAAGACTTTCACTCTTCATTTTGACAAATTGACGTTCGAATATAATTCCATCGGTGGGTTCGAACTGCTTCCTGCGCATATTGACGAAAAGAATTTCGCCGATCCGATTACCTATAAGAATCGAACAGCCTTTGACGCAGACACTACTAATCCGGGTTTATACTTCGGTCCTTATCGGGTCGACGAGGCCGTTCCCGGATCACACGTCATATTGGTACCCAACGACACATGGTACGGCAAGAAGCCGTATTTCAAGAAGATCACCGTGCGCGTTATTGCGAACACGGCGGCATTGGAAGCCAACCTATTGTCCGGTGGTATCGATATGATCGCTGGTGAGCTGGGTTTAACCGTTGATCAGGCTATCAATATAGAAAAACGCCACGGAAAAAGATTTCACATTTTCTACAAACCCGGGCTGATTTATGAGCATATTGATCTCAACCTGGACAACCCAATTCTTGCGGACAAGCGGGTGCGATACGCACTGATCCATGCCATCGACCGCGAAGCTATCTCCCAACGGTTGTTTGGAGGTCGCCAACCAGTGGCCCATACCAGTGTTAACCCGCTGGATTGGGTCTACGCAAAGGACATCCCCCAATACAAATACGATCCGACATTGGCTAACCAACTTTTGGATGAGGCTGGCTGGACGATGCGCCGTGAGGGTACTCGATACAATAGGAATGGAGAGCCGTTACGACTGGAGATAATGACCACCGCTGGAAACCGTTCACGTGAATTAGTTCAACAGGTTATGCAAAGCCAATGGAAGGCAGTCGGCATCGATGTTAGAATCAAGAACCAGCCGGCACGCGTATTTTTTGGCAAGACCGTGACAGAGCGGCTGTATAAGGCTTTGGCGATGTACGCCTGGATTTCGTCACCCGAGAGCGTGCCGCGTACGACGTTGCATTCGGGTCACATACCGCACAAGGGTAACAACTACTCAGGCCAAAACTATACGGGCTTTAAAAATAAGGAGATGGACACACTCCTTGAAGTTATCGAAACGGAGTTGGACAGGACAAAACGGCGTAAGCTCTGGCGGAAATTACAGCGAATATATGCTACCGAACTGCCGGTGATCCCTTTGTATTTCCGAGCTAATCCTTTTGTTATCCCAAAGTGGCTAACCGGGATCATACCGACAGGCCATCAATATCCAACAAGCCACTGGGTTGAGAACTGGAGGCCGAAGTGAACTCAAAGGTGCCTGCATTAGCATCGTTGATTTGTAGGGGTGTCGCGGTGAGGGATATCTCAGATATTTTTCGGTTATGCCATCAGCTGGGTTATGAGCTGCGACAAATAGGTTTTGGCGATAAGATAGCACACATTATTGAGCGTCCAGGCGACGCTATCTTCGTCGTCGCCGACACCGAGGACACGGCAGTGGGCTTTATCCACGTTTATATAGGCCATGCCGTTGAGATAAAAGCTTGTGCACAAATCCAGGCCTTGGTTGTCGCTTGTTCGGCGCGTCGGCAAGGAGCTGCAAAGCTCCTTGTGGGAGCGGCAGAGGAATGGGCCCGGGCCGAGGGGCTTCAGTGGCTCCAGTGGCTATCACTTTATTGCTCATCTTATCGCGTTCTGCCCATGACTTCTATGGGGCACAAGGCTTTGACGCCGTGACAACGGCCACGCGGTTCAACAAAAAATCGATTAAAACGGGAATGATGGGGGCTTTATGAAAAGCAGATCAGATACTGATTCCTGGCTGGTGCCACCGCTAGCCTACCTTGAAGGCCGTCCACCCGAACACGACGGTGAGCGCCTGATTTCGCAATATGTATCCGTTCGCGATGGAACGCGACTGGCAGTGGACGTGCATCTCCCCGGCGAGGCAGCAAATGGCGGGCCCTATCCGGCCATCATGGTGCTGACACCCTATTACCGACGTTTTGCCTTACGTGAGGGAGCGCGAGAAGGCTCTGATGCCTGTCCTACCGTCGCATTTTACCGTGATATGTTTGTGTGTCGGGGGTACGCACTTGTGGCGGTTGATGTTCGTGGCTCTGGCGCCAGTTTTGGGGCGCGAGATGGTTTTCGTTCGCCAGCGGAACGATTGGATCATCACGACGTGGCTGATTGGGTCGCAAAACAGCCCTGGTGTAATGGTAATATTGGCGCCACAGGAATTTCTTATCCTGGCGCGGCGTCCGACTTCCTAGCGTCTACCAATCATCCTGCCGTGAAAGCAGTCGCTCCTTTATTTGCTGTATGGGATACTTGGCTCAATCACCTTTATCCTGGTGGTGTTCTATTGACCTGTGTAACCAAAAGTTACGGACAGTTGGCTGAGGCCTTGGACCAAGATAATCGAGCCTTAATCCCTTCTTACGCCTATTTCAAAAATGATGATCTGGTGGGCCCGGCTCCTGTAGACGAAGACGTCGATGGAAGTTTATTGGCTCTAGCTCTGCATGAACATAAGGCTAATTTTGACATGCAGGACTTTGCCCAACAAATGCGGTTTCGTGATTCTGGCCTAACAGACAACCCCGATTATACCGGGGCATGGATTAGCCCTTATCACTATGCGAACCGTGACGCTGATGCGACAACGGCGTATTACTCTATTTCTGGCTGGATGGACGGCGGTGGGTATTCGACAGGAACAATCCAAAGGTATCTTTGGCTCAACAACCCAGAGAAACGTCTAATGTTGGGCCCGTGGGATCATGGTGCACGTGCGCATGTCAGTCCTTGGCGAGAGAACAATAAGTCGCAACAAACTATTGTGGGCGCAGCAGTACTGCGGTTCTTCGACAAACATTTGTCGGGACGCGACACCACTATCGACAATGAAAAACCCGTACATTATTACACAATGGGTGAGGAAAAATGGCGAGCGGCTGATAAATGGCCGCCGCTGACGGACGATTTAACCCTTTATTCCGCGCCATCAGGGGCATTAGCAACCACACCGCCGTCTGAGGAAGGCATCGACATCTATCAAGGCAATTACGCATGCGGTACAGGTATGCACTCACGCTACGACCGGCTCTATCTTCAAAATGTGGAAACTTATTACGACGATTGGAACGGCCGAGAAGACCAAATGCTGAGTTTTACAAGTGCCCCTCTTGATGCAGCTATGGAGATGACGGGGCATGCATGGGTAGATTTGTGTTTTTCATCTTCTGAGAAGGATTGCACGTTCTTTACGTATATAGCCGACGTCACGACTGAAGGAAAATCAGTTTATGTTACTGAAGGCGTGTTTCGCGCATTGCACCGAAAGCCTGGAGTACATCCAGAAAAGATACCCAAAACAGGTCCATCTCACAGTTTTAGAAAAGTGGACGCGCAACTCTTAGTGCCTGGTGAACCTGCGGAAGCAAGCTTTGAGCTATTGCCAACGTCTTACCTCTTTCGTGCAGGGCATTGCATAAGGTTTTCCATTGCACTGTCAGACTCCGATCATTTTACCCGAATTCCTGATGGGCGCCCACCAGAACTGACATTGTTTCGCTCTCCTGATAGGGCCTCCCGGATCGTTTTGCCGATGATCCCGCGAACACTATAGGAGCCTCACGCAGCAACATTGCTAAGGGGTTTTACCGTGGAGCAAGGTATTTTTATGGCACGTTTTCTATTTAGTCGCTTCGTGCAATGCCTGATCGTCTTGCTCGTTATGTCGTTCGTAATTTACGGCCTAATCGGCCTGATGCCGGGTGATCCTATCGATCTGATGATTACCGCCGATCCCAATTTAACAGCGATCGACGCCTCACATCTGCGAGAGTTATATCGCTTGGATAGACCCATTATTCAGCGTTACGGTCATTGGCTATTATCAGTCATTAATGGGGATCTTGGGTACTCACGGCTCCATGCACTGCCGGTTTTAGAGGTAATGGGACCGGCGATCCTCAATACAATTATTCTGTTGGGATTGAGTTTCGCGCTCGCATTGTTGATTGCTTTGCCTTTGGGCATCATCGCAGCCATGCGAGCCCATACCTCTCTGGATTATGGGATCAATATGCTAGCCTTCGCTGGCATCTCCATCCCGCAATTCTGGCTGGCTTTGTTGCTAATAGTCGTTTTCGCTGTGGTGCTAGGGTGGTTGCCAGCGGGTGGCACCGCCGCGGCGGCTGGCATGAGCGGTTTTTGGGAAAACGGCCGCTATCTTGTCTTGCCGGTGATAAGTCTCACTATTGCCAGCCTGGGCACTCACACTCGTTATATCCGGGCATCCATGATGGAGGCCTTGCGCCAGGATTATATCCGCACGGCACGTGCTAAGGGATCATCGGAAGGGCAAGTGGTGATCGGCCACGCCCTGCGTAACGCCATGATCCCCGTTGTTACCGTTATTGCATTAGATTTTGGGTATTTGTTCTCTGGCGCACTGATCACCGAGACTATTTTTAGTTATCCAGGTATGGGCAAGTTGATCTTCGACTCGATCATGGGAAATGATTTTAATCTTGCATTGATCGCGTTGTTGTTTGCGACCGCGCTTACATTGTGTGGAAATTTCCTTGCAGACGTGGCTTATGCAGCCCTCGATCGTCGCATTTCATTGGTGGAGTCATCGAAATGATTCGCGGCGTCACCACCGGAAGGGCGCCTGCGCAAATGGTCTGGAGACGATTATGCCGCCATAATTTGGCTGTCAGCAGCGCCTTGGTATTAATGATTTTAGCAATTGCCGCATTATTGGCACCCGTGTTTGAGATGGGGATGGATTTGGATGCCAATGCTGCTGATCTGTTCAACCGGTTCCAGGCACCTTCTGCGACCCATCCTCTGGGCACTGACGAGTTGGGAAGGGATCTGTTTCTGCGCCTCCTGTATGGAGGGCGCGTGTCGCTATTTGTTGGGTTAGTGGCGGCGGCTTTTGCGACAGTGATCGGAACCACTGTGGGTTTGATAGCAGGATATTTTGGTGGTCGTACGGATGCCATTCTCATGCGGTTAACAGACGGCGTTATTTCCTTACCACTGCTGCCTTTATTGATCGTTTTGGCAGCGATTGATCTTTCGAAGCTAGGACTCCCGGCGCCCGTTACGGAATTGGAAAGCGCAAGCCTTTACCGGATTATTTTTATTGTCTCTCTTGCTGGTTGGACAACGGTCGCGCGTTTGGTGCGTGCCAGCACGTTGTCCATAAAACAAAGGACATTTGTGATAGCAGCGGTGGCGCAGGGTGGCGGGCCTCTAAGAATTATGAGAATACATATTTTGCCAAATTTAGCGTCGCCGATCATTGTTGCTACGACAATGGCCGCCGGTAACATCATACTTTTAGAGTCGGTTTTGTCCTTTCTTGGTCTTGGTATCCAGCCGCCGATCCCCAGCTGGGGTAACCTTCTGACCAATGCGCAAGAGATGATTTGGGAAGCGCCTTATCAGGCAGTTTATCCAGGTATTTTAATCTTTACCACGGTCATCGCCTTTAATTTCCTTGGTGATGGGCTGCAGGATGCCCTTGACCCCCGCGCTACCCAAGACTTTAGAGATTAACTTTTTGCTCGGATTGGTTATAAGGATGGATGTAGGTCTGGTCGCTCGAAATGGCATCCCCACCAAAAAGAATGTCTGTGAATACGTTGTCCACTCTGTTGCCGGAGATGTGGGCCGCAATCTTGTCCAGTAACTATTAAACCTAGCATGATGTTTGGAGAGCGCGCTGTGGGTTGTCGGTTCAATTAAATTGAGTTACCAATTGATAAGGTCAATCTTGATAATTTATTTATATGTACGCAGACAATACGTTAACCCCAAAAGAAGCAGCTCGGTTATGCGCTCTTGGTACACTTGCCGGTGGGCCACGGACTTATGAAGAATTAGCGGGCTCTGTTCGTCATTTTCTGGATCGCATACAGGGTCCAATCCTGGATGTCATGGGTAGTTCTATTGAACTTCTCAAATACGAGGGATTAATTACCATCCAATCAGGTGAGTCGGAACAAGCCGTTTTGGCCATAACCGACGCCGGGTGCGTGGAATTGGAAACACTTCTGATTGCAGATGTCCGGCCCGGTGCGACGGACCTTAATAAACTTATCGTGTCATTGAAATTTAGGTTCCTGCATCTTCTTAGTCGCCACGAACAAGTCTCGCAGGTAGATATCCTAATCGATACAGCAGAGTCCGAATTAGTGCGCTTGATCGACCTTCGTAATCATCACCATGAAGATAAGGGTTATCTTATTGAATGGATCGATATGGAAATTAAGGTTTTGAAGGGGAGAATTGATTGGTTGTCCGCTTTTAAGGTGCAAATGACGTAATCAATTTATCAATAAGCGGCCAAAGGATCCTGGTTTTTTCAGCTTGCTCGTCGGATCTTTGCACAAAATTAAAAACCCAGATCTCAGGAAACCCTAAAGAAGGCCCAATTCTCTCAGCTCTGCCGCCATTTCTGAGGGCAAATCATTCTCGATTGAGGCTTGCTCCTGGTCAAGGTCCGCGGGCGCGTCTTCCGCGGAGAAATAGCGCCAGCCTTGAAAGGCGCGGGATCGCCGAGGCACGGTGCGAATATATTGGTTGGCCAATATAATAGCGCAGGCCGGACGGCCATCCTCCCGTTTAATGCTCTCCAAACCAATGATCGGCTGACGTACAGCAATGACCCGTCTAATCACCCAATATAGCGAACCACCGTCAAGAACTTCGGCGGCGCGTCGGGGTGTGGACCGGGTCACGTGGCGCAGGACTTCGGGTTCGCTGTTGGAGTGCGCTGTATTTATTCGGGCGTGATGAACACGAACCAGATGATCAACGTCTTCTATGCCCACACAGAGCTTGATAAGATTTAATGTCATGCCGTTTCCACTGTTGCTAACGCCCGTGCTACTTTAGAGGCGGGTGGCCGGCCCAGTTCACAAGAGATGAAGTTAGCGGTTTCGAGAACACCTTCGAAATCGACTCCTGTTTCGATGCCCAAGCCCCGCAACATATAGAGAACGTCCTCAGTCGCCACGTTTCCAGATGCCCCCCGTGCATAGGGGCAACCTCCGAGGCCAGCCACAGATGAGTCGATAACCGCAACGCCCAACTCCATGCAGGCCAAAATATTAGCTAGGGCTTGACCATAGGTATCGTGAAAATGGATAGCTATGCGCTCGATCGGAACGTGCGCGGCGACTGCGTTGATCATCTCCTGTGCCCGTCGAGGTGTTCCGCGACCTATCGTGTCGCCTAGTGAAATCTCATGACATCCCATGTCGAAGAGTAATTTAGAAACCCGCGCAGTTTCTGATGCTTGCACTACCCCTTGATATGGACAATCTAAAACCGTTGAAACATATCCGCGTACTGGAATATTATGAAGCCTCGCGGCCTCACAAACAGGCTCGAAACGCGCCAAACTCTCGTCAATCGTGCAGTTGATATTCTTCTTCGAAAATTTCTCAGAGGCCGCACCAAAGATTGCTATTTCGCCGGCGTTCGCCAACAAAGCCCCTTCGAAACCCTTCATGTTCGGCACGAGAACAGAATAGACTACCCCGGACTTGCGGCGGATGCCGGCCATAACATCTTCGGTGTCCGCCATTTGTGGTATCCATTTTGGTGACACGAAGCTGCCAACCTCAATGAACGCGAATCCGTTGAGAGTGAGCTTGTTGATCAACTCGATTTTAATGGGCGCGGGAATAATTTCCCTCTCGTTTTGAAGTCCGTCACGAGGTCCCATTTCAACAATCTTTACCTTTCTCGGCAAATTCATTTGTTGTTATGTCTCCGCAAAATCAATTAGATTTACCCCTTCAGCAACATGGTCGCCGACAGCATAATGGACCCTCGACACAGTGCCGTCTGACGGCGCTTTTATGGCGTGTTCCATTTTCATGGCCTCGAGGATTAACAGAATGTCACCGGCTTTGACGGCGACGCCGTCATTCACGTTCACGGCGATGATCTTACCAGAAATAGGTGCCATGAATACCGGCGATCTACCATCGGTATCCACGCTATCAGATAGGCCGTCAACGATGGTGAGCCGCCAAGCGTGGGTGCCCTGGAATATATTAAGCTGTCCAGGCACTACCTCAACCGCACTTCCGCTTACACGAGAGCCATCTATGTCAGCGGTCCAACATTTACCGTCACGCTTAGCCTGGCTTACAAGCCAATGGACATTTCCGTCGTGGAAATGCCAACCAGTGTCATATTTATGAACCTGTAGGGATAGCTCCTTCTCACCGTCCTGCATCCGGATATCTTGGTGATACACGTCATTTAGTTGCCATCCGTCCGTGCGGTGCCAGGGGCTTGAGGGATCACCTAAACGGCGGATCCGAGATTGCGCATCCGCCTGTCGTGTCGCCATCACGTGGAGACCAGCTAAGCTCAAGGCTGCGGTACTGAGTGGTGTCGCGACGTTGGTAAAGTCGTTAGGGAGACGATCGATAAGCCCCGTATCTGGTTTTCCATCCACGAATTCTGGAAGCTCCGCCAATGCGATGAGGAAATCCCTGTTCACGGCGGTGCCTACCACCTCTGTGTCGCCAAGGGCACCGATGAGGTTACGCCGCGCCGCTTCTCGATCATCTCCCCAGGCAATCGCTTTGGCGATCATCGGATCATAGTCGGTGGTTAACTCCTGGCCTTCGGCGACCCCTGTGTCGATGCGCACCAAGCGTGATTCGGAAGGAAACACTAAGTGGTGTAACGGTCCAGGTGCCGGCAGGAAGCCCTTTTCTGGGTCCTCGGCGTACAGACGCGCTTCCATTGCATGACCAGTGATAGAAAGCGCCTCTTGGTTTAACGGCAACGCTTCACCCGCGGCGACACGCAACTGCCAAGCTACGAGATCCTGGCCGGTAATCAGTTCCGTCACTGGATGCTCCACCTGCAGACGCGTATTCATCTCCATGAAGTAAAAATCTTCGTCCGCATCCAGCAGGAACTCGATGGTGCCTGCGTTCTCGTAGGCCACGGCCTTGGCCGCGGCCACGGCGGTGTCTCCCATGCGTGCGCGTAATGCATCGTTTATTCCGGGCGCTGGCGCTTCTTCGATCACTTTTTGATGGCGACGCTGAAGCGAGCAATCGCGTTCGAACAGATGCACGGCGTTTCCGAGACTGTCGGCGAAGACTTGAACTTCCACGTGACGGGGTTGTTGTATCAGTTTCTCCAACAGCATGCGCCCGTCGCCGAAAGCGGCTTCCGATTCACGGATAGCCGAAGATAAGGCTTCGGAGAAGTAATCCGGACTTTCGACGGCCCGAACGCCCTTACCTCCCCCACCCATGGCCGCTTTCAAGAGGATTGGATACCCGATGTCATCCGCGGCTTTACGTAATGCCGCGTCAGTCTGATTGCTGCCATGGTAACCAGGTATCACTGGTATCCCGGCGTTTTCCATAATAGCCTTTGCATTGTCTTTGCTGCCCATATCTCGGATTGCTTGGGTCGGTGGTCCAACAAAGATCAGACCAGCGGACCGGACGGCCTCTGCGAAGTCAGCATTTTCCGACAAAAACCCGTAACCGGGGTGAATGGCCTCAACGTCGGTCTGTTTTGCGGCAATTAGGATGTTATCGGCAACCAAATAGCTCTCAAGTGCCGGAGCCGGGCCGATGGCCACAGCCTCATCCGCTAAGGCCACGTGCGGTGCATCCGCATCGACATCTGAATAGACCGCTACGGTGGCTACTCCCATATTCCTGGCAGTTCGGATGACCCGGCATGCTATTTCTCCGCGATTGGCGATCAGAAGTTTGCGGAACATGATTAGCCCTCGATCCGGGCGGGTGTGCGTCTCTCTAACAAGGTGGCAGTCTCCGCCTTGTCCTCACCTATAGCTGGGATATCTCTATTCAGCATGTTGGTTATTTACATCCGAAAGAGGCCAAATTTGCTGTCTTCGATGGGAGCATTAAGTGCTGCGGATATGCCAAGGCCGAGGACCATCCTTGTATCCTTGGGATCGATGATCCCGTCATCCCATAGTCGGGCGGAAGCATAATATGGATGGCCCTGTTGCTCGTACTGATCGAGTACAGGTTGTTTGAAAGATGCCTCCTTTTCCGCATTCCAGTCGCCTCCCGTTGTCTCGATGTTGTCGCGTTTGACGGTCGCTAAAACAGAGGCTGCTTGTTCACCGCCCATGACAGAAATGCGGGCATTTGGCCACATCCATAGGAGCCGCGGTGAATAGGCGCGACCGCACATCGAATAGTTTCCGGCGCCAAAACTGCCGCCGATGATAACGGTAAATTTGGGTACGCTAGCCGTGGCCACAGCAGTCACCATCTTGGCTCCGTCCTTGGCGATGCCGCCCGCTTCATACTTTGAGCCGACCATGAACCCGGAGATGTTCTGCAAGAACAGCAGCGGGATCCGCCGTTGTGCGCAAAGTTCTATGAAATGAGCTCCCTTTTGTGCAGACTCTGAGAAGAGGATACCGTTGTTGGCGACAATCCCCAAGGGGTAGCCGTAAATGCGTGCGAACCCTGTGACCAGCGTTGTCCCATAGTTAGCCTTGAATTCATCCAAGCGTGACCCGTCAACGATTCGAGCGATGACCTCGCGTACGTCATATGGCTTCTTTAGGTCAGTTGGGACCAAGCCGTAAAGTTCGTCGGCGCTGTATAGAGGGTTTTCCGGTTCAGCCACATCAATGTCGATAGATTTCACGCTATTCAGGTTGTCGACGAGACGTCTGGCTATAGCCAGTGCATGATCATCATCACGGGCCAAGTGGTCGGTGACCCCAGAGACCTTGGAATGGACGATAGCCCCGCCCAGTTCCTCCGCGCTAACAATCTCTCCTGTCGCAGCTTTCACTAAGGGCGGGCCGCCCAGAAAGATAGTACCAGTCGTCTCTACAATAATGTTCTCGTCGCTCAAAGCTGGCACGTAGGCTCCACCAGCGGTGCAAGAGCCCATGACCACGGCAATCTGAGGTATCCCCTGCCCGCTCATGTCCGCCTGATTAAAGAATATGCGACCAAAATGTTCCTTATCTGGGAACACAGCATCCTGCTCTGGCAAAAAGGCCCCACCTGAGTCTACTAGGTAGATGCATGGAAGCCGGTTTTCCATTGCGATTGCCTGAGCGCGCAAATGTTTTTTCACGGTTATGGGAAAGTAGGTTCCGCCCTTCACTGTGGCATCGTTGGCGACGACGATCACCTCGCGACCAGAGACGCGGCCTATACCCGTGATGATACTACCAGCTGGCACAGGAGTGTCGTACATATTGTGACCGGCCAGCTGTGACAACTCTAGAAACGGAGCACCTGGGTCCAGCAAACGACGAATTCGTTCGCGCGGCAATAACTTACCCCGCTCTGTATGTTTTTTTTGAGCCGCATCACCACCGCCCTGCTTTATAGTATCCACGGTTTGTTTAAGATTATCGACGACGGCCTGCATAGCCTCCGTATTGGCAAGGAAATCAGCGGAATTGGGCTGAGCAGCGGATGTTAGGATAGTCAAAGATGGACTCCTATTTCTTACGAGGTGGACGTTGGGCGATCGGTCCGCCAGCCTGTTTCCAGCCGTTGAAACCCTCGGCAAAGTGGACGGCGTTTGGGAAACCCATGTCATCCAAAGTTTTACACGATAGGGCCGAGCGCCAGGCCGCAGCGCAGTAAAGGACGTAGGTCTTATTCTCGTCTGTCAGGTATTCCTTATGATACGGGCTCTCCGGGTCGAACCAGAATTCAACCATACCCCGAGGCACGTGTACGGCGCCCGGCACCATTCCGTCGCGCTCCAGTTCCCGAACGTCTCGGATATCGACAAACACCGTGTTGTCGTCGTCGTTGACATGACGTTTAATTGCCTCGTCCATGGAAATTGTGGTAATCACCGCCTCGGCTTCCGCCACCAGATCCTTGATGCCCTTCTTTAGCTTGATGGCCATAGGTCCTTCCTTATCCCGTTTTTTAGGCGCCGCGGCCCTGAAGCCAACGCTTGATCATCCACATGCGATCGCTGCCCCAGAATCCCTCACCGTCGACCATGAAAAACGGCGCGCCAAACACGCCTGAATCTATAGCGGCTTGGGTCTCATCTTTGAGGCGTTGTTTGACGTCGTCTCGCTGCAGCGCTACCGACAGTGCCGCGCCGTCGACCCCCACGCCTTCGGCGACTTCTATTACCTTATCAGATGTTGCAATGTTAATACCCTGACCGAAATAAGTATTGAAGGCGGCTAGTGCAAAGGCTTTTGCCTGGCTTGGAGCTTGTTCATCAAGCCAATAAAAGGCGCGGCCTGCGGCTTGTGTCGGTATAGGGAATGGATCGGGAATAATCCAAGGCGTGTTCGTCATTTGGCCGAGGCGTTCCCAATCATGCAAGCAATAGTCGCCTTTGAGGGGTATTGCGTTCAGCGGCTTAGAACCGGTGATCTTGAAAAGAGCGCCCAAGAGGAAGGGTTTCCATCGCACGGTACGCCCGCAGGCCTCGATCGTGCTATCGATTTTCTGGGCTGCAAAATAGGAATAGGGCGACGAAAAATCGAAGTAGAAGTTGACTGGATCAGCCATTAATTTTCCTCCCGAATGGCGCGAGCTATCACCAGTTTCTGGATCTCGCTGGTACCCTCGTAAATTTGGCACAGCCGGGCGTCACGATATAAGCGTTCGACTGGAAAATCAGACAGATACCCATAGCCCCCATGTACCTGAATGGCTGTTGAACAGACTCGTTCGGCCATTTCGGATGCGAACAGCTTAGCCATAGAGGCTTCTTTGAGACAGGGGCGGCCTTCAACCTTCAATCGAGCCGCGTTGAGGGTCATCAACGACGCCGCCTCAATCTCGGTCGCCATGTCCGCAATTTTGAATGCCACCGCCTGGTGATCGTAGATCGCTTTGCCGAAGGTTAGTCGATCTCTCGCATAATTTTTCGCGGCGATATAGGCGGCGCGGGCAAAGCCCACGGACTGAGCTGCGATGCCAATGCGCCCACTTTCAAGGTTAGAAAGTGCGATCTTGTAGCCCTCCCCCTCTTCGCCCAACAGCTTTTCCGGGCCGATCTTTACCTCTTCGAGAACAATTTGTGCCGTGTCATTGCTCTTTTGTCCCAGCTTGTGTTCCAGGCGCGCGACCTGATAGCCCGGAGTGTCCGTAGGTACGATGAACGCCGAAATACCGCGTGAGCCCTCTGCTGGGTCGGTCATTGCGAAGGTGATGGCGATATCGGCGTTTGAACCGGTGGTGATAAACTGTTTAGTGCCGTTCAACACATACTGGTTGCCCACCTTGTCCGCCCGGCAACGGATTGATCCTGCATCTGAACCAGTATGCGGCTCCGTCAGCATAAAGGCGCCCAAGTTCTCGGCCCGTGCTAATTTTGGCAAATACTCGGCTTTTTGTGCCTCAGTGCCGAAGCTCATTATGCAGGTTTCGGCAACAGCCTGTACAGCCATGGTGACCGACGTGCCTCCGTCACCGCCCGCGATTTCGCTCAAGGCGACCACGTAGGANATGAAATCGGCATCCGCGCCACCATACTTTTCAGGTACTAGGATGCCCATGAGCCNAATTTCTCCCATCTCACGGATGGCATCGTGGGGGAAATAAGAGTTGCGGTCCCATTCTTCGGCATTGGGCGCCAGACGGTTGGCNGCGAATTTTCGCGCAGTGCTCTGTNTNAGGGTGTGNTCTTCGTTNAGTTGCATGGNTCTGTCACCAATCGATCGGAGTGCCATCAAAGTTAAAGTATTTACCGGTGTCGGCCCTGGTAAGGTCCGCAATGCATTTGCGTAGGCTGGTAACGCTCTCGGAAGGCGTAATAGCCGCGCCTGAACCACCCATGTCAGTTTTCACCCACCCTGGATGAAGGTTTGCAACGATCAAATCCCTGCCAAGNGNGTCGGCGGAAAAGTTACGCATNACCATGTTCACCGCCGCCTTGGAGGACCGGTAAATGTAATCTGAGCCTCGGTTACTTTGTGTGATTGACCCCATTATGGAGGAGATCGTCACCAGCTTCTTTTGCCTCCCCGCCGCCAAATTTTTAGCAAATGTCGCCGCTATTTTNAGCGGCGANAANGTGTTGGTCCGTAAAACCTGTTCCCACTTGGCGTAATCCATGTTCTCCGCAGTCATGCCTCGAGGACCAAAAATACCTGCATTGTTGATTAATACATCGATTGTGGTGTTCTTTAGGTCTTGTCCTAAATGGTCGACTTGCTCGTGGACATTAACGTCTAGGCCGTGGACTTGGATATCGCCTGCAATGGTTGATAACTCACCTGGCGCGATGGGGTTTCGGCAAGTGGCAATAACGGTCCAGCCATTGGCACCATATTGACGGGCTAATTCTAAACCTATGCCGCGATTGGCACCGGTAATGAAGACTGTAGACACGTTTAGGCCCCTTCTAGGTTTCAGGTAGAACCTTCGCTCTTGAATTTAATCCGTTTATTGACCGAATTGGCAATAATCGCGGTGAAGTGTGGTCGAACATTACAGAAGTATTTGTCAGTAATTATACCTTCAAGTACTTCGTATCTGTGTTGATGCAACCTTGGTGGACAACGTCCAGCACACCCTTATTTTCCTTGACGCCTATTATCTCAATACTTTCGATGTAGTGTTCGCAGTCAATAACTACTGGTAGACAATGACTGCGCGGGAGCAGCCATGAAGGTCCTCTATATTGGACCCGNNAGAGATCAATTGATGCACGTNGACATTACCTAGTTAAGTCGCTCAATCGAGACGGCTGTGGCTTCTCCGCCACCGATGCAGAGGCTGGCAACACCCCTTTTTAGACCGTATTTTTCAAGCGCCGACATTAATGTNACAATGATCCGTGCACCCGATGCACCAACTGGATGACCGAGCGCACAAGCACCGCCATGCACGTTAATCTTATCGTGCGGGATATCTAAATCTCGCATCGCCGCCATGGCGACCACTGCGAAGGCTTCATTAACCTCGAAAAGATCAACCTCTTCTATGGTCCAACCGGTCTTTTCTAAGACTTTTTTCAGTGCCCCAATAGGCGCCGTGGTAAACCAATTGGGTTCTTGGGAATGAGTGGAGTGGGCGTGAATTACGGCTTTTGGCGAGAGGCCTCGCTTATCCGCCTCTGAGCGCTTCATCAATACCAAGGCGGCGGCGCCATCCGATATGGATGACGAGTTTGCGGGGGTCACTGTACCATTCTTGCGAAAGGCGGGTTTTAGCTGCGGAATTTTCTCAATGTTGGCATTGAATGGTTGTTCGTCGCTGGAGATATTTGCATCGCCTTTACGGGTTTTCACAGTCACGGNNACGACCTCTTGGTCNAAGCTACCGTCCTCAACCGCATTTTTNGCGCGGGTCAGGCTTTCAATTGCATAGTTGTCCTGCGCCTCGCGGGTGAACTGATAATGCTCGGCGGTGTCCTCGGCAAAGGTTCCCATGAGCCGGCCTTCCTCGAAGGCATCTTCTAAACCGTCAATAAACATGTGATCGCGTGCTGTATCCCCATTGCCTAGGCGATAGCCGTTGCGTGCCTGAGGAAGGATATAGGGNGCGTTGGTCATGCTCTCCATGCCGCCGGCGACCATAATATCGTGGGACCCGGCCAGGATATTGTCATGGGCCAACATNGTAGCCTTCATTGCCGAGCCACACATTTTGGATATGGTTGTAGCACCGGCGTTCCANGGGATGCCAGCCAGGTGCGCGGCTTGTCGNGCCGGNGCCTGTTTGACGCCCGCGAAAAGGCAAAGACCCATGATCAAGTCCTCNACGTCTTCAGGANAAATACCTGCTCTTTCGATAGCAGCCTGAATAGCGTAACCACCGAGCTCTGGCGCTGACATCGAGGCCAGGCTGCCTTGGAAGCCACCCATAGGGGTACGAGCGGCGCCGACAATAACGATGGGGTCTTCTTGCATTATAAGTCTCCTTGGGATTCGAAAATCGTTCAATCATCTGGTATCGGTCGTGGGTTCGCCGGCCTGGATCCCGACGGTCATCGAATGGAAGGCAAAAATTTTCAATGATTGTTGTTCATTGGGGTCCTATCCGGTCACGTATTTCACCAAGGGTAATGCAAGCACTGAAACATACCCTATCATAAGAGCCCGGGCATAGATGCCTCGGATTTTGTTGGTGCAATTATTCGCACAGCGCCAGACCGCGACAACAGCCCAAATGGCGAAGATCAGGAAAAACAAGGTTACCAGGGTACCGATCACTGCCAACCCCGTTGCACCAGACCATGAAGAAGATGGACCGAAGAAAAAGCCAGCTAACAGAATGAACAAAAGCGTGCCGCATCCAAGACCCAGAATGACACCATGGCCCATGACGAAATATACCCAGAACGCTCGCCACAGAGGCACCTTTCCCTGCCAGGCCAACCTCCATACTGGCCTTGTATCCAATTTCCAATTTGGACCGTTGCCGCCAGTTGAACCACCGCCGGTACAAAATTGGTCAATGAAGATAGGATTGTCACCTGTCATGGCCATATGGTCCTANGCTNTACCCTCAAATAGTTCCCGCCCGATNAGCCAGCGACGAATTTCCGATGTTCCTGCCCCGATTTCATAGAGTTTCGCGTCGCGCAGTAAGCGCCCGGTGGAATATTCGTTGATGTAACCATTGCCGCCCAGGCACTGGATTGCTTCTAGAGCCATCCATGTAGCTTTTTCCGCAGCATATAGTATCGCGCCAGCCGCATCTTTCCGCGTCGTTTCACCTCGGTCACAGGCTTTGGCAACCGCATAAACGTAGGCCTTGGTGGCGTTCATGGTTGTATACATGTCGGCTAGCTTACCTTGCATCAGCTGAAAGGAACCGATGCTCTCGCCGAACTGCTTACGATCGCGCACGTAGGGCACGACCACGTCCATACAGGCCTGCATGATACCCGTGGGACCAGCGGCCAACACTGCACGTTCATAGTCGAGTCCGCTCATAAGAATATTGACGCCTTTTCCTATTTCGCCTAGCACATTCTCCTCTGGTACTTCACAATCCTCAAATACAAGCTCACAAGTGTTTGAGCCCCGCATACCGAGCTTGTCTAGCTTTTGTGCTGTGGAGAACCCCTTGAAGCCTTTTTCAACCAGGAAGGCGGTTATGCCTCTTGGCCCGCCATCTGGATTTGTCTTGGCGTAGATTACCAGGGTATCGGCGTCGGGGCCGTTGGTGATCCACATCTTATTGCCGTTGAGGATATACTTATCACCCCTCTTTTCCGCAATCAGCCGCATAGAAACAACATCTGACCCGGAACTCGGCTCACTCATCGCTAACGCGCCGATATGTTCGCCGCTGATTAACTTAGGTAGATATCGTCTTTTTTGTTCGTCATTGCCGTTGCGGCGGATCTGATTGACGCAGAGGTTAGAGTGCGCACCATAAGAAAGACCAACAGAGGCAGACGCTCGACTGATTTCTTCCATTGCGATGCAATGTTCCAAATANCCCATGCCCGCGCCGCCATATTCCTCCTCAACGGTGATCCCGAGAACACCCAATTCTCCCATCTGTAGCCAGAGCTGCATAGGGAATTCGTTGTTTTTATCGGTCTCAGAAGCCAGTGGCACAATCATGCTTTCGGCAAAGTTGCGAACCGAGTCACGCATCATGTCAGCAGTTTCACCAAGACCGAAATCAAGGCTGGTAAGAGCGTTGGGTATCATTTTGAGGTCCCTGGATCATGTTGTTATCAGACTAGCCGTTTATGCCAAAGCGGCCAACTCATCCCGTGACATCGGGTTGATCAACGATCCTCATGAGGGTTTGTTGCATAATAGCACAGGGCGTTTTCACGCCGTTCTTGATGACAATCGCCTCGCCGCGCGTCACGGTGAGGGACTTGCCGTATTTGACGACCTCGCCCCTCGCTATTAAATCGTCGCCCATGGCGGGTGCGATCAAGTTGACCTTGAACTCGACCGTCAGAACGCCATCATCGGCGTCAAACAGGGATAGGCCTGCATAGCCGCCAGCGGTATCCAGGATCGAAGCGGTAACGCCACCGTGGAACAAACCGTGCTGTTGCGAAACGCTGTTGCAATAAGGTAGGTGGATTTCCGAAAATCCCGGCCGTATCGTTATCAGTTCCGCGCCGATATGACCCATCAGGCCTTGTTTCGCAAAACTCTTTCGGACTAAAGACTTATAGTTAGGGTTGACCGGTTGTAGTTTCATGTTGCCCAATTTTGTAAAAGGGAGGACCTTTACCCAAGATCTCTGCGGGAACTTTCCAGGCACGTTCGTTTGTCGTGTCTAGTCAAATTGCCGGATATCCGATTTGAACGGTGATCTTGCACGTTTCGCCGTTGGTCAAGATGAATCCGCAATCTATACTTCTTCTCTTATAACCCAACAAATTTTTTATTTGCACTTGATGCCATGTCTCATGCCTTAAAGGCAAAATCTTTCGGGATTTATGTAAAATTGGGAGAGGGCAAGCGCAGTCATGAAACTCCATGTAGCATTACCGGATTGTTCAATATAGTTGAGCACTTACCCTACCTCGTCGTAATCGTTGAGATTCAAACTCCCGTGGGGAATGTGAGGCACCGATCATTCGTCGCTTCTCTCTCGAAAAGACCATAAAACATACACCGTTTTAGTTAATGAATACGTAAACGTCACCAATATAGAGGCCATTAAGATAAATTGTTCCGTACCGCCCTTTCTCCTAATTTTAAACGTCATTAAATACATCGAGGACCACCATGCCCCGACTTCCTAGCCTGCTCGTCAACAATTTAAATGCCGACCAACGCGCTCTGTTCGAAACGTTAACGGGTGGAAAACGAAGCATCGGTCGGTCCTTAAATGAATTCTTAGGACCTGATGGTGCTATGCGGGGTCCCTTCAATGCTATGCTGCATCACCCAGCCGCCGGCAAGGTAGTCCAGAGATTGGGTGAGCTCTTGCGATTCGAGGGTACGCTTAACGACGCTCAGCGCGAGGTTGCTATTCTAACTGTCGGCAGACACTGGCGGGCCCAATACGAATGGTGGGCGCACGCACGAATAGCCGAGGGTGTTGGTGTAGCCTCGGATTTAATCCAAGCCATTTACGATCAAGCGCGGCTGCCTGGTGATGCTTCGGACCTGATTGCAATCCACACCTTTGTCCGTGAATTGGTGGAAACCCAACAGGTCAGCGATGCTGCCTATGCTGTCGCTCATGCGGAATTGGGTGACGAAGGCATCGTCGAATTGGTCATCTTAGCCGGATATTATGCCGTGATTTCAGGTATACTGAATACGTTCGAGGTCCCATTGCCAGCCGGCGAAACGCCGCCTTTCGACAAATAACGCCCTCAAGTGAGCGTCAAAGTTACTTCCCCGAAAGGACCGAAATCAGCACGATAGGTTTTACCGGGCTTTGGTCTGAGCATGCCTGTTAAGGTGCCGGTGCTGATCACCTGACCCGCTTTCATGCCAATGCCTGAATAAGACAGTTTATTAGCCAGCCAAGTGAGCGGGACGATTGGTTGCTCAACGGTGTTCCTTGCATTGCCTCGGCGACATTTAACGCCGTTGACGTTGAGGACAACATCTTGATTGGTTATGTCCTGGCTTCGCCAATTCTTAATTTCTGGTCCTACAATCAACGTTCCGCTGCCGGCACCATCCGCCAGGATAGCCGTCAGTGGGGGAAAGTTGTTGTCATGGATAAACCGGCACTCGGCCAATTCTATCCCTATGCTAATTGCCTCCGCTGCTGCTTCAACTTGAGCACATGTGTAGGGCTGATCGCAGGGCGGGAGGTCTGCGCCAAGGCGGACCTGGTATTCAACTTCCGGAATGGGATTGCACAGCGATGCATGGGCTACTGTGATCGGTGCGCTTTTGACGTGACCTGAAAAAACCCTCCCGTAAATGGGGCCGTCGGTGCGCAATGCCGTCTGCATTTTCTTGTCGGTGGCTGCGATTTTCCAGCCGGCGATCTCCCAACCAAGTTCGTCAGCAACCAACCCGGCGATTTCATAGGCGGTTTCCACGTCAGGTGGTATTAATTCCGGCTCAAGACCGCTTTGCTGGTAGCCGTTTTGCCGTAATTCTGCTAACCTCTTGACGAGAATTTGTTTTGCAGCGGGAATCATCGGAATCAAGCTCATCCGTCAGAAATCGTTACTAACTGGCCAGAAATATAGCTGCACTTGTAAGAGCAAAAAAAGGCGATAGTTTTTGCCACCTCTTCCGCATTCTCCGGTCGTCTCGCCGAGACATTGAAAAGCATTTTGGCTGGGCAGGCTTGATCAATTAACGCGCGAATGGCCAGATGGGCGTCGTTACAGATCAGAGCGTCGATAAATCAATGCTCGACAATCACCTCCTGAAATAAAGCCACAGTAGTCTCGAATTTGGCAACGGTGGCACCTCTTCCAGATTTGCCGCCGTGATAGAATTGGGCAACACCGTGGTCGGCCAACACGTTGGTCGACGCGAGACCCACGAAGTGATCCGCAAGGGTATAATGGCCCGATGCGTGAGCATATCTAATACGTGTCTTTTATGAGATCAGTATGGGCTGGCGGCGGAGCGGCCACCATCGACGATGATTTCTGTCGCCGTAATGAACCGGGCCTCATCTGAGGCCAGGAATAGGGCCGCATTGGCCGTATCACGTCCATCACCTGCCCAACCCATGGGTATAGCTGCGTTGCGGTCTGCGACAATCTTATCCACGTCACCGCCTGCACGGTGGCCCGCAAGACGAGCCTCAACCATTGGCGTGTGCATGAGGCCTGGCAGTATCGAGTTACAGCGAATGCCCTTCTTCGCGTACTGAATGGCGACGGAACGGCTGAACTGGATGATCGCAGCCTTTGTTGCCGCGTATGCTGTATGAGGATGACCGGAATATCGGATGCCAGACGTGGAGGACATGTTGATAATAACGCCTTTGCCCTGCTCTTCCATGATAGGTAGCACGTAGCGGCACATGAGGTAGATGTGCGTGAGGTTGTGATCAATTTGGTGCTGCCAAACGTCTTCAGGCATGTCGGCGGGGCCGCCAGGCATGGAACCACCAACATTATTATGAAGGATATCGATACGGCCAAACGCGTCCATGCATGCACCAACGAGGGCCTTTACGTTCTCGGTTTTCGTGATGTCTGCGATATGAGTGACGCATGTGCCGCCGGCATCGGTGATCAGTTTCTTGGTTTCTGCAGCGGCATCGAGGTTGATGTCCGTGGCAAAGATCTTCGAGCCTTCCTCAGCAAACCGCACCGCAGTGGCCTTGCCGTTCCCCCAACCCGGACCGACTGATCCTGCACCCGTGATGATCGCGACCCGATCCTGAAGACGTCCGCCCATTGCTTTCCTCCTCAGTCTTCGCCGGGCTGATGGCCAACCGAATCCGCGTATTTGTCCAATTCGTCCTCGGACAGATAGGCTTCCTCCCACTCTTTAATTTGGTTGAAGCCTGCGAAGGTATGAAAATCACCGACGGGATGATCATGAAAGTCGGCGAAAAAGTTGGCCTCGGTCATCACGCCTTCGTCGCGAAGTTTGACGGCAAAATCGTATACGGCGCGGAGAGTAACACGCATGGTCGCGCCGGGTAGGATCGTCACAGCGATGCCAAATTCATTCATCTCTGCTTCAGTGAGGCGTGGCGAGATTCCCGTTTGATTGTAGAACACGGGCCCATCGACTTCCGCGCAGATCCGCACGATCTCATCCTTGTCTGTAGGCCCTTCAACGAAGGCCAGATCGGCGCCTGCCTCGAGGTAAGCGTTGGCTCGTTCAATGGCGATGTCCAGGTTACCGCCGTGTGCGCCGCGGGCATCTGTTCTGGCAATCAAAACAAAGTCCGGGTCGATCTCGTCTCGGGCATCCGCAGCGGCGCGGTATTTGCCTACAGCTTCATTCATGGGAATTACCTGACGGCCGGCCACATGTCCGCAGCGTTTGGGGATGATCTGATCCTCGATATGCACGCCCGCCGCGCCGGTTTGAATATATTCCCGAACAGTTCGGATCACATTGATGGCATTGCCATAACCGTTATCGGAATCCGCGATCAACGGCACGTCGACGGCGTTGGCGATATAGCGCGCGTTAGCGTGCATCTCGCTCATGGTTGCCAGGCCGGCGTCTGGCATGCCCAACAACGCTAACGATGTTCCGTATCCTGTCATGTAGACTGCCGAAAATCCAACTTTCTCAAGAACCTTGGCGCTCATAGCGTTGTAACAGCCGGGAACAACCAGCGTCTTACCAGACTTCAATAGTTCGCGCAGGCGGGTTGACTGTCGCACGAGCACTCTCCCTTGTATATCTGACCTTGATAGTTAGATGAATAGGTGGCGGTGATTCAGAACCCCCAATCATCATCGATAGTAAGTCCGTATAGGTCGCCGGGGTTGTTGCAAATGACCTTGTATTTCACATCGCGACTAGGATGCGATACCTGGGGGGTGATTAACAACTTGAAACTGGAGTACTCACGGCCTGGATAGGTCATGTTCCAACATGTAATGGCTCTGTCACGTATTCACGCTCGGCCTAACCTAGCTGTGGACAAAACCGAATTTAGCCCAGTCGGCATTGGTCAGGTGCCTACTGTGAGCGGCGCGACGAATCGCTCGAGCGTCGCCATCACCGAAAGGGGTGTAAGTTTGCCCGTTGCTGGGTTTTCTTCAGTGGGTACGCCGGCTATGGTCATATCGAACCGGGTGGAATCTGCATCCACGCTTATCTCATGTGTGTTGCGTGTCATTACCGGGTCTGCCCAGATCTCATACTGGGTCTTGTCCGGACCGATACCCGCCAAGGCTAGGGCCACTGATACATTAACATTGGCTGGAAACTTCGTTGCTGCATCGCGCACCGATCCACTGTATAAACAGAGCGGCTCCTTGAGGTCGTCCAGGTCGATACCCTGCTCCACCACGAAGGTCGCTTTCTTGAGGCCCTCCGGTGGCTTTCGGGTCTTCATTGTAACCGAATAGATTTCCCCTTTCGCTGCCGCGCGGACAGCATCGAAGCCGACTAGAGCACCAGTCGCGGCAATTATTTGTCCGCCCGTATTCGACGCCTTGTCGACTAAATCAAGACGAGGCAGCAGTGACGTTAGGGTTAGTACAATTAGCTTCTTACCAGCTGCCAAAGTAAGGTCTGCTACCTCGTCAAAATGCTTCGGCGGCAGTGCCTCAACCACCACATCGGACATCGAGACCAGTTCTTGAAGCTCCAGCACTGGCGGCGGAGAGGTGAAGCCACATACCCGCTCGACCGCCCGTTCTTTGTTGCCGGACGAAACTCCGCAAAGATTGAGGCCTGCCACCCCGGCATCAAGCCAGCGCGCAACAGGCATTCCGATAGCCCCCAGCCCGGCAATTCCAACATTGATGGTGTTTGTCATGATACTGAGTCCTTAATTACTGGAGCGCTCTGCACGTGTTTGTTTTTCATTCAACAAATGTTTGCACTCCGCCGCACGTGCAGCAATTTTGGTTAGCACCTGATCGATGTCTTCGCGTTGTGTTGTTAGCAAGCTCTTGCGTTCGCGCAGCTTATCCAAAAAGAGCTGTAATTGCGAAACTTGCTTAGGCTCCGTATCATGAAGATCTACCATGGTCCAGATTTCATCAAGGTTAAGCCAAGGTGGCTGCCCTGCATAATCAACTTAAGACGCACTTTATCACGGAGATGATAGACCCGGCGTTGGCTGCGTTGCTCCGAGGTAACAAGTCCTTATCTCCGTAGAAGCGGACAGTGCGGGTCGCAACCCCAAATTCTGCCGCCAGTTCAGTAGTAACCCATGTTTCCGGCATTATGTCTCACTTGTTATCCACGGTACTTGCCGGTGAATTTCGGGGCAAGCACGCTGTGGAAGCGTTGGAATTAGTCTACGCGCCCCGTTCAGCGATCACCGTCTCCAATTGGGCCACAGTGGCGCGCAGCTGCGCTTTTATTTTCTGCGGTGGGATCGCTTCGTTCGCAGACAATTCGTAGTCATCCGGCAGAATGTTTTTAACGTTAAACTCTTCATCCACGCCTTCGATGTCAAAGTCATCATCGGAGATGTACCGATACTTAAGAACCGCGTTAGTCCAGGCGAAAAACCAAAATTGGAAGTACCCAAAGGCACCGCGACCAGGTCGAGAAAGCGCCAGAATAAACCCTCGCATAGCCCAATAAATATTCCCCGGCTGTGCCGCGAATCGGATTAGGCGCTGGATCATCTGCCAAAGTGCGGCCTTGTTCTTAAAAATCATCTTGAGAAACAGGCTAAGATTACCGAACCCCTTCCCCTCCATGGCTACGAAGCGGCCTTCCTCTAGCAAGTCGAAGAAGCCCTTGAGACGCTTATATTGGTATGCTCCGTTGCAAAATTCAGTAACAAACCATTTGTAACCGTCTACCATTTGGCGAGCGGAGAGTAGGTAGCGTATGTTGGTCTGGTACTTGTATCCCCCCAGGCCAAAACGCACGTCACGAAGACGACCGGACAGCTTCATACGTCGATAGAGGGGTGTTCCCGGGAGCGCTGTCAGAAGAGACGGGTCCCCCGACAGCAGGGCGGAGTCTCGCAAGCCGTCCAAGGTGACCCGGAATGAATCGTCCGTGTCTGAGTCAAAGCCAAATATTAGGCCCGCCACGACGATGAAACCGTAGGATTGGATTTCGCGTACGACGGTGACCATGTCAGTTGCTGTATTCTGGACCTTAGCCGTTTCTAACAGCGAGTTCTTGCTAAAGCTTTCAATACCAATAAACAGCATGTCGAAACCACATTTCCGCATCTTCACCATCAGGTCATCAAACTTGTAAAGATTGATGGTTAGCCATGTGTATAGGCTTGGCCTAAATCCAGTGCGTTCTTGCCATTCCAGGATCTTATCGATGACCTCTTCCGCCCAGCGCGGTTCGCCTATAAAGTTATCACAAGCAAACAGAATCTGATTAACACCTCGGCGACACAGGTGGTCTAACTCCTGAACGATCAGATCCGGCGACTTGTTGTGAGAGCGATTGTTGTCTGGAAGAATACGGATGTCACAGAATTCACACAGAAATGGGCATCCTCGCGACACTTCAAGAACTGCGCCATAGTATCGGCCAACGGTTTCATCTAACATTGGTTTGTGAAAGGGTTGAGCGTCAGCGATAGCGTATCGCTCCATCGCCCTGTTCACACGTTCTATAGGCTCATCGGTGCGCAAGGTCTCCAAAAGCCCCGCGATCTCGCCCTCTCCGTCGCCGATAAAGACATGATCAAATCCGTCCAGCGTGTCCAAAGTACCGGCCTGATCGAATGACCAGCAAATTGGACCACCGACCATAGACTTGGAGTTAGGAAAGCGCGCCTTAAGGCGCGCACGAACGGCTTCCATGTTGCCACTGTCCTGGTTAATGCCGCTGAACAGAAATACGTCGTGTTCGGCTATCTTCTCTTCGGGCTCGAAGCGACAGTCATATAAAGATGTAGCGAACCGTCCATCATCGGGAATATGTGCAGCCAGAGTATAGGCCCAAACAGGCATGAATTTGGCGCCGTAGTTCTGGGTGTCCGCGTAGCCGGGATCTGGCGCGTGAATAAACGCAACGCGATATGGCTTACCTGGTTGAGCCTTCATGCAAGAATCGCCCATCATTTCTCTCACCCTTTTCCTGGGCGGATGCTGTTCACACAGGTATTATTTACGGGTGTGGACAGCTGTAATAAAGCGCTTTCGAGATTTGTTCACTTTAGGTTTTCGATTAAACGCGGCGAACTCCAAACAAAATCCTTCAAAAGAATCCCGCAGTGAGGTAACAAATGACTGATAAAAAACAGTTTTTTATTGATGGTGAATGGCAAGTCCTGAGTGATAGACCAACTATGGATTTGGTAAATCCGGCAACTGAACGAGTTACCGGAACACTACATTTGGGCAATGAGAGTGATGTTGATCGAGCTGTTAAAGCCGCCAAAAAGGCTTTCCCGGGATTCGCCGCATCGCCATTAAATTATCGTATCGAGCTCCTCCAGCACATTACCGAGGGATATAAAGCGCGCTTTGACGATATTGGCACTGCAATCTCCGAACAGATGGGGGCGCCCAAGAAATTCGCAGTGCGCTTCCAGGCCGGCGCGGGACTTAGTCATTTCAAGCAGGTTCTAAAGATCTTAGAAACGTATAATTTTGAGGAAGATTTGAACGCCACGCGTGTGATTCGTGAACCAATCGGTGTTTGCGGCATGATCGTTCCTTGGAATTGGCCCATGAACCAAATCACTTGCAAAGTGGCGCCCGCGTTAGCAGCGGGGTGCACTATGGTGCTCAAACCTTCTGAACTTACACCCGGCCCCGCGATTATTTTAGCTGAGATACTGGCTGAGGTTGGGGTGCCAAAAGGCGTATTTAACATGGTACAGGGTTACGGCCCCGTTGTCGGCGCTGCAATCGCCCGTCATCCCGAAGTTGATATGGTATCGTTTACGGGCTCAACCAATGGAGGCATTGCTGTTGCCGAGGCCGCTGCACCGACAATCAAGCGCGTTGGACAAGAACTAGGCGGTAAGTCGGCGAACATTCTGCTTGATGACGTTGACTTCGAAGATGCGGTGACACGGGGCGTCACCTTGTGCTTCCGGAACTCAGGCCAATCGTGTAATTCCCCCACTCGCATGCTGGTGCCTCGCGCTCGGATGGCTCAAGTTGCCGAGATTGCAAAACGTGCTGCCGAGGGCATCCGGGTTGGCAATCCAATCGCCCCGGAAACAGAAATGGGGCCCGTGGTTTCGAAAAAGCAGTGGAGTAATATTCAGAGTTATATCCGGTCCGGCATCGACGAGGGTGCGACCCTTGTAACAGGTGGGCCGGACCGACCCAATGGACTCCCAACTGGGTATTTCGTAAAGCCGACCGTATTTGCCGAGGTAACGTCAGATATGACCATTGCTCGCGAGGAGATTTTTGGGCCTGTGCTAAGCATCATGGCCTACGACGATGACAACCATGCGATCACAATAGCCAATGATACACAATTTGGTCTGGCGGCCTATGTAGAATCTGCGGATCACGCGCGTGCACAAGCCATTGCGCGAAAAATCCGCGCCGGAATGATTCACCTGAATGGAGCCGTTGCGGACCCAAGTGCTCCATTCGGTGGTTATAGATGGTCAGGGAATGGTCGCGAATGGGGCGTATATGGGTTTGAGGAATTTACGGAGATCAAAGCCGTGATGGGATATACGTAGACTTGAAGGCATCAAAGTCCGCATCTCGAACTGCCCTAGTAAAAACCCAAACCTGTTCAAGCGTATCGCAATCCGAGATGCTATAGATGCGTTTGTCCATTTCCCATGTCCACGAAAGCTCGTTGCATATTAGTCGCCTAAAAGCCCAAGGCCCGCCGCATCTGCGTCAGGCCTTGGAGAAATGGTGCGGTCGAGAAGACTCGAACTTCCACGGGCGCAATGCCCACAGCGACCTCAACGCTGCGCGTCTACCAGTTCCGCCACGACCGCAAGGGTCTTGCGACAACCACGACAGTTGTCTTATTACCACAATGTAAATCAGCGTCGAAATAGCAAACCCTATCGCCCAGGGCAAGCTTTGCATAGGGCCAATTTATAACATGCGCAAACAAAGCCATTGCTTTACCAATACGCACTCTGTGTCTGCCAATAATTCTGCTGTAGCTTGGCGTATTGATGATCAGGCCGTTTCGTATCTCGAGGCTTTGGAGTTTATGGAAACCCGAACGGCCAAAATTTTCGCCGGTTGTGCACCTGAGACCGTTTGGCTTTTGGAACATCCCCCCCTGTATACAGCTGGTACTAGTTCCGCGCCTGAAGAGCTTTTGGAACCAAATAGGTTTCCAGTATTTAAGGTCGGACGTGGTGGACGATACACTTATCACGGGCCCGGCCAACGGATTATCTACGTGATGCTCGATCTGAAGAAGCGCGATCAAGATATCCGAAAATTTGTGCGCGATATGGAGGAATGGGTGATCCGTACTCTGCTGAGTTTCAATGTGATTGCAGAACGCCGTGAGGGCCGGGTCGGCCTTTGGGTAGCACAAGGCGCCCCGACCAACCCGGCATACCGAGAGAACAAGATTGCCGCCATCGGTGTTCGCGTCCGCAAATGGGTGACGTTCCACGGTATCTCCATCAATGTAGACCCTGATTTATCTCATTTTGATGGTATCGTGCCGTGCGGAATATCGGAGCATGGCGTGACCTCTCTCTGGGATCTCGGCACAACCGCAAGCCTACCAGATGTTGATGCGGCTCTAAGACAATCTTTTGAAGAGGTTTTTGGCCGTCGGACATTTAGGGAAAAGGCTCCACATATATGAACCTTCCGCAGCAATTCAATATGGATAAGCTGCCGAATTGCGTACGATCGCGATTTATCGAGGACGTGAATGGTTTGAGATTCCATATCCTTGAGGCAGGAGAGCCGGATCTGACGCGGCCAGCGTTATTGTTGCTACACGGATTTCCAGAGTTAGCATATAGCTGGCGCAAGATTATGCCGGCCCTTGCTAACGCGGGCTATTATGTGATCGCCCCAGATCAGCGGGGATATGGCCGCACAACAGGCTGGTGTGACGACTATGATGCAGATTTAGCACCTTATCGTTTGCTCAACCTGGTTCTTGATATGCTGGGGCTCTTAAATGCGCTTGATCGTGATCATGTAAGTTCGGTAATTGGACATGATTTTGGCGCTTCTGTTGCCGCCTATGCTGCCCTAATTCGTCCCGACGTGTTCAGATCTATGACTCTAATGAGTGCGCCCTTCGCCGGGCCGCCAACGTTGGGCCCGATGGCTCTGGATAATATCCACGAGGAGTTGAAGGCATTAAACAAACCGCGAAAGCATTACCAATGGTACTATTCCAACCGTTCGGCCAACACGGATATGCAATGCTGTTCGCAGGGGGTACATGATTTTTTACGAGCCTATTTTCACTATAAGAGTGCTGATTGGCATGCCAATAAGCCGTTTCCCCTAGCAGAGTGGACGGCCGCCGAACTCGCGAAGATGCCCACTTATTACATTATGGACCTGAATAAGAATATGGCGGAGACGGTAGCCGAAGAGATGCCGTCTCCGGCGCAAATTGCCAGAAATTCGTGGTTGCCTGATAGTGAGCTCCTGATCTATAGCGCCGAATATCAACGAACCGGCTTTCAAGGGGCCCTAAACTGGTACAGATGCCGGACGAATGGCATACAAAATAGAGAACTAGAGGTGTTTGCTGGCAAAACTATCGACGTTCCGTCATGTTTCATCGCCGGTGCATCAGATTGGGGCATTCACCAGGTGCCAGGCGTGCTGGATACTATGCAAAACCATGTGTGTTCCGATTTCAGGTTCTGCCATTTGGTTCCTGGCGCTGGTCATTGGGTGCAGCAAGAACAATCAGAGGAAGTGAGCCGTCGTCTGCTGAATTTCCTACGAAATCTCTCCTGAGGTAATCAATCACTCCCTAGAATGTCGAGCCTGTTGGCGTCTTTTTTGAGAGTTGGCGAATGAGAAGTGGCTATGGTAATAGCTTCCGATGCCAATTAATTGTGTCTTTTTTGCACATGGACTACAGCAGAGAATTAATTTGTCGCGAGTTGGCGGAAGTCTTGTAAATTACTTGGTGCACACTCCGAAATCTCTATATTGGTCACGTCTGCTGTGGGCGGGCCTTGCCAACAGGCTGCCAACATCAAGTCAATGTCGGCAGGTTTTCCTTGAAAAATAGCTTCTACATCACCACTCCGAAGGTTACGGACCCATCCAGTTAGACCGAGTGAGGTCGCTTTTTGTTTGGTCCACCCTCGGAACCATACACCCTGAACACGTCCACAAATGATCACATGTCGTGCGCTTTTCATCACACTTATTCGAAATCCATGATCACTTGATCGACGATCAAGCTATCACCGACACCGGCTTTGAGTGAACAGACCACTGCGTCGCGATCGGCACGTAGAACATTTTCCATTTTCATGGCCTCAACTACGGCCAATTCCTCACCTGCTTTCACCTTTTGTCCCTTTTCAACGGCAATGGAAATCAACAACCCAGGCATTGGTGAGAGTAGCACCTTCGATGTATCCGGGGGCTTCTTCACTGGCATAAGTTCGTTTAGGTCGGCGTGCTGGGGTTTTAGTAGCAAGATATCGTCCTGCGACCCACCGTGGGTCAACCGATAGAAAACGTTTTCTCGCTCAACCTGGAAGACCAGATCCTTACCGTTCATCAAAGTGCCGTGCAGCAAAGGTTCGCCCAGTTGCCAATCGGTCTGAATATCGTAGTTTACGTCATCAACTTTAACGGAATAGCCGCCGGTGATCTTGGAGACCGTGACCGGTTGTGATACGTGCTTCGTAACCACGACCCAGTGGGGGTCAATTTTACGTTCATTCCCTGCTATCTGGCCACTGATAGAGGCGGCACGCTCCTGGTATGCCTGGTGGATCGATGCAGCAACGATAATCTGAACGATTGGATCCTCGATAGGCAAATCTTTTGGGTGGAAGCCCTTGGGATATTCCTCGGCGATAAAGTTGGTCGTCATGTTACCTGATTGGAAACGTGAGTGCGCGACCAGAGCTGAGAGAAAACCAATGTTATGGTTGACGCCACGGATGTAGAAAGCATCAAGTGCCGAGCGCATGTGCTTTATCGCTTCGGACCGATTGGCGCCATAGGTGATCAATTTCGCAATCATAGGGTCGTAATAGATGGAGATCTCGCCGCCTTCAAAAACACCTGTATCGACGCGCACGTTGTGAGTTTCCTTGGGGCTTTTGTATCGAACTATGCGGCCAGTGGACGGTAGGAAGTTGCGGAGAGGGTCTTCTGCGTAGACGCGGGCTTCCAGCGCCCAGCCTTTGAGCTTCACATCGTCTTGGCCAAAAGATAGCTCTTCGCCAGCGGCGACTTTAATCATCAGTTCGACCAAGTCATGTCCAGTAATCAGTTCTGTCACCGGATGCTCCACCTGAAGGCGGGTGTTCATCTCTAAAAAGAAGAAATTCTTTTTGTTATCGACGATAAACTCAACAGTGCCGGCAGAGTGGTAATCTACAGCTTTCGCGAGAGCGACGGCCTCCTCCCCCATAGCCTTGCGTGTTGCTTCGTCAAGAAAAGGTGATGGAGCCTCCTCTAAAACCTTTTGGTGACGGCGTTGGATGGAGCACTCCCGTTCGCCCAGATATACCGTATTGCCATGTTTATCGGCGATAATTTGAATCTCGATGTGGCGTGGTTCTTCAATAAACTTTTCAATAAAAACCCGGTCATCCCCAAAGGATGTTTTCGCCTCATTAACGGCACGCTTCAGGCCATCTCTGCACTCTTCGTCATTCCGAGCGAGCCGCATACCTTTTCCGCCGCCACCTGCTGACGCCTTAAGCATCACGGGATATCCGATATCATTAGCTATCTTGACTGCGTCGGTTGGGTTGCGAACAGCTTCCGTATGGCCCGGCACCGAGGAGACATTTGCCTTCATTGCCAGCTTCTTTGACTCGATTTTGTCGCCCATGGCGGTGATGGCGCCAATAGGCGGGCCAATGAATGTCACAATTTCCTTTTTTAGAGCTTTCGCAAAAGCGGCATTTTCCGATAAAAATCCGTATCCTGGATGCACAGCATCGGCACCGGTTTCTTTGATCGCTGCCAAAATACTGGTGATGTGAAGATAGCTATCGGCGGATGGAGCGGATCCGATATAAACTGCTTCGTCTGCCATCTGCCTATGCAATGCATTGCTATCGGCGTCGGAATATACGGCCACGGTTGAGATTCCCATCCTTCGTGCCGTCTTTATTATTCGGCACGCAATTTCACCTCGGTTGGCGATAAGGATTTTCTTGAACATCACCCTCTCCGAACGATACCAGCGCTCTGCGCGGTCGTTTTAAACGTTTGGGTCGGAATAATCCATGCTCAAGACCTTCCTGAGCATGCGTCTAGTCTGAATGAAAGATATCAAAAAGGCCCATCACATAAGCTACATGCAGGGCCAGGAGGCTACCCCACCCCAGAATCGGAAGTAGAGCCCAGAAATCATCTGGACTGAGCCAAAAGTTCAATAGCACAAGGACAAGCGTTACAAGAAAATACCCAGCCAAGTGAATACCCAACCAAATCAAAAGCTTCCGAGCCACTTTTGTCTGATCTGAATCTGTGACTTTATTGTCGTCATATTGGGTATTTGGCATGAAGAATTGACTCTTAGGGCGTGGACCGGGAACCTTAGTCACCACAATTTAACGCTTTGAGGAACTTCATGGCCAGACCCCTTACTGTTGCCGCCGCCCAATCGGGTCCCATTCAAAAAGCCGACAGCCGCCAAGACGTTGTCTTGCGCTTGTGTACCATGCTGGAGGATGCCGCTGATGCGGGCGTCGATCTACTTGTGTTCACGGAGTTGGCTTTGACCACATTCTTTCCGCGTTACTACGCTGAAGAGCGTGCTGATATGGACATCTGGTTTGAGAGAGATATGCCAAATGGAGCCACAGAGCCTTTGTTCCGCTTGGCCAAACAACGCGGCGTGGGATTCTATCTCGGGTATGCGGAACTCACGGCTGAAGGCCTTCATTTCAATACAGCCATCCTGGTCGATAAAGCAGGTAAAATCGTGGGCAAATATCGAAAGGTGCATTTACCGGGTCATGCCGAATTCGACACAGAACGGGCGTTTCAACACCTGGAAAAGCGTTACTTCCTTCCTGGTAACCTGGGCTTTCCTGTCTGGAAAACGATGGGAGGAAACATGGGGATGTGTATTTGCAATGATCGCCGCTGGCCGGAGACCTTCAGGGTCATGGGTCTGCAAGGCGTAGAACTGGTAATGCTTGGTTATAATACTCCGTCGGTCAATTCCCAGCGTCCGGAGGAAGGCCCCGAGATGCGGACCTTTCATAACCGACTGGTCTTGCAGGCCGGTGCCTACCAGAACTCTACTTTCGTAATCGGAACAGCAAAAGCCGGAACCGAAGACGGCCATCCGTTATTCGGAGAGAGCTGTATCGTCGACCCCAACGGTGAAATTCTTGGTGTTGCAAAAACAGAGGAGGATGAATTGGTCATTGCGGAGATTGATCTGGATGATTGCACGTTNGGAAAGAGAACAATCTTCGACTTTTCGCGCCACCGTCGCATAGAACACTATGGCCGTATTACGGCGCAAACGGGCGAGGAGCCGCCTGAGGGGTNAATGGNACTAAAAATATCTTCTTAGGATGCTGCGTCCCATNCCACCAAGATTTGAGCTTCAGATCATTGACCNTATTGTGTTAATGAATTTCGGGCTGCTGGTTGTGCGCCAGTGGNGGACGCAGCTTGGAGNATCCAGCACCTCGNATTTACAACCCTTTGTATNTGTNTTTTGCGGCTNANAATTAATGTGATCATGCTCGTATAGATCAGTTTAGCCGATGGCAAGGGCCGCAGNTTCGTCGAATCCGTCCCCGCCAACTGTGGTGCGACGCATAATACGTCGGTATTTCTGACTTTGCCAGGGTCGGCCGCGATGGTTAATGCAACGGTTATCCCACATGACTAGGTCACAGGCTACCCAGTTATGAATATAAACGAACCGATCCGCCGCCGCGTGAGCCAAAAGCTCGTCGAGGAGAGTTCGGCCTGCGTCTCGATCCATGCCGTCTACATAGGCTGCATGGGAGCCTAGATAAAGCGATTTCCGACCAGTTGCCTGGCTTACACGGACCAGAGGTTGAGGTACCGGCGGCACCTCATTCTTTTCGATGTCCATAAACTCTTCACCAGCATCATAACCCGAAGTGGCACGGGAATATGACAAGCTGTGTTGAGCGACTAGAACCGAGATTTTAGCCTGCTTATCTGCCGATAGTGCGTCCCAGGCAGCTCGCATGTCGGCAAATTCGGTCTGGCCGCCGCTCGGTGGCACTTCTCTGGCTGAGAGGATTGAGGCCTTTGAGGGGATCTTCTTGAATGAAGAGTCAGAGTGCCAGAGTTGATTACCTCGATTGTAGGACATGGCCTCCGAATTTTCAGACATGATTTCCCCGTCCGAGCCGACGTTGGAAATATCGGAGATGTAAACATTTTTTACAGCGCGATTCCGATGACGGCGAACAGACGGCTCCAGGGGACCAAATCGGCGAGAAAAGGTAATTTGCTGCTCGTCAGTAATGTTCTGTGCCGGAAAAATAATTACGCCGTAAGTCTCAAAGGCAATGTCTATGGAGGCAAAGTCCGAATCGCTCAAATTATTTGAGAGGTCTACGTCCTCAATGATTGCGACGAAATCGTCCTGAACCGGAGTGATCTGAACCACGTTACCCTTCCCTAATTACCGACGCACTAAAGTGGAATATTCGCGTGCTTCTTCCACGGATTATCGAGTTTCTTATTCCGTAGCATCCTAAGGCCACCTGCGATGCGCATGCGCGTGTTATGCGGCATGACTACGTCATCAATGTAACCACGGTGGCCGGCGACAAAGGGATTGGCGAAGCGCTGGCGATATTCGTCGGTTCGCTGCTCAATCTTTTCATCATCACCGATGTCTTTGCGAAAAATAATTTCAACCGCGCCTTTTGGGCCCATGACGGCAATCTCGGCACTGGGCCAGGCGAAGTTGAGGTCTCCACGTAAGTGTTTCGAACTCATCACGTCATAGGCGCCACCATAAGCTTTGCGGGTGATTATAGTGATCTTTGGCACCGTGGCCTCCGCAAAGGCAAAAAGGAGTTTAGCGCCATGCTTAATAATGCCGCCATATTCTTGGGTCGTACCCGGCATAAAGCCTGGCACATCTACCAAAGTGATAATAGGGATATTGAAACAGTCACAAAACCTTACGAATCTGGCGCCCTTAATGGATGATGAAATGTCTAAACATCCTGCGAGCACCATAGGCTGATTGGCGACAATACCCACAGTCTGGCCTTCAATCCGTCCAAAACCAACGACGATGTTCGCAGCGTAGTCAGGTTGGATTTCAAAGAAATCGCCCTCGTCGACCACCTTGGTGATTAACTCTTTCATTTCGTAGGGTTTGTTTGGGTTATCAGGAATCAAGCTGTCAAGTGACATTTCCACCCGGTCCCAGGGGTCTGGGGTTTCATGAATGGGCGGCTTCTCGCGGTTGTTTGCTGGTAGAAAATCAATGAAACGTCTGAGATACAGGAGTGCCTCCATATCGTTATCGAAGGCGCGATCTGCTACTCCTGAAGTACCGGTATGGGTACTGGCACCCCCTAATTCCTCATGGGTAACTTCTTCGTGGGTTACCGTCTTTACCACGTCGGGGCCAGTAACAAACATATAGCTGGTGTCACGTACCATGAATATGAAGTCAGTTATTGCAGGTGAATACACCGCACCGCCTGCACAAGGACCCATTATCATAGAAATTTGTGGGATCACGCCGGACGCCATAACATTCCTTTGGAAAACCTCAGCGTAACCGGCTAGCGAAGCAACACCCTCTTGAATCCGCGCCCCACCAGAGTCGTTTAATCCAACCAAAGGCGCCCCCACTTTCAAGGCATGATCCATAACTTTGCATATCTTTTCCGCATTCGCTTCTGAGAGTGAGCCGCCAAAAACGGTGAAATCCTGGGAAAATACAAACACGAGCCTGCCATTTACAGTACCATGACCGGTAACCACGCCGTCACCAGGAACGACGTGCTCGCCCATGCCGAAATCCGTGCAACGATGGCCTACAAACATATCCCATTCGTCAAATGAACCAGGATCAAGAAAAACGCCAATACGCTCCCGCGCCGTCAGTTTACCCTTACTGTGTTGAGAATCGACGCGCCGTTTACCACCACCTTGACGGGCCTCATCGCGCTTTTCCTGAAGTTTCTGAATGATTTCCTGCATGGTCGTTTGACTCCGACAGCACCTAAAAGTGGCTCTCACTTCAAAATAGGGTACCGCATCGGGACCCGCTAGCAAAAAGGTCCACCAGGGGACTCGCAATCCCCGAATAATCCTCTAAAACTATATCCAATTACGTTCAAACCATGGCGTTTCATGGATCGGTGGGATGATCAACACGCACAACAAGGAATAAATATGAGCGCTCAGATAGATATCATTTACACCAAGGTTGATGAAGCCCCAGAATTGGCCAGCGGCTCCTTTCTGCCAATAATCCAAGCCTTCACGGCGCCAGCGGGTATCACTATCGGCACCAAGGATATCTCATTGGCAGGCCGTATCCTGGCTCAGTTTCCAGATCGACTAACGGCTGATCAGTTTCAATCAGACGATTTGACCGAATTGGGAGAGCTTGTAAAGACGTCCAACGCTAACGTGATCAAACTTCCAAATATTTCCGCATCTATTCCGCAATTGAAGGCTGCGATTACCGAGTTGCAAGGCAAAGGCTATGCTTTACCCGATTATCCGGATGACCCTCTGAGCGATGATGAAAAGGCCATCCAGGCAAAATACGACATCGTGAAGGGCAGTGCCGTGAACCCCGTTCTGCGGGAGGGAAATTCTGACCGCCGCGCACCAAAGGCAGTTAAGGAATTTGCGAAGAAGAACCCGCACTCAATGGGCGAATGGCTATCATCATCGAAAACCCATGTTGCGTCTATGTCTAACGGCGATTTTTTCGCAAACGAAAAATCAACCACGATTAACGAGGCCCAAGCTGGTGATGCTCGCATCGAATTCGTTTCGACTAACGGTGACGTCACGGTGCTAAAGAACGGCATACCACTACAACCCATGGAAGTTGTAGACTCCACCTTTATGAGCGTTAATGAATTGAGGAACTTTCTGGAAGCCCAGATTCAGGACGCAAAAGATAAAGAGATTTTGTTCTCGCTTCACGTAAAAGCAACGATGATGAAAGTCGCCGATCCAATTATTTTCGGCCACACAGTATCAGTCTTTCTTATAGATTTCTTCCGCAAACATTCCAAAACACTGGCCGAGTTGGGCGTAGATCCTGATAATGGTCTTGGAGAGCTGGAGAGCAAAATCGCAACGCTTCCAGATGCGGAACGCAAGGCACTTGAGCATGATTTAAAAACGGCGTTAGAGTCCGGCCCAGCGTTATACATGGTCAATTCCGAGAAGGGCATCAGCAATTTACATGTCTCTTCTGATGTAATTATAGACGCTTCCATGCCATCATTAATTCGTGCTGGCGGTAAATGTTGGGGTCCAGACGGCCTGGAACATGACACCAAATGTGTGATTCCCGACAGCAGTTACGCACCGGTCTATGAGGAGACTATCAACTTCTGCAAAGAACATGGCGCTTTTAATCCGTCTGAGATGGGTACTATCCCAAATGTCGGACTGATGGCCCAGAAGGCCGAAGAATATGGGTCCCACCCGCAGACATTTAAGGCCCCAGATGATGGTACCATTCAGGTCGTCACATCGAATGGTGATACGGTGCTAAAGCATCAGGTCGAAGGTGGTGACATCTGGCGAATGTGCATGACAAAAGATGATCCGATACGGAACTGGGTCCAATTGGCTATTTCCCGGGCCCGAGCCACCGGCACGCCGGCCGTGTTCTGGTTGAACGAAAACCGTGCCCATGATGCGGAGTTGATTAAAAAGGTTAATTCCTATCTGCCCGATCATAACACGGAAGACCTCGAACTCCATATCATGGCGCCTCGCGAGGCTACACGGTATTCCCTCGAGCGCATGAAACAGGGGCAAGACACAATTTCAGTAACCGGTAACGTACTGAGGGACTATTTGACCGATCTGTTCCCCATTCTGGAGGTTGGCACCAGCGCGAAGATGCTTTCTATCGTTCCACTTATGAATGGCGGTGGACTATTTGAGACAGGCGCAGGCGGTTCTGCACCGAAACATGTCCAACAAATGGTTGCAGAGGGGCATCTGCGCTGGGACTCACTTGGCGAGTTTTGCGCGCTAGCTGCATCATTGGAACACCTGGCCAATACTAAGAATAATGCTAAGGCCCAGGTTCTGGCTGATGCCCTGGACGCGGCCACCGAGCAACTTCTTGTTAATAACAAATCACCACAGCGTCGCGTTGGCGAATTAGATAACCGCGGTAGCCACTTCTATTTGGCCAAGTACTGGGCAGAAGCGCTGGCCACCCAAGGTCTCGATATTGATTTACGTGCTCACTTTACGACTATTGCCGAGCAGTTAAATGAAAATGCGGAGACGATCCTGGCCGAGCTAAATGTTGTACAAGGAAACGCCGTAGACCTCGGGGGTTACTACAAGCCCGAAGACAGTAAACGTGAGATTGCAATGCGGCCGAGTGCCACGCTGAATTCAATTTTAACGTAGATTAAAGGCCTTACCAATTATTGCACCAGCTCATACCATTCATTTCACTAACTAACTCTGGAAATCCCTGAAGAACCTGGCCAAAAATTCCTCAGGAAAAGGAAGTAAAAACATGCCGGCGACTAACCTAGTTGACAAAAACTCTTTTTGTGAACTCCTGGATATTCGCTATCCGATTTGTCAAGCTGGCATGTACCAAGTTGCCTATGGCCGACTGGCGGCGGCCGTTTCTGAAGCTGGCGGCTTGGGGGTTATCGGCTCGGCATTTATGAAACCCGAGGACCTACGTAGGGAAATTCGTATAGTCAAAGAATTTACAGACAAACCTTTTGGCGTTGATATTCTTTTTGCCGAGGTTGCTGGCGATGATGAAACGACAACCGGGTATACGCGCCAAGTGGAGGATCACATCGCCGTTACATTCGAGGAAGGTGCCCACGTGCTCGTCTCCGGTCTTGGCAATCCAGGCCGCATTGTTCCCGATGCGCATGCGCATGATATGAAAGTTATGTCATTGGTCGGTAACGTTCGTCAGGCAAAAGCCGTAGAAGCTGCCGGCGTGGATGTGGTTATTGCATCCGGCCATGAGGGTGGTGGCCACGTGGGTCGTATCGGCACTATTGCACTCATTCCCAAAGTGGTGGATAGCGTTAATATCCCCGTTTTAGCTGCTGGCGGTTTGGCAGACGGACGTGGATTGGTTGCCGCCATGGCTCTAGGTGCCCAGGGAGTATGGATGGGCACAAGATTTATCGCCACCGAGGAAGCAAGAGGTCATGACAATTATAAGTACAAGATTGTCGAGATTGACGAGGACGGCACTGTTGTTACCCGTGCGCATTCAGGGAAACCAAACCGGATGATCCGTAATCAGTTTACAGACTCCTGGACTGGTCGGGAAAAAGATATCAAGCCTTTTCCCCAACAGCTCCGTGACGTAGGTGAAGACCGCTCCTACCGGGGCCGCATAAAAGGTGATACTGAAGAAGGCGTGCTACCTGCAGGTCAAGGATCCGGCCTCATTTCATCTGTTCCACCGGCCGGCGAGGTAGTTACCAATATCGTTGAGGAAGCAATCTCCTTGTTAGCGTCGTGGGACCGCGCCTGAAATTTAAAAATTGTGACCCTCTATGAATGGATACCAAGTCCACGCCGGAGTTAAGTTCACTGCCACAATGATGATGGCTGCCCTTTTTGGAATGGCTCTCACTAATTTATTCGTGCGCTCGTCCATGGGTGTTCTAGCTCCAGAATTAGCGTCTGACTTGGATCTTTCGCCTTTTATTTTGGGCGCGATCGCATCTGCATTCTTTTTCGCATATGCCTTATTTCAGATACCCGGCGGCATGCTGCTTGATCGATTTGGCCCACGGCGTGTAATTGTTGGACTGTTTTTTTTTACTGCTCTGGGTACGTTGGCGTTTTCCTTCGCACCAAATGGGATCATCATGCTGATCGCTCGGGTGGTGATGGGCATCGGTTGCGCGGCCATATTTTCCGGTGCGTTCATGCTTATTACTAGGTTCTACCCTTCGGACCGCCTCACCAGCATCGCAGGCAGCATGAATAGTTTTGCTATGCTAGGCATGTTATTGGCAACCTTTCCATTAGCGTATCTCGTAACAGTCATTGGATGGCGGGATGGTTTTACTCTAATAGCCATAGCGGCATTGGTTCTTGCAGCGTTTTCTGCCTTCGTTATCCGGGATTGGCCAGATGCACCCCAAACGACGGGAACATCTGACGAGAATCTCCACCAGATTTTTGACGGTGTCAGAGAAGCACTAAAAACACGAAATGTTTTAAAGATTTCCAGCGCCGGCATCTCCCTCTCCACGGGTAGCCTGTTCCTTGGGCTTTGGGGAGGCCCTTACCTTTATGATGTGCATAGATTAACGGAAACGGAACGCGGCGAAGTTTTGATGTTCATGGCTATTGGCGGTGTTACGGGACACTTTATATTTGGGAGAATGGCCCGAGTGCTTAACACTCTGAAGGGTATTGTGCTGTTTGGAAGTGGTCTAACCACAGGTGTTATGGGAACTATGGCATTATGGATGGACCCATCACGATTGACAGTAACCCTCCTTTTTGTGGTGTTAGGGTTTGCCTGCGGCTTTCCATCAATTCTACTTGCACACGCGCGAGCAATCATGCCGGATCGGCTGATTGGGCGGGGCATCGCGGTCGTAAATACAGGCATCATGATTTCAATTGCGTTAATGCAAACCGCTGTTGGCATTATCATAAATATCAGCGCCGGGCCGGGTCTGGCACCCGATGCGGAGAGTTACAAGCTTGTTTTTTCATTCTTGGCAGTGATGGCCTTCGCCTCATTTCTCATCTACGCAAGCGTTGACGACCAGCCGCCGCGCATTTAATCGATCATCCCAAACCTCAGGCTAGCATGCGACCGGTTATCGCTAAGCTATCCAAGCTCAAAGTAATCTGGTCGGCCCGTCGGCCAAGGGTCGCCCCACATTTGTTGACCGCCATCCACCGTAATCACCTCTCCAGTGATAAATTTCCCAGACGGTGCAGCCAGATATGCGCAAGCTTCTGCAATATCCCAGGCATCGCCAGAGCGGAGCATTGGGTTGGCTTCTTCATAAGTCGCCGCTCCTTCTTTTGGGTATAATGAGAAGGCCGATGTCTCGCAACAGCCGGGAGCCACACAATTCACTCGAATATTATGGGGCGCCCATTCCACTGCAATTGACTTGGCCAGATATATTACTCCGGCTCGGGCGGCGGCCGTATGGGCAATACCTGGCAGGCCGCGCCATATATCTGCAACGATATTAATGACATTGCCCGGTGTACCCTCATCAATCCATCGCCGGGCGGCTGACTGGGTCATATACCATGTCCCATTGAGATTGGTGTCTATGACAGCCTTCCATCCTTTTGGCTTGAAGTCGATCGCTGCTTGAGGAAACTGTCCACCAGCGTTATTGATCAAAACATCGACACCACCAAACGCATCCCATGCAGCATTCATGAAGGCGTCCACGGCCTCGGGATCCCGAATAGACAAGACATGTGCGAATACACTAGCCCCCAATGATTTAAAATAATCCTCAGCATTTGAGAGTTTTTCCTCATTACGCCCACAAATGATCAAGTCACCACCCAACCTTGCAAACAAGGTTGCGATTGCTTTTCCTAATCCGCTGCCGGCTCCCGATACGATGATCTTCTTACCCTCAAACAGATCACTCCGATAGACGCTTTTCAGGGTGCGCAATTCGACTTCCGAATATCCAAAATTCGGTTGCCTCTCGGTGTTCGCACTCATAGCGGTAATTCCTCTACTTAAATTGATGTTGTGGTTAATCTATTGCATCGGTGAAGATCACTTCAATCGAAAGCGTCGTTGACCTGCGAAACGGGCAGGCTAGGCTGTCATTTGACTCTCACGACGGTCATGAGGAGAGATCAACGATGGATGCCAAGTCTGGAGGAAACATCGATTACGACATAAGCGCCGAGAATCTCAAGAGGCTAGCGGAGGAGCTGATCCTCCTTCTGCGGATTCGTTCCATTCCCATTGGTATCAAATTGTTCGAAAATGTCGATGAGATGCAAGCCATTCCAGGCCTGAGAACACCGACACCGGAGTTTAATTTTACAATGTGCCAACTAGTCGGGCAGGTCCGAACAGCTGGCTTTACTCTCGGTATTGTCCACGAAAATACGCGAATGAACTCGAATTGTGGTGGTATCGTCGGGCTCAATACACCGGATGAAACCTTTCTGACCGGAGAGAATATGGATGGGGTTTGGTTCGAGAACCGTGAGGCTTCTTTCCAACACCAGGCTCAGATGACTAGGGTCGAGCCAGAGTATTCCGGGCTGTGCGCGGCACCGTTGCGTTCAGGGCGCCTTAAACCACCAGAGATTGTGTTATTTTATGCAAACCCGGCGCAGACCATACTCTTTGTTAATGGTCTGCAGTGGAAACGCTATAAACGCTACGATATGACCATCACCGGTGAGAGCGCATGCTCAGACTCTTGGGGACGTGCCCTTGCAACGGGGGAAACCTCGATTTCCATTCCGTGCTACGCCGAACGACGTTATGGCGGAGTTGCTGACGATGAGATGCTTCTGGCCATGCCTCCCGACGAGTTTGTGCGCGGTATGGAAGGCTTAGCCGGGATCAGCAAGGTAGGACTGCGTTATCCTATTCCCGCCTACGGTACGCAGATGGACCCAGAAATTGGTATGGGACATAGTTATCCGGATAAGAAATAGTCACCTATTTAGCCATACAAAGGTATAATAAACGGGACGCTTGCTTCGCCTCGGTACGAATACTGCTCCGGCGCTCTTCGGCCTCGCGGTCCTTACCCCAGCGCTCGGCCTGATAGACTTCGTCCAGCATAGCCAAATTTACAGCTTCTGCCCATGAGATATGAGATCGCCACACTGCAAGTGCCAAAGCCAAAGAGCCAAATACCTGGGTCATCCGTGCTACAGCAGTAAGTGGAAAGTCATCAAGTGCCGCAACCGTTTGGTTGAGCACTGCGATGGCGTCGTCATCTTGGGTAACGTGCATTATGCCCTCAGTAACCGCCAAGTTTATGTCAAAGTTGGCCGACAGCCAATCTAGGATAGGTTGCCAGGCATCGGCCTGTTTCTGTACCAGTTCTGCGGGTTCCTCAGCCCTATAGCATAACAAATCGTTACACCCATACGCGACGGTATCGGAAACAACCGCTGTCCGATTGGGTATCACTTGGTCCAGCGCCGTACAGGCTAACTGCATTATCGGCATGGTGAACGGATCGATAGTATCGGTTTGTACCGCCCACTCTTTAGTGATGGCTTTAGCCAGGGCCGCCGTTGGCAGGCTGAGGACCGCGCCAGAGGGCGTTCGAATGGACCGTCCGTCTAGCGCTACTCCATAACCGTTTTTTACAGGAAGGATCGCTGCTTCTTTATAAAAGCGGTGAGTTACTGGTTCTGTCATTTATGAACCCTGATTGCGACACAGTATATCAACACCTTTGGCTAAATCGGGTTAGCTCTCTTCTTGCTGACAGGCATCCCAGTGCTGAGCTAACCATTGAGACCCTTAGCTTTAGTGAGCCTGACAACCCCATTTGAAGTTGGCGAAGGCGATGTCCTCAAAATAAATGTTTGGACTAGGATATATGAAGAGTTTCAGATAGTCCCGGATCTTCAACTTCTGTCCAATCGCTTTCATAACTCTTTTAGAGATTATGAATGTGTAAGTGTGCAGCCGCAGATCAATCCAATGGACGACACGGACGTCTCCTCTGGCAATTAACAGCAGGCTGCCAACGAGCGAGATCTTTGTCCATCGGCACATTTATTACTCCGCCAAGAGGTCTTGAAGCAGAGCTGGTAACTCTTCATACGTGCGCACAATCATACATGCACCTGCTTTCTCCAATTCACGAATATTGTGGTAGCCCCAAGCAACTCCAATGGCTAATACCCCNGCGTTCACAGCCATCTCCATGTCATAGGTTGTGTCGCCTATCATAACTGTATCCGCCGGAGACGCGCCGATTTCATCCATTGCCTGAAATAACATTGAAGGATCCGGCTTGCCTAGGGCCCGGTCGGCTGTCTGAAGAGTAGAAAATTGTGCAAGAAGGCCATGTTGCTTCAACGCGCCAACTAGACCATTGTAAGATTTTCCGGTGGCGATGCCCAACGACCAACCATTTTTCGCCAGCACGTCAAGTGCCACTTTACAGCCGTCATATAAGGGCTCGTTAAGACCTATGGTTTTGCATATGTTTCGCCAGGCTATATTAAAGCTGTTGCAGAGCCGTTCTATTGCGGGTTCCGCTACACCTGGATGCAATAGTTTTACGGCTTCCATCAACGGGAGGCCAACTGTACGTCGGATCGCGTAATCTTCCGGGCAAGGNAGATNTTGACTGTNGAAGGCCGCACGCATGCTTGCGATTATAGAGTGTTGTGAGTCGACTAGCGTACCGTCACAGTCGAAAACGGCGAGGCGCAACTGCTTTGAAGATCCAGAAACTGTCCTCATAACTACTCTAAACCTACCCTATCCCCTCGTATATTATTAACGGGCGCAGTTAGAAAATAATATTCTATCATTGCGAGGGTAATTTACACGTAACTCACATGACGCCGATTAAATTTTAAGGACATGGTTATAAAAACCATTTGCCTTGGCTGTATTTCCACTACCCGGATGAAATTACAGATCAGATGCAATAGCGTTAAGTTCACTCGTTGAGATNTACACATCGGCATATTCATTGAACTGAACAATATTCAGAACATAATTCACCTTTGAAATTCTGGGCTGAATGACTCAGGCGAATTTTTAATGAACATGGATCAGAATTAGAGATTATCTCGAAACCTCATAGCTGCGGATATTATAAAAATTGGCTATCAGTATTCTTCATTAAGAAANCCTGCAAATTTTTCTCGTTCCTGAAAGCCTAAAAAAACAAAATTCTTAATCATACCTTCTGGAAGCGGCGACTCGATCAGTAAGCGCTGACCAGACATACTTATTAATCGAATTGCCCGAGCGTGTAGTTGCATTGTCTTGGTTTCGGGTAAACCGTCTGGAAAAGCGGCTTTACCACCATACTTGCCATCACCTATGATCGGTGTATTGAGAGCCAAAGCCGCATGCGCCCGCAGTTGATGGGTNCTACCTGTCAACGGCTCCATGGCTACCCAAGCGGCGCGCCGGCCTGCCCGATCAACAACACGGAAAAGGGTGCGGGCTGATTTTCCACCCTCGAAAGCAAACATTTTCTCGCCCCGGCGTCCGCCCTTTTTGGCTAGAGAGAGATCGATAGCCCCTTCCTCAATAGCCGGCGCGCCNGCGACGATNGCCCAATATAGTTTACGGGTTTCTCGCCGCTGAAATGCCGCCGTCAACCATTGTGCAGCCTTCCGTGAACGACCCAGTAAAAGAACGCCACTGGTGTCCCGGTCTAACCGATGAACTAGCCGTGGCCTNTCNTTTGCGCCCATTTTTAAACCATCTAAGGCGGCGTCAATATGTCGTGTTGTTTTGCTGCCACCCTGAACAGCTAATCCGGACGGCTTATTGATGGCTAAAATATCGGCGTCTTTATATAGCACTCGCTCACGTAACGTTTGAGCCAAGTCTCGCATTTGATCAAAGGCGTAAAATTTNGCCTTTGGCTNGGTTTTGCANNCCNCTAAGGGAGGCACACGGACTTTCTGGCCGATGGCCAGACGTTCGTTAGCTCTCGTCCGACGACCGTCTAACCTTATTTGGCCCGTGCGGAGAAGCTTTTGTAGCCNCCCATGACTTANGTCAGGGAAATAACGTTTAAACCATTTATCAAGTCGGCTACCGTCGTCATCTTCGCCGACGACCACCATCTGCACTGCACTCATGTAAATACAGCTCTCGCTAGGAACATCCCGGTTAATAAACCCATTATGCCAAGTAGCACAGACCCGGCCATATACATAACCGCGAGAACTAGTTCCCCACGTGTCCATAAGTTTACAACATCCAATGAGAAAGTGGAAAAGGTGGTAAAGGCCCCCAGCAGCCCAACCACTAGGAACGCTCGCATCTCANCGGATGGTGACCAGACCAAAGCTGATNCNTCNATAAGAACACCNAGCGTGAAAGAACCTANTGAGTTGACNATTATGGTGCCGAATGGAAACCAATNGCCANANAAATGTCCAGCTCCNGANGATAAGAGAAATCGACTAACGGCACCCAAAGCACCTCCGGCGGCGACGGCCAAAAGAGTATAAAAAAACGTAATTTCTGCCTCCGAGTCTCAGGGTTTTGATTTCTCTTTCCTAAGTTTATCCCAGTATTCCAAACGCTTGGCAATCTCATGCTCAAAGCCCCTTCGCCCTGGGACATAGAATTTTCTGCGCGACATGTCATCCGGAAAGTAGTCCTGACCTGAAAAGCCGTCTTCCTGATTGTGATCATAGGCATAACCAGCCCCGTACCCCATTTCCTTCATCATTCTCGTCGGTGCATTGAGAATATGTTTCGGCGGCATTAATGAACCGGTTTCGCACGCTGTTTTTCGTGCATCCATNCTAGCCCGGTAAGTGGTATTTGATTTTGGCGCCGTGCCCAAGTAAATCACACATTGCACAATGGCAAGCTCCCCCTCTGGCGAACCCAAACGGTCGTATGCTTCCCANGCGGCTATGGATTGGGTCAGGGCTANCGGATCTGCCATGCCAATGTCTTCCAAAGCAAATCGCGTGAGGCGGCGCATTATGTAATGCGGATCTTCCCCCCCTTCCAACATTCGCGCGAGCCAATAAAGCGCGGCATTCGTATCAGAGCCTCGCAGCGATTTGTGCAAGGCGCTGATCAGGTTGTAGTGGGCGTCATCGGATTTGTCGTATAGCGGCATCCGCCGTTGAATGTTTCCGGCGAGTGCGGTGGTATNCAAGATCGGCTCTTCCGGGAGGTTTAGNAGTTCTTCAGCCATATTGAGAAGATATCGCCCGTCGCCATCTGCCATGGCGCGTAAGGCTCGTCGAGCGTCCGCATCGACGGGTAGTCCACGCTCCGCATCTTGCTCTGCACGCAATAACAATTCTTCCAATGCCATATCTTCCAGACGATTGAGGACTAGGACTTGCGCGCGAGAGAGAATAGCTGCGTTTAGCTCAAACGATGGGTTTTCGGTAGTAGCCCCCACCAGAATTACAGTCCCGTCCTCAACATAGGGAAGGAAGCCGTCCTGTTGAGATTTGTTAAAGCGATGTATCTCATCAACAAAAAGCAGCGTGCCACGTCCCACCTGACGAACGCGTTTGGCCTCATCAAATGCTTTGCGTAAATCCGCAACCCCTGAAAATACCGCCGACAATGAGGTGAACGCCATGTTTCCGCTTGATGCCAAGAGGTGTGCGATCGTTGTTTTTCCGCTTCCCGGCGGTCCCCACAAGATCATTGACGTTATTCGGCCCGATTCAACCATACGACCGATAGGAGCGTTCGCAGCCAAAAGGTGGTCTTGGCCAACGACCTCAGCTAANGCTGTGGGACGCAAACGGTCCGCCAAGGGACGCATTGTTTGATGTTCAAAGAGAGTTTCCACGTGTCACCGATTGATTATCANTTCACGGGTACGGCCATCACGCAGTACTGCTATCCGCCATTGATCTGTGGGCTTGTTCATCTCTCGGATCAGTTCCTTGACACTGGTAACGGGTTGGTTATTGACTACGCGCAGGTAATCGCCCGCGCGAAAACCCAACCGGTTGGCTGGTGACCCCCGGGTAATATTNAAAATTAACACGCCAGTAATGAAAGGATCAAAGCCTGCTGACTCTGCCANAGCAGGCGACATATTTCCAACTATCGCGCCTGAAAGCGGCTGATTTCCCTTCATTTTTGTCTCATTTTTTTCCGGTTTATGCGGAGCTGCCATCAGCGTCAACTGTACCGCACGAGTTTTCCCGCCGCGCCAAAGCCGAATAACGGCGGTATCCCCGATCGGTAAAGTAGCAATCCGATGGCGCAATCCAATGGCGTCATTCACCTCATGGCCATTAATAGCGAGAACGACGTCTCCAACCGCGACCCCTGCCTTAGCCGCTGCGCCAGACTTATGGACTGCATTGATAAGGACACCGGAGGGTCGTTCTAAACCGAGAGAATTGGAGATATTCTGACTGACCGACTGACCAGTGGCACCAAACCAAGGCCNAACTAAGCTGCCACTCGGCGATACACCGCGAATAACCGCGCGAACCATGTTGGATGGTACCGCGAACCCAATGCCGTGAGAACCACCACTTTTTGAATAGATCGCTGAGTTCACGCCTACCAAGCGCCCTTCTAAAGAAACGAGTGCCCCACCTGAGTTTCCGGGATTGATGGCCGCGTCAGTTTGAATGTAAGAGTTTAAATCAGAATTTCCGATCTTGGTCCGCGCTAAAGCAGACACGATACCGCTGGTCACTGTTTGTCCGACGCCAAATGGGTTGCCAATGGCGAGAACGAGATCGCCGACTTCAAGTTCATCTGAATCTTGAATTTGAATGTGTGGCAGGCTTTGACCCTCTGGCCTTATCTTTAAGACAGCTAGGTCCGTTTTTCGATCGGACGCTAGTACTCTTGCGAGAAATTCTCGCCGGTCTGCTAGAATCACTTGAATTTCGTCAGCTCCCTGGATCACATGCCGGTTGGTGACAATCATGCCATTAGNATCCACGATGACTCCGGAGCCCAGTGAGTGGTGTTTGCGAGGGTTCGGCTGACCCCGTCGAAACCCAAAACTATCGCTGAAAAACCGGCGAAAGAATGGATCGTCAAATAAGGACGGGACACCGCGGCGGGATTGCAACGTTTTCCGAGTGAATATATTGACAACGGCGGGTGCGGTTTTCTTCACAAGGGGTGCGAAGGAGAGCTTGACCTCAGAGGGGTCGATCGGCACCCGTTTTTCCTCCGCCTCCAAACTCTTAATTAGTACGGTAAGGAAAAAAAGACTGGTGAAGATCAAACGAGAGAGAGACATGTTCTTGAGCCTGGCTATCGCGNCAATTTGCTGAACGTTAACATNTTTTNGGACAAAAAAGGCAGCCCTNAGGGCTGCCCGTTCGCTCTTTGATTGAACCCATNNGGATCNGTTTACTTACGGTTNATTGTCNTCATCCAGGGCATCCANTTCTGCTTCATGGCGGGCACGGTCTTCAGCCCCTTTCGCGTCTGGATCACGNTCAACCAGCTCTATCACAGCCATGGGGGCCGAGTCGCCGTACCGGAAGCCGGATTTTAGCACCCGCGTGTACCCACCGGGACGTTCCTTATAACGGTCTGCGAGAGTAGAAAATAATTTCAGGACCGTTGTGTCATCGCGCAGAAAAGACGCTGCCTGACGACGAGAATGAAGGGTTCCCCTTTTGCCCAAGGTAATCATTTTATCGGCTATGCGACGTAATTCCTTCGCCTTCGGAAGAGTTGTGTTTATTTGTTCGTGAGTCAGCAATGAAACGGCCATATTAGCGAACATGGCCCTTCGATGTGACGACGTCCTGTTAAGACGCCGATATCCATGACGGTGTCTCAATTTTGGCTCCTTTCTGAACCGCGCGTGGCACTTTACCCGCGGATATTAATTTTTTAAGGGCCGTGCCCTCCTTATTGGGCGATTTGCCTAGAAGGGGTCTTCCAAGCGTTTTGCCAAATCTTCGATATTTTCAGGCGGCCAGTTAGGAATTTCCATGCCCAGGTGTAGCCCCATGTGGCCAAGAACCTCTTTGATTTCATTCAAGGACTTCCTGCCAAAATTAGGGGTACGTAGCATGTCCGACTCGCTCTTTTGAACTAAGTCACCGATGTAGATAATGTTGTCATTCTTTAAACAGTTTGCGGACCGTACCGATAGCTCCAGTTCATCAACCTTGCGCAGAAGATTTTTGTTAAACGGCAGATCGTCGTGTATGTCTTCGACAACCTGGGCCTGAGGCTCTTCAAAATTAATAAACAACTGCAATTGATCTTGAAGGATACGGGCCGCCAAGGCGATNGANTCTTCTGGTGTCACCGCGCCATTTGTCGTAACGCTAACAGAGAGCTTATCATGGTCTGTTACCTGGCCTACGCGAGTATTATCAACCTTGTAGGATACTTTCCGTACCGGAGAAAAAACAGCATCCACAGGTATTAACCCGATAGGGCTATCTTCAGCGCGATTTTGTGTCGCGGCTACGTAACCTTTACCAGATTCTACTGTCAGCTCCATGGATAACTTTGCACCCTTGTCGAGGTGGCAAAGCACTAGTTCCGGGTTCATAATCTCAATGTCGGCGCCGGCTTCGATATCGCCAGCCTTAACTTCACCGGGCCCAGTTGCCGTCAACATCATACGCTTTGGCCCCTCAACGTGCATGCGAAGTCCAATGCCCTTTATGTTCAGAACGATATCCGTCACATCCTCTCGTACGCCCGGTACGGACGAGAATTCATGGAGGACACCATCAATCTGAACAGCCGTCACAGCGGCGCCATGCAACGATGATAGAAGAACACGTCGCAGGGCATTGCCCAAGGTGAGACCGAAGCCTCTCTCAAGCGGCTCGGCAACAAGGGTCGCCGTGCGTTCAGGATCCGTGCCCGGAACAATATCCAACTTTGTTGGTTTGATAAGTTGCTGCCAATTTTTTTGAATCACTTAAGTGACCTCGCACTCGCCAAATGAACCAAAAGCCTGAAGTACAGGCTCATGTTAATGCCGTTCCGGCGTTAGATGATACCGGAACGCCAGAGATATACTCCGTCGGTTAGACCCGGCGACGTTTCCGCGGCCGACAACCGTTGTGAGGAATCGGTGTTACATCTTGGATCGATGTAATCGTAAATCCTACGGTTTGCAGAGCCCGCAGCGCCGACTCTCGGCCGGACCCGGGACCTTTGACTTGGACTTCCAAGGTCTTCATTCCGTGCTCCATAGCCTTGTTCCCGGCGTCTTCACCAGCAATTTGAGCGGCATATGGGGTGGACTTACGGGATCCCTTAAATCCTTGAGATCCTGCGGACGACCAAGCAATGGTATTACCCTGAGCATCAGTTATAGTTATCATCGTGTTGTTAAACGTCGCGTTGACATGCGCAACTCCCGACGTAATGTTTTTCCGCTCGCGACGGCGGACACGGGTACTCGCCTTTGCCATGACCGTTCCTTACTTACTTGGTTACTTTTTTCTTGCCGGCAATTGACTTGGCCGGGCCTTTCCGTGTGCGTGCGTTCGTATGCGTGCGCTGCCCACGGACAGGAAGGCCGCGACGATGACGGAGCCCGCGGTAACACCCTAGGTCCATGAGCCGCTTAACGTTCATTGCAAGCTCACGGCGCAGATCACCCTCGACCTGATAGTGTTTATCGATGGTGTCACGAATTCGGGCCAATTCGTCATCGGTGAGATCGAACACGCGGCGTTCTTGAGGAATGCCCACATCTTCACAAATTTTCTTCGCGATTGTTCGACCTATCCCATGAATGTAGGTCAAAGCAATCTCGACCCGCTTTCCCGTCGGGATATTTACACCAGAAATGCGCGCCAAAGCATGACTCCTTAGACTTTGGTTCTTAAAAATAATTGCCCGATGGGGTAGCAAGGTTGCGGATTATAGGGATAGATCTAGGCAAGTCAACACATGCGCGAATTCAATTTGACCCTAAATTCCAGCTACTTGCTGCTACCGAACGATGGTCTCTAATTGCTCCGTTATTAGTTCTATCTCAGACATGCCATCGATCCTAATAAGCAATCCCCGATCGTCATAAAAGTCGACAATTGGAGCTGTCGCTGTATGGTATTCAATTAAACGCGAGCGGACCGTTCCTTCATTATCCTCCGAGCGGCGCGTAAACTTTGTGCTTCCACATTTATCACAGGTACCTGGCACTTTTGGTTTCTGATATTCCTGGTGATATCCATGGTGGCAATCAGCGCACGAGTAACGTCCAGTAATGCGTTTGACAAGGATTTCCTCGTTAACCTGAAACTCAACCACTTGATCAAGGGTCATATCTTTTTTTTTCAATAGGTAGTCCAATGATTCAGCTTGGGGAACCGTCCGTGGAAAGCCATCAAGTATAAAGCCCGAACCTTTGTCCACTCGATCAAGTCGCCTGTCGATCATATCGACCACTATGTCGTCAACGACTAACTTTCCCGCTTCAATGATATCCTTGGCCTTCAAACCTATCTCTGTTCTAGATCTCACCTCTTCTCTAAGCATTTCTCCTGTGGATAGCTGTACCATTCCGCAACAATCCTCGAGCCTCTTTGCCTGCGTGCCCTTGCCACAACCGGGAGGCCCGAGGAAAATAATGTTCATCCTCTTCGTCCTCGGAGCTTAGATTTTTTTATCAAGCCTTCGTATTGATGCGCCAATAAGTGAGATTGTATTTGTGCTACTGTATCAAGGGTCACAGTGACCACGATCAGAAGACTGGTCCCACCGAAATAAAACGGCACTGAATATTCCGAAATTAACAATTCGGGCAATAGGCATATAATCGCCAGGTAACTCGCGCCTACCACGGTCAAGCGAGTTAGAACTGTATCTAAATATTCAGCTGTATTCTTTCCCGGTCGTATCCCTGGGACAAACCCACCGTGTTTCTTCAAGTTGTCCGCGGTCTCTTCTGGATTGAAAACCACGGCTGTGTAGAAGAAGGCGAAAAACACGACCAAGGATATATAGATGAATAAATAAACTGGTTGGCCACGCCCGAGGTACGCCGCTACTGTGGTCATCCATTCTGGTCCCTGCCCAGCCGAGAAACTCATTACTGTGATCGGCATCAAGAGAATAGAGCTTGCAAAGATCGGTGGAATTACGCCAGCCGTATTGATTTTCAACGGTAGGTGCGAACTCTCACCACCCATCATTTTGTTACCACGTTGGCGCTTTGGATATTGGATTATAATTCTACGCTGACCGCGCTCCACGAAGACGATGAAATAGATCACCGCCACAGACATGACCAGTAGAAAAACTATGAAACCGGTTGACAGGGCGCCGGTCCGGCCTAATTCCAGTGTTCCGCCAAGAGCACTGGGCAAGTTGGCGACAATACCTGCCATAATGATTAACGAGATGCCGTTCCCAATTCCGCGCGCCGTGATTTGTTCGCCTAACCACATCAGGAACAAGGTGCCTCCAACCAAGGTAATAACAATTGACATGCGGAAGAACATGCCCGGGCTATCCACTGCTGCCCCTTGCGATGAGGACATCCCCTCGATCCCTACCGAAATACCGTAGGCCTGAAGAGCACAAATAGCCACAGTGAGATAGCGAGTATACTGGTTAATCCGCTTTCGGCCGCTCTCACCTTCCTTCTTCATGGCCTCCAAGTGAGGCGATACGGCCGTCATAAGTTGCATGATAATGGAAGCCGAAATGTAGGGCATAATGTTTAAAGCGAATATGGACATGCGACTGAGTGCGCCGCCGGCAAACATGTCGAACATCCCAAGGATGCCGCCCTGATTTTGACGGAAAATATCGGATAGAACCCCAGCGTCGATGCCCGGCAATGGAATAAATGTGCCTAGGCGATACACAACTAACGCTGCCAGGGTGAACCAAATACGCTTTTTTAATTCAGTGGCTTTCGCAAAAGCACCAAAATTCATATTAGCAGCTAATTGTTCCGCAGCAGATGCCATGTCACGCTCTACTTTCCGTCAACCATTGATTAGCGCGGCGATCACCGTAATCGCTTTTAATTATTCGCCGTCGTCTCCACCCGCCTTGGTTATATCTGCCTCACGTTCCTTCATCTTCCGATGACGGGATTTACCTTTTCCCTCCGGCTTGGGCTTGGGTTCAGGAAGGATGACACTCCCACCGGCACTCTCGACCGCGGCAACCGCAGCCTTTGAAGCCGCCGTCACACTGATTTCCAATTTATCCGAGACTTTACCCTTCGCAAGCAGTCTAACACCATCACGGTTTTTCCTAACTAATCCCGAACTCAGCAGGACTTCGCTGGTCACCGCTGATTTGGGGTCAATGATGCCTTTGTCCACGGCTGCTTGAATTGCACCAACATTGATGATCGCGAAATCCTTGCTGAAAGGGTTGTGAAAGCCGCGCTTTGGCAGACGCCGATACAAGGGCATCTGCCCACCTTCAAAGCCAACCGGAACGTTGCCACCTGAGCGAGATCTCTGGCCCTTCTGACCTCGTGTAGACGTCTTTCCCGTGCCTGAACCTATACCGCGACCGACCCGCTTACGAGCTTTGGTGGCGTTTACGTTGTCTCTAAGTTGATTCAGTCTCATAGTGATCTTCCCCGAGAAGATTAAGTTTTCAACCGGCGTCTTCGATACGAACCAGGTGATTAACTTTGCTAATCATCCCACGAACCGCAGGTGTGTCTTCCAGTTCGCGTGTTCTGTGCATCTTATTCAAACCAAGGCCGATCAGCGTAGCTCGCTGATCACTGCTGCGTCCGATCGGACTGCCGGTTTGCGTGACTTTCAACGTTAATTTCTGCTCGGCCATGATATCCTCGTGACTTGTTACGATGCTGCTGACTGATCACCGCGGCGAGCGACAATCTCACCAATTTTTTTACCACGACGAGCCGCCACACCGCGCGGCGACACGCAGTTGCGGAGTGCCTCGAAAGTAGCCTTCACCATGTTGTGAGGGTTTGCTGTACCAATAGACTTGGCGACAACGTCCTGCACACCCATCGTCTCGAAGACCGCTCGCATCGGGCCACCAGCAATGATTCCCGTACCTGGCGGTGCTGCACGCAGGAAGACTCGGCCAGCGCCAAACCGCCCACGGATATCGTGGTGTAGGGTCCGTCCTTCGCGCAACGGAATTCGAATCAGGTTTCGCTTTGCTTTATCAGTGGCTTTGCGGATTGCCTCAGGTACCTCTCTAGCCTTACCCATGCCGTATCCGACCCGGCCACGACCATCTCCGACAACTACGAGAGCACCGAAGGAAAATCTGCGTCCACCCTTAATTACTTTGGAAACACGGTTAATGTGTACAAGCTTGTCGATCAGCTCGTCGTCTTCATCACGATCACGAGGCCCACGCTCGCGGCCGCGGCCGCGGCCGCGGCCCTCAGATCCACCTTTGTTACGGCTGGTGCCGCGAGGGTTTTGTTCCGCCATCTTCTTTTTCTCCTAGAACGCCAGTCCGCCCTCGCGGGCAGCTTCGGCCAGTGCCTTAACGCGACCGTGGTAACGATAGCCACCCCGATCGAACACCACTTCTTTCACACCTTGAGCCAAGGCCCGCTTGGCGACCAGTCTTCCAATTTCGCTGGCAGCATCGACGCAAGACCCGTTCTTCACTGCGTCGCGCGTGTCCTTATCGAGTGTAGACGCTGCGGCAACAGTTTTGCCTTCAACATCGTTGATCACTTGGGCATAGATGTGCTTACCCGAGCGAAACACCGACAATCGTGGACGGTCCCCTACCCGTTTGCGGATCTTCAACCGCGTGCGCTGCGTACGACGATCGGAGAGTTTTTTCGAACTGGCCATGATTACTTCTTCTTGCCTTCCTTGCGCAATATGTACTCGTCATCATATTTAATACCCTTGCCCTTATAGGGTTCAGGAGGCCGATAGGCGCGGATTTCTGCCGCGACCTGACCAACATGTTGTTTATTGGCGCCAAAAATTTCGATTTGGGTTTGGTCCGCACATTTGATCTCAATCCCCTCGGGGATTGGGTAATTTACGTCGTGGCTGAAACCAAGTTGGAGGTTTAAGGTTTTCCCTTGAACCTGTGCGCGATAACCAACTCCGTTTATCTCTAGCTTCCGCGTGAATCCTTCTGAAACCCCGACAACTAAGTTGCTAATAATACTCTTGGATGTTCCCCACATCTTGCGGGCCTCACGTGAGGTGTTACGCGGTTTGACGTACACCAGATTATCTTCCTGTGTAACCTCAACGTCATCGGTGAATTGGGCACTCAGTTCACCAAGCTTACCTTTTGCTGTGACTAAGGGACCGACGATATTGACGCTAACGCCGTCGGGTATGGCCACAGGGTTTTTTCCAATACGGGACATATTGTCATCCTATCCTTTAATGCCTAGGTCTAGAAAACCTGACACAGAACTTCGCCGCCCACATTCATGTCGCGCGCTTCGGTATCAGAGAGCACACCACGTGGCGTCGACAGGATGGCGATACCTAAGCCGTTGTATACCCGCTGAAGGTCCTTGATCTTTGAATAGACACGGCGGCCAGGGGTTGAAACACGGCTGATCTCGCGTATTACGGGCTCGCCTTCATGATACTTCAATTGGATGTCAACCTCGGCGATTCCGGGGCGGACTTCGCGGCGAGTGTAATCTCGGATATAGCCCTCGCGCTTAAGCACGTCCAAAACATTGGCGCGTAAACGTGAGTTTGGTGTTGAGATTATATCCTTGCGCGCCCGTTGTCCGTTACGGATGCGCGTCAGCATATCACCCAAGGGATCAGTCATGGACATACAGGTTCTCCCCTACCAACTAGACTTGACCATACCGGGAATCTGCCCAGTCGATGCCAAGTCACGCAGCGCAATACGGCTGAGTTTAAATTTGCGATAGTTGCCACGCGGCCGACCAGAAAGACCGCATCGTAAGCGAACACGGGTTGGTGACGAATTTCGTGGGAGCTCAGCGAGCTTTAGGCGCGCGTTAAAACGTTCCTCTTGCGAGAGCGACTCGTCTTTGGCCATTGCCTTTAGGCGCGCGCGCTTGGAAGCAAACTTCTTAGCTAGGCGATCGCGTTTTTGGTTTTTTTGAATGGCGCTTTTCTTAGCCATGTTTGGTCTCCATTAACCGCTCAATTACTGAACGGCATGTTGAAATGTTTCAGCAGGGATCTCGCTTCCACATCATTCTTGGCAGTCGTGCAAATTATGATATCCATGCCACGGATTTGGTCGACCTGATCATAGTCAATTTCAGGAAAGACAATTTGCTCTTTCAGGCCCATCGCGTAGTTACCGTGTCCGTCGAAGCTTCTTGCAGAAACTCCCCGAAAGTCACGCACACGTGGTAGCGCGATGTTTATTAGACGCTCAAGAAACTCATACGCGCGTGCGCGCCTCAAGGTTACCTTGCAGCCAACAACCATGTCTTCGCGAAGTTTGAACGCAGCGATGGATTTCTTAGCTCTGGTGATCACTGGCCTTTGTCCAGAGATGCGGGTGAGGTCTGCGAGTGCCCCATCGATTTTTTTTCGATCCTGAGAGGCCTCGCCAACGCCCATGTTAATGACAACCTTATCAAGCCTGGGCACTTCCATGGTGGATTGGTAGTTAAATTCCTCCATAAGCGCGCCCTTGATACGGTTAAGGTACTCGGTGTGAAGATGAGCCATCTGTCCAACCCTCAGCTATCAATGACTTCGCCGGAGCGTTTCGCATAACGAACCTTCCGACCGTCTTCCAGGAATTTAAAACCCACACGAGTCGGGGTATCGTCTTTTGGGTCCAAGTGAGAGAGGTTTGACACGGCAATGGCGCCTTCCTTCTCAATGATGCCGCCACCGCTAGTGTTAGATGGACGGGTATGACGTTTTACCTTGTTCACTCCTTGTACGATTGCACGTGCGTTCTTCGTAAGAATCTTGAGTATTTCGCCTCTCTTACCCTTATCGCGACCGGTTATGACTACGACCTTGTCGCCCTTCTTAAATTTCGAAAGACCCGACATCACAGTACCTCCGGGGCTAATGAAATGATCTTCATGTATTGCTTGGCACGAAGCTCCCGCGTCACGGGGCCAAATATACGAGTACCGATTGGTTCCCCTTGTTTGTTGATGAGCACGGCAGCATTGTTATCGAAACGTATCGCAGTTCCGTCTTGGCGACGAATATCCTTAGCAGTGCGCACGACGACGGCCTGCACAACTTCGCCTTTTTTTACACGGCCACGCGGAATGGCTTCTTTAACGGTCACGACGATAACGTCGCCAACGGAGGCGTATTTGCGCTTTGAACCGCCCAGCACTTTTATACACTGGATCCGGCGCGCGCCCGAATTGTCAGCGACCTCGAGGTTGGTTTCTGCCTGGATCATCGATCAGTCCTTTATTCTTGGCTCTCGCGCTTACGCATCGATGCCGATCACTTCCCAGCGCTTTCTTCGCGAGAGTGGTCGGCACTCACGAATACTTACTGTGTCGCCAATTTTGTAAGTATTGGCTTCGTCGTGCGCAGCGTACTTCTTCGAACGTCGGATAACCTTCTTGTATAACGGATGAGTGAAACGACGCTCAACGCGCACCGTCACTGTCTTGTCTTCCTTATCGCTGACCACCACACCTTGCATCACGCGTTTAGGCATTGTCTTTGTTCCTTAACTTACGAGGCGGCTGGCGCCTGGTTACGCTCACCCAAAATAGTCTTGATACGCGCGATATCGCGGCGGACCACTTTAACACGGGTCGTGTTTTCCAACTGACCGCTGGCTGCTTGGAAACGGAGATTGAAAGATTCCTTGCGTAGCCCCAATAATTCTTCCTTAAGCTCGTCGTCACTTTTAGCGCGTGCATCTGCTGCTTTCATGGATCTACTCTCCTCCAGTCAGACGAGTTATGAACTTGGTACGAAGTGGCAGCTTGGCTGCTGCCAGTTCCATAGCACGACGCGCTACGTCGATCGGCACTCCATCCATTTCAAACATTATTCGCCCCGGCTTAACTCGACAAACCCAGAATTCAGGTGTTCCCTTACCTTTACCCTGACGAACTTCGGCCGGTTTCTGAGAAACTGGCACATCGGGGAAGATCCGGATCCATACGCGGCCAGCCCGTTTCATGTGTCGTGTCATTGCACGGCGTGCCGCTTCAATTTGGCGGGCTGTGACTCGCTCAGGAGAAATCGCTTTCAAACCGTAGGCGCCAAAGTTCAAAGTGGTGCCGCCTTTTGCCTTTCCATGAATACGCCCTTTATGGGCTTTCCGGAATTTTGTTCTCTTTGGTTGCAACATGATGATGGTTCCTTAAAATCTTGCCAACTTAACGTTGTGGCTGCTGCTCTTGGGTCAACTTGTCGAGGGCCATAGGATCGTGGGCCCAAATATCGCCCTTGTATATCCATACCTTAACACCACAGACACCATAGGTGGTTACTGCCGGGGACTCGCCGTAATCAATGTTAGCGCGTAGGGTGTGTAGGGGTACCCGGCCTTCGCGATACCACTGGGTTCGGGCGATTTCGGCTCCACCTAAACGGCCAGCACAGTTAATACGGATCCCACCTGCGCCCATACGCATGGCTGATTGAACAGCTCGCTTCATGGCACGTCGGATGGAAACCCGGCGTTCCAATTGCTGGGCGACATTTTCAGCTACTAACTGTGCATCGACTTCGGGTTTGCGGATCTCGATGATGTTTAAGTGAACGTCGGAATTAGTCATATTCGAGAGCTCGCCACGCAATTTGTCGATGTCGGCGCCTTTCTTGCCGATAACCACACCTGGACGGGCGGTATGAATTGTAACACGGGCTTTTTTTGCCGGGCGCTCGATAAGTACTTTAGAAACGCCAGCTTGAGCCAGTTTCTTCTTAAGAAAATCGCGGATCCGCAGGTCCTCGTGGAGCAGGGCGCTGTAACCTGATGCGGCAAACCAACGCGAGTCCCAGGTACGATTGATGCCGACCCGAAGGCCGATTGGGTTGACTTTCTGACCCACTATTTTGTCTCCTCACGTTCGCGAACGACAAGCCGCAAATTCGAGAACGGCTTTACAATCCGACCAACACGACCACGGGCACGTGCTCGCCAGCGTTTCATAACCAGACTTTTGCCAACGGTACACTCGGAAACATATAATCGGTCAACATCGAGCTGGTGGTTGTTCTCGGCGTTGGCAATGGCGCTTTCGAGGACCTTTTTCACTTCTCCAGCAATACGACGCTTCGAGAAGCTCAGTTCTGCTAATGCTTTCTCACAATCTTTGCCGCGAATTGATTCTGCAACAAGGTTCAGTTTTTGTGGACTGGTACGTAATTGTTTCGCGTAGGCCATAGCCTCGGAGTCGGATAGCGTACGCTCAGCAGCTGTCTTACCCATGACTTAGGTCCTCTTTGCTCTCTTGTCAGCGCCGTGGCCCAAATACGTTCGCGTCGGCGAGAACTCTCCGAACTTGTGGCCGATCATATCCTCATTAACTAACACCGGAATAAACTTCTGACCGTTATATACACCGAAAGTCAGGCCGACGAACTGCGGCAAAATTGTTGACCGTCGCGACCAGGTTTTTATCACCGTCTTGCGGCCGGAAGCCCGCGCATCCTCTGCCTTCTTAAGCAGATTGCCGTCTACAAACGGTCCCTTCCATACGGATCGAGGCACGACCGGTCTCCTTTACTTCTTTGCGTGACGACGGCGCATAATTAACCTGTCCGTCTTCTTGTTGGAACGCGTCCGCTTACCTTTTGTTGGCTTGCCCCACGGGGTTACGGGATGACGGCCGCCAGATGTCCTTCCTTCACCACCGCCATGCGGGTGGTCAATAGGGTTCATGGCGACGCCACGGACAGCTGGGCGTTTGCCTATCCAGCGCTTACGGCCGGCCTTGCCCAGTTTGATGTTTTGTTGGTCGGGATTTGACACAGCGCCAATTGTTGCCATGCACTCTGCCCGTATCATCCGTAATTCACCGGAGATTAAACGCAGCTGAGCGTAACCCTGGTCTTTGCCGATGATCTGCGCATAAGTCCCCGCTGATCGGGCGATCTGCCCGCCCTTACCCGGCTTCATTTCGACGTTATGGACTATCGTACCGACAGGAACGCTCTGCATAGGCATGGCGTTACCA
>PARE01000006.1 GCA_002709525.1 Magnetovibrio sp. | reverse complement strand
CCCAAAGCCCAGACCACTACGATCATCACCAATAGGATGGCGGCTATGACGTTGTTCTGCAGATCACTCAACATAATACGAATTTGATCCGACTTGTCGGCGTTGAAACGGACCGTAACAGTGTCGCGTAAGGCTGTCGGCCAGTTCTTCTGTTCCGCCGCAACCAATGCGCGGACTTTCTTGACTGTTTCTATAATGTTCTCACCGGTCCTTTTGGAAACCTCGAGTGCCACCGCCCTGTTCCCGTCGACACGCGCAAAGCTCTTAGGATCCTTAAAGCCGCGTCGCACTTCACCAATATCGCCCAATAACACAACGGCATCACCGTAAACAGTTACAGGCATGGTAGTGATGTCGCGCAAGTTCTCGAACAGACCGGGCACCTTTAATGTGAACCGGCCGACCCCCGTATCCTGGGCTCCAGCTGCCACCAACAGGTTGGAACTGCGCACGGCTTCCACGGTTTCAATCACCGATAGCCCGTAACTCTCTATTTTCACGGGATCGATAAGTATCTCAATCAATTCCTCACGATCCCCGACAATCTGCACTTGTAGTATTTCTGGTAGGCCTTTGATGTCATCGCGAAGATCACGGGCGAGCTTCAATAAAGTCCGTTCGGGTATGGACCCAGACAAGGTCACGATCACCACCGGAAATAGACTAAAGTTGACCTCATGGACCTCTGGCTCGTCTGTATCACCAGGCAATTCAGGCTTTGCCAGGTCCACCTTCTCGCGTACGTCGGTCAACGCTCGGTCGGCATTAAACCCTGCGTCGAATTCCAAGGTGACATTAGCACCTCCTTCGTAACCCGACGCCCGAATTTCTTTAAGGCCTTCGATTTGGCGAAGTTCCTGCTCCATGGGACGGATCAACAAGCGTTCCGCATCCTCAGGAGAAATGCCATCGTGATGCAGAGAGACGTAGATGATCGGTATATTGATGTCTGGCTCCGCCTCTTTGGCAATCTCGGTGTAAGCGACCGTGCCGGAAATCAAGATTAACAGTAAAGTGGCCAACACAGTCCGAGCATGACCGACAGCCCCATCAATAATCGCGTACATCGTTTCAGCCTTTCGTATCGGCCTTAGTCGGTGAAACTGCTGTTTCGCCCTTCGTGCGCACCATTTGACCGGCCCGAACAAATTCCTGTCCAACCGTAATCAAGGTCAGCTTTGTGGGGAGGTCGCCCAGCCATACGCCTTCCGGTGTATCTGCAAGAATACGGACAGGATGGAAGACCACGCGGCCGGCATCACTGACCGACTTTACGCCCATGACACCCCTGTCATCCAGGGTCAGCAACGCTGGCGAGACTAGATGCGCCGGTTCGCTACCTGTGGGAATTTTCAACACCGCCGTCAACCCCTCCGGCACGGTACCGTCTGAGTTCTCGACCCAGACTTCAACGCGGAACGTGCGGGTCTCCGATTGACCGGACTTAGAGATATAACGCACATTGCCGGTCAGGGTTCGGCCATTGGACAACACCGCAAAAGCCGCACCACCCTCTTTTAGACGGGTGACGTTGCGTTCGTTGACCTGGGCGACGATCCTTATGGGGTTCAGGCTTACCAGCGTTGCCACCACCTCGCCCGTTTTGACGTAGTCACCCACGTCGACCAGCTGGGACTCAATATATCCATCGATGGGCGCCCGCACGGCGGTGCGTGTAATGTCCAAGCGAATGGCGGCCAGCGCTGCCTTGGCCTTAGCCAAATCAGCCTCGGCCTCGGCTAACTTGACCTTCGATTGAAATTGTTTCAGCGATAGGCGGTTAGCGGCATTGAAGGCAATGGTCTGAAACTTAACCAAAGCCTCAGCTTCTTTCAGGCGAGCATTTCGGTCGTCCATAGCCAATTGAAAAAGTGCCTTGCCCTTTTCCACCCAGCTCCCCTTAGCGACATGGCGGTGAATGATCCGCCCATCTGTTTCAGCTGCTAATTTTGCATCGGTTACCGCCTCAGTACGCCCATAAAGCACTAGTTCGCCCTGGTGTGCCACAACAGTACTTGGCCTTACCCGGACCAAGTTCTTAGCCTGCGTTACCATTTTCGAATCTGACTCAGTGTTCTTCGATGCCGGGGCCTTGCCCGTGACAACACCCGACGCCACCCAAAGACCAGCACCAATCGCTAACAGAACCGCCAAGACTCGTGAGCCATGACGCACTAGTAAAATTTTTACTACACGCATTATTCGGAAACCNCGGAAATCTGTCTAGCCGATACGATNTTAGTCATGAATTCCTTACGATGTTGTTCCATTCAGTCGGCCNTANTCTCGTAAAACGTAAATCCCATTGAGCGCACGAACATGCGACCCGGCGACACTATATCGAAACTCAATCACTCGATAACGTCCACCATGCTTTGTAAGCGCCTCTGATNACTTTGGAAAACCATCTCCAACNAGCCCTNCAGACGGCTAGGATAGTCNTCGCTCAAATCATCTGAGCGATGAATAACATTTTGCTTTGACACCCTGTCTTAACACCCAAAAAGACTTTACAATGGAGGTTCTAGAATTATCTAACAACATACGAAGAATTCTTTTATGTAATATGGGGCGATTTTAGATTAGCGTTTGAATACCATGTCTAAGCCGCCACGTGATAATCAATTCCGCGAGATCGGCCGTCCNATCCGACGCAAAGAAGACCATCGCCTGCTCACTGGTCAGGGNGCCTTCAGCGATGATTTTGTGGCGCCGGGGCAGCTNTACGCAGTCATGGTNCGTTCCNCCTATCCCCATGCGCGCATCCGATCCATACACACACCGGAAGTCTTGGCTATGGATGGCGTTCGGCTTGTCCTGACTGGAGCCAATTGCCTCGCGGCAGGCATGTCGGGTATTCCGCACAACCCCATTCCAAAGACGAACAACGATTTGAAACTCCGCGGGCCAGGGGGCTCGGATATTTTTATTGGTCCGCACATTCCACTTCCCACTGACAAAGTTCGGCACGTGGGGGAGGCTGTTGCGATGATTATTGCCGAGACACCGCACCAAGCGATGGATGCGGCCGAAATCATGGAAATTGATTACGAGGAACTCCCTTGGGTCACCGACACGGCNGCCGCCGCTGAGGCNGGCAGCCCCACGATCTGGGAGCAGAGCCCAACNAACACGCCGGTAGATACATTGTTTGGCGATCCAGTCGCCACTGAAGCTGCCTTCGCCCGAGCCGCTCACGTCGTGAAAATGGATTTTCATATCGGTCGGGTCACGGGCGTGCCGTTGGAACCACGCAGTGCGCTAGCCATCCCAGATCCGAAGACAGGTCGCATCACCCTCTATGCCGGCAGCGGAGGCGCTGTCCGTCAGAAGCGGGAAATTGCGGCAACTCTTGGTCTAAGGGCCGATGACTTAAGGGTCATCTCACAGGACGTAGGCGGTAATTTCGGCACTCGCAACCGTGTTTATGTGGAGTTTCCTCTGATCATTCATGCTGCAAAGGTCCTGCGCAAGCCTGTTAAGTTCACCTGTAGGCGCGACGAGGCCTTCATTTCCGATTACCAAGGGCGGGACCTCGTCAGCCGGGTCGAACTGGCTTTGGATGGAGCTGGCACCTTTCTCGGTATGCGCGCAGACAATATTTCCAACGTTGGGGCCCGCATAGTATCACTCTCACCTNTGGGTAAGGGTTCGGCTTTAATCACCGGCAATTACCACATTCCCCACGCAACGGTCCGAGCCCGCGCCGTATTTTCAAACACGCCTCCTACTCAGGCTTATCGGTCCTCTGGCAGACCAGAGGTTATATTTGCTATCGAACGCTTGATCGAAACGGCGGCCCATGAGTGCGGGTTTGACGCAATGGAGATTCGGCGACGCAATCTNGTTAATCAAAACCAAATGCCNTACCGCAACCCCATCGGCGCNGTCTACGATTCGGGGAACTACGCCGAAAACATGGATATCGCCATGCGACTTGCCGACTGGCCCGATTTCGAAGCACGTAAAGCCGCGGCGGCAGCACGCGGTAAACTTCTTGGCCGTGGCTTTAGTAATTATGTGGAGTCATCAACAGGCTCTCCAATGGAAGAGGCCGTGATTACGGTTCATATGCCGGGGTTAACAACGCCTGGCCATGTTGATGTCGTAATCGGCACGCAACCCAGCGGACAGGGACATGAAACCAGCTTTGCACAAGTTGCAGCGGACTGGCTCGGTCTGGCGATCGACGAGGTAAACATCGTGCTCGGCGATACGGATGTTGTGAAAAACGGCGGTGGTTCTCATTCTGGCCGCTCAATGCGTATGGCGGGCACGGTCATCGTTAAGGCCGCCGATGATTTGATAACGCGCGGCAAGCGGCTGGCCGCCCTTCTCATGAACTTGGAACAGGATGCCGTAGATTTTGTTGACGGCGTTTTCATGGCGTCAAGCAGCAACACAACNCTCTCTCTATTCGAACTCGCGGAGGCCCTTAATGACTCAGCATTACAGGATCAGTTGCCGGATGACCTGAAAGGGCCCTTACAAGTGCGGCGCGACAACGAGATGCAGACCCAGGTGTTCCCTAACGGGTCACAGGTCTGCGAGGTTGAAATCGACCCCGAAACCGGCGCTATAGAAATAAGCAAATACATTCTCGTCGACGACGTCGGACGAGCCATCAATCCATTGATCGTCGAAGGTCAGTCTCACGGGGGCGCCGTCCAGGGCATAGGTCAGGCGCTATTTGAGGCATGCTCCACTGATCCGCAGACTGGTCAGCCGCTCAGCGGCTCCCTCCAAGATTACAGTTTGCCGCGGGCCGATCACTTCCCCCAGTTCCTCACTGAATTAAACGAAGTACTATCGCCGACCAATCCACTCGGCGTTAAAGCCGGTGGCGAAGGCGGCACAACTGGCGCGCTTGCCGCCGTTGTCAACGCTGTCGTTGATGCGCTTCGACCCTACGGGGTTCGGGACCTGCAGATGCCGGTCACAACGCATCAGNTATGGCAGGCGATCCACAAACCGAAAGTCTCTTCGTATAGGAATGTCGTATGACCATCGATCTGCAGCTCATCAATTTCCCAGGGGCCCCAAACTTACCCATCTTCATTGCCCAGGAGAAAGGGTTCTTCAAAAGCGCTGGTGTCGCACCGATCTTGAACACAACACCCAGTTCAATTTACCAAATCGAAAATCTTATGAGAGGCACATACCAGATTGCCGGCACTGCAATTGACAATGTTNTCGCCTACATCGAGGGCCAGGGGGCCGTGGCACTTGACGAGACGCCGGACCTTTTCACGTTTATGGGGGCGACACAGCTTGAACTTTCGTTCGTCGTTGCACCCGATATTAAAAGTTTTGCCGATCTTAAAGGCAAGACGATAGCCTTAGATGCACTGGCAACAGGTTTTGCCTTTGTTCTATACCGAATGTTGGACAACGCTGATGTTTCCCGAGACGACGTAATCATGGTGCCGGTAGGCGCGACACCCGATNGGTGGGATACAGTGAAAAAAGGGAAACATGCAGGAACCTTGACAATAGAACCGTTTACCTCGATGGCCCGAGCCGCTGGATTTCGCGTTCTCGAGTCGAGCCTTGAAACGGTGAAAAGCTATCAAGGTGGTAGCTTTGCTGCGAGGCGAAGTTGGGCCGCAAACAATCCTGATGCTCTCATGGGTTTCATCGCTGGTTACTTGGATGGGCTTGCGTGGGCTCTCGACCCAATAAATCGCGAAGAGGGAGCAGACGTTCTTCTGCGTAACATGCCAAATATCAATCCCAATGCAATAAATCAGATCATGAATAAGCTGTTGTCGCCAAGGACAGGCCTGACACCAAATGCAGCGATTGACGAAGAAGGACTTAAAACCGTATTAGCCCTGCGCAGTGAGTATGGGGGACGCGAACTCACGAACGCTTCTAGATACCTCGACCTTAGCTTCTACCAACGCACCTTGTCGGCCCGATCATAATACCTGAAGGTAAGTTGACAGAATTTCTTTTCCAATGAACCTAATTTCTGCCCCCGACGCCATACGGACAACTAAAGTCGTAACTCAAATAGATTGGGATGCTTGACCCTGCGATTAGAAGGCGATTATCTACACTCCATTGAATTACATGCGCGCGTCCCGCAATTTTTTGTAAGGCAAGGTCTTACACATGGGCAAATATTCGATTATCAGCTTGATTCGGAATGCACTCGCTTATCACGAAGGTTGGGAAAAAGCTTGGCGCAGTCCCGAACCACAGAATGAATACGACGTTGTAATTATCGGTGGCGGTGGGCACGGACTGGCGACCGCGTTCTACCTTGCCAAGGAACACGGGGTTAACAACGTAGCGGTAATTGAAAAAAGCTGGTTGGGCGGCGGGAACACAGGCCGCAACACGACAATCATCCGCTCCAACTATCTTTGGGATGAGAGCGCGGGCATTTATGAGAAGTCTTTGCAACTCTATGAAGGCCTAAGCCAAGAGCTGAATTTCAACATCATGCTGTCGCAGCGCGGTGTCCTGAACCTAGCACACAATCTTCACGACTTGCGGGAACTGGAGCGTCGGGTCAACGCGAACATTCTTAACGGGATTGACTCTGAAATTCTTAACACCCAAGAAGTTAAAAATTTCGTACCGATTATCAACACGGACCCAAATTCTCGCTACCCAATTCTAGGCGCATCTTTGCAGCGTCGCGGCGGCACGGCCCGCCACGATGCGGTGGCGTGGGGCTTCGCCCGAAGCGCTGACAAGCTTGGTGTCGACATCATCCAACAATGCGAGGTAACGGGAATCAAACAACGTCGAGGCAGAGTCATTGGGGTCGAAACCACCAGAGGCCTGATCAAGACAAAAAAGGTTGGCATCGTGGTTGCTGGGCACTCTAGTGAGCTCGCCCGCATGGCTGGTTTCCGGCTTCCAGTTAATAGTTACACGCTACAGGCACTTGTGACAGAACCGGTAAAGCCGGTTCTTGACACGGTGGTCATGTCGAACGCCGTGCATGTCTACGTCTCTCAATCAGACAAGGGAGAACTGGTCATTGGTGCTGGAATCGACGGTGCGCACAGTTATTCTCAGCGAGGATCACTCCATGTTATTGAAGGACAGTTAGGAGCGCTTTGCGAGCTATTTCCCATTACGTCGAGGCTTCGAATGATGCGCCAGTGGGGCGGCACCGTTGACACCTGTCCAGATGCCAGTCCAATCATCGGCAAGACACCTGTGGATGGCTTATTCATCAACTGCGGATGGGGTACAGGCGGCTTTAAAGCGACACCGGGGTCAGGTTGGGTCTTTGCTCACACACTAGCAACAGGCGAACCGCACGCCTTAAATGCAGCTTTTACCTTAGATCGGTTCACATCTGGCCTGCTCATTGATGAGCACGGCGCCGCGGCCGTAGCGCACTAGAGGGAAAGACATTGCTGTTAATCCCCTGTCCCTATTGCGGCGAACGCGAAGAGAGTGAATTCCATCAAGGTGGTGAGGCTCATATCAAACGCCCCGCGGACACAGATAAGCTTACCGACGATGAATGGGCAGATTACCTATTCTTGCGCGACAACAAGAAAGGGATCTATCTGGAACGCTGGGTTCATCGGCACGGCTGCCGACGTTGGTTCAATATGGCCCGTAACACGATGACAAACGAAATCGTTGCTGTATACGAAATAGGAGCTAAGCCGCCAAAAAGTGTTACAATCAAGGGTTCAGTGAAATGAGCCAGCCTCTTCGCTTAAGCTCTGGAGGCTTCATCGACCGCGAGAGCTTCATCGAATTCACTTTTAATGGCCGGCGTTACAAAGGCCATCCCGGTGACACGGTGGCGTCGGCACTGTTGGCTAATGGCGTGAGGGTGGTCGGTCGCAGCTTTAAATACCATCGTCCTCGCGGAATATTCTCTGCCGGTGCAGAAGAACCAAATGCTTTATTACAACTAGAAGCCGGCGATCGGACCCTACCCAACCAGCAAGCGACACTGGTCGAACTCTATGACGGGTTAAGCGCCGACAGCGTCAACTGCTGGCCAAGCCCCGACTTTGACGCCATGTCCTTCATCGGGTTATTTCACCGCCTAACGCCTGCCGGGTTTTATTATAAAACGTTTATGTGGCCGGCGTCCTTCTGGAAATACTACGAATACTTCATCCGCCATGCCGCAGGTTTAGGCAAAGCGCCAAAAGCCGCGGACCCGGATCACTATGACAAGATGAACGCACACGCAGACGTGCTTGTCGTAGGTGGTGGTCCTAGCGGCTTGGCAGCAGCACTGGCGGCCGCGCGAGCCGGCGCGCGGGTGATCTGCGCCGATGACCAGCCAGATTTGGGCGGCTGGCTTTTGAACGAGCGGCGCGAAATTGACGGCAAGCCAGCCAGAGACTGGGTAGCGTCCGTTGAGGCCGAACTTAACCAAATGGACGACGTCACTTTGCTTAAGCGGACCTCGGCGTTCGGCCATTACGATCACAACTTTGTTGGCATGATCGAACAACGTCAGTCTAATGTTACTGACGGAGCAGGTACTTCGCGCCAACGACTATGGCGGGTGCGTGCAAAACAGGTAGTGTTAGCTACTGGCGCTATTGAGCGACCAATGATCTTCGCTGACAATGACCGTCCCGGCGTGATGTTGGCTGGCGCAGTAAGAACCTACGTGAATCGTTATGGCGTTCAGCCTGGTAAGCAGGTTTGCGTGTTTACCAACAATGACAACGCGTACCGCACTGCGCTGGATCTTTTCGACGCTGGCGTTAGTGTGCCAGCAATCATCGACGTTCGGACAGACCCAGCCGGCCAACTACCAATAGAAGCGATCGAACGTGGAATCGAAATCTTGGATGGCTGCGCGGTTACCGCCGTGGAGGGATCGAGAGCTGTGTCCGGCGTAAAGGTTATGGCGCTCACTCAGAACGGAGATGCCGTTACCGGTGTAGCACAGACGATCTCTTGCGACGTGATCTGCTCGTCAGGTGGCTGGAACCCTTCGATCCACCTACATTCCCATTCCGGTGGCAAGGCTGTGTTTGATGAAGAACGGGGGATTTTTATACCCGGCAAAACTTTACAAGAAGAGATCTGTGTGGGTTCTGCCGCAGGTATTTTTGATCTAAGAAAATGCTTGATAGACGGCCGTAAGGCAGGAGAGGCAGCTGCAAGTGCCACCGGCTACAAAAAAAACAGCCACTTCGAAGAGCCGAACGCCCTGGAAGAGGATGAAAATCCAGCGCGTCTGCTGTGGGTGATACCAACTACAGAGCCTCTTGGCCGACGGGGTAAGCACTTCCTGGATCAGGCCCACGACGTCACGGCAGCTGACATTTTCCTGTCCGCGCGGGAGGGCTACGAGTCCATTGAGCACACGAAACGCTATACAACCCTGGGTATGGCACCTGACCAGGGCAAGACCGGTAACATCCCAGGCATGGCTGTGCTAAGTCAGGCCCTGGGCCGTGAGACACTTGGTGAGGTTGGCACCACTACATTTCGTCCACCGTTCACACCGGTGACGTTGGGTGCCTTGGCAGGGCGCGATATCGGGGTGCTGATGGACCCAACCCGCGTGACGCCCATGCACCGCTGGCACGAGCAAGCGGGATGTAAGTGGGAGGACGTGGGTCAGTGGAAACGGCCCTGGTATTACCCAAAACCTGGCGAAAGTATGCACGAAGCAGTGAACCGCGAGTGCTTGGCGGTTCGGAACGCGGTGGGTATCATGGATGCGACGACACTCGGCAAGATCGACATCCAGGGTCCAGATGCAGCGGAATTTCTGAACCGAGTCTATACCAACACATGGCATACTCTAAAGGACGGGCGCTGTCGTTACGGATTGATGCTTGCGGAAGATGGCATGGTTAAAGACGACGGCGTGACAACGCGTTTATCCAAGGACCATTTCTTCATGACCACTACCACCGGTAACGCCACCTCGACCCTTGAGTGGCTAGAGGAGTGGTCACAGACGGAATGGCCAGACATGAAGGTTTACTTCACGTCCCTAACCGAGCATTACGCCAACATCACCATAGCTGGCCCTCGGGCCCGGGACCTGTTGACAGAATTCACAGATGACATCGACCTGGATTCAAAAAATTTCCCCTTCATGTCAGTTCGCGAAGGGACGATCGCAGGCGTTCCTGCCCGAGTATTTCGAATCAGTTTCACCGGAGAGCTGTCCTATGAAATCAATGTCCCCGCCAGCTACGGTATGAGTATATGGACCGCCATGATGAACGCAGGCGATAAATACGGCATCACCCCCTACGGCACAGAGACCATGCATGTGCTCCGCGCAGAGAAGGGATACATCATAGTCGGCCAAGAAACCGACGGCACAACTACCCCTCAAGATTTAGGCATGGACTGGATCGTTTCGAAGGAAAAGGATTTCTTAGGTCGAAGATCTTTTGAACGAGAAGACAACCGACGCAAAGACCGAAAGCAACTCGTGGGCCTCTTGCCAGATAATCCAACTACGATCATCCCCGAGGGCTCCCAGATCACTGCAAACAGGCAAGAACGCCCAAAGTTTGGATCACGTGTTCCCATGATTGGACATGTTACATCTAGTTACTATTCTGCTAACCTGGGCCGCTCATTCGCATTGGCTCTCATCAAAGGAGGACGTGAGAAAATAGGCGAGACTGTCCACGTTCCCCTAGATAGTGGTGTGATGCGTGCCCAGATCACATCGCCGGTCTTTGTCGATCTGGAGGGAGCCAAGATGAATGGCTGACACCTACCTTCGGCAGACCGCTCTAGCACATCTCCACTTAGATGCCCGGGCTGCCAACGAACCAGAGGACATTACAACGGGCGTCCAAATTGGCGAGCGCCCGTTGCTTGGCATGATCAATCTTCGAGTCCGAAATTTAAATTCGACCTTGAGATCAGCCGTAAAAAAAACTCTCGGCGCGGCTTTACCCGACGTTAATGAAACCTTCGGGAAACCAGATGGGGTCCACGTCCTAGGCCTCGGTCCAGACGAGTGGTTGATAATTACGCCCCCAGGCGCAGATGCCAAACTTCACACCAATCTTAACAAGACCTTATCAGAGGCTCACACGGCGGTAACGCTGACCGGTGAGTCTATGACAGTCATCCATCTCGCCGGCTCACATGCGCACGAGGTCTTAGCAAAAGGCTGCCCACTGGATATGCACCGCCGTGTCTTCAAACCTGGACAATGTGCGCAAACAATCCTGGCCCGCGCCGATATGGTTATTCACAAGACGGCAGAAGAGGCCTACGATATCATTGTACTCCGTAGTTATACCGAATACGTATGGACATGGCTTGAGGACGCGGCGCGCGAATACGGCATCCGGGTCATCGCCGGATTTAAATGAGCCTCGCCATTCGTACCATCGATATGCATACAGGCGGCGAACCGGTTCGTATTATTACGGGTGGCTACCCGGACATTCTTGGGGAAACGATCCTCGATAAACGACGCTACGTTCGCGATAACCTCGATCACCTTCGCAGATTTTTGATATATGAGCCGCGTGGGCATCACGACATGTACGGGGTAATACCGATAGAACCCGACCTACCAAGTGCTGATATCGCGGTTCTATTTATGCATAACCAAGGCTACTCGACTATGTGTGGACACGCGGTGATCGCCCTTGGACGGTATGTCATCGATCAAGGCTTAGTAAAGGCGGTTGAACCGGAGACGAGAGTGGTCATCCAATGTCCATGCGGACCAGTCACTGTCAACGTGAGGGTGACCAATAATAAGCCCGGCACCGTCCGGTTCGAGAGCGTTCCAGCCTTTGCCTTCGCCCGCGATACAATCGTGAAAACGGAAATTTATGGTCCTGTCACTGTCGACATTGCCTACGGCGGCGCCTTTTATGCAGTGGTTCCGGCGAACCAGTTCGGTTTGGACGTTCGAACCTCCCGCATCTCCGATCTCATCGATGCGGCCTCGAGCGTTACTTCGGCCGTTAAAGCGCAGGTTCCTCTCTCCCACCCAGACGACGATGACTTGGCGTTTCTCTACGGCACCATACTTACCGACGGAGAGGATGCGTTCACACATAGGCCAACAGCTAATATTTGCGTCTTCGCCGATGCCCAAGTAGATCGAAGCCCTACCGGCTCTGGTGTAACAGCGAGGGTCGCACTACAGCACCGGCGTGGCTTGATCACTCAGGAACAGGTCCGAACTTTCGAAAGCGTTACCGGGGCGTTGTTCACGGGTCGAGTTGCAACGATAACGAATTGCGGGCATTTTCCCGCCGTTACCGTTGAAGTTTCAGGCAAGGCCCATTACGCGGCTGAAAGCACTTTCCGTCTTGAGAATGATGACGAGATTGGTATGGGATTTCTAATTCGCTAATGAACCGATCGTTTATCTTTTCAAACACTCTCCTGATTTTTTTGATTATTGTCGCCAAACGCTTCGCACATTAACACTCATGAAGTGAAAAAGGATCGCACGAATTTCATCGGCGCGTTCCTTTACGATAACGATCAATCTCGCCTCATCGCTCCAACATTGAACACCGCGGTGAATTGCCGTTAGCGTACTTGCGGCCTATGATAGTCGTGTAAGGCCTATCATCCGAAGGAAAACAACGCGATGACCCCGGAAGANGCGAAGGCCGCCGCGCAGATGATCGCCGAAGCTAGATGGGCAACANTNCCNCTCAACAGCCTGCCCGAAACCTGCCATCCNGCCACGGTGGAAGAAGGCTACCGNGTACAGGCAGAACTTCACGCCTTGCAGGNNAAGACCACCATGGNCCGGCGNNNAGGNTATAAAATTGGATGCACCACGCAAGTCATGCAGGATTACTTGGGCATCGACCACCCCTGCGCTGGGGGGATCATGGACAGTGATACTCACAACAGCGGGGCTACCCTAGATCACACAGATTTCGTCCGACCAGGCGTAGAGTGTGAAATCGTCGCGTGCCTGGCCAGCGATATTCCGATTGGTACTGGGCACATGCCCAACGACGTCGCCAACCATATCGATGCCATGATGATCGGCATCGAAATCGTCGATGATCGTTACACGGATTTTCGTACCATAGGCCTGCCGACCCTAATTGCCGACGATTTCTTCAACGCCGGCTGCATCCTTGGCACGCCCCTAAAAAGCTGGCGCGCCCTCGACCTTCCAGCCTTGGAAGGCGGCTTCAACATCAACGACGAAGCCTGCACCTTCGGACAGGGCGCCGACATCATGGGGCATCCGTTGGCCGCGCTGGCATGGCTCGCCGACCACATGACTATGACCGGTGGTCAACTAAAAGCCGGTGACTTCGTCATGCTGGGTTCAATAGTGAAAACCCATTGGTTCGACGAACCAGGTAAAGCGGTGGCGGAGATCAAAGGCCTGGGCGTAGTCAGTGTCATCTTCGCCTGAGCCGTTCCAATCGCCAAAACCTAAGACCACGCTTTATGTTTGCTTCACACTTTCCCGTAGATGGGCTGGTGGCGGGTTATGGCAAATTATTTAAAAGGCATCCCCTTGATAGACAGCGATGACGTTGTGAAGCCCCACCAATTAGCGGCGGAGACGCCGACGGGGTATGCGCCGGCGATAGATCGAATAATTAAGCTTCATTCGCTTAATAACTTGGCGACCAGGGTAATTGGGTCCTTTTAACGCGACGCTGATAGCTTGACCCTATGCATATGTCGCCTTGTAATATTTACTTGCGCCAGATGAGCTGCAGACGCTTTTTCCTGACCGAAGTCCCTCGCCCACCTACAAGTGATGCGGCACCCTCGGACGCGATGTGGATCTAGGACCATGCGTCCTCCATCGATGCCTTTTTAATCTCGATGAAGGCCTGGATCTCCTCGTCCTTGGCGGGATCTAAGGTTGGCACTTCATATTCGTCTAGCCATTGCTTCCATACGGCGTTAGCGCGTTGGGCCTGATCCATACTACCCTCGGAGGACCATTGCTCGAAAGAATTGTAGTCGGCAACGTTGGAGCGGTAGAACGCGGTTCCAAAATTGGCCTGGGTGTGTGCACAGCCGAGATAGTGACCACCGGGCCCAACTTCGCGGATAGCATCCATGGCTTGACCGTTTTCTGTAAGGTCATATCCCTGTGCCAAGGTCTCAAGCATACCCAATTGATCGGCGTCCATGATGAACTTCTCATAACTAGACGACAGCCCCCCCTCCAGCCAGCCGGCACCATGCAACACGAAGTTGATCCCACAAAGGAGCGCCGGCGACATCGAATTCGCACTTTCATAGGCAGCCTGGGCGTCGGGGAGCTTGGAAGCGCACAGACTTCCGCACGAACGGAACGGCAAATTCAACCGTCGAGCTAATTGGGCCGCGGCGGAGATTACCAGGGTAGGCTCCGGGGTTCCAAAGGTTGGCGCGCCGGATTGCATGGAAAGCGAGGCCGAGAATAAACCAAAGATCACAGGCGCACCGGGACGGATAAGCTGCGTCAGTGTGATACCGGCCATGGCCTCGGCCAACGCTTGGGCCAGGGTGCCTAACACGCTAACCGGCGCCATGGCGCCGGACATGATGAACGGGGTGATGATAACGGCTTGATTAGCAGCACTGTAATTTTTTAACGCACCCAACATGATCGAATCATAAGTCATAGGAGAATTAACGTTGATTAGGCTAGTCGTGACTGTGTTCTGGTCGACGAAATCTTTACCAAACAAGATTTCCACCATTGCCACCGTGTCAGCGGCACGCTCCGGTGCAGTAACCGAACCCATGAAGGGTTTATCCGAATATTTCATATGAGCGTAGAGCATATCCAAGTGACGCTTGTTAACAGGCACGTCCACGGGCTCGCACACTGTGCCGCCTGAATGATGGATACTGGGTGCCATATAGGCGAGTTTCACAAAGTTCTCGAAGTCATGGAGCGTGCCGTAGCGGCGTCCCTCATCCAAGTCGTGAACGAAGGGGGGGCCATACACCGGCAAGAACACGGTATTGTCGCCACCAATCTGAACGTTACGGGCCGGGTTACGGGCGTGCTGGGTGTATTCGGTAGGCGCGGTGGCCATGAGGGTGCGGGCCAGCCCCTTCGGAAAGCGTACCCGTTCGCCGTCCACGTCAGCGCCGGCGTTGCGCCAGATATCTAGGACGTCGGGATCATCTTTAAAGTCAATTCCAATCTCCTCTAAGATCGTCTCCGCGTTAGCCTCGATGATATCCAGACCCTCCTCCGAGCAGAGCTCCATGAGGGGGATCTGGCGGGTGATATAGGCAGGCGCCGAGGCCTGAGCCTCAACAACAGCAGCAGCGCGGGCAGCTTTACGGGCGGCACGGCCGCCGCGACGAACCTCACGGCGACCTTTGGCGGGAGCGTTCTGATCAGTCATCGCGTTCGATCCTTTATGAACACAGGCATTCCTATACACTTACCCTCAAGCTTGCTACAGCACTACACTTATTGCGCCATCAGTTTGGCGATTTACGCCGTACATGCGACGGAAACGGAATATTCAGCGGCGGCAAGGGTGCAGCACATCCCTTGCCACTGGCCTACGACACGGTGTGCAATAGCCAAGGTAGGCGGGAGTGAGAACGATGAAGACACATGCGCGAGTGGTTGTGATTGGCGGTGGTGTTGTGGGGGTTTCCACCCTCTATCATCTGACCAAGAAGGGATGGAGCGATTGCGTCCTGGTGGAACGCAAGGAGTTGACGTCCGGATCTACATGGCATGCGGCGGGCCTGTTGCCATTGTTCAACATGAGTTATTCGGTCGGTCAGCTTCACCGCTACTCGGTGGAGCTTTATGAGACCTTGGAGGAAGAAACGGGCTTGGACGCGGGGCTGCGCCAGGTTGGCAATATCCGCCTTGCTATGAACCAAGACCGCATGGATGAGTACCACCAATATGCCGGCGTAGCGGCGACCCTCGGCGTGGAGGTCAATTTCTTGACCCCTGATGAAATTAAGGATTTCTGGCCTCTCTGCAACACCGAAGGCTTGGTGGGCGGTATTGTGCATCCCCGGGATGGCTATATTCAACCAGCCGACGTCACCCAGGCCATGGCCCGCGGCGCGCGCAACCATGGCGGCGAGATCTATCGCAACACCACGGTCACCGGCATTACCCAACAGCCGAATGGCGAGTGGGTAGTTCATACAGACAAGAACGACATCACCTGTGAACACGTGGTCTCCGCATCCGGTAACTTCGCACGCAAGACTGGCGAGATGATCGGTCTCGACATTCCCGTCATCCCCGTGGAGCACCAGTACATCGTCACCGAGCCGCATCCGGCAATCCAAAAACGTCATGAACAGGGCCTACCGGAGATGGGCGTGCTTCGGGAATCAGACGGGTCGTGGTACATGCGCGAGGAGGCCTGCGGCTTAATCCTCGGCCCTTATGAGAAAGGCGCGCCCGTCTGCTATTGGGACGGACCCACCGACGATAGTGAGTACGAACTATTCCAGGAAGACCTGGAGCGCCTGGAACCCCATATCGTGGCCGCCATCAACCGCGTACCCGCCTTTGGCGAAGTTGGCGTTAAGGAAGTGTACAATGGCGCTATTTGCTATACGCCTGACGGCAGCCCCATTGTTGGTCCCGCCTGGGATCGGAAAAACTTCTGGCTCAACGAAGGCCACAGCTTCGGTATCACAGCAGCCGGCGGCGCCGGCTGGCAGTTGGCCGAATGGATTATAGAAGGCTCGCCTAGTGTCGATATGCTCGGCGTAGATCCCCGACGTTTCGGGGACTACTGCTCAAAGGCTTACCTGAAGCTCAAGAACGAAGAAGCCTACCGCAACGTCTTCACTATTCACTATCCCGATGAGGAGCGCGAAGACGCCCGCCCTCTGCGCACGGCACCTTGCTACGAACGCATGCAAGCGCTAGGTGCCGTGTTCGGTCAGAAATACGGCTGGGAACGTCCGAACTGGTTTGCCACCGAAGACATGGAACACAAGGACGACTGGTCCTTCCGGCGCTCAACGTGGTTCGAAGCCGTCCGCAATGAGTGCCTGAATGTCCAAGAAAATGTCGGCCTCCTCGACATGACTGCCTTCGCCAAGTGTCGTATTTCTGGTCCGAGCGCCGAGGCGTGGCTAGACAACCTCCTGGCCAATCGGATACCGAAGAATTTGGGACGAGTGAACTTGTGCCATGCGCTTAATATCCACGGCGGCGTCAGATCCGAGTTCACAATCTTGCGGAATCCTGACAACTCTTTCTACCTAGTATCTGCCGGCGCTTTGGAGCGCTTCGACCACGACTACCTGAAGAAGAAGTTACCCGACGACGGCTCGGTCCGCTTCGATCGGGTGACAAATCAGATCGGCGTGCTTGTCGTCGCTGGCCCGAAAGCGAGAACCCTGATGGAACGCGTATCCGATGCAGATTTCTCTAACGAATCGTTTCCGTGGCTGTCCGCGCAGCGGATCGACGTCGGAATGGCGGACAGCACTGTCGTAAGGGTCAACTTTATAGGCGAGCTAGGTTGGGAAATCCACCATCCCATGGAAATGCAGAACCATGTCTTTGACACGTTGATGGCCGCCGGCCAGAATCTGGGGCTCAAACCATTCGGCATCCGCGCCATGGACTCGCTTAGGCTAGAGAAATCCTACCGCGTTGTCGGAACAGAACTGTCCATCGAATACGCGGCGTATGAGTCAGGCCTGCACCGTTTCGTTCATCCCAACAAGGGTGATTTTGTCGGCCGTGACGCCCTTGTGGCCTGGCAACAAAAGGGTTTTGACAACGCCTTCGTCACCCTGGAGGTTCATGACGCGACGGATGCCGACGCGTTGGGCAATAATGCAATCTTTAAAGACGGTGAGAACGTGGGCCGGGCCACCAGCGGTGGATTCGGTTTCCGACTCAACAAATCGCTAGCACTCGGCATGGTGCGCCCTGATTTATCCGAAGTTGGCACAGAATTGGAGATGGATATCCTTGGGACCTTACATCGAGTGACGGTCATCAAGGAAAGCCCCTACGACCGCAACAATGAGAAACTCCGCGCTTAGTAATGTCACGTATGGGCTAGGCGACACCAGAAAGGTTCGGATCAATGGCATAGGCACGACGCATATCACAATTCTCCGTGCCTAAATTACTGCCTTTTCACCTGAATTAAGCACGATGATAATTGACCTCCGCAAACTCGGATGGCAACTACAAAACCGAAGCCTGATCAGCGAGTACGTGATAAGATCACTCAACAGCTACCAATGCCATAATGCAGATACCGGAATGCTGAATTCTTAAATCGTCACTGCAACTCCTGATGGAAATCCTACAACCGACACACATTTTCTTCGCGTTCCAGCGAATTGTCGTGGCAATCTCCCGCTGCGAGACTCCTGAGCGCCGCGCCGAGGCGTCGAACTCGTTATAAATTGCAATGTTTGTCGCAATTTAGACAAACGATGTCTCAATTCAAACACATGCCGACGAAAATATGATTTAGGAGAGATAGTTGTGGCAATCGTACAGTAGCCTCGGTTAGCGGTAGAGTTCTCATTATGAGCGACCAAGATACTCTCATCGTACTCTCGGAACTGAGTGATGAAGACCTCGTCGTGCAAATGCATGACGACCTTTATGACGGACTTGCCAATGAGATCGCGGAAGGCACACAAATCCTCTTAGGCCGTGGATGGAGCGCCTACGACGTGCTTCAGGATGCCTTAGTCGAAGGCATGCGCATCGTCGGCATCGACTTCCGTGATGGCATCTTGTTCGTACCTGAGGTTTTGCTCTCAGCCAACGCCATGAAGGCAGGTATGGCCCTGCTGCGCCCCATCTTGGCCGAAACTGGCGCACCGAAGGTGGGCACCATGGTGATTGGAACAGTTAAAGGAGATATCCACGATATCGGCAAGAACCTTGTCAGCATGATGATGGAAGGTGCGGGTTTCGATGTGATCGACATCGGTGTCAACAATGACGTGGAAAGCTACATCGGGGCGGCGCTCGAAAATAACGCAGACATCGTCGGTATGTCGGCGTTGCTAACCACCACCATGGGCTACATGAAAGTGGTAATCGACATCTTCAAGCAACGCGGCATCCGCAACGACTATGCAATCCTGGTCGGCGGCGCGCCGTTGAACGAGGCTTTCGCCGAAGAGATTGGAGCAGACGGCTATTGCCGTGACGCAGCCATGGCTGTGGAGATGGCAATTAAGGTCATGGAAAGCCGTCAGGGGTCCGCCGCTGCTACTAAGCTTAATAACGCCGGCTAAACATCTCTGCATTCTCTGTATGCGGCTTTGACCGCTGGTCCGAAAACCGCGGCTACGGCATGTTCCGTCCATATCACCGCAGCCGTCCAATGTCCGATCGCTACGACCATAACCTTCTTATCCAGAGCCATAGAAATCTGCACCCAAAATCCGCATCGCTTTTGGCCAAGACCAGGAATTGCATGTTGAAAAAAAAGAATTGGAGCTGTTACAGGGTATCTCAGGGCTACGCATGGGGCCCCACGCAACGTTATTTTAAACCGCCTTTGGGCTTTGCAATGGGCACGTATGGATATGGACTGGAGGGTTCTACCATCTGAACTGCAGTCCAAAATCCGCGCTAAGTTGTCAGATGTGAACCGTATTTCATGATCGGAAGCTGGGACAAAAAAACTTGGCGATTGGCCGGACCAGTGATCCTGTCAAACATGTCCGTACCGCTACTTAGCGCTGTGGACATTGCCGTTGTCGGGCATCTACCCGAACCGCAATTTTTGGGTGCGGTTGCCGTAGGCGCGCTGATCTTCAGCCTGATTTACCACATCATGAATTTCCTCCGCATGGGGACAACAGGATTGACAGCCCAAGCGCTCGGCGCCCAGGACACCGCAGTGGTCCGGGCCTGGCTCGCCCGTGCCGCGATCCTAAGCGGCGCGATTAGCATTGGCACTCTCGCCCTTCAAACACCGATCCTTTGGGTTAGCCTACATCTCGTCGGCGCAAGTCCAGAGGTATCCGCGCTGGCGGCTGATTACTTCCTGATACGGGTGTGGGGAGCACCGGCGGGTGAGGGAAGCACCGGCGGATCGGCGGGCAATGGCAGATCGGAGATGTCTATCATATCGCGCGCTTGAAACGCATGGCTCGGTTGAACGGTGACATATTCCTGCGTTCGATTGGCGTTCAATTGGTGCTGGTCGTGTTCAAGAGCACGGGTGCGCGAATGGGCGACTTGAAGCTGGCAGCCAACCCTATTCTCCTGCAAATGAGCTTTTTCATGGTTTCCGGATTGGATGGTTTCGCCAACGCCGCGGAGGCTATGGTTGGCAAAGCAGTCGGTGCCAAAGACCGCGAGCAATTCCGTCAAGCCGTCAAAGTAACCACGCGCTGGGCCGCCATTTTCGCGATTTTGTTCTCATTCTGCTTTTTCGTAGGTGGGAAGCACATCATTGCTATGATGACCAGCATTGCCGAGGTCCAAACTGTGGCTAATCAGTATCTGGACTGGGTCATCGCCATGCCCATCATATCCGTATGGTGTTTCCAATTGGACGGCGTGTTTATCGGAGCGACCTGGACGCGGGCTATGCGCAACACGATGGCGGTCTCGACTGCGCTTTATGTTGGTTGTGTTCTCTTGACCGTTCCAGTTTTTGGAAACCACGGTTTGTGGTTCAGTTTCATCCTGTTCTTTGCCTTTAGGGGGATCACGTTGGCGTTCCACTACCATGCTCTTGAACCGCGTATGGGAGCGTCATAGCTGTCGTGTCAATTCCGCGCCGCTCTTCACTTGGGGTGCGGTTGAACTCTTCACGATAGCACTTGGAGAAATGCGATGCCGAAACAAAACCAGCTGCTATCCCCACATCAAAGATAGGTAGGCTAGTATGACGCAGAAGATAGCGTGCGCGGTTTAGCCGCATTTGAAGATAATAGCGGGTCGGCGGAGTTTTCAGATAGGCACGGAACAACCGCTCCAGTTGCCGTGTCGAAAGCCCAACACTAAGGGCGAGTTCGGATGCGTTTAGGGGCGTCTCCAGGTTCTCATCCATCAAAGCCACAACTGCCAGCAACTTCGGATGGCTAATGCCCAGGCGCGTACGCAGGTCCATACGTTGGCCTTCATTTTTTTCTCGAATGCGGTGCAGGATCAACTCGTCAGCAACTTGCGCCGCAATTTCCGGACCGGTTTGCTCGGAAATGAATTTGAGCATCAGGTCGGCAGCTGCCGTACCGCCTGCACAGGTATAACGCTTTCGGTCGACCTCGTAGAGCTCTGAAGTCACTTCAAGATCGGGAAACTCTTCAATAAACGCCGGAAGGTTCTCCCAGTGGATCGTACAGCGGTGATCATCTAACAAACCGGCGCGCGCTAAAACATGAGCCCCCGTGCAAAGGGCCCCCAATCCCACACCATGTGCGGCTTGCCTACGAAGAAAGCCGAAGAGTTCCCGGCGCTGATGCTTATGCACATCAATACCACCACAAATGAAAATGGTCTCCAGTGCCGGCACCTCTTCGATGGTCTGCCCAACGTTGATTGAAACGCTGTTCGATGCGAGAACAGGCCCGTTGTTGTTCGACATCGTATACCAACTGTAGAGGGTTTTACCGACAACAAGATTTGCCAATCGCAAGGGCTCAAGCGCCGCCACAAAGGCAATCATAGAGAAGCCGGGAATGAGGTAGAACCCAATTCGATGCGCATGTTCGTCATCGGCCCATTCTCCCATGTAGCTTGCGTCATCATGGGTAATCCTGATCATCTTCACTCCGTGCAGTAATTGCGCATTTAGACTATTTCATGTCGGTTAGCAGAAATGCAATCGTGTTAAAGTTTCACAAATTTTGCATTTAGGCGATGTATCGATTATCTGTGAGGAAACCAAGAGACGCGAATTGGAGAAAACTTCATGACCATACAAGTAGGCGATGAAATTCCGGAAGTCACGCTGGGGATAATGACCGAAAGCGGGCCAGATGTGACGTCCAGCTCGTCATTGTTCAAAGGAAAGCGTGTCGCGGTTTTTGGACTTCCCGGCGCGTTTACGAAGACTTGTTCATCACAGCATCTTCCCGGGTTCGTTCAACACGCCGATGCGATCAAAGCGAAGGGCGTAAATTCCATCATCTGCCTTTCAGTTAATGACCCTTGGGTGATGGATGCATGGGGCCAGGCCCATGGCGTGGGCGATAAGATCCTGATGATTGGAGATGGCGCCCTAAATTTCACGAAGTCGGCAGGCCTTGAATTGGACCTCAGCGAAAAGTGTTACGGCGTCCGCTGTCAGCGGTTTTCCATGATCGTCGACAATGGTGTTATCGAAACCTTGCACTTCGAAAAAGGTGGGTTTGGCGAAACCAGCGCCGAACGCCTCCTANAAGACCTTTGACCGCTATCCCGGCGACATGCCGCGTAACCGCTCNGATCGNCGGCGAAGTAGTTCCAGTGTAGTTAANAAGGCAATGGAGATGGCGACTAGGACCGTCGCCACGGCCAGGATCGTTGGTGAAATCTGCTCGCGAAGACNAGTGAACATCTGCCAGGGCAAAGTCTTTTGCGAGGCGGACCCAACGAACAAGACCACAACAACTTCATCGAACGATGTGATGAAGGCGAACAACGCCCCGGAGATCACGCCTGGCAGGATTAACGGCATTTGGACCTTGAAGAAGGTGCGTACGGGATCGGCACCGAGATTGGCCGCGGCCCGGACAAGGCTTTTGTCGAAACCTACNAACGTCGCTGTAACGGTAATGATAACAAAGGGTGTACCGAGCGCCGCATGCGCAAGAACGACACCCCAGTAGGTGCCCTGCATGCCGATGCGGGAATAGAAAAAGTACATGCCCGCCGCGGAAATGATTAGCGGCACAATCATCGGTGAGATCAAAATCGCCATCACCGCGCTGCGCGCCGGCATATNGCTCTGCGATAGGCCAATGGCAGCCAGGGTCCCAAAGGTCGTCGCCATGAGTGTTGCCATGGGCGCAATACGCGCTGAGTTGGCCAGGGCGTGCTGCCAATCGGAATTGGTAAAGAAGTCCTGATAGTGCTTTAGGGAATAACCGGCCGGATCAAGCGCGAGCATTTCCTGTGTGAAAGTAAAGAAGTCCGACGCATTGAAGCTGAGCGGTAGGATCACCAGGATCGGCAGGATCAAGAACAGAAAAATCGCCGTGCAAATTAATCTGAATATATAATACCAGACACGTTGACCCAATGTCGCGTGGTGTAGAAGTGCCATGCCTACCCCAGCTTCACGTTATCGATACCGACAATCTTATCATAGATAAAATACATCACGAGAACGACACCCAGCAACATGACGCCAAGGGCCGCCCCAAGCCCCCAATTCAGCGATGAAGATATGTGATAGGCGATTCGGTTAGAGATGAATATTCCCGACGTCCCGCCGACCAACTCTGGCGTAATATAGTAGCCAATGGCCAAGATGAACACNAGGACCCCCCCCGCCCCAATACCTGGGATTGTGTTCGGAAAATAGACTCGCCAGAACGCGGTCCAGTCAGACGCTCCCAATGATTTCGCGGCTCGCATATAGGATGGCGAAACCGTCTTCATAACGGAGAACAGTGGTAAAATCATGAACGGTAACAGGATGTGCGTCATGGCAATNACCGTGCCGGTCTCGTTATACATGAGCGNTAGCCGACTCTGATCATCAATGATCCCGAGCATCACAAGGAAGTCGTTNATTACCCCCTGTTCTTGCAGCAACACAATCCACGATGACGTNCGGACCAGCAACGATGTCCAAAATGGTAGCAGCACGAGAATCATTAAAAGGTTGGACGTTCGAAGAGGTAAATCCGCCAAAATGTACGCAATGGGGTATCCGAGCAGCACGCAAGTGATGGTGATAACAACGGAAAGCAACATCGTCCGCCAAAGGAGGTAGAGATAGAGTCGTTCATCTTCTGGTTTCAGTAAAACCCCTTCGCTGGTCTTTTCGGCATCTACAGAGGAAAGGAAATAACCACTGGTATATGGCCCTGAAAACCGATGNATAGTCTCCCAGACGAACAGCTTTCCCCAGTTCTTATCCATCTTGAGGAACTGTTCTTTATAGTTCCCGTCCTTCATTTTTTTTATACGTCGGCCGCTTTTTCGAAAGAGGCTAGCGATNCCCGGCGTTTCGTAATTCAAGCGACTAGCGACTTTTGTATGGTTTCGCGCTTTCACCGCCACTTTCAAATCGGCGTACAGCGCGGCATAGACCGCTTCACCAGGGGCTTCGCCGGATTTCGGATCCCATGCCTGAATGGCCTGGGTCGTTTGCGGCAACGTCTCTGGAACGATGTTGTTCTCAACCGACCGGAACAACATGTCGGCAATGGGAGCAAGGAAGGTAATACAAATAAACAAAAATAGGGGTGCAACGAGTAACAGNGCGCGNATTTTCTGACGTCGCAGGGCCCGTGAAATGCTGGCCTTCAGAGACGTCCCGTCAGCCGCCAACAGGGGGCCGTCGGCTGTTTGTAAATCGCTCATCAAGAATCTCGGATCATTCGCCGAAAGAAATTTTCGCTATCAGAAGAGATGGGCCGGAGGCGGAAAACTCCACCTCCGGCAAAGGCTCTTACTTCGTCAGCCAAGCTTGGAACTTGGCATCAATGTCGTCACGATTGTCAGCCCAAAACTCGTAGTTATAGAGCAGGGTNGTTTTCGCNTTTTTCGGATCAGTCGGCATATGCGGGGCCATATCGATGCCGAGATCGGCGTGCTTGCCGACCAACGGTGCAGAAGACTTACGAGCCGGGCCGTANGAGATGTACTTGGCTTGATCCGCAAGGCGNTGNGTGTCGGTGGCGAACTTAACGTAGTCGAGCGCACGCTTCTTNCGCGCGTCCGAGAGACCTGCCGGGATTATCCAACCGTCGAGATCGAACACCTGCCAATCCCACAGCATCTTTACAGGCTGCTTTTGCTCNTCGATAACCGAGAACAGACGNCCGTTGTAGGTGGAGCCCATAACGATCTGACCGTCGGCCAAGCGTTGCGGCGTTTCGGCACCAGCCGACCACCAAATGATATGGTCTTTGATGGTAGCCAACTTCTTCAAGGCCTGATCAATACCAGCCGGCGTACCGAGAACGTTGTACACCTTGTTCGGCGCGACACCGTCACACAGCAGAGCCCATTCGAGATTGTTAACCGGGCGCTTCTCAAGGCTTCGCTTGCCTGGGAAGTTCTTGGTATCAAAAACGGCGCAAACGTCTTTCGGTTCCTTGCTGCCCCACTCCTTGACGTTGGTGCGGTAGCCAAACGTGGTGGAATAGACGATCTGCGGAATGAAGCATTCGGAGACCAAAAGATCACCGAAATCCTTGGAAGCCGGNGTGCCGTCAGGTGCCTTAGCAAGGTGCTTATCNGGGTCGATCGTCATGGCAAGGCCTTCGTCGCAGAGACGNATGGCGTCTGCGGCNACCACATCCACGACATCCCAGGTCGTGTTCTTGGCTTCAGCCATGGCGCGCAGCTTGGCGACGGCTTCGGCCGAGCTTTCATCGTTGATGATCTTTACGCCCGGGTTTTTTTTCATATAAGGTTCGTGATAAGCACGAAGCTGAGACTTCGAATAAGCTCCNCCCCAGGACACAATGGTCATGNTATCTGCCTCGGCNNCNTGNGGNGCGAGAGCCGCGGCNATGGCAAAGGTACCNGCCGCTATCGCATATTTTAATTTGNTAATCATGGGTTCGTTTCTCCCTGGTGGTTAAAAAACANATTCACCGCAGTGAACNTTTTCGTGTCAGGCGNTTATTACGCCCATCNGCCGAGCCTTCGCGCGGCAATCNCCGCGTTAGGCATTGAGTGCCCGGCAATCCTCCATCATCCAACCAAACTCAACNGCTTCCCCTTCCTTTAGGTGAACGTGGCCAGCAGCATTTGGCACCTTAACGATGAAATCGTCATGCCCGCAAACGCTGGCACGCGTGCGGATGTGGTCGCCAAGATAAATAAGTTCCTCGACCTTGCCTTCGAATACGTTCGGATATTTTCCCTCTGGCGGGTCGACCTCAACCCGCTCCGGGCGNANNGACATCTGGCTACGATCGCCAACAGCATTGACGTTAACTTTTAACGCCTCGACCATCGCACCGTCGTCCAATTCAACTGTACAGATGTCCCCATCGATCTNGCGTACCGTTCCATTCAGTGTATTATTTTCCCCAATAAATTGGGCTACAAAGGCATTTTCGGGACGTTCGTAGAGGTCGTCAGGCGACGCCAATTGCTGGATGACGCCATCATTNAATACGGCAACCCGATTTGACATGGTTAGCGCTTCGGATTGATCGTGTGTCACGTANACAACNGTAACACCAAGATTCTCGTGAATNTGCTTNATCTCGTANTGCATCTGCTCACGCANCTGTTTATCCAGCGCGCCAAGAGGTTCATCCATCAGTACCAANGCGGGATCAAACACCAAGGCGCGAGCCACCGCGACACGCTGCTGCTGTCCGCCGGACAATTGCGCCGGCCGACGACCGCCGAAACCGCCCAATTGAACCATATCGAGCGCCNGATTNACCCGGCTNTCGATCTCGGGTTTTTTTATTTTTCGAACCTGAAGCGGAAACGCCAGGTTCTCAGCGACGGTCATATGCGGGAATAGTGCGTAGTTCTGAAACACCATGCCTATGTCACGTTTATGCGGTGGCACGTTATTAATCGGTACACCGTCTAAGGTAATTTCACCGTGCGTTGCCGGCTCGAAACCAGCCAGCATCATCAGGCAAGTAGTCTTACCCGAACCGGACGGGCCTAACATGGTTAGAAATTCACCCCGCGCCACGTCGAGGTTTAAATTCTTTACGACGAGCGTTTCGCCGTCATAGCTTTTTTGCACTTCTATAAAGCGGACAAGCGTGTCGGTCCCCGCAGCCATCAAAACACTTCCCTGTAATAGTTTTTTGGACCAGTTTTCCGGTTTCTAATTATTACTCGGATCAAATTAAAGGATTTGAAGCAATAGTATGTCGTAAATGCGACGAATAATGGCGCAACCGTAACACGGCAATAAATTGGAAATAAAGGCCTCATCCGGCGATTCGCCGCTTTTTACTTGAATGCGTCCTTAGGCCGGAACTAAACATGTAGCTTGGCCTTTACCTGAAGGTTTTCAACCACTACCGAGAGGCCTGATCGCCGTGTACGAAGAACCATTCCCTCTACATCTCGATTACGGTATTCCGATATGTGTGGCATAGCCGGCCTTCTCTATCCCCGAGAGCTCCAAAACCCGGGCCCAGATAACATTAACCTTCAGCTTCGAAGCATGGCGAACGCCATGGAACACCGGGGACCGGACGGTGAGGGATTTTGGCAATCTCCTGACACCCGGATCGGCTTAGCACATCGACGTTTAGCAATCATTGACCTCTCGCCCGACGCCGCGCAACCGATGACCAGCGGTGATGATCGAATCTGGGCCACATTCAACGGCGAGATTTATAACCACATGATCTTACGTTACGAACTGGAGAACATGGGGCATCGGTTCCAAACCGATCATTCGGACACAGAAGTGTTGATCCATGGATACCGCGCCTGGGGGATTGAGGGACTGGCCAATCGCCTTGAAGGTATGTTTGCGCTGGCGATTTGGGATATGGACCGGCAGGTCATGAGCTTGTTGCGCGACCGCATCGGTATCAAACCCATCTACTTCACGCGGGCCGGGGGCGTGTTTCGATTCGCTTCGGAGATCAAATCCCTCTTCGCCGATCCAACCGTACAACGTCGCATGGAACCGAACGCTCTTGGTCACTATCTCAGCTTTATGGTGACCCCGGCACCGCTGACCCTTTTCGAAGGCATCTTTAAACTTCCCGCCGCCCATATCATGGAGGTCGACGCACACGGCAAAATCTCGGCTAGGAGATATTGGGACGCCCTCCCAGGAAAGGGCGCGGACCACGGTGCCAGCGACGATGTGCTAGCAGCCGGCGTATTGGAGCGACTGGAAGCCGCCATTGAGAAGCGCATGATGTCGGACGTACCGCTCGGTGTTTTTTTATCCGGCGGGATTGATTCTTCGGCGAACGTGGCACTCATGGACCGCGTTTCTTCGAGCCCTATCGAGACCTTCACGGTGGGGTTCAACGATCACACGCAGCTCAACGAGTTGGATTATGCACGGAAAATCGCCGAGCAGTTCAAGACTAATCATCACGAAGTACTTGTTAATTCCTCGGACATGCAAGGTTACCTCAGGGACCTGATCCACCAGCAGGACGAACCCATCGCGGACTGGGTGTGCGTCCCCTTGTACTTCGTTTCCAAACTAGCCAAAGAGTCGGGCGTGACCGTCGTGCATGTGGGCGAGGGTTCGGACGAACAATTTTGCGGCTACGACAGCTGGATGAGTTATCTGAATGCTCATGCGTCGTTCTGGCAGACTTACAACAAAGTCACGCCCGCACCGTTGCGCCGTGCGATAGCTGCAATGGCAAGCCGTGTCGCGCCGACAAGACGTGCGAAAGGCGCGCAAATTGCGGAAGCGCTGTTGCGTGCTGGTACCGGACGGGAACTGTTTTGGAGCGGGGCCAATGCCTTTTGGAATGTGCACAAGTCCCGCATATTCGCCGCGACTCGGGACGCAGGACCTTGGTCGGAACTATCCGCCATGGGTTTCGAAGTTGCTGGACTGGAAGACGCAGACAGCGGTGCGGTGGTGGATGGTTACTTCTACACTTTGGATCGAGATCATCCCAAACATGATTTCCTCACGCGGATGTCCTATGCGGAGTTCCGCCAACGATTGCCGGAACTGCTGCTCATGCGGGTCGATAAAATCACTATGTCAACTTCCGTGGAGGGCCGGGTTCCCTTTCTGGATCACGCCCTTGTCGATTATACCATGGACATTCCGCAGGAGGCGAAGGTTCGCGGCGGCGTGAAGAAGGCCGTATTGAAAACAGCGCTCAAAGGCATCATCCCCGACGACATTATTCATCGTCCGAAAATGGGTTTTGCCGCCCCTGTGGAGAACTGGTTGCGCGACGACTTTGGACGCGAGGTCGAACACGATCTACTAGCTTCACCCTTAGTCAAAGACGGACTATTAAAGGCGCAACCCGTTGCTGAGTTACTGGCGGAACATCGTGCCGGACACGCAAATCATGCGCTTCATATATGGACCCTGTTCAACCTGACTGCCTGGCACGACCATTGGATCCATTAAAGATCCATAAAAGCTATTTTTGAAAAGGGCCGCTACAGAACCACATCTAGAAAAGACCTGCAGAGACATGTCAGCGTAACTGCGGGACCTTCGCCAACGCATGCCAACAGAATCAGAACGCACCGGGCGCGCCATCGACCTACAACCGCATATTAACGATTTCCGTACTGCTGGGCGCATCAATGATCCAGTGATTGAAATCAAAAGGCATGTAAATTCAGTTGAGCGATTGTTGACCGCAGTTGATCAGGTAGCCACGTTCGAAATAAGTCCAGCGTAAGTGCTTCGGGCGCGCACTCCATAACTTTTCCAATCGAACCCATCCTTCACGCGTTTACGAGCCGCCGCACCCATCTCCTTGGCGCGAATTGGATCAGAAAGCATCCGATCCAGCGCCTCACGTAGCGCCGGCACGTCGCCAGTCGGAACAATCTCGCCTTCGACACCAGGGGTTACGATATCTGCTGCACCTGTGGCATCTGTCGCCACCACCGGCAGTCCGCTGGCCATGGCCTGAAGGAGAACTAGAGGGAACCCCTCCTCCCAGGACGGAAGACAGAAAACGTCGGCCCCGTGGTAATAACCCGGTAATGAGGCAAATGGCACCGATCCTCGGAAATCAACATCCTTTTGTACCGGCTGGGCCAATCCAGTCTCCAAAGGCCCGACCAGACAAAGGCCGGCATCGGAGCTTAAGCCGGAAAAAGCGTGCAAGAGCTCAAGGACGCCCTTGCGCAAACCAACCCGGCCAACAAATAATATTTGCGCGCGCGCCCTGTTAACCGTCAATGACGGCGAGAAAAGGCTCAGATCGACGCCATACGGGTTCACGGAAATTTTTTCGGCCGCAACGCCATGCGCGGTGAAAGTATCAGCGGCGTATGTTGATGGAACGGCGATCAAGTCAGCGGCTTCGTACTCGGCCAATTCGCGCTCGATAATTCGCGAAGATGTTCCGTCAAATTCACGCCCATGCTGGGCATAAAGTTCCGAAAGAACATTCGTCTGATGGAGTATGTGGCTCGAGCCCCGTTCAATGACGACGCGAGCGCCACGGTTATGGGCAACGGAGATGGCCTCAAGCGTCGCACTGCTCCAGCCCACCAACACGTCGCAAGCCGGTAGGTGACGCGCTGAAAACGCACCGAATACAGCCGATATGCGGCCATCTACATCACCGCACACGCCGCGAAGGCGCTGGCATAGACGTCTTTGAAGCTCAAGCGTTGGTATGGTTGCCAGGTTATCTAGGTTTCCCACATGCCGACGGACCAAGTATGCGGGATAGGTCGTCAGCACACCGGCTAGGGCATTCTGAGTATTCAGCTCGCGGGCCAAATCAAAACCATGAAACCGGCCATGAACGGAGACCGCAACTTTCACCCCTTGCCTCCTATGGCTCGCGTGAGGACCGTCTCCAGCGTCTTCGCTCGAGCCTGCCAAGGAAATTGCGCAAGAACCTGAGGGTCCGGTCGTGGGAAATTTCCAGCCGCAATGACATCCATGGCTTTGAAAATATCATTCCGATCTTGGCACACAAAGAGTGCGCAACCGGCCTCGGCCGCCATCGCGCGCGTTTCTTTAGTTTCGTCTGGGTAACTCAATATCGGCCGGCCGGCGGCAACCAACTCTAGCGCCTTGTGATGGAACAGGCACCGTTCGTTGTGAATGTATATATTGGCGGTTGCCGAAGCCTGTAACGCGGCTAATTCATTCAAACCAATATAGCCAAGAAACCGTCGTTGGCATCTTTCTTCCAGCGGCGCGGTCAAACGTTTTACCAACTCACTTTCGTTACCTGCATAGCAAAGCTCGATGTTCTGCGTCGCCGTTGTGCTCAGCCAGTCACGCAACCCCAACACCAATTGTGCAAGGCGATTTTCATCATAAACACTGCCGGCAATGACAATTCGAAATGCGGCATTTTCCTTTGCTAAAACCGGATTGACACCCGAGTACAGCACAGTCTTTGCTCCGTCAAACCAGCGATCGGCTTCATCCAAGTGGCTTTTGGACAGAACGGTCATATGGGCGGGATCGCGGAAGCGGCGCGCCATGAGATTTTTGAGTCCATCAGGGATGAAGGCGCTCCAATTGTCTTTGAAGTCCGCAACCCACGGGCAATTGGCCTTTTGCGCTAGTTTCTGCGCCATGGTCCAAGTGTCAGTATTTCCGAACGTTCCCCAGACAACCTCCGGGGAGAAGGCTTTTATTAGTGTGTCGAAGTAGGCTTCTGCGCCCACCCGCCAATCGGCAAACATTCCACCGTCGACGATGAACGACTTTGCAATTGTGGCATACCGGCCGAGGGCATTCCCTCGTCCCGCCCGTGCACGGCGCGCCTTAACAAACCCATCTGGCTGGCACGGCAGGATGAAAGGTTTCGACCAATCATGAGTGACGAGTGCGGCCCCAACCATCTCTGGAGAAGGACATATCGCATCGCGGGGATAGGCCTCCACTAGCACGATGATCTCATGTCCGGCGGCGACCAATGCTTCCGCAAAATGGCTAACCCGAAGGCTGCAGACATGCGGCATATCTGGATGGCACTGATTGATAAAAACAGCGCGCATAATTCAGACGTCCCCTCGTGTCGCGGCAAACACAGAATGTCTCGGCATGCCGGCGGCACGCGTTATGACGTACTGGTACCATGCCTCGCAGATAACGGGTCGCCATAATTCCCAGGCCATATGGTGTTCCCCGGACTGCAACCGCTTGAGCGCTGATTTCCACCAGGGAACATTCCAAAAACCACGTGCGGCAAACGCCGGCGAGGCGATAGTTTCCTCGATCCATCCCAAAAGCTTACCCTCCATCCAAGACTCCTGAGGTGGCAAAAACCCTTGCTTATTCCAGCGTGTCCGAACACGCTCCGGCAAAATTCCCTTCATTGCCTCGCGCAGTAGCCGCTTTGTCTGGGCTTCACCTATCAGAGTTCTCGGAGCCAGTGATAGGGTCAACTCGGCAATACGATGATCACAGAATGGCAAACGAACCTCACGGGAGTGCGCCATGGAATTCCGATCCCCATACCGCAGCAGCGTTGGTAGATGCGCCACGAAAGAGTCTTCAAGAAGCTTATCGGTAAGTGCGGACACACCTGCCACCACATCCCCATTGACGGCTCTTACCTGATTCGTCGCAGACCTGCTGAGACCAAACCGAAAATCACTCCCCTTTTTAAGCAACTGCGCCATCCCATAGCGCAATGGTTGAGGCAATTGAGCCGCCAGGGACTGCTTGGGTCCCAGAAGTGCTGTCGGATATCGTGAGCGGATCGCAAGTTCTTCCTCTCGATCATAATCCCCCGAGGCACGTAGCGCCGTCAGGTATTCACGGAAATACTGTTCATATCCCGCCAAAAGTTCGTCCGCGCCCTGTCCATCGAGCAAAACCGTTACGCCGCTCTCTTTTGCCAGCCGAAAGACACACCATTGGGCAAACTGACTGGAACTGCCGACCGGAAGTTCGTTGTGCCACATGAAGTCTGGCAGATCGTCAAGAAAGGTCCCCGGCAGCGGCTCGACAAGATGGCTTGTGACATTGGCAGCATTGACAATCTCTTGGGCATATGGCCATTCATCGGCGCCGGTACCAGGGAAGCGACCAGTAAATACGTGATACGGCGCCGTTCCGCCGAGAATTTGGCGATTGAGGCAAACAATTGATCCTGAGTCCAACCCGCCCGAAAGGCAGGAGCCGACAGGAACATCGCTGCGCATTCGGATTTTCACCGAGTCTATCAATAGGGATCGAAACCGCTCAACGGCTTCCCGATCGTCGAGACGAGAAAGCGCAGGATCAGTTTGCGGATGCCAATACCGCATAACACTTACGTCCATCGATTCCAGGTCTACGAATAAGTATTCTCCGGGCAGCAATTGCTTGATCTCCCGAAAAACTGTGTCTCGCTCGCTATCAAGCCCAATTCGCGGCTGATTGAGAAAGTTGAGTAGCCGATCCGTGTCCACATTGTGAGACACTTCGGCCAAAGACAGGAGCGCTTTATACTCCGATGCGAAGGCGAAAAAACCCGGACCGTGAACGTACAGCAGTGGCTTCTCACCAAAGCGGTCCCTTGCACAAAACAGCCGTCGATGCACCGAGTCATAAATGGCAAAGGCAAACATACCGTTGAGATGCCGCAAGACGTCTTCACCATATCGGGCATAACCCTGGAGAAGAACCTCCGAATCAGATTTAGAGTTGAATATCGACCCGTCAGCTTTTAAGTCGTCGCCTAATTCTAGATAGTTGTAAATTTCACCGTTGAAGGTAAGAACCAGATCGCCGCGAGGACTAACCATTGGCTGTGCACCGGCCGGGGTCGGATCAATAACCGCCAACCGCCGATGCCCCAGAACCACCTGACGATCCGCGGATTGCCAAACGCCCTCACCATCCGGACCACGGTGGCGGATAAGCGCATTCATTGCCTCCACAGCAGTTAAATTGACGCGTCGTCTGGCCACGATTCCGGAAATGCCGCACATCGATCAACACTCGACCAAGAAGTATGAGTGGATTTTGTTCATGGTTTCACAATAAAGCACAGGGCCCCGCATGGGTCACGGCGAACGACACATTGACATTTCTGAACTCGCAGCGCTTCACTTAACTAGTATCCTTCATGATGCGGTCACAACCCATGCTCGATCAACCCCGCGTCCTTCTGGTCGCCGATCTTAATTACTACGCCAAAGGGTATGCACGCTGGCAGGCCCTCAAACGCCTGGGGGCGGAAGTCGAGGCGATATCGCATACGCCCGTTGGCGATAACGAGGATGGAACGCCGGGCCATTCACTCCTGTTTCGAATCGCTTGGAAACTCGGCATTCACTTGGATACGGAGAACATCAATTCTTCCGTTCCTGTGCGCGCCCAGGCATTCGAACCGGATCTAATCTGGATCGAGAAGGGCAATATGATCCATCCGAGCTCAATTACAGCCCTGCACACGATCTGCCCAAACGCGATCATTGCGTCGTATTCCGAAGATGATATGTACAACCCGATCAATCGCTCCTTGGCATATCAGCGTGGCCTCAAGCACTATCACATCGTCTTTGTCTCCAAATCGTTCAATGCCAGAAAGGAAGAGTTGCCCTCCCTCGGGGCTAGAGTTTGTCAATTCGTCGATAAGGCCTTTGACCCGGAACAGCATCGCCCCATTGATATCACCGAAGCGGAGCGCAAGGCCTATGGATCCGACGTTGGATTCATTGGTACGTATGCGCCGGAACGCGGCGCGGACCTCTTGTTCCTGGCGGAAAACGGCCTGTCTGTGCGGGTTTGGGGAAACGGGTGGGAGGCCTTCGACGGCAAGCACTCAAACCTCCGGGTCGAACGCCGCGCATTAGTGAATCGGCCAGACGACCTTCGATACACGAAAGGTATTCTGGCCACCAAGATCAATCTGGGTTTCCTCAGAAAAATCAACAGGGATCTACAAACGGACCGAAGCATCGAGATCCCTGCTTGTGGAGGCTTCATGCTGGCCGAATTCTCAAGCGAACATGACCGCTTGTTCGCCAACGGAGATGAGGCTGTGTTCTATGAGAACCGACAAGATCTCTTAGACAAGACGCGGCTCTACTTGTCCAATGACACTTTGCGCCATTCCATCGCCAAAGCTGGTCGAGCGCGATGCGTTGCATCCAACTACAGTCACGATGGACGCATGGCCTTCATGTTAGAAAAGGCATTTCACCAACGACCTTAAGCGCGGCTTTCAGGCCCGTAATGTCTTCCGCGTAACTCCACGTGGCGATACGGTCTTGCGCAGCACGCCCCATGGTTGCAGTTGTAATGGGGTCGGCCAAAACTTCAGTCAGAGCGACTGCCAATGCATCACAGTCATCGGCGGGAACGGACCGACCCACTGAATCGTCCACGAGGTCCACGCTACATCCACATTGATCCGTGCTTATAACTGCGGTCCCACAAGCCATCGCTTCATTCACAGCGAGTCCCCAAGGCTCGTCTCGGGATGGCAGCGCGAACACGTCTGACATAGCGTAGATTGACGGCAATTCGCTTTGATTACGGAAACCTAGAAATCTCACCCATTCCAAATCGCTCGACAAATCAAGAAGCCGAGCACCTTCTTCCCCATCGCCAACAAAGACCAGATATGGGTTCCGTGTTTTTTCTCGATTGAGCTTCCGACACGCCTCAAGAAGGAGCGCAGGGTTCTTACGCTTGAGAAACTTGCCGGCGAACAGAATGATTGGGCGTCTTGGATCTAGGTTATAAAGTTCGCGAGCGCCGACCTCCGAACCTTGCGAAGCCATCTGAAAAGCAACGTTGTCAACGGCGTAAGGCATCTCAAATAATCTCGCCGGTTCAACGCCGTGCGCTGCATAATAGGCGCGGTTCTCCGAACCAATACACAAGAACCCACGGCAATGGCGAAATATCGAAGTGAGATACGCCCGCTTGAGCACGCCACGAAGGTGCGGCCCATCTGGCATGGCGTTTAGTGTGTTTTCCCCCCGCATCAGGATAGGAACCCGAAGTCGCCGAGCAACTTTCAGAACCCGGCGTTTTAACCAAGTATCCCAACCGTGAACCCAGAGTACATCGGTCCCGCGTAGATTATCTTCGACCTCCGTCACTGACGTCACCACATTATGCACGTAACCATCCGTGAGGTTCGTATCCCAGGAAATCTCAGTCTCGAACCCTTGGTCATAATGAGCACGTGTCGATCCCATGTGTTCAAACAAAACCAAAAGCTGTATATCGTCATCGCGCGCAATGAGACGCAACAACGGCGCTTGATATTGAATCGGGTGACTAACGAGATAGAGGAGCCGCAAAACAAATTTTCCTGGCGTCTCGGGAACCATTAAAGGATATATAACGAATATTATCAATCTCGGAACGTCAAATCACGTGCGCACTGAACTTCTCGATTTTCTTGCCTGTCCAAACTGTGAGTCGGAAACACCGTTTGAAGTTCAAGCCGACGCATCGCGTGACGATGGCGACATAATTTCTGGCACACTCACCTGCCGATCCTGCCAGTCCGTTTATCAAATTCGACAAGGTATCCCCCGGTTTGTGACGCTAGATCAGGATTATTGCGCCAATTTCGGCTTCCAATGGCAACAATGGCGTACCTTGCAGATTGACCGAATCAGCGGACATACCTTGTCGACCGATCGCTTTTTTGCCGACAGCGGGTGGCCGCCAAATTCATTGCAGGGCAAGGTGATATTGGATGCAGGGTGTGGCGCTGGCCGATTTGCCGACGTTGCCGCCGCCAACGGCGCCACCGTCATCGCCGTAGATCTGAGTGACGCCATCGATGCGTGCAAAGAGACCACCTCCGTTCACAGCGGACGCGTTCACTGCCTCCAAGCTTCCCTTTTTAACCTTCCTCTCAGGCCATCGGCCTTGGACGCGATTTATTGCATGGGAGTTATTCAGCACACACCCGACCCAATAGCGGTGATTCGATGTCTTACTATATACCTAAAGGCAGGCGGCCGATTAGCTTATAATTTTTACGAGGAAGGGTTCTGGCGATACCTCCAAATCATCAAATATACTCTCCGACTGATCACACCCCACCTCTCAGTTTCCAAGAATCTCGCGCTGTCACAGTTTCTTGTCGATCTGTTCTTTCCTCTGACCCGACGACTGGCAAAGATACCGAAGGTTCGGATACTCAATCACTTTATCCCCATTGCATCCGTCCACAACTCACAACTGTCGACAGAAGACCAACGTTCGTGGACACTGCTGGATACCCTTGATTGGTATGGTGCACGTTACGAGAAACGCCAACACCATGAGGATGTGGCAGCGCAATTACGCAAGGTAGGTATGACTGCTGTGCGCAGTCGGCCCGGTTTGGCATGGGCGACCAAACCGAAAAATTAGAACCAGTTATGGTTGTCCGCCGCTAACTGCGGTAACTCTTACCCCAAGCTGCCTTCCAGGCATTATCCAAGTGCTGTTCAAACACCGCTTCGCAAAAATTCTCAGTGGCCATCTTTCGGCATGCTGCTGAAATTTGATCGTAGGTTTTTGGATCGTGCAGCAAACCGGAAATATGATCGGCAAAAGACTCAGGCTGTGGATCACTCAGATACCCTGTGACGCCATCTTTAATATAATCCTCCGGTCCACCGCAACGCGTGGAAACGACAGGGACACCACACGCCATTGCTTCTACGCCGACAAGGGCTAATCCCTCACGGTGCGAGGCTAAGACGAAAACATCGAGAGATCTATACATATCACGAAGCCCTTCGCGGTTCATATGTCCATGGAAAATAATTCCATCTGCAACCCCGTACGATTGGGCAATGGCCATCGTCGACCCGTCCGAAGGGCCTGCAATATGTAATTCCCGTATTATATCCCTTTGGCGTAGTTCGCGGAAAACTCTAAACAAGAGTCGCGGGTTTTTTCGTGGGTCAGAAATACGTCCAGCGAACCCCATTATTTTACTGCGTGGTTTGTATGCCAAAGGTGTATAAAACGAGGTATCGATAGGGATCTGCATTCGTTCAATGTCAGCATCAGAATTCGGGACGTAGGTTTTGAGGCGTTCGACTGTCGCCTCGCTGATTCCTCTAATAGTTCTTCCCGCGTTCAATACCGCAATCTGTTGCGCTTCAAGCTTAGGACGGATCAAATATCGTTCAAGTACCCGACGCGGTAACGACATAGAACCAAGACGGTCATCGCGATCTCCAGCCAGGTCATCGGCACACCAAACAATGCAGTTCCTACCCGCCTTAACAACGGGGTGTGCGATTACGGGCGTTCCACCAACGGCGATGATATGCGTATAGCTCTTTATAATCCGCTGCCAGGCCTCCGACGCTTCCGTGTATGTGAATTCTAATCCGGGAAAGCGGCATCCAACTTTGGCGTCGAAACTCCAATGCGCCCCAGTACAAGGTTCACTGCGACCACTGCCACCAAACAAGGAGCGTAACCAACTGGCATTGAGTTCGGGGCACAATCCCCGTCCGGCATAGGTGACAACCCCAACCTCAAATTGATGGCGTTGAAGGTGGTTAATCAGGAAGCGGGCCTGGGATTGAACACCGCCGAAAAACTCCAGAGGCAGCGTCACAACGAGAACACGGCGCTTCGCAGTGCTCATTTTACTGCCACGGCTCCAACTGGATCGCGAATAACATCCAAAGTACGTTTTTTGGTTTCTTGCCAGGCATACAAATTTGCCCGTCTTAGGGCCTTGGACGTCAGGCTCAACCTCGCATCAGGGTCGTTATACAACTCAAGCAACACTTCGGTAATATTTTCCACATTATTTGGATCAAAGTAGACGGCTGCATCTCCTAAAACTTCGGGCATAGCGGCCGTGTTCGAACTTGCAATCGGAGCACCGCACGCCATCGCTTCGACAAGTGGGTTACCAAATGTTTCGACCGTTGATGGAAAGACAAAGATACGGCACTGCCCATAGAGCTCCTTTAACTCACTAACCGGGACATGTCCCAAAAATTCAACATGCTCATGGAGATGATGTTCAACGATCAAAGCCTTCAACGCTGCAAAGTAATCAGCATCCACAGGGCTACCCGCAACTTTCAACCGGATACCCGGAATATTTTCACGCAAATTCGCTATCGCTTTTAACAACGCAATAAAATTTTTTTGCACATAGATATCGGAGACGGATAAAAGAAACTTGTCTCGGGTGGTATTTTGATTGCCGCTCAAATAGACTGGATCGACTCCATGCGGGACAACGACCATATCCTCTCCAAGCATGGACCAAAACGCACTTTGTATCCCTTTTTTCGCATACGAAGAAACAGCGATCGCGCGTCGAGAAGTGATTAAAGATAACATTGTAGCCAGATACAAAAGCGCCCAATAGGCCAATTTCACCGGACGCCGTTCAACAAACCCAACCGAGACGGCGTTCCGTATTAGAATAATGTGATTCCTCGCAAAAAATGGCCCGTAGTTAGCTGGAGAAAAAGTTGCGTCCAACCTCAAACGGCGGACCAATTGCGGTAGGTCGATTTGTTCTCGGAACAGAACACGCCAAAATCCACGCCGATAGTGCTGGAAATGATAGGTTATGTTCGACAAGTTCGTCGGCAGAATTTCTGTTTGGTCCTCGTGAAGGCAGACATGNACNTCNAGGCNATCTTCTTTNTTGAGGAGTGGCAGCATATTGTGCAGGTANGTAACGCCTCCGCCCGATCGAGCATGCAAGGCGTTAACCATCAGCTTGAAGCGANCGGGTNAGACAATNTGCCGCATCTGAGCCGTCAGCCCATCGATATGATTGTTCCAGGTAAATCGCGTTTCCGCACGTTTAACACCGGCATTAACAATTTGTGATCGCCTCTCCTCGCTTCGATCTAACTCCATGATCTGGCGGGCAAGGTCTTCGACATTGCCGAGCTCAAAATATACAGCCGCATCGCCACAAATTTCTCTGTGAACAGGAATATCTGAAACGATTAGGGGCACACCCGCACGCATCGCTTCAACCATTGGAAATCCAAATGTCTCGGCCATAGACGGAAACACGAAAGCGTCGAAATCAGATAAAACAGTACTCAACGATTCGTGGTCGATGCGACCCATCGTAAGGCACTCGTCGAATTTAGGATCAGACATGTAAGCCAATTCGCGAGCAGCGTTATCCCATGCGGCAAAGTCAGTTGTCTCCATGGTGATCCGCGTAGACACGGATATACCCTTAGACCTAAGCAGCAAAGTTGCATCTGCCAAGGTCCTCGGATCCTTGTGAGGATAATAGACTGAAACATACAGCAGTCGAATTGTACCATCTTCGCGCCACTGGCGACGGCGCGACGGCTCAGCAAATCGGGGGTTAACACCGAGATAATTGACAACCGAATTGTCCAACAAGTTGGCATCGTAATCGACCGCGGCGTTCATCGCCTCTTTTGACGGGAAAATCGTCGTCCGGGAATGCCGGGCGGAAATCAGCATCAGATTGCGACGAAGCATCGCGGACGCCCGCTCGCGCCAACTCAAGTTTGGTAGGACGCGCACACGATAAATTGGATTGAGGTAAATCTCACCCTGAACAAGAAGAATTTGCGGAATTGGCGGAAACAAGACGCCGTAGTTCGCTGAGGAAAAAACGAGGTCCGCGCCGCTGTTCTTGATAATTCGCCGCCAAACTAACTGTTCCCAAAGGAACCGGTGCCAAGGCCCAAAAAACCGTGTTTTGACACTTTGGACCGAAACAGGCAAACCATCAAAGCGCGAAGTGTCAAACCACCTCGGAACGTAAACAATCACGTCGATCTCGCGAGTGGCGAGGAATTCGATCAGGTTATTTGTGTATGTAACTATCCCACCGGTGTTCGCTGAGATGGCGTTGACGATGACTCGCATAAATATTAATACCTGGACAGGTTCGGTCGAGAGATGGATATGATGGGCAAACGCAAGCACCGATCGACTTTTGAATCTATTTGAGCACAGCGGGGTAGACAACACTAATGGAACTCACCGAAGGCTAGAGCGGTCGTGGCCTTTTATTGCCCATAATAATAGTATTGCCATCATTTCTGGCTCGCTAATCCTCTTCCTCCGTACCCCCATTACTCTTAGGCGGCGGATCTAGCCTTCAAGGTGTGGCTGTAACAGGAATAATTTTGTTCATTTAGCGAATTGCAGCGTCGCTGGAAACCTGCTTTTCTCAGGGCTTCTCATGACCGCCAAATAGGACGTCCATGGCTGACAGAAAATCCATTGAACTTATCGAAAAACTGATTTCCTTCGACACAACGAGCCGGGAGTCGAATCTCGAAATTATTTCGTTCATTCAAGATTATCTGAACGATCTCGAAATCGACAGCCAACTCGTCCATAATGAAGAGGGCACGAAAGCTAATCTCTACGCCACCGTCGGGGATGCGAACGCCTCAGGCGTGATGCTCTCGGGACACACAGATGTTGTGCCCATTGATGGTCAGGAATGGGATACAGATCCTTTTAAGGTGACCCGTAAGGGTAACCGTCTCTATGGCCGCGGCACGTCGGATATGAAAAGCTTTGTTGCTATCACTCTCGCCCAATTGCCAAAATTCCAGGCACGGGGCCTTAAGACCCCTATTCACTTAGCGTTTTCTTATGATGAAGAAGTCGGCTGCATCGGTGTTCGTCGACTTATAAAAATAATCAAAGACATGCCTGTTAAACCAGCGATGTGTATAGTTGGTGAACCAACAAGCATGCAAGTAATCACCGGTCATAAGGGGAAGCGAAGCTATCGGGTGCATGTACGCGGTTTGGAAGCCCATTCCAGCCTCGCGCCACATGGTGTCAACGCTATTGAATACGCCTCCCGTTTAATAGCCTTTCTGAGTGATTTGGCTGCCAGGATCGCGGACAAGGGACCACACGACGAACTTTACGATGTGCCACACACCACGGTACACACCGGAACTATTCAAGGCGGCACTCAACTAAACATAGTGCCCAAGGACTGTGTCTTTGAGTACGAGTTCCGGTATGTAGACCAGCAAGACCCGCAAGCCCTGGAGGACAAAATTCGCGCGTTCGCACGCGATGAATTGGCTCCACAAATGCACGCGATCAGTTCCGACACGGGTATCAATATCGAGTTGGTAAATGATATGCCAGGCCTTGAGATGGATGTAGATGCCGAAGTGGTCACCTTTGTCAAAGCCTTGGCTGAACGCAACGACCACGCCAAGGTAGCTTTCGGCACCGAAGCTGGCCTGTTCCATCAGCGTGCCAATATTCCCACGGTTGTGTGCGGCCCAGGCTCCATCGATCAGGCCCACAAGCCAAACGAGTTCATCGAAATGGAACAGATTGACGCATGTGAAGCGTTCCTCGATCGGCTCATGGATCGGGTTTGCGCGAATTGATGAATGTATGCTGGGGTAATCGGGCTTAAAATCAAATATCTCGATACAAGCGGTACTCTCTTCGATTTTAAATAATGATAGGGACATAAATTACGAGGTTGCTAACATGGCCAAACGAGAAATACGCGGCATAAAAAAGGGGCTAAGGGTAATCGTTACGGCAGGCGCTGCGGGTATCGGCCGAGCAATTGCCGAAACCTTCGCCGATAGAGGCGCCAAGGTGTTTATATGCGACCTGGATACTGAGGCCTTGTCGGAAATGGCGAAGGCTTGCCCGGAAATCGGACATTTTCATGCAGATGTTGCGGATCAAACGCAGGTGGACGCTTTCTTTGACGCTGCGCTTGCTAAGCTGGGCGGCCTGGACGTGCTGGTCAACAACGCTGGGATCGCCGGCCCCACCGCGCCGATCGATGAGATGGACCCGGCCGACTGGCGACGTACTGTCGATATCAATTTGAACAGTCACTTTTATTGCCTTCGTCGAGCAGTACCTCCTCTGAAAGAGTCTGGTAACGGCGCTATCATCAATTTGTCGTCAGTTGCCGGCCGGTTGGGCTTCGCAATGCGGACCCCATACGCCGCCACGAAATGGGGAATTGTAGGGTTGACGAAATCTTTATCAAAAGAACTAGGCCCGTTCGGTATCCGTGTAAACTGCCTGCAACCGGGCATGGTTGAAGGAGACCGCATCAACAGAGTGATCTCTGCGCGTGCCGAAGCTACCGGCGAGACTTTCGACGCTGTTGAGCAGGACATGCTCTCAAACGTCTCGCTGAGGCGCACCGTGTCGGGCCAGGACATTGCCGAAATGGCGGTCTTTCTGTGTAGCCCCCATGGCGCCAACGTATCTGGCCAAGCCTTGAGCATTTGTGCCGGCGTCGAAACAATCTAGAGGTATACGAGCTATGAATGAAAAGATCGCTGTCATCGGATCGGGCCTGATCGGACGGGCTTGGGCAATCACCTTCGCCCGCGCCGGCTATGCTGTGGAAATGACTGACATCAACGCAGACGCTCTCAACCAATCCGTCGAGCTTCTAAAAGGCAGCCTGGAAGATTTAGCTGAACACGATTTGCTAAATGGTCAGGATGTCGACACCGTGACCACCCGCATTTCCCCGCAGGAGAGCGTCGCCGCCGCATTGGATAGTGCTATATATGTGCAAGAAAACACCGCTGAAGTCCTCGAAACCAAGAAGCTAATCTACGCGGAGCTTGATGGTAGCGCCGCGCAAGAAACGGTGATCGGCAGCTCCACATCGGGTTTCATGGCATCGCTGTTTACCGAAGATTTGGATGGACGTCATCGGTGTCTTGTCGCTCACCCAATTAACCCACCCTATCTAGTACCAGCAGTAGAGCTCTGCCCAGCTCCTTGGACAGACCCGGCCTCCATAGATACCGCGGCTGCCATCATGGAGAACGCAGGCCACAAGGTAATCCGCATGCGGAAAGAGATCGACGGTTTTATCGTTAATCGGATGCAGATCGCCCTTCTCCACGAAGCCTTTCGTCTCGTTGACGGTGGTTATGCTTCATGCGAAGACGTGGATCGCGCCATCAAGGACGGGCTATCGCACCGTTGGTCATTCATCGGCCCTTTCGAAACCGGCGATCTTAACGCGCCGAATGGCATCCGCGACTACTGTACGAAATTTGGCGACTTGATTGAGCGAGTGGGCCACTCACAAACAGAGAACGCGGATTTTCGTGGTTTGCTTCTCGACGAATTAGAAGCGCAAAGGCGCGAACTGCTGCCCGCCGACAACTTAGCGGATCGAACCGCATGGCGAGATCGACGGCTTATGGCCCTGGCGGTCCACAAGAAACATATGGCGGATACCCTCGGCGATTGACACCACAGAACTACTCACAGGAGTAAATCATGGCGAAAGCCCGCAAAGTCATCATTACCTGCGCTGTAACCGGCTCCATCCATACGCCTTCAATGTCGCCTCATTTGCCGGTCACGGCGGATGAAATAACCGAAGCAGCCCTTGGTGCGGCCGAAGCAGGCGCCTCGATTCTTCATCTACACGCCCGCAATCAAGAAGACGGAAGCCCCGATCAGAGCATTGACGCATTTATGCGTTTTCTTCCCCGGATCAAGCAAAACACTGATGCCGTGGTGAACATCACCACTGGTGGCGCCGCGACGATGACCATCGAGCAGCGTCTACAACCAGCTTTGAACTGCAAACCAGAAGTGGCATCATTGAACATGGGCTCCATGAACTTTGGCCTATTTCCCATGTTGGATCGCTTCACGGACCTAAAGCACGATTGGGAACGCCAGTACTTAGAAAACAGCCGCGACATGGTGTTCAAAAACACCTTCAAAGACATCGAGTTCATTCTGACCTCCTGCGCAGACAATAATACGCGGTTCGAGTTCGAGTGCTACGACATCTCGCATCTGTACAACCTCGCCCATTTCTTGGAGCGGGGTCTCGTCAAACCGCCACTATTCGTTCAGTCCGTCTTTGGAATTCTGGGAGGTATCGGCGCACACCATGAAGACCTCATGCATATGAAGCGCACAGCGGATCGGTTATTCGGCGAGCAATATTATTGGTCCATTCTGGGTGCAGGCCGCAACCAGATACCACTCGCCGCAATGGGCGCGGCTATGGGCGCCAACGTGCGCGTCGGCATGGAGGATTCCCTTTGGTGCGGACCGGGTAAATTAGCGGAGAGCAACGCCGAACAGGTCACCAAAATGCGTCAAGTCCTTGAAGGCATGTCATTAGAAATCGCAACACCGGACGAAGCGCGGGAGATCCTGCAATTGAAGGGGGGCGACCAGGTCGCCTTTTAACTCTCCCTTAATTACTTTTCTGGCGCAGAATGAAGCGTCCATCTTCGACCCCCTCGAAGAACTCCTCCAGTTCCGGGTGATCAATTGGATCTTCATCCTGGTCTTCGGGCACAAGGTTCTGCTCGGAAACATAAGCAATATAGGGAGAACGTTCGGGCTCCGGTGTTTCGGCAAGTAAGTGATAGAACGGCTGGTCCTTCCGAGGACGCACGTCCTCAGGAATATTCTCCCACCATTCCTCGGAGTTATTGAAAATAGGATCGACGTCAAAAATGACGCCGCGAAAACCGTAAACGCGATGACGCACGGGCGCACCGATCCCAAACTTCGCCGAGGCTATCACGCGGGGAACATCCTCCGCCAGAGCACCGTTAAATTCGCCATGTGTATCCATCCAGGAATTCTACCTTTCCCACGGCTTCGGTCAATGCCACTCGCGCAAATGACTTCGCGCCGGACCTGCACATAGGTTATGATAGTTTTTATATGGTGCGGACTCCGCAAGAAGTCCAGAAGAGAATACCTTATGCGGCAATACCGCCGGAACGCCAAACTGATGTCTCTTTACATGACGGACAGACACGCTCACCAATGTGGTTAGAGGTGAAGTCACTGCTGCACATCAGGCATTTCCGGGTTTTCTTAACCGGCGGACGATCCGGCTCAGGTTTCTTGGTATCCGCTCGACGGGAGGCCATTATGCTGCCTCCCGAGTTTCGTGCATCGCCGCAGCCGGTCGATTTAGCACCGACATGGCTAGCGCCAAACACTCTTCAGCTTCATCAAGAAGGACCTTTGCAAGTTCTGGTCTCGCATATTGTGCTTGCTTCAACGCTTCGCCGGCATTGCCCGATAGAAATCGGACTAATTCGATTCTTGCCATAGTCTTAGTTCCTACACTACTCGTCAGTCGACAGAAGCGCCAAAACACGCTTCATTTAGTCTTTAATGATTTCACAAGGCGCGCTTTATACACGAATTACTTTTGCGATGCATTATGTTTTTTTGTGCGTTGCAATATTTTTTTATTCCGTGAAACGTCCCTCGCAACCATTATTTTTGAACAGGAAAATCTTCATATTATCAGATAGTTAATTTGTGGATACCGCTTGGTGCGGCGCCTATGAACACTCAAAATATCCAAAACTCTATCGCTCAATTCGGCCAGAGATCACCACTCTTTTATCACGAGCTTACCGAAAGCCCAGAAAAGGCCGTGTACTTTAGAGTTTCACTTAAGGCCATAGCTACTGCCCAACCTTTTTATCGTCATTTGATCGGACTACTATGGCGCCGGAGTTGTTAACAACTTCTAAATTACGTTATACTCTTGATGTTATATCTCTGAATTTTTTAGATAGACTGGGCAATGGAAACATTGCAATTGTGAAAAATTCGGGCGACATCGTCAATCTTCTCCAACTGCCAGCTCTTCTCCAAAAGCTCGCTAGCCGAG
>PARE01000005.1 GCA_002709525.1 Magnetovibrio sp. | reverse complement strand
GTTCTGGTCATGCGTAGCGTCACCGAGAGACCGGAAGCCGTTAACGCCGGGACCGTAAAATTGGTAGGCACGGACACGGACTCGATTGTACGCGAGACGGCATTGCTGCTTGATAATGAAGCGGCCTACAACACCATGTCACGCGCTCATAATCCCTACGGTGACGGCAAAGCCAGCGCGCGAATAGTCAGGGAGATTCGACGTGTACACGGACTCGATGCCTAACAGCGCCCAAAGTGATTTTAGCAAGCTATGTGTGGTCGGCCTTGGCTATGTTGGCCTGCCAACAGCCGCGGTTTTCGCCAGCCGCGGATTAAACGTTGTTGGAGTTGACGTCAACGCTAATACCGTCGCGTTGATTAACGCTGGAAAAGCGCACATCGTAGAACCTGACTTGGACATATTAGTTAACGGCGCCGTGGCACGCGGCAAACTTCGCGCTGCGACAAAGGCCGAGACCGCCGATGTTTTCATTCTTGCTGTGCCAACACCGTTCACAAACGGAAAGAAGCCTGATCTTTCCTATCTAGAATCAGCCGTCAAAAACATAGCGCCTGTGCTGGCCAAAGGAAACCTGGTGATCCTAGAATCCACCTCGCCGGTGGGAACCACAGTTCGCATATCGGAATGGTTGGCGTCCCAGCGGCCAGACTTAAAACTACCGCATAATCACGATGAAAAATCCGATATCTATATTGCGCATAGCCCGGAACGCGTTCTACCAGGCCGGGTCCTGTTGGAGTTGACCAGTAACGACCGGGTCGTAGGCGGCCTAACCCAGAACTGCGCGGAGCGGGCAGCCGCGTTTTACAAGCTCGCCATAAATGGACGCTGCTTAACGACAACTGCGCGAACCGCAGAATTGGTCAAATTGGCGGAAAACGCCTACCGGGATATCAACATCGCCTTTGCCAACGAACTTTCCATCGTCAGCGAGGAATTGGGCATAGATCCGTGGGAAGCCATCGAATTGGCCAATCATCATCCGCGTGTAAACATCTTACAGCCCGGCCCAGGCGTTGGCGGGCACNGCATCGCAGTAGACCCGTGGTTCATTGTCGACTCAGCTCCAGCCTCAACCCCTCTCATTCAAGCCGCGCGGGGTGTAAATGACGGCAAACCCGATCGCATCGTCCAAACGGTAAAAACCATAGCCAACGATCTGGTTTATCCAACCATTGCCTGCCTGGGTCTCGCGTATAAAGCGGATATTGATGATCTTCGGGAGAGCCCCGCCGTCGATATCACCCGAAAGATCGCTCAGCAGATGAACTGCAGGGTCGTAGTCGTTGAACCCCATATCCAATCTCTCCCCAGCTGCCTCGCAGAGATGAAAAACATCCGGCTTGCAGACCTCCAACAGGCCTACGATGATGCCGATTTAATTCTCTTGCTGACTGATCATTCTGGATTTCGCGATCTTCCGCCGATCTCTCGCACCGATCAGAGGGTCATCGACACACGGGGAGTCTGGAGAAAGACCTGATGCGCGCCGTAATTTGCCACGAATTTGGATCGATCAAAGATTTGGTTGTGGAGGACATCGCCCTGCCTCCCACGGCAGTCGATGNGGTGCGGATTGGCGTGCGAGCATCTGGTGTAAGTTTTGCAACCGGCCTNATCNTCGCCGGAAAGTACCAACGNAAACCGCCGNGCCCCTTTGCACCCGGTGCGGAAGTCGCGGGCGAAGTACTAGAGGTTGGCGCAAATGTAACATCCTTTCAGCCCGGCGATCGGGTTTTTGCCAGCGTGGATTGGGGTGGTTGGGCGCAAGAAGCGTTAGCCAAGGATTTTTTAACGCACCGTATTCCTGATGGCATCGATTTTGCGCAGGCAACCCTGCTGCCCCTATCTTATCCCACGTCATATGCGGCACTAATTTGGAAAGCCCAGATTAACGAGGGTGACTGGATTTTAGTTCATGGCTCAACAGGCGCGGTTGGATTAGCTGCTGTTGAGATCGCCAAGGCTAAGGGCGCGAATGTCATTGCCACAGCCAGCACTGAAAAAAAGCGGACATTAGTGTCCACACATGGAGCAGATGCCGCTATTCCCTACGAAGGCTTTCGCAATGCAGTCAAGGATATCACCGACGGCCACGGGGCAGACATCGTATTTGACCCCATCGGCGGCGATGTGTTTATGGAGTCTCTTCGGGCAACCGCCCGAGAGGGTCGGCTAATCACTATTGGTTATGCTTCCGGAACCATTCCCCAGCCGCCAGTTAATTTCCTACTGGTTAAGAATATGTCTATCCTGGGGCTTAACTACGGTACTTACGTAGGATGGAGCCCCGGCGACGATGGTCGAGCGTACGTCTCAGAAAACCGTGCCCTCCATGCCGATGTTAGAACGATGATCGAAGCCGATAAACTTAAACCCATCGCGGACATTCGGTTTCCGTTGGAGGAATTCCAAGCGGCCTACGCGGCGGTTCAATCCCGACAATCCGTCGGGAAGGTTGTGATCGAGCCCTAAGTTANAATTACCNTCNCTTATTTCTATTTCCCAGAACCTCNGTTGGGCGGGACCGTCANTTCGCTGGGATTCTATCTTAAGGGACTTCAAATTTGCTGGCTCTATTGGCCGTCTTTATCAAGCCTCATATGCTAGCTAGGCCCACGNAAGGAGNGAGCGTGTCATCCNTTTCAGCAACNAGANTTTCCCTGCCTCAACGCGGGGCTTGACCTAAGCGAACGTAATAACCAACAGTTGTCTGAGCCCTATTACGCGTCAAGGAAAAGACATTTTCTACCACAAGCGGCCCTAGCTCAGGCACCAGACATGGCGTCGGCCTGCTCTTCTGTGTCGTCATCTTCAGTTTGCCCTCGATCTTTTTCGATCAGACGGACAGAGAAGATCGATATCTCATAGAGAAGGATCAAGACCGACGCTAACATAACCTGGGAGATGACGTCCGGTGGCGTAATCACGGCGGCAACTATGAAGGAAATCAGGATCGCGTATTTGCGTTTCTCCTTCATCCCCTTNGACGAAATGACACCGATTCGCCCGAGCAGCGTCAANACAACCGGCAACTCGAAACANATACCAAAGGCAAAGATCAAGTTNATACTGAGCGACAGGTACTCGTTAACCTTAGGTTCGGAAACGATGGGCAGGGTACCTGGCCCATCCGCCAATTCAAAGGCCAGCAGAAATTCGTAGGCCCAGGGCATTACGATGAAGTAAACCATAGCTGCCCCCATAAAAAACAAAATCGGCGTTGCTATCAGAAACGGTGCAAGGGCCTTTTTTTCATGCTTGTACAGTCCCGGTGCCACAAACATCCAAAACTGCATAGAGATAAAGGGAAAGGCGATAAATAAGGCAGAAATCAAGGAAAGTTTGATGTAGGTGAAGAAGGCCTCATGAAGGGCTGTGAAGATCAGGCGCCGCTGTCCCCCCATCTCCTCAAAAATATCGGCCANNGGCTGGACAAGAAATTGATAGACATANTCAGCNAANGGNAAAATNGCTACGAACAANANAATGATTGAAGCGAGGCTCCACATNAGCCTGCTNCGCAGTTCGATCAAATGATCGAGCAGCGGCATCTTATTTTCCTGGACGTTCTGGTCTTGGTTCTCAGCCACCAAAATTACCCGCTAGCCTTCGTAACTTCCGGCACGACGTCTCCAGTCTTTTCGACCGCCAGCGCCTGGTCAGCAGGCGACTCGGTGGGATCTAACTCCCTCTTTTCGCCTGCATCAGCAGAACGGTCCGGATCGGTCTCGTCTTTCAAGCTGTCGACAGCCTTCGACCATTCATGTTGCTCGTCCGTCATGTCCAGTTCCCGCGCAATTGAATTAACTGGGTCCAATTCATCGGACATCATGGCGTTCGCATGTTTTTTGATATCTTCCAACTCGGCCTCACGGACCACGTCGTCCAGGCCATCCTGCAGGTCCCGGGCCATGCCACGCGCCCTTCGAATCCAATGGGTAACTGATCGTATCGCGCGCGGAAGGTCCTTCGGGCCAATCACAACGATCGCCAGAAGCGCGAGAATGAACAGTTCCTGCCAGCCAATGTCGAACATGGCGAGCCTATACTCCAAGTCTTAAGCCCCAGGGGAATGGTAAGGCGGGCAGGCACAGGCCAGTTCGCTCGGCAGAGTACTTTATACCCTGCAAACACCCACAATTGCCCCTACATCAACCGTTGGCTGCCTTTTNTTTTTCCGGCGTAGTCTTAACAGCCTCTGTCTCTTCTGAGACAATCGCTTTTGGCACATCTTCCATCGCGCCGTCNTCGGCGGAATCGTCTTCCTTCATACCCTTTTTGAAGGATTTCAGACCCTTGCCAAAATCACCCATGAGCCGCGAAATCTTTCCGCCGCCACCAAACAGAACCAACACCACGACCAAAACGACTAGCCAGTGCCAAATGCTAAATGTGCCCATTCCGGTTTCTCACCTGTTTTCAGGAGGTTGAGGGCCGAATAATGGCAGAATCACTCGACACCTGCAATCACACTTTCACGCCCGAAAGACGACGGAAGATCTTCAACTTGCCTCNGGATCGAGTGGGTCAGAGACCTCAACCGACTCATCCACAAGCCCCTCGGGCAGCAATGTGACTTGTGCATCCGCCCCTTCCTCACCCATATCTCGCTCGTCCCCGTGCACACGATAGGCATTGATCGCGGCACCAGACTCGAGTAACCCGGCAGCCTTTAGTTCCTTGATTCCCGGTAAGTCTCGAACATCCTCGAGGCCAAAGTAATCTAGGAAATCATCTGTTGTCTTCCAAGTTGTTGGTCGACCCGGTGTCTCGCGGCGTTTTCCGGGTTTAATCCAGCCAGCCTCCATCAGTACGTCCAACGTCCCCTTGGATAGGCTGACACCGCGAACCTCTTCGATCTCCGCGCGGGTGATTGGCTGGTGATAAGCCACGATTGCAAGGGTTTCAATCGCCGCTCGGGATAACTTTCGCGGAACGTCAATCTCTCTCTCCAACATCGGCCGGATATCGTCCGCTGTTCGGAAACACCAAGACTTACCGCGTCTGAACAACTCCACTCCACGGCCCTCGTAATAGGATTGTAAGGCCGCCAATAAGCCCTTCACGTCAGCACCCTCGGGCAGCCGCGCCACTAGCTGCTTCTCGCTCAGAGGCTCGGCCGCAGCAAAAAGTACGGCTTCCAATAGACGAAGGCTTTGGCGTTCAATCTTGGTCATCCCAGCCTCCATCCAACTCTAGCGACGTATTATTCGCGTCAGGTTCAATCATATCATCGTTAGCGGGGTCGTCCGGGCGCGCAGCCGCCTTTATAAAAATTGGCGCGAAGACTTTGGCCTGCTGTAATTTCAGCTGTCCCTCGCGGGCCATTTCAAGACTAGCCGCAAATGTTGCAGCGACAGCGGAACGGTGAAGCAGAGAATCTTCCATACCCGGCGGAAGGAAGTCGAGGAGGTTCTGCCAATCGGGAATAGGGCCCAATAGCTTACGCAGGCGATGAAGAGCATCCTCCACAGTATAAATCTCAAAGGCCTCGATTTGCAGGGGCCTCTGCTCTTCGCCACGCCGTTGCTGATCTCCATACGCTTTCAAGAGCTCGAACAGAGTGACATCATAGGTCATATTAAAGGTCCGACGAAAAATCTCCGGCGCACCGCGGGGGAAAAACTCGATACCTAGCTTCGCACGTTCGTTTAGCTTTTTACCTGCTCCCTGCATCGCCTCGAGACGCTTCAATTGAAAAGCAAGGGCAGCGGCCATTTCATCTCCCGTTGGCTGATCGGCATCAGTTAGATCGGGCAACAAGAGGCGGGATTTCATGTAGGCCAACCAAGCCGCCATAACCAGATAGTCGGCTGCCAGCTCTAGATCACGGCGCCGCACTTCGGCGACGAATAGCAAGTATTGATCTGCCAAGGCCACCATAGAAATTTGGGTTATATCCAGCTTCTGTTCGCGCGCCAACGTTAGCAATACATCGATGGGCCCTTCAAAACCCGCAAGATCGAGGACCAAAGATACGCCCGACTCTGCGCTCGGCGCCTCAAAGGCCTCGCCTTCTTGAAACTGCTCTGGTTCTTCAGACATGGTTGGTTCCGCGTGAGATACTAGTACCCTAAATGCAATCACAGTTCACTAAAGATGGTTTACATTAAGATACTCCATCTGAGCCCCCACCCATTACCAATAGATCTTCATGTCCAATCCGAACTGTTTGGCAGCGCAGGAATTCAAAGATAATCGAGAATCCCTCGGATTCAAGACGTGTCAGCCAGTGTCCTTATAGGTCTTGCAGTAAGTCAACCGTAATGCCGCAGGTATAGAAGAGAATAATTTTTTGCATATTGGTTTATCGAAAAATTTGATAGAGGAGGTTCCCACAAATTTTATCCCTTAGGGGCTAGAGGTTATCCCTAAGCCATATAATTCCTTACGGAATAAGCCTCGCGAGCTCGAATAAGATCAATTGATGGGCGTTAAGGCGGCCGCCTGCAGCCGACACCTGCCAGTCGGAAAAAGGTCACTCGTCCTAACCAGTTAAAGCATCCTGCAACGCTGCGTAAGTCTTTTCCGCATTGAATCCATCATTTTGGGCCGAAGACCGGCGCAACGCTGCCGCACGGGCAAGCAGATTCGCAGTCGAAGGCGAAGTTTGCCTTACGACGCCAGCAACAACCTCCATTTCAGTTATGTCACCACTGCAATGCAAAATAAGATCGCAACCCGCAAGTTGTGCATCACGGGCGCGCAAGCCTATGGGACCGTTAAGCGCGCGCATGCAGATATCATCAGACATGAGCAAGCCGCTATAACCGATCCGGTTCCGCACAGCGCTCTGCAATGCTCGCGGCGATGTGGTAGCGGGCCGGTCAGGATCGAGTGCCTCGAAAACCACGTGGGCAGTCATCGCTAGCGGCATGTCCCTGAGTGCATGGAAGGGCAAAAAGTCGACACTCTCAAGCTCAGCCAGCGGCGTATCAACCCGGGGAAGCTCCGTGTGACTATCTACGCGTGCACGTCCATGACCGGGGAGGTGCTTAATGACTGGTAGAACACCACCAGCGAGAAGCCCCTCGCTTAGGGCGCGCCCAAATCTAGTCACGAGAGATGGATCATCGCCCAACGCCCGATTCCCAATAATTTCATGCGTTTCTGGCTGGAGCACATCTAGAACCGGCGCACAGTTGACCGTGATCCCAAGCGGTGCAAGATCGGACGCCAGCAACCTCCCCAGTAGGCTCATGTACCTCAGACCCCTCGCTGGATCGATATTTGCAACTGCCGCCACGCACCCCACAGCCGGATAGGCCGGCCAATTTGGCGGGCCAAGACGTTGTACCCGTCCACCCTCTTGGTCAATGAGGATCAGCGGATCAACGACGTTGACAGCGTTTTTGAAGTCCGCAATCAATTTTTTGATTTGATCGGGCGCCTCGCAATTTCGTGTGAATAGGATGAGCCCGATCGGGTTGGATCTGCGAAAGAACTCAAGCTCCGCCCTTGAGAGCTCAAGCCCAGCGCAGCCATAGATTACTGGAATTGAGGGCACGCTCATATTGTGACGGAACTGGGTGTCAGCGGCCCGGCATGACGACAAGACAGCCCATTTTACGCATAGAGAGCTCCTTGCAGAGCTCCCTGGCAGCGGTCTCATTAGCCAAGGGTCCAATGCGCAACCGATAAAATACTCCCTTCTTCGGTCCCAGGTCTGCCTTTGTTACGGTGAGCCCAAATTTGCCAAGCAAATCGACGTGCTTTTGGCGTATCCTATCCCATTCGGATTGCGCGCCCTCAGGCGTGCGAGCAGCAGCTAATTGAATACGAAAAGTTTTGCCCGTCGGCGGCTTCAAAATTTTCACTGGTAAAGAAGCCACCCGATCTGGAGCCCGATTCATATTTTTGGGCGTCTTGGTTGAGGCTGTCGAACGACGTGGTGTCGAAGTGATGTTCGTCGAGACAACATTGGTTGGGGTGACATTTTTCGGTGCAGCTTGCACCGGTTCCTTTGGGGTAGTGGTAGGTCCTGGCTCGGCCGGTCGTTCCGAATTCTTTCTGAGGTTCAATGGCGCGCCGCCTTGTCGGGTATTTGTCAGCGGCGGTGGAGGTGGCGGTTGGACTGAGACCACGTCCTTTACCCCAGGAACCGGCGCTGTCGGCGATGCCATTGGCGTGACAATCCGCTCATCTTGGGACTTACCCGATGCAGCGTTAGGCGGCGAAGACGGAACAAACAAACCTGGTGTTGGCCTCGGCAAAGGCTTTTCAGGTTGCGGAAGCAGCCGCTCCACAATGCTATCGTTAGACGAGTTGGAGGCGCCCGACTGCATACGCTCGTACACGAGTTTGTCTCTGTTAGGGATCTGCAGGCCGCCCGGGTTTTCCGGCCGAACTTTGACTGGGCCGTCAACAACTCGAATAAGTGGCACATCCACCCCATTGCCGTCAGCCAGGCGCATCAGCATTTCACCATAGAGAAACCATCCTCCGCCCAGAAAAGTAACAAATGCCACACCCCAGGCAACACGCCTCAACCCGCGCCTTTTCTTATGCGGCTTGCTTTGGATAGCTTCGAATTCCAACGCATCAGAGGCGGTAACTTTCAAGTCAGATTTTGCGCGCAACATAGCGCGGTTCCACTCCCCAATCTGCCAAAATTACGAATCTCCCTATTATATTACTCGGAGGGGGTTAAAAATTTCTTGTTTAGGACAAATAAATTATGAAATACGTGCCTGTAGATCGAACAAGCGACGGTGTTCGTCTAGGGCATAACGGTCGGTCATTCCTCCAAGGAAATCTGCCACCAACTGTGCCGTTTTTTCGTGTCCAGGTTGGCCAGCCAAAACCCGCCATTCGGTCGGTAAGCACTCTGGTTCTGCAACCAACAATTGGAACAATTCTTTGATGACACGTCGGCCCTTTGATGTCATTCGATTGAGTTTGTAATGGCGGTACATATTTTCGAATAAGAATTTTTTGATGCTTGCGTCGTTTTCTCGCATTTGGTCTGAGAACCCGGCTATCGGACGGCCCAAGAGTCGAACATCGTTATGCGTTGCGACCTTTGACTGCTTAAGTCGGCGTGTGGTCTCCGCAATCAGATCGTTGGCCATAGCACCAATTAGACGCCGTACTGCCTCATGGATGGTCCGAGAGAGGTCAAGATCAGGAAAATCACGCGTCACATCGGCAAAAATACGGCCAACCAACGGCACATCAGACAAATCCGCGACAGAGAACAACCCGGCACGAAGACCATCGTCAATATCGTGGTTGTTATAGGCAATGTCATCGGACAGGGCAGCAATCTGAGCTTCCGGTCCGGCGTATGTGTCGAGTTCTAGATCCTGGACTTTAGAATATTCGGCAATTGCGCGGGGCAATCCTGATCGCCCCCGGGAGAGCAGCGGTCCATTATGTTTAACTACTCCCTCCAGGGTTTCCCAAGTTAGATTAAGACCATTCCACCCAGCGTACCGAGCCTCCAGCTTGGTCACAACCCGCAGGGATTGTGCATTATGATCAAAACCGCCAAAGGGTTTCATCAACTCTTTCAGCGCGTCCTCCCCCGCATGTCCAAAGGGCGGATGTCCCAGATCATGCGCCAACGCAAGTGCCTCTCCCAGATCTTCGTTCATTCGGAGATACCGGCAAACGGATCGTGCTATCTGTGCCACTTCCAGGGAATGGGTCAATCGCGTGCGAAAAAAGTCTCCCTCGTGATTTACGAAGACCTGCGTCTTATAGGCCAACCGCCGGAACGCTGCTGCATGGATTATCCTGTCGCGATCACGCTGAAAACACCCACGGGTCGCACTTTCGGTCTCCTCGTAAAGGCGGCCACGGCTTGCTGACTCATGGCTTGCATAAGATGCTAAATCTACTGGGGGTATCCAACCTTCTGACATACTCCAACATTACGCCCGCGCGCAATAAGCGACAAGCCCGAGGCTTAGTGGCCAACGGCGCTGAAAAAATTGCTTATAGCGCTATCCCAAAAAACCTATTTCCCAATTATGTCTCCGTTTTTTAGATATGGACGAATTGACTTCCACGCTTTTCGACATGCATAAAAGATTTATTGTGATATACTCTTAGATCAAGTTTGAGAGGAGTTGTTAATGCCTGACGGCACCGTAGCCAGTAATGAAGTCTTTCTGAGCACCAGTGCTGCGAAACGTGTGGCTGAGATCAGGCAGATGGAAGGGAACGACAATCTCATGCTCCGGCTGGCAGTTTTAGGTGGTGGCTGTTCTGGTTTTCAATACAAATTTGATCTGGATGAAAGCACCAACGACGATGACCATGTGTTCGAGACCGATGGTACAAAATTGGTTATCGATGATGTGTCTCTCGGTCTATTGGGTGGGGCAGTTGTTGATTTCAAAACCGACCTTGGCGGTTCGTTCTTCCAGGTTGAAAATCCCAATGCTTCGGCCAACTGCGGCTGCGGCGCTTCATTCTCCCTCTAGACAAGTTTTCCGAACTAGTGTTTACAGGCTTGCCACACCGCGAGATGATGTCGCATCTGCACGAGGGCAAGCGCCATGAAAATCGCTACTTGGAATGTCAATTCGATCAAAGCCCGCCTACCACGGGTCCTTGAATGGCTTGGTGAATGCTCCCCCGATATCGTGCTGCTTCAGGAGCTCAAGTGCGTTGAAGAAGTATTCCCCTACATGGAGATCGGTGAGGCTGGCTATAACGTCGCCATGTCGGGACAGAGGACTTACAACGGTGTTGCCATTTTGGCTAAGCAGCCAATCGACGTCGAACGTAAGGCCCTTCCCGGCGGCGATAACGACGAACAGGCGCGCTACATTGAGGCGCGGATTGGCAATATTCGCGTTGCCTCCATATATCTTCCCAACGGCAATCCTACACGGGACGAAAATCGCGGCGATCATCAAAAATTCCTATACAAACTAGCATGGATGGACCGGCTATTTGCCCATGTCCAGGATCTGCTCAGGTTCGAGGACGCCATTGTTTTTGGCGGCGATTACAACATCGTGCCAACTGATGACGATGTCTATGATGCCAAAGCTCTAGCCGACGACGCGCTTTGTCGGCCAGAAAGCCGAAAGAAGTTCCGCGCCATTATGCATCTGGGTCTAACGGACGCCTATCGAACCTATAACACAGAGCCGCATCGCTACAGCTATTGGGACTACAAGGCGGGGGCTTGGCAAAAGGATAATGGCGTGCTCATCGACCATCTTCTACTCACGCCGCAGGCGGCGGACAGGCTGGTGGCGTCGGGAATCGATAAAACACCCCGTGGTCGCGAAAAAGCCTCAGACCATACGCCAGTGTGGTGCGAACTGACTGACTAGGGGCATTGTAATGACGCGGATTGCGTTTTTGGGGACCGGCGTAATGGGCGTTGGCATGGCCAAGCGGCTAATAGCGGCCGGCCACAACCTTAGTGTCTTTAATCGCACCGTCGAGAAAACACGGCCACTGGTGGAACAAGGTGCTCGCCTGGCCATGACACCCCGCCAAGCCGCAGAAGGTGCGGACGTTGTGTTTGCTATGGTTGGAGATGATGAAGCATCTGAACACGTTTGGATGGGGGCTTTGGACGGCGCATTGGCCGCGGATTTAGAGCCCGGAGCGATCGTCGTTGAATGTTCAACCTTATCCCATGATTGGGTGATCAAACTTTCTGCAGCCGTTCAGGAAGCTGGCCATACATATATTGATTGCCCCGTGACGGGCTATCCCCATATGGCCGCGAACGGTGAGCTAACCTTATTCGTAGGCGCCAACGATCCCGACCTGGAGAGAGCACGTCGGTTTCTCGATCCCCTGTGCATAGAAATCATCCACTTTGGCCCGATCGGCAGCGGAACGGCATACAAGTTAATGGTTAATCTTATGGGCTCTGTCCAGAACGCAGGCGCGGCTGAAGGTCTACTGATCGCTGAAAAAGCAGGACTTGACTGGAATACCGTAGGTTATGCCTTGTCGAAAGGTGCCGCAGCAAGTCCGCAGGTGATCCAAAACAGCAAACGCATGATTGCCGGTGGTCATGAGGACAATGTCGAATTTTCCGGGAAATGGCGTTTGAAAGACACCTTATATGGCCTTCGATTAGCCGAGAAAGTCGGCCATCAAGCGCAATTTGGTATAGTCGCGGGCAAAATATATCATATGCTGGTGGAAAGTGGCCATGGCGATGAAAATGAGACGAAAGTCGTTGATGTCCTTCGAAACAACTCTTAAAGCACTAGGTGTGATGGTCGTCTTGGCTTCACTCCCCCTCGGACAGGCCGCATGTGGTCAAACGCCCGCGCAGGCGGCACAGCGTGATCTATCCAACTACGCGATAATTATCGCGGGCTACTATACGGACATCCGCCACGCCCTCGAGACGAGTGGGCTTTCTCCGTACCTTTTAGATCAGATGGAAGACAATGCGCGGACCGCTGGCTGTCGACAGTTCAGCTCCTGTAATCGTGAAACGGCCGATATGGTCGGGCAGATTGGCCTGTCGACGGCATCACTAGTCGAGCACTTGGCACATTGAGTGATCAAAAACACGCAGTAACCAAATCCATACTGGCATTACCATGTCGAGAAGCTGCGTTTCTTGTTGCCGACAAGCGACAATCTGATGTCGCCCCTCCATCCAAGAGATGCGAAGTTATTGGGATATCGGCAAAACCCGTATAGGCTGCACTTTATTATTTTTACAACCAACAGAACAAAGATGTGATTGGAATGAGTGATAACAACATCGTACTGATTGACCGACATCCGGGTCGTTCGGCGCAGACTATTGGCATCGCCCGTGAATTGGACACCGATCCCGCGCTAATTCATAAGCCCTCCGTCGGTGTAGTGGGCACGAAGGGCGACAGCCAATGTTATCTGGGTGTCGCAACCAAGGTTGACGCGATCCAGGGACAGTTAAAGAGCCGCATCGGCTCCAAAGACGGACAGCTTGAATTGCGGCTAATTCAGCCTGAATTCACAATTGCAACCTCCGACGGCATCCGAAACGGAACGTCGGAGATGCGCTATTCCCTCATTGGCCGCGAAGTGACCAACGATTCGCTTTGCGAGCACTTGGCGGCGAGCGGACTTGCCGGAGTTATCGCCGTCGTCGCATGTGACAAACCGCCAGTGGGCGCGTTGGCAGCCATACTGGAACACAACGAGCCAGCGATCATCATGTCGGACGGCGCAATCCGCCCGGGGAAAAGCCCAAACAGCGAAGAACCACTGGATATAGTCAGCGCCTACCAAGTTGCTGGACATCCCGAGCCAGCCCATCAGTTTGATATCGCTTTCCATGCTTGCCCTGGGATCGGTAGCTGCGGTGGCATGTTCACCTACAACACAATGCAGACATTTATCGGTGTCGTCGGTATGCAGCCCCTGCACATGGTCGCAGCCGCCTCTGATGACGGGCGCCGCACAGATACTTTCCCGGCCGAATTAGTCGGCTACTTGGAAGGAATGATGGCCAGGGGCCTTAAGCCACGCGACATCGTGCAGCGGGACTCAATACGTAATGCGGTAATCGTCGCTATGGCGATCGGTGGCTCGACAAACGTCGTTCTCCACGCTCCAGAAATTGCTCGCGCTGCAGGATACATCGATTTCTGGACAGAAATCATGACGCCGGAGGAATTTAACCACCTCTCCCAGCATGTCGTCCCCGTGATCACCGATGCCAGGCCTTACGGTCGCTACTCCATGATCGACATCGACCGGGTAGGCGGCGTCCAAGTCATCGTGAACGAGCTATTGGACGCTGGTCTTCTGAACGGAGAGATGGTGACCTGTACAGGCGAAACCCTATCGGAGCAGGTGGTCCGACTGGGAGGTACCCGTGCTGACGGGACAGTGGTGTATTCCGTCAAAACACCCTACAAGCCGACAGGCGGGTTACGCATTCTCGGCGGCAATCTGTCCCCAGATTTTTCCGCTATCCTCAAGCTTGCGGGCGTTGAGGGCGGCCTCGAAAACAATATTTTCCGCGGAACGGCTCGTGTGTTTGAGCGCGAGAGCAACCTACTCGAAGCTCTCGATAAGAGCCCGGATAGTTTCCAGAATAACGATATCGTAATAGTTCGTTACGAGGGTCCAAGCGGCGCGCCAGGGATGCCTGAAATGCTCGACTCTACGTCACGGATCACATCGCTTTGTCGGGAGCGCGAAATCGTAGTCGCTTTGATGACGGATGGGCGTTTCTCTGGTGGCTCGGTTGGATTAGTTATTGGTCATGTGGGTCCGGAAGCCGCATTAGGCGGTCCAATCGCCTTCATCGAAGACGGCGACGAAATTGTTGCTGATCTGAATACAAACGAAGTGAACTGTTCGGCTCTCAACGATCAGAGAATTCTTGAGGAACGCAGGACCGCCTGGGAAAAAACCGTCGCCGATAATGGCGGCACTCATCCAAATTGCGGGATTGCAGACACCCGTCTTTTGCAACGGGCACGGCACTCGGCTGTTCCCGCCACCCGAGGCGGGGGCCTGCACCCTAAACGTGAGGTTTGGGTCCGGAATGCGCGCGATGCCGTTGTGTCCGATTTCATCCCAAAAAACCGATTTCGTTCGTAAGGCTGCCCCAGGACTCCAGTTGTTTAAACTCCAGGCTGGAGCGTGCTTTCAAATGTCTGAACAATCTCCATGATAGAGAGAAAAGCTGTACGACTGGTCTCAAATTAAGGATGCATAAGTGGCAGCAACTCCGCGCTGACCTGATCCTCCACGGACTCTGAAATTCAGGCCATGCAAACTTCACGGCGCGATCAGCCGTCATCAGGGTCGGGCCCAGTCATGACACCCACTCCATACTCTTGAAAACTGAGAGAGCACGATGAAAGCCAAAGTTCCTGCACTCGATATTAAGTTCGTGCGCGCCCAATATCCCGAGACATGCTGGGAGTGGTCCTTTTTTGAAAACGCCGGAGGAAGTTATGTCCCAAACACCGTCATCGACCGCATCACATCGTACATGCGCGAAACGCAGGTGCAGCCCGGACCAAACTTCTCAATCGCCGCCAAGGCTCAAAATAGTATAGATGGCGGCCACGCCCGGATGGCTGCCATGATCGGTGCAAGCAAAGACGAGATCGTAATTACACCGTCTACGTCTTACAGCGCCTTTGTCCTTGCCCATGCGCTGCGCCCGGCATGGGCTGATGGCGATGAAATCATCGTCGCAGTCCAGAACCATGAAGCAAATTCTGGCCCTTGGCGGCGGCTTCGTGAGTTTGGCCTGAAAATACTTGATTGGCCAGTCCATCCGGAGACCGGGGCAATGAATCTGGCACTTCTTAGCTCTCTCCTGACTAAGCGCACCCGCTTGGTTGCTTTTCCGCATGTTTCAAATATTCTCGGCGAGATCAACGATGTCAAAGAGATCACACGAAGAATCCATGATGCAGGTGCCTTGGTCTGCGTGGATGCCGTAGCCTATGCCCCTCACCGGGCGATAGACGTCAAAGCATGGGACGTGGATTTTTACCTCTTCAGCTTTTACAAGATTTTTGGCCCCCACATGGGCTGCCTCTATGGGAAGAGGGACTTGTTAATTGGCACAAAGAACCAGGGACACTATTTTTTTGAAAATGATGACATCACCCACAAGCTCAATCCCGCCGGCCCGCAACACGCCATGATCGCGAGACTTACTGGCATTGCCGATTATATTGATGCTTTGGCCGAGTATCATCTGAGCAATCCACCTAATAATTTGCACGAGCGGGCAATTGCCGTGTTTGAATTGATTGCACAACATGAAGCGATTTTGGCCCAAAAAATTGTCGATTTTCTAACGACGAAACGCAATGTTCGCTTAATCGGGCCGGCAACCGGAGNAGCTGACAACCGCGTCGCCACCTTTTCCTTCACGATNNACAACCANAAATCAGCGAAAATACCCCCNNTGACAGCNANTGAATGTGTGGGACTATCGAANGGTCATTTTTACGCGANGNGATTAATNGAAGCCTTAGGTATCAGCGACGCCAATGACGGNGTGGTNCGCGCATCACTTGCGCACTATACCAGCGAAGATGACGTAGANAAGTTGATCTCAGTTTTAGACCGAATTCTTTAGAGCGACCTNAGAAACTTGCGCTTCCGAAGCTCATCTTCTAGAGCCTCTTCTTCCTTGGCAAGCTCAGTTTCCAACCGTTTTATGCGCTTGTTTAGATTTTCAATACGGTTCAACCGCTTGGCCCGCTCCTTCGAATTGCGACGGTTATTCCACTTGCATAAACGCCAATGGCCCGTGACAAAGAGCAGCACGGCACCTGCGCCTGCACAAATAATTCCGGCCGCCAAATGCCCTATGTGGTGGAAGCTCACTACCGCGCCCCAAAACCCGATAGTGACCATCGCCGCAGCGGCGACAAACAGAATGCGGCGACTGTTTATCTCGTCGTAATCTCGGGAATTTTCTACCTCTGCAATAGCAACCGCAATCTCCGTGCGCGCCATTGCTTGCCATTTCTTTAGGGACATTCCTTCATCAATTGTTCGGCCATCGCGGATGAATTGTTCAAGGCGCAAAATAACGAAATGAGCGCGTTCTTCCGGTGTGGGATGCTCGCGGAGTGCTGACACTTGAGAAGTATCTTTGATAGGACTTGTCATCTAAGCATTATATACAAGCCAGATTAGGCAAGCGTTTGTGTCACTTACGCAACACGGCAAAGCCGCTCACGAGCCTCTGTCAGCCTAGCCAAAGCCTCTTGTGCATCTGCCAGTTTTTCGCGCTCGGACTCAACCACAGCCTTTGGCGCATTAGCGACAAATTTTTCGTTAGCCAACTTCCCCTCAAACCGTTCTACTTCTCTTTTCTGCTTGGCCAATTCCTTATCGAGACGCCCCTGCTCGACAGCCACATCGATGAAATCCTTTACACTGACAAAGACCGTAGCTTCATCCAAAACAAATTGGATCGCGCCCTTGGCGGCCAATTCCACATCTGTGTTTTCAATGTTGTCGATACGCTCAACGCGCGCTAGGCGTTTCAGTAAGGTCGCGTGCTGACCCATCGCTGCGGAGGCCATTTCACTAGCCCCAACAATCCCAATCGGGACTTTCGCCTTAGGGGGTACATTCATTTCAGACCGGACACTGCGGATTTCAGAGATCAAACGCACTAGCCAATCCATCTCCGCGTTCGCGTCTGAATCAATCAGTCCGTCATCCAGGGTCGGCCAGGACGCGCGAATCAGCGGCGTAGTCCGATCAGCGGAAATCCTCTCCCAAAGTTCTTCGGTGATAAATGGCATTATTGGATGTAAAATATGCAGGATCTGATCTAATGCCCATGCGGCTGTGGCTTGCGTCTCCACCTGAGCGTCCCCGTCGTAATCGACCTGAAGAATCGGCTTTATTAACTCTAGGTACCAGTCGCAGAACGTTCCCCAGATAAAGGCGTAGGCGCCCTGAGCGGCCTCATTGAACCGATACGCATCGATTGCCGTTGACACGGTGCGTTCGACCTCCACGACCTTACCAACGATCCACTTGTTCACCGTCTCGTTGACAGATGACGGATCAAAATCGACAGCAGGGAAACAACCGTTCATTTCACAGAATCGCGCAGCGTTCCAAATCTTGGTACAGAAGTTTCGATACCCTTCGACGCGCTGCTCTGAGAGGCGAACGTCGCGCCCCTGGGCGGCGAAGGCGGTAAGGGTAAATCGCAGAGCGTCAGCGCCAAATTTGTTAATCAACTCTATGGGATCAATAACGTTACCCTTAGACTTCGACATTTTCTGGCCCTGCTCATCACGAACCAGAGCATGGATATAGACCGTATGAAACGGTACGTCATCCATGAAGTGAATACCCATCATCATCATCCGAGCGACCCAGAAAAAGATAATATCAAATCCAGTAATCAGAACGTCAGTTTGATAATACCGCTCAACCTCGGGCGTTGTGTCTGGCCAACCGAGCGTCGAGAATGGCCAGAGCGCTGACGAGAACCAAGTGTCCAGAACGTCAGGGTCCCGGGTCAGAACAACGTCATCACCGCAAGCAGCGACAGCCGCGGCGTACGCTTCTTCTTCGGTCATTGCCACAAAAATCTCACCAGATGACGTAAACCACGCGGGAATTTGATGACCCCACCAGATCTGGCGCGAAATGCACCAAGGCTGAATGTTCCGCATCCATTCGTAATAGGTGTTTTCCCATTGCTGGGGAACGAATTTGGTCCTACCCTGCTCCACTGCGGTGATAGCCGGACCTGCCAGCCGTTGCGCGTCCACGAACCATTGGTCCATGAGCCAGGGCTCGATGACGACGCCGGAGCGGTCGCCATAGGGAACCGTCATATCATTGTCTTCGATCTTTTCCAAAAGTCCAAGTGCACTCATTTCTGCGACGATCTTGTCACGGGCTGCGAACCGTTCCATACCCTTATAGTTTTCCGGCACATTTTCGTTAAGATGAGCATTTTCATCAAAAATATTGACAAGTTTCAGGTTGTGGCGACGACCCACCTCAAAGTCATTGAAATCGTGTGCCGGCGTTATCTTAACTGCGCCAGTGCCTTTATCCGGATCGGCATAGTCGTCAGCCACGATTTTTAGACGGCGACCGACGATTGGCAGTACAAGATATTTGCCAATCAAGTCTTTGTAGCGCTTATCATCGGCGTGTACGGCGACCGCGACGTCGCCCAACATAGTCTCCGGCCGCGTCGTTGCCACGGTCAGGTATTCGCCGTCACAATCCTCGATGGGATACTTGAAGTACCATAACTTACCGACCACCTCCCGCTGTTCAACTTCCAAATCGGAAATAGCGGTGTGCAACTTTGGATCCCAGTTGACTAGGCGTTTGTCTCGATAGACAAGTCCCTGTTTGTAAAGGTCAACGAAGACCTTGCGCACAGCACGTGACAGGCCCTCATCCATAGTGAAACGTTCGCGCGACCAATCGCACGACGCACCCAAACGGCGCAATTGAGACGTAATGGCCCCGCCAGACTCAGCTTTCCACTCCCAAACCTTCTCTATAAATTTTCCCCGACCGTAATCGTGGCGGGTCTCTCCCTGCTCAGCCATCTGGCGTTCGACCACCATCTGGGTGGCGATGCCAGCGTGGTCCGTTCCCGGCTGCCAAAGGGCGTCCAGTCCTTTCATCCGTTTGTATCGAATTAAAATATCCTGCAGCGTGTTGTTCAAAGCATGCCCCATATGCAGGCTGCCGGTCACATTTGGCGGCGGGATAACGATTGTATAGGGGGCAGAGTCAAGGCGTTCGGCATCACGGCCAGCCGCCTGGGCGCTTAAAGCGCAGTCAAAGTCACCATTTCCTTCCCATGTCTTGTAATGCCTCTCCTCGGCATCACCCGGCTGGTAGGATTTGTCCAGCATGATTCGTCATCCCTTGTAGAAGTAGAAATTTCATATTTGAAACGACGTTGGTTCTACCCTTGGCGCGAGGCGGGAGCAAGCAAGGCGCACCGATTAGCGCGATTAATCTTCTAGGCGCTCCGCGCGATTGACCATGAGGTCGATTTCCCGCTTGACTAGACGCTCGATGAGGTACGGCAGGTTTCGATCCAACCACTCCCGGAGGACGGGCTTCAGCATCTCCCGGACAATACCTTCTAGCGTCATATCGCGGCTAGAGGTATCGACGGCCATGTCCCGACGATCAAGAATGGCAGCTGCCAATTCGGATAGCACATCGGTCGAGGCTCGCGCTGTAGGCTCAGACAAGACCGGGCTTGCGACCATGTCTGGCGTGAGCTCGAGCATAGCCTCCATAGCTGGTGGCATGGGCGCCGCTGTCGGCATGAATACGGGCGCAGGCTCCGATTCTAACTCTGGGGTCGGTTCGGATTCTAAAGCCGACTCTGGTTGTGAGGCCGACCCTGGTTCTGGGATTGCGTCTGGCTCTGACGATAACTCGGACTCCGGTCTAGGATTTGCACTAGGCGGAGATCCAGTTTCAGGCTCAGCATCTGTTTCAAGCCCTGATACAGGGTCAGAGTCGAGCTCCGGATCGGCCTTGGCCGCCGCCAACTCAGCCTCTTCTTCCTCCGTCAGAATGTGTCGGATATTGGTGAGGATTTCGTCCATTGAAGGCTCTTGGCCGTCTTCCTCTGTTGCCGTTTCTTCGCTCATAGCACGCCCATCCGGTGTTTCCGGCTTTAAACGCTAACCAGACATGGTTAAGAAATGGTTATTCAATGCCTGACGGGAAAACGGTTTTTGCCCCACAACTGCTCCCCCATCGCTTTGTCTGTCGTTTACTTGATGCCACCCTGCGACGTCCCGCCAATCCATTTCCCACGAACTTCTCTGGAGTGTTTCCGAGGATCATACAGGGCAACGGGGAGCCCAAGATCGCGTGCTGTCATGCGTCCAATGGCGCTCAACAGCTGATAGGTTACAACTACTTCTTCGCGTTGCGCACCAACGTGGGCAACACGCGAGTCGAGTAGTTCCTGCTTGGCGTCAAGGACGTCCAACACGGTCCGCGAGCCGACCGCGGCTTCACGCTCAACACCCTCGAGGGCCACGACATTGGCATCAATTTGGGCGACGAACGCTTTCACACGGGCACGTGCAGTCATCAGCGATTCCCAAGCGGCCGATGCGGCCTCAACAGCATCTCTCCGTTGCTGGTCAATCAGGAGCGTTGATTTAGCAGCGTCCTGTCGCGCTTTACGGACGCGGGAATACACAGCACCCTGCTGATAAATGGGAATAGTCAAGTTTAAGGTCAGGGACTGGGTCGTAGTTTGACAGCACTCCGCCGCGCTCTGGTAATCACGCGTCCAGTTTCCTACCAATTCCAATTCCGGCAGCAATTCACCCCAAACCCCATCCAGGTTGTCCAGTGCCGCGCGTCGATCATACTCCGCGCCAATCACGTCTGGGTTCTTCGTCGCAGCGATTTTCTGAGCTTCTGCCTTCTCCCCTGGAAGGTTTGCAGGCAACGGCGGAAGTTTGAGCTCAGCGGGGGCTACTTCGCCGACGACGTTCTCATAATTTGCTCGAGACGCCTCCAGGTCTCCCTCGGACTGAATTCGATCGGCAACGGCACGTGCCACACGGGCCTGAGCCTGGTGCACGTCTGTGCGTGTGATCTCGCCTACTTCAAATCGGTCCCGCGTGGCTTCCAACTGCCGTTTCAAGACCTGTTCATTACTGATATTTAATTTTAGCACAGCCTGATCCCGAAACACGTTAGTAAACGCGCTTACGGCATCTGAGAGAACAGTCTGTTCAGTCGCTATCAAGCGTGCACGGCCCGCCCGAATATCGTTCTCTGCCTTGTTGGAAGCCGCCAAAGTCCTGCCACCACGAAATAGCGGCTGTGACACCGTGATACCGAAACCCTTTGGATGGCGAGTCTGATCGATATCTGAACCGCTGCTTCGCGTATTTTCAATTTGAGAGACCCCAAAATCGGCGGAGACCGATACATCAGGACGCCAGTTAGCCAAGGCCTGCGGAACACCCTCGTCGGTGGCCCGCAACCCCGCACGCGCCGCCAACAACGATGGATTATTCAAATAGGCAGCAGCCAATGCGTCAGCAAGGTTTTTCGCTTGCGCCAACTGTCCATACGGAAGCGCTCCTGAAACAATTCCTACAGAAACTACCAAAAAAGCCAGACGGCTTCTTGCCACGGCAAAGTGTTGATAAGACAAAGCGCCCTCTCGCCGAATTTCCAGTTTTAAAGCCCAATCATACGACAGATGACCCGACTAGAAGATTTGCGTCAATACCCGGAGAAAATTCGCAGAATACTAGGGCTCACGGAGACACGCAAAAAACCTTCTGTGGTCAAATATACATTTTCGCGTGAAGTAAGATTCGCACTAAACTGAAATTAAAAAACAAAATTCGATAGTCCCCCGCCGAGCCAAGCTAGAACGTGAAGGCTTTTTGCTTACCAAAACCCGGCAATAGCGGCGTTCCCGCGTCAAATACTTTTCGCTTCGAGATAACGCCACCAAACCGGCTAAAAAGATACGCGGTTCCGATGTGTTTATCTGCGACGACAGCTACAAGGCGTCCTCCCTCGGTCAATTGATCACAGATTGTGTCCGGCACAGTCTGCACAGCACCATCGAAAAAGATGACGTTGTACGGACCCTGTTCGACGTTTCCTTCTTCAAGTTTACCGTCAACAACGGCAACGTTGTCCAAGCCAATGGCCGCGAGGTTTTCGCTAGCTTTCTGGGCTAGCCCTTTATGCGACTCTACTGCAACAACCGTATCCACAACTTGTGCGAGAATGGCAGTCGCATAGCCGCTCCCGCAGCCAATGCTTAAGGCCACATCATCGGTATTTAAAGCAGCCGTTTGAAGCAGACGTGCGACAATCATCGCTTCCATGACATAGCGATGATCGCCCAACGGAACGACCTCATCGACATAGGCAATTCTCGACAAGTGATCCGGGACAAACTTCTCTCTGGGAGTTTGCAACAAAGCGTCCACGATCCGTTGGTCACCCACCTGATTGGGTAGAATTTGACAGTCCACCATGTTTCGACGTGCAGCGGCAAAATCCATTCCTACTCTCCCTGGTGGGGTATTACATGAAGCGTGTTTATATTACCGGATCATAGGAAACTCAAACTCATCGCCGGCCAAAAGCCTGAGATTCGGCTACGACCTAAATCCAGATTACTTCATCGCATGCAATGCCTTGACCGTCGCCGATTGAGCGTCTAAGTTCGCTCGCCTTTGAGAGCAGGCCAGTAAGTTTTCATGATCCTAACGAGGTGAGTGAACAAAACTGGCGCGGTGGCGGAGTGGCTACGCAGCGGCCTGCAAAGCCGTGTACACCGGTTCGATTCCGGTCCGCGCCTCCACACTGATCCGGCGTAGCTCAGTTGGTAGAGCAAGCGGCTGTTAACCGCTGGGTCGCAGGTTCGAGTCCTGCCGCCGGAGCCAAATTCCCTTATAAGTCAATGACTTGTAGGCGGTGTGTGTCAGAGGATGTGTCAGATGTGTCAGTTTGTTCCGATTTCGTTCTGTGATTTCTGACACAAAACTGACACACCCTCTGGCCGCACGGACCTA
>PARE01000004.1 GCA_002709525.1 Magnetovibrio sp. | reverse complement strand
GTCTTCAGGTCTTCGTTGGAGATGTATTGGCCACCCGAAGCCTCGGCTGCGAAATCGAAGGGCCAGATTTTCATGCCGTTGATTCCCATCTCAAGTAGAGAGAGTGCCAATTCGTCAGCATTATTGAGAAAGCCTTCAAGATCCTCGTAGGGACCGGCCGAGTTTTGCTGGTTAAGCCCGTAATTTTCGGTTACCTGGGCCGGCGCCTTTCGCACGTATTGATAGCCGGCACATGTGTTGTAGATGCGGACATCGTCCCGCGTGGCTCCACCCAGAGCTTGATATATCGGCTCGTTGATGGCTTTGCCAAATATGTCCCAAAGCGCTACGTCGATAGAGGATGCGGCTCGCATTTCCACGCTCGATCCGCCGCGCCCAGCGTAGGGTAGAAGCTTTGCGTGATGGCGTTCGATCTGTAACGGGTTCTTACCGATCAGGTAGGGTGCGATGAAATCGTGCACTTGTGCTGCCACAGCGGGCGCGCCAAAAAAGGTCTCGCCCAGGCCGACGAGGCCCTCGTCCGTATGGACCTGAACCCAGGTCAGGTTAGGAAACTCTTCGACCAATATGGTCTCGACAGCGGTGACTTTCATTATATTTCCTCTCGAGGATGGTGCGAGCCATATAAGCAGTCAGCGGAAGACCCGGCAACGCTATGAACGGCAAAACTACGTGTGTTTGTATTGACACGTTTGTTCTTATTCTGGCTCCGATAACGCAACATTACTGAACTCCGAAATGCTGATCTTGTTCTCCACGTAGGCGCGCGAGGACGGTTCCCATGTTCACCTCTAGCATTCCCGCCGTTATCAAGGTGCCGGCCGGCACGTCCTGGCGCAGTTGCGCGCCAGTCGCCAGGTAATAGGGACAAGGATTGGCCGCTGCGAAGCGGACGGCCGGGATTAATTCGGGTTTCAGCCCAGCCACTTCGTGGTGGTGAGCATCCGTAATGGCAAGCCTCTCACCGGCGGCGAAATCTCGGTCTGTTCGCGCCACCAGATCGACCACAGGTTTGGGATGGGTAGCGCCAGTGGGGATGCCCAACAGCCCTGCCGCCAGGATGGTGATCGGCGCTTCAATGCCCAGCAGGTGCTGCGGGTTGTAAAGAACGGCGACGCCCGCATCGTTGGCGACGATATGCCCCTTATCACGAAGTAAGCTCCAAGTCTTGTCATCGTGACCATTGACCAGGATGAAAACCCCGCCAGCAAAACTAGCCTCGTCGGTGCGGCGCAGACTGTTAAACACGTCGATGCGGCGGTCTCCGGCTAGAAGTCCACCGTCGGCACTCCGCTTAAAGGCTTCGGCTAATTCGGTTGGCCGTAAGATCGGCGTATGGAACTCGGGTCGGTCGGGGGTGAAGCCGGAGGCGTTAACTACGACGCCCATCTCACAGAAGTCAGGGACCGTGCGGGTCGGCAAGCCAAGGTTCGCTGCGCGGGCCTCCCGAGCGTCAGTCAGTTCCTGCCAGGACATAGCGTTGCGCTCCCACAGGGCGGTTAGACCGGAGTTCGGGTGATGTTGGTTTCTCCAGGTGAGTGAATCATCCGGACCCAGGACAAAATCGTACTCGCTGGATTTGCCGGCGGCGCGTATATCCAGGCCGATGTTTCTGGCCCAGCTCATGAGCCCTATCAGCAAGCTCGGCTGGTCGCCTTCCACTTCCGTATAAACCAAGCCCTTCGCGCTGGCCCTCGCGTGCAGGATGGGCCCTACCACGATGGCAGCCTCTTTGGAAACCATGACTAAGTGCTGGCCGCGATCAATGGCTTGCTCGCCAACTGCCGCTGCGGTTGCAGGATTGCCGGTGGCCTCAACCAGAACGTCCAATTGAACGCCGTCCGCGTCATCCATGTCCTGCACCATGACTATTTCAGTTGTGTCCGCGCCCGTAGCGGCTACCGACTCCGCCATCCGCGCCGGATCACGGTCGCAAATCAGCGCGATCTTCAAGTTGGGCACGTGTTTCGCTTGGGCAAGCAGACTTGCACCAAAATCTCCAATGCCGACCAGACCGCAACGCACGACCTTGTTGCCGGTCTTCGCAAATAAAGCGTCAAAGTTCATATTAATATTCCGTCCGGTCTTGTTTTTAACATTGCCGCCGTCCTATGACAGGACAGTTAGGGAAGCATTTAGAGACAAGCCATGAAACGACTGCAAGGAAAAGTCGCCTTAATCACTGGCGCATCGTCGGGAATTGGACGGGCCAGTGCCAAGCTGTTCGCTGATGAGGGCGCGACGCTCGGCCTCATGGATATCAAGACCGACGAGGGTGAGCAGATTGCTGCGGAGATTACAGACGCTGGCGGAATGGCGAAGTTTCTCAAGGTTGACGTCACCGACGGCGGTCAGATCAAAACTGCCGTGGAGACCTTTGCCACCGACTTTGGCGGTATTGATATTCTCTATAACAACGCTGGTGGCGCGACGCCCCGCGATGACCACCTTCTGAATATGCCCTTAGATGAATTCGACGCGGCTATTGCGCTTAATCTGTTTGGGCCCTTTGCAGCATGTCGTTCCGTGATCCCGTATATGGGTGAGCGAGGCGGCGGCTCCATCATCAACACGGCCTCTATACGCTCGATGATTGGGACCGTGGGCGCAGATGGATACACTTCGGCCAAGGGCGGGATTGTGACGTTGACTAGGGCCTTGGCCGTGCAATGCGCGGCCAAGGGGATCCGCGTCAACGCCATCGCGCCGGGGGCTGTTCTGACCGAACGAGTCAAGGCGCTGATGGCAGCGGGCAACGACTCAGGTCCGGATCAGGCAATGATTGACAAGCATCTTCTAGGCCTGGGTGAGCCAGAAATGGTTGCGCCCACGGCTTTGTTCTTCGCCTGCGACGATTCGCGTTGGATCACGGGCCAGATTTTGCCCGTGGACGGCGGAGCGTCCATGAATTAGACCAAGTCCGTCGTTTCCAATCACTATTGCCGAAGAGAGGTTCATAATGGCTCCAGCACCCTACCTGTTCATCGCCTCTATGGACGTAGATCCAGAGAAACTGGATTTGTTCAACGAGGTTTATGATACCGAACATGTGCCAATGCTCATGAAGGTTCCGGGTGTGATTGAGATCACGCGGCTCACCAAGGAAGCTCTGAAACTAAGTATGGCCGGTGAGATCAAGGAAATAGATTTCCCCGATGAGCCCAACTTTGCCGCTTACTACTGGATCGAGAGCCCAGAGGTGCTGACGTCTAACGCCTGGGCAGAGGCCATCGAAGAAGGCCGTTGGCCCCAGGAGATTCGACCCTTTACCAAGAACCGCCGCCATATTCTCCGTAAGGTAATGGAGACAGGCGCCTAGGTCCTNGGGGCAATGGTNATTCCCGCTCCAACCACNAAGGCCCGGATGGCCTCAGGCAGTTCCATNATTTTGTTGGCTGCGCTNAGTTTTTTTTGGGGCACGAATTGGCCGTTCATGAAAATTGCGCTCTCGGAAATCCCCGTTTGGTGGTTCCGTACCTTATGCTTGTTCGGTGGTGGCTTCAGCTTGCTGGCCATCTCTTACTTCTCGGGGCAGCGTGTCCGATTGACGGTANGGGAGGTGCCACGGCTTNTGCTATGTGCCTTCTTTGGTGTTTTGGGCTGGCATTTGTTCTCAGCCTACGGCGTTTCTCAGATGCCAGCGGGGCGNGCCTCGATCATCGCTTTCACCATGCCTGTNTGGGCGGCTATTTTGGCGAGAATTATCCTAGGAGAGCCTCTGACCAAGCTGAAATTGATTGCCTTGGTNCTCGGCATATCTGGGTTGGCTATTTTGATCGGTCCCGATCTAATGGACCTGCAAGCCGCGCCTGTNGGAACCCTTTTAATGTTATGCGCGGCGTTGACTTGGGGTACGGGGACGGTATTTTTCAAGAAGTTCCAATGGTCTGCGTCAACCACAGCATTGACCGGGTGGCAACTCTCCTTCGCAGGGGTTCCCATTGCCATCGGGGCCTTCTTTTTTCAGCCTNNGCCAGATTGGTCGCAGATCAGCAATCAGGCCTATTTCTCTCTAGCTTACGTGCTGGCGTTGCCGATGATTTTTTGCCAATGGGCCTACTTGCGCTCGGTTCGCATCTTTCCCGCGGGTCTGGCTGCCATTTCTACCTTAGGCGTGCCTGTGATCGGCACGTATTCCAGTGCGCTTATCTTGAACGAGCCTGTTGGTTTTCAGGAATTTGGCGCTCTCGTGTTGGTCTGCATGGCTCTGGCCACCGTGTTAGTGATTCCTGCCCTCAAAAAGTGAAGCAATAGCTAGCCGATTTTTGGCTCCCTACAAATGTTGTCGCGTCTCTAGCGCCAAATCTAATGAAAACCGGCAATGGCNNAGCTNAAGCACTCGATGCCACTACAACGGTTTGCCCTTCAATGGCCCTCAGGTTTTTAGAAGGGGTCAGTTGGCCCATGATGAAGTGCTCGGCGATCTCGCTGATGGAGATTTCACCCCTGTTCAAGTTTTCAAATATCGCCAGTTGGTGTCGCGGTCACTTAGCGGACGTGCCCGATTTTTAGGTCGTTGGCCGCTTTATCCTCGCCGCGAACGAGATAGAGTGCGCGTTGGGTGAAATCAACGACGCCGGACTTGGCGCCCAGCTTATTACCCAGGTTCCGGTCGAAGTAAGAGGTCGCCGGCATGAAGCGGAGCACGTAGCCGGCTCGGCGTCGGTCTGAAGTATTATGGCGCGAACCGTGCACCATATTAATGTCGTGGAAGGACATTTGGCCCGGCTTCAGGATGATGTCGGCGGCGTCCGCTTCATCGTACTGGTCTGCGTCCAGTTCCTGATTGAGGGTCAGGTCCTTGGCCGTATTGGTGTGGTGCTTTAGCAAGTGTGATCCCTTGTGGCTGCGGGGGATCACGCGCATGCAGCCGTTTTCCTCGCCGACTTCGTCAATGGCGATCCAGGCCGAGCAACTGGCCAGGGGACGGATTGGCCAGTACTGGCCGTCCTGATGCCAAGGCGTAGCCTTGCCCGTGTGGGCGGGCTTGCCAAAGACGGTCGTGCCCCAAAGGATGATGTCTTCGCCNATGAGGTCGGCGACCATCTCCAGGATGTCGTCGTGGCAGGCGAATTTGAGCCATTTATGTGGGTTCGACGCCACCATGCCCTGGGGATTNTTNTGTGGNGCGTGCGGNACAAACAGAGAGTCCGCCGTCATGTCAGGGTTNGCTTCCAAGAGCTGGTCTAATTCTGCCCGCATCTCATCGACCACNGCCNTGGGCAGTTGGTAGTCGGGGATCACGTAGCCTTCATCTTGGTAGCGTTTGATCTCCGCATCGCTCAGCATGTTCGGTTCCTCCGTTGTCGACACATAGTATATTGTGATCTCACTGATTTGAAAAAAGTTTTGCCGAAACGATAGCACTGCTAGTGTGTCGCCAAGAATAGTTAACAGAAATACGGAAAGCCATGAGCGACGATCAACGATACGATATCGGTGCTCTCACCAATTTTGCGAATAGCCTATTTCAGGTGGCGGGCTTGGACGCCTCGCGTGCAGAGGTGTGCGCGCGGGTTTTGGTGGAGGCGGACGCATTGGGCCATGTCACCCATGGGCTCAACCTGGCAGGACCGTATCTGAGAGAATTGGAGTCTGGTACGATGATCGCTGACGGCGATCACACGGTGGTACGTGATAAGGCCGCCGTGGCGGTTTGGGATGGCCGTTACCTTCCGGGCCTTTGGCTGACCCAGGCGGCGGTTGAGGCGGCAACCTTGAAGGCTCGAGATTATGGCACCGGTACGATTGTTATTCGTCGGAGCCATCATATAGGCTGTCTAGCCAGTTATCTGGAAGTCCCGGCCCGGAAAGGCCTGGTCGTGGAAATAAGCTGCGTCGATCCATCCTTGGCTACTGTGCCGGCGCACGGCGGGCTCAACGCCATATTTACGCCCGATCCGATCGCTGTGGGCATTCCCACTGGTGGCGATCCGATCATGATCGATCTGAGCGCGTCGACTACCTCCATGGGAACGGCGGCGCTTTATCGGGAGCGCGGTGACAAGCTGCCTGGCGCATGGCTGCAAGACGCGGAAGGTATGGCCTCCAACGACCCTGAGATCCTGGTTGGCGACAATCCGGGTACGATCCTGCCGACGGGCGGCATGGATCACGGCTANAAGGGATTCTCCTTGGCGTTGATCCTCGAAACTCTCACCCAGGGTTTGTCAGGGCTAGGACGGATCGACAATCCCACCAACTGGGGGGCGTCCGTGCAGGTCCGCGTGACNGATCCGGANTGCTTCTGTGGCGTCAGTGAGTTCCGTCGGCAGGCTACCCACCTAATAGAGCTCTGCCAGACGTCGATGCCCCGCGACGCTTCCAATCCGGTACGTTTGCCGGGCCACAGTGCGCTCGCGCGCAAGCGTCAGTACGTGGTCGAGGGCGTACCCGTGGCCGAGGGGATTCTGAGCCAGCTTCGCGAATGGTCGGAGAAGCTCGGCGTTCCCATGCCCGAGGTGGAAGACCGGCTATGAAAATCTTCATTACCGGTGCGACCGGCTACATTGGCGGATCGATAGCTGCAAAGATGAGGGATGCGGGGCACGAGATCGTGGGCCTGGTGCGTTCCGACGAGCGCGCCAACCAGGCTGTCGCAGAGGGGATTAAGCCAATTGTGGGCTCGCTCGATGATCCTGATGTTTTGGCCCGTGCCGTGACGCGCGCCGAGGCTGTGATCAACTGCGCCAGTTCCGATCACAGTGGCGCCGTAGAGNTTATGCTGAGCGCCATGGAAGGTACCGACAAGTTGTTTATGCACACGTCGGGCACCTCAATCGTCGGCTATCCCGACGAGGGTGAAAAACGCGACGGAGTTTATGACGAAGATACACCCTTCACCCCGTCGCCGGGCCGGTTGGGGCGGGTGCGCATCAACGACGACATCATTGAGGCTGCCCGCCGGGGAGTACACACGGTTATACTGTGCCCCTGCCTAATCTATGGCGAGGGACTGGGTGTGAACAAAGATAGCATGCAAGTGCCCTGGCTGTTGGATGTCGCCAGGAAGTTTGGCGTTGCTAAGCACATCGGTTCGGGCGGCAATATTTGGTCCAACGTGCATATCCAGGACCTAGCCGCGCTATATCTCTTGGCAATGGATAAGGCGCCGCCTGGAAGTTTTTATTTTGCTGAGAACGGCGCTAACTCGATGCGTGAGGTCTGTGCCGCCATCAACTCCATGATGGGTGTCGACCGTCTGCCTCAGTCCATGTCCATTGAAGAAGCTTCGGTCGAATGGGGCGAGGGACCGGCACACCATACAATGGGCTCGAACAGTCGAGTGATCGCGAAACGAGCCCGCGAAGACCTTGGCTGGATGCCGANCGCACCTTCTTTGCTGGATGAAATCACCGGCGGTTGNTACGCCGGNGNGGCCTGATCCGGCATGGCGACTAAACTNGTNACCTTTGACGTCTATATGGCGNTGTTGGATATCCAAGGCAGCTTGACACCGGTTGTCTCTAACGCCCTTGACATGGATGCGACCGCCGCAGGAGATTTTGTGGCGGGCTGGCGGGCGGCGCAGATGACCTGCGCAGCGGCGAGCAATTCGCTGAACCTCGGTCACACTCCGTTCCGAACCTGCACTCGCATGGGTCTCGACTATTTGCTTGCACGCAAAGGCTTCGATTTGGATGGTGGTGAACGCACGCGGCTCGTTCTAGCCTGGGATCGAATGACGCCATGGCCTGAGGCGGTTGAACTGATTCATTCGGTTAAGGCCAAGGGTTATGCCACGGCCATCCTGTCGAACGGCGACCAGGACATGTTGGATAATGTCGCGAACGCTTTCGAAGGTGGGTTTGATCACGTGTTGTCGGCAGAAACGGCCGGCGCCTATAAGCCGCATCCGGATGTATATGATCTGCCGAGGCGTGTTCTTGGGGTGGCCACATCCGAAATTCTCCATGTGGCTGGAGCATCTGGCGATGTGGTGGGCGCACGGGCTTTCGGCATGCGCTGCTTTTGGTCGAACCGGTCGGGTGACCTTGTCCTCAATCCGAAATTTAGCGCAGATTATCAAGCGAGCGACTTGAACGGGGTGCTTGAGGTTCTATGAGCGATACCAGTTATCACGCCCATGTTGTCGGTTTCAGCGTAGGAAGATAAAGATCGCCCTGCACCTTTGGCAGCACCGGCGGCTTACAGATTTAAAGAACTAGACAACGGCGCTCATCATCGGCTAGTTGATCGCTCCTCTGGTCATGGAGCCATTATCTCCTCGCCCGTCAGACGGGGCGGTAATACCTCACCGCATTGTCATGAAACAGCTTGAGCCGATCGTCATAGCTAAAATCCGCGACGATGTTCATGAACCCGGAGTAGATGGCGTAGAACTCAGCGACTAGTTTGTCGACGGGAAAGTTGGACGCGAACATGGTGCGCTCGACCCCAAACAGCTCAATCGTTCGCATTACAACCTCGCGGTTCAGTTCTGCCGTCCAAGCTTGTTCCGGCACGCAAATTCCCGAAATCTTGACGGCCGTGTTGGGAACGGCTGCAAAACGCTTCATATGCGCCTCCCATGCGACCAGGCCGTTGGCCGACCGGTCCGTCGGTAGGCCCGTGTGGTTAAGGATGATCGTTGTATCGGGAACATCNCGGGCTAGGTCCGCCGCCTCGTCCAGATGCCACCACGGGGTCTGCAGGTCGAAATGCAGGCCATGCGTCGCCAATTTCGCGTAACCGCGGCGGAATTTTGGATCGGCAAGCGAGCCGGGCATGCCCGGCTGGAAGGTGACCGGTGAAGGCGCGGCGACTGGCTTTTGGCGGATGCTTCGCATCAACGGGCAGGCGGCTTGTCCGGCTAGCACCGCTTCAATGTCGTTCGCCATAAACCAGGCTTGNCCGANGACGGCATGTGGGAAGCCGGTGCGCTCATGCAGGCCCATGACCCAGGCCGTTTCGCCCANGGGATCGGCCGGGTCCCATTCGGCTTCCATGTAGATTGACTTAACCACGTTGAAGCCTTCCGTGTCTTGGATATAGTCNGCAGGCAGGTAGTTCCGTTCCTTCAGNGCTGAATAATCCCCATAACGGAAGGGGATCTGTTCATCACCGCAGAGCCAGGGATGTCGGCCCAGGCCGAGATCCCAGAAGTGCTGGTGTGCGTCGATGATTGGGAGATCGTGATCCATGCCGTCAGTCGATGTCGCCCTGTTCAAACAATTTCAGTATCGCCGAGCCATCTAACTCGCCGCCGCCCTTGGCGATNAGCATGCGGAACAGGCTGGTCGCNTGGGCCGACATGGGCGTCGGCGTCTTCAGGGTTTTCGCTAGGTCATGTAGGGTGTCGTAATCCTTGAGGATCTGCCGGGCCCGTCCGCGCGGTTCGAAATCGCGTTCGATCATTCGCGGAAACAATATCGGTAGCAGGTTCGACCCCGCGTGGCCGGATGCAAGGGCTTCCGGGATTTTTTCTGTATCGATGCCGCCCGCCTCGGCCAGTGCCAGTGCTTCTGCAATGATTGCATAGTTGTTTAGGACCAGGATTTGGTTGACCATTTTCGCCACCTGCCCCGCGCCCACGTCGCCAAACACCGTGAACTTGGACGCCAATGTTTCCATGACGCCATGCGCCTTGGTAATGTCGGCGTGCGAGCCGCCGGCCATGATTGCCAACTCACCGGCCTCTGCTCCCTCGGGCCCGCCGGAGACAGGGGCGTCGATCCAGCCCACCCCGCAGGTCTCTTTGAGGCGCGCGGCCATGGCCTTGGTCACGTCGACCGGCGTCGTCGAATGGTCAACGAGGACGGCGTTGGGCTTCAGACCGTGCGTCGCGCCGTCATCGGCGAAGATGGCGGCCTCCAGGTTGGCAGGCGTCATTACGCAGACCAAAATCACGTCGCTGGCGATGGCAACTTCTTTTGCGTTCTGAACCGGCGTCACGCCGTGCTGGTTAGCGAGATCATTCTTCGCGGGATCAATATCGAAGCCGGTTACGGTATATCCACTGCGGGTCAAACACTTGGTCGCACCCTGGCCCATGAGGCCGAGGCCAATAAAGCCAACGGTTGGTTTATTGGCGCTCATAAGGCCCTCCTATTTCATGGCCGGCGAGGCGCTCCAGAGTTTTNAGTACGCTAATGGCGTCATTGTCGCCATCACCGCCAGCGATGGTCGCGTTGTAGGTCTCCCAGGCTGCCGTCGCTTGAGGCAAAACCAGGTTTAATTTGTTACAGGCCTCAATAGCTAGGCTCAGGTCCTTACGCTGTAAATTCGCGCGGAAGGTGGGATCGAAGTTTCGGCTCAGCATTCGCCCGCCATGATTCTCCAGGATAAACGAGCGCACTGCACCGCCTAGAAGCGCCTCGCGCACCCTTCCGGCATCGGCGCCAGCCTTGTCAGCGAATAAGAGCGCCTCGGCTACCGCGTTGACCATGNCCCCGCCGATAATNTGATTTGCCACCTTGCAGACTTGTCCATCGCCGTTCCGCGTGCCGATCAACGTTACCGTTGACCCCATGGCGTCGAAGGCTCGCTTTGCCCGATCGAAGGCGGCCTGGGGCCCGCCGACCATTATTGTCATTTTGCCAGAAATGGCGCCTACCTCACCACCGGACACGGGTGCGTCCAGATAGTCACAGCCCAGCGCGTTTATGCGTTCCGCAAATTTGATGGTGGCTTCGGGCGAGATCGAACTCATGTCGATCACNAGCTTGTTGGCCCTAAGNCCATTGGCGATGCCGTTGTCGTCAAACAAGACGATCTCGACGTCGGGGGTGTCGGGTACCATNATGATGATGATGTCCGTATCGGCGGCCANGTCTCGCGCGGATGCCGCTGCAGTAGCTCCTGCCGCGACGGCATCGTTCACCGCAGCTGTGTTTAAATCGAAGACCGTTACGGGAAACTTCGCCTTCAAAAGGTTCTTTGTCATGGGCAAGCCCATGATGCCGAGGCCGATGAAACCGATGGTGTCGAGCATAGTTGAGAGTCTCCCNTNTCCAACTGCATNACAGATTACAAGATGAGCCANGGTAACCAAATAATTTCAAAACACTTTTGAAATGTGGANAAGACCTGGGGGGTTTTATANGGGACGGATTNCATTAACATGTCGATTGAAACTCAGACCCGATTTCAAGGAACGCATACAAACCATGCAACAAATGAGATTTGAAGCGCCAGAGACGTTGGATGCTGCCGTGGCCCTCTTGGCCAGCGCNGACGGTGAGGCACGGGTTCTGGCGGGTGGNACGGACCTATTGGTGCAATTACGCGCCGAAATGATCGAACCTGCTCTCGTTGTCGATATCAAACGCATCCCCGAGATGCTGGCAATCACCGAGGAAAGTGACGGCGGTTTTAAGATTGGCGCCGCTGTGCCNTGCCANGCGTTGGGGGAGAACATAGCGCTAAAGGCTGCTTGGCCAGGCGTTGTTGAGGGNGCNGAATTGATTGGCTCTACTCAGATCCAGGGCCGTGCCTCGATGGGTGGTAATCTGTGCAATGCATCTCCAGCCGCTGACAGCGTGCCAGGCATGGTTGCGGCCGGCGCTACTGTGTCGATAATTGGGCCGAATGGTCAGCGGGAGATCCCTGTCCAAGAACTGCCAGNANGCCCTGGCAAAACCACCCTATCGAAGGGCGAGGTTGTTGCTTTCATCAATCTTCCATCCCCGGCGCCAAATTCAGCGGATGCGTATCTTCGTTTCATTCCGCGGACGGAGATGGATATTGCNGTAGTGGGTGCAGGAGTTGCTGTGACCTTAGACGACAACGGGCTATGCATCGCCGCCCGAGTATCGCTGGGTGCTGTCGGCGAGAGAGTGCTTCTGGTGGACGAGTGCGCCGTCGCGCTCATTGGTACGCCAATCGACGACGCGGCGCTTGATAAGCTAGCCGCAGCCGCGAGTGCAGCAACACAGCCCATTGATGATAAACGTGGCACTAAAGAATACCGGACCCGCGTGGCGGGCGTTTTGGCGCGCCGGGCCAGCATCATTGCCCGCGATCGGGTGGGAGCGAAGTGATGCCAAAAATTCATGTTACCGCCACGATAAATGGCGATGCCGTCGAGTACTTATGTGAGCCGGAACAGACGTTGCTGGATGTACTCCGCGATGAGTTGAACATGACCGGATCTAAGGAGGGTTGCTCGTCGGGTGATTGCGGGGCGTGTTCCGTGATGNTCGATGGGCGGTTGGTTTGCTCTTGTCTTGTCATGGGCGCCGAGGCCGAGGGCCGCGAGGTTGAGACTATTGANGGTATGGCCGNCGGCGANGTGTTGCATCCCCTGCAGCAGAAATTNATCGAACACGCGGCNCTCCAGTGCGGGGTCTGCACNCCTGGTATTCTGGTGGCCGCAAAGGCGCTNTTGGAACAGAATNACGACCCCACGGAAACGGAGGTCCGCTATTGGCTAGCCGGCAACCTCTGCCGATGCACCGGATATGATAAAATCGTTCGCGCCGTCCTGGATACGGCCGTTGAAATGAGAGGAGGTTGAGATGCCCGACGAGGTAAAACTAAACGATATGGATAATCTCAACTGGGTGGGGACGCGTCCGGCGCGCCCCGATGGCGTTGACAAAGTAACAGGTAAGGCGCGCTTTGGTGCCGACTTAAGCCTCCCCGGTATGCTGCATGGTAGGGTAATCCGCAGTCCACATGCTCACGCAATCCTGAAATCCATAGACACGTCAAAGGCGGAATCACTGCCCGGCGTAAAGGCCGTTGTTACGCGCGACGACTTCAACGACATGCCGTCGGAATTCGTGCCGGCCGGCGAGATGCTGGTTAATTACCGCGATATCGTCCGCAACGTCATAGCCCGTGAAAAGGTTCTTTATGACGGCCACGCCGTGGCTGCTGTAGCGGCGACGAGCGCAAGTATTGCGCGTAAGGCCCTGAAGCTTATCGAAGTCGAGTACGAGGTCTTGCCCCACGTCATCGATGTGGAAGAAGCCATGAAACCCGACGCCCCGCTTCTGCACGACGACCTCTTCACTTTGGGGGTCGAACCGGCACCCGCAAAACCATCTAATATCGCCAAGGTGGTGGAGTTTAAGCTGGGCGACGTTGAGAAGGGCTTTCGCATGGCGGATGTAATCGTCGAAAGGACCTTTAACACAGCGCCAGTTCACCAGGGCTATATCGAGCCCCATGCCTGTGTCGCGTCGGTGAGTGCCGATGGCCAGGCGGAATTGTGGGTTACCACCCAGGGGCATTACGTGGTTCGGGGGCATTGCGCGCGCATGCTCGGCATGGATATCTCTAAGCTCAAGGTGACAGCATCAGAAATCGGCGGCGGCTTTGGCGGGAAAACGGTGGTCTATCTTGAGCCCGTTGCTCTTGCGCTATCCAACAAGTCCGGCGCGCCAGTGAAAATGGTTATGTCTCGGGAAGAGGTATTCCGAGCATCGGGACCTACGTCAGGGGCCAAGGTTTATGTGAAGGTTGGTGCCAAGAAAGACGGTACGATCACGGCGGGACATTGCGAACTCAAATACCAAGCCGGTGCGTTTCAAGGTTCGCCGGTGCAGCATGGCGCGATGTGCGCCTTTGCGCCCTACGATTTGGAAAACGTGGACGTCATTGGTTATGACGTTGTTTCCAACCGCCCGAAGGTCGCGGCCTACCGTGCGCCGGGGGCGCCAATTTCGGAATTCGGGGTCGAGTGCGTGATAGACGAGGTAGCCAAGAAAATTGGTATGGACCCGCTAGATTTCCGCCTTAAAAATGCTGCTAAGGAAGGCACTCAGGCTGCCTATGGACCTAAGTTCGGGCCTATTGGCATGATCGCGTCGCTGGAGCAGGCCAAGGCGCATGACCATTATTCGGCTCCATTGGGAGAGAACCAGGGGCGTGGGGTTGCGTCTGGATTTTGGTTTAACATTGGTGGGGAAACCTGCGTGACCATAAACGTCAACGAGGACGGCACGGTGGCGCTGTTGACAGGAACGCCAGATATTGGCGGCTCACGCGCTTCGTTGTCCATGATGGCGGCGGAAGAGCTCGGCATCCATGTGGACAAGGTTCGACCCATGATCGCTGACACGGCATCGCTGCCCTATACTTTCCTTACGGGTGGCTCACGTGCCACTTTCGCCGGCACCACGGCAATCATCCACGCGGCAAAGGATGCGATTGATAAAATGCGCGACCGCGCCGCTCAGTTCTGGGATGTCTCGTGCGATGAGGTTGTTTGGGAAAATGGTGAAGCGCGGCCCGCGAGCTCTAATGTTGGCGATTTTGACCCACTTTCCATAGAAGACATAGCAAAGCTTGCAAACTCCACTGGTGGGCCCATTTCCGGCCGCGCCGAGATCAACGTTCAGGGGGCCGGGCCCAGCTTAGGCACCCACATCGTCGACGTTGAGGTCGACAAAGAGACAGGTCGGGTGGAAATCCTTCGCTACACGGTACTCCAGGACGCCGGTAAGGCCGTTCATCCAAGCTACGTGGAAGGCCAATTCCAGGGCGGGGCTGTACAAGGAATTGGCTGGGCTTTGAACGAAGAATATATTTATGATGACAACGGTCGGCTGGAGAACGCCGGGTTCCTGGACTATCGCGTTCCGGTGGCCTCCGACGTGCCGATGATCGACACGGTGATCGTTGAGGTGCCGAACCCCGTGCACCCCTATGGCGTGCGTGGCGTGGGTGAAACGCCTATCGTGCCGCCCATGGCCGCCATCAATGCGGCCATCGAACAGGCCACGGGCATCCGCTTCACGGAGCTGCCTATGTCGCCGCCGAGGGTGTTGAAGGCACTTGACGAGGCAGCAGCCTCCGGTGGGGACGACTGAAGGCGTGAGCTACCGCGTCGTCCTGCCGGGCGTCCTGCACAAGTACACGGGCGGCGAGATCGAACTCGACATGGACGCCGACAACGTTCTGCAGCTGTTCAAAAGCCTGGGGGAACGCTTTCCCAATTTGGCGCCGCATCTGGTGGATGGCTACGCCGTTGCCATTGACGGGGTAATGTATCAGGACGCCCTGTTTCAGCGGATCCCCGACGGGAGCGAGGTGCACCTCATCCCAAAGATTGCGGGAGGTTGACGCTTTTTAGTCGACTTTGATCAGCAGTTTCCCCTGGTTTTCGCCTTTGTAGAGCATCTGTATTGCGCCGGGGGCGTAATCCATGCCGTCCAGAATGTGCTCGCGGACCTGGATTTTGCCTTCGTTAATCCATTTGGAAAGCTGCTTGACGGCCTCATCGTATCGGTCCTTGTAATCGAAGATCAACAGTCCCGACATGCGTGCGCGGTTTACCAGCAATTGGCGATGCACTCGAGGTCCTATGGGGGGTGGGTCCCAGTCGGTTACGGCGGCTGTGCCGCAGATGATGATCCGGGCCTTCATGCCAAGGTTCTCCATGACCGCGTCCGAAATCGACCCACAGGTGTTGTCAAAGTAAACGTCCGCGCCGTCTGGGCAGGCTTTTGAGACGGCGGCGCTGAGATCGGCTGTGTTCTTGTAGTCGATCGCCACGTCGTATCCAAACTCGTCGACGCATTGCTGCACCTTGTCTGGCCCGCCGGTTATCCCAACTGCGCGGCAACCTTTAATCTTGGCGATCTGACCGACGCAGGACCCGACCGAACCGGCCGCGGTGGAGACCACCACCGTCTCGCCGGCAATCGGTTCGCCTTGGAAGAGCAGGCCGCAGTAGGCTGTGATCCCGTTTAGGCCTAGGATACCAAGCGCATAGGAGGGCGACTGATCGATGCCGGTCATTCGGGTCATCACGTTGGCTCCTGTGCTGATGGCGTAGCGTTGCCAGCCGAACAGGCCTGACACAATCTCACCCTCGGCGAAATCCGGATTATTCGACTTCACTACTTCACCGACTGAGAAGGACCGCATGACGTCGCCCACAGGCACGGGGGGCGAATAGTTCGGTGCATCGTTGACCCAGCCGCGCATAGCTGGATCAACAGACAGGAACTTGTTGTGGATCAGAAATTCGCCGTCACCTGGTTCCAGCGCGTCGGCGGTTTCCAACTTGAAGAATTCAGGCCCCGGAACCCCTTTTGGGCGACCTGCCAGGATGACGCGGCGGTTTTCCAGAGTGCTCATGTGATCGCTCCATTGGGGGTAAAGACAATCTTTCCTGTGCGTCCCTCGCGGGCAGCGTGCTGCAGAGCCTGGGCGACCTGGTCTAGGGTGTAGGTCGCTTCCACCGGAGAATACAGTACGCCATCGATGAACAATTGCGCGACTTCGGTATAGGTGGCCTCAATGACCTCGCGCGGGCGGGCGAATAGGTTCTTCACTAGCCAGAAGCCGGTCAGGGATATCTGGTGAACGATGGTGTGCGACGGCGTCAGCATGCACGGATCTCCTGATAGGAACCCGTAGTTGACCACGGTGCCGCCGTCACTGACGCAGTCGGCGAGGTGCTGGCAAGATGATCCGCCCACCGCGTCGATGGCGAGCGGCAGGCAGGCATCGCCAATCTCGGCACGCACCCGTTCGCCCAAGTCTGGGCCGTCCAAGACGACCAGATTTGCGCCATGTTCCATCAAGGGTTGGAACAGTTCCTCGCGTCGGACCACGTTGACTGTCTTTATGCCGCGCGCCCGGGCCATGCGGATCAGGTGTAGACCGACTGCCGAGTTGGCGGCGTTCTGGATCACCCAGTCCCCCTCGTTCAAATCCTCGTAGTCGCGCAGCATGAGTATGGCGGATGGCGGATTGGCCTTAATCTGGGCGGCCTGGAGGATATCCAGCTCTTCCGGAATTCTCACCGTCTGGCCGACAGGGATGGTTTGTTGTTGGACCCAATTATCGCGGCTTAAGAGCATGACCCGGTCGCCGACTGCCAGCTGAGTGACGCTGTCGCCAATGGCTGTGACGCGCCCCGCACCCTCGACACCCTGACGTGCTGGAGGGTTGGGGCCGGGATAGCGGCCTTCGAAGATCAAGAGATCGGCCGGATTGATGGCGGCGGCCTCCACCGCCACGGTTACCTCGCCGGGCTCAGGGGCCGGGGCGTCATCAACCTCGACGCAATGGCAAACCTCATGGGGGGGGCCATATTCCTGAAACTCGACGGCTTTCATGCATTTTTCTCCGTGCCGTGATCAGGGCGAACCAGGAACAGGGCCAGTATTGCACAGGCCACCGGCATTATGGCCAGCAGCTGGAGGGCCCCCGTGTAGCTGCCGTACATGTCAAAGGCGACACCTAGCGGTAGAGGGCCCAGCGAGGCGCCGATTATGCCTGAGGCCTGCCCTATACCCTGGATCGAGCCAAGGTGCTTGCGGCCAAAGTAATGCGCCCACATGAATCCAAACAAGGTCATGTTGGCGCCGGTTAGAACGCCGAACGCCAGCGCATAGATAATTGCGGTCTTCGCATCGGTGACGAGTGTGATCCCGTAAAGGCAAATCGCTAATAAAATCAGGGTAAAGGAAAAAACGTACTTAGGGTTGGCTTGGTCCAGTGTCTTGCCTATCGCCGGCATGGTGACGGCCATGATCAGGGCCGAGACGCCAAACATAGTTGTTGCAACGGTGCCAGGAAGACCTTGCTGTTTGAAGATGGAGACCTGGAAGAAGAACAGCGTGGTGATTAGCATGGCGGTGGTGAAGAGGCCCGTGCCAACGATCCAAAATGCCGGCGTGCGGACAGCTGAACCTACTTTTAAGCCAGTGAGATTACCGTTACCGGAGTTTCCGTCCATGGTTTCTTCAGGCGGGGCGCCATCGGGATGCAGGCCCAGAGGCTCGGGTTTGTCGTGGGTCAAGAACCACAGGAGCGGGATCATCATCACCCAGGTCATAACGCCGAGCCAGAACCAGGCTTCGCGCCAGCCCACCTGATCGATCAACCATTGGCCCAGCTTTGGGTGGATCGCCATAGAGGCGGAAAATCCAAGCATGAGGATCGACATGGCGAAGCCGCGTTTGGCGCTAAACCATTGAGCTACGAGGTTCGTTGCTCCCAGCATCATGGACCCTTGGCCGAAGAACCGCAGCACCATGAACGATAGCGACAGTGTAATCACACCGATGGCTGCGCCGAAAGCGATACAGGCAAATCCCAAGAAAATGGCAACAACAACCAGAACATTGCGCGCCCCATAGCGGTCCACGAAAAAGCCCATGCGAGTCAGCGCGAAGGCGGCGATCAGGGTTGCCAGGGCATAGGCCGTCGCCACTGAAGTCGTCGTGATGCCTAAATCGGCTGCAATCAGATCGACAAAGATGGAGAACGTGTGCGATTGGCCGGGGCCACTGGCAAACATGGCAAGCGTCGCTACGAATAAGATTACCCAGCCGTAGAAAAACTGCGCCTTCAGGCGCTTCAGAATGTAAGAGCGGATTTGCTTCAAGGCGACCTCAACTTGACTTGGGGACCGGGTAATCTTCGCTAGGTCTTACCGGAGACTCACGATTGGCTGGCATAATAAAACGCCGGCCCGAGGTTGCAATCGCTGCCCTATCCGGGGAAGGTCGGAACCATTTCATTATTTCGGGAGTGGACCCCATGAAGACCATTTTGATGACCGGTGCGGCCGGGGGTGTGGCGACATTTCTGCGGCGAGAACTAGCGGAATATAGCCTTCGGCTCTCAGATGTGCGTGTGGTGACGGATTTAGGCGACAACGAGACCTTCGTTGCTAGTGACCTGATGGAACCGGAAGCCGTCACGGCGGCGGCGGAGGGCTGCGACGGAATAATTCATCTGGGCGGCATGTCGGATGAGCAGCCCTGGGAGGATATCCTGAACGCCAATATCGTCGGCTGCCGCAACGTTTATGAGGCGGCCCGGACCCAGGGGGTGAAGCGCGTGATCTTCGCTTCATCCAACCACGCCGTAGGATTTTACCGCCGCGATGAAACTATTTCTGTCGACGTGACAACGAGACCGGACACCCGCTACGGTGTTTCGAAGGCGTTCGGCGAGGCCATGGGGTCTCTATATGCGGATAAGTATGGGGTTGGCGGCTTGGCGATCCGAATTGGAAACGTAGACCAGCGTCCTGCCGACGTGCGTCGCCTGGCCATATGGTTGAGCCCCCGGGATCTTGCACAGTTGGTCCGTATTGGCCTAGAGCATCCGCAAATTCACTTCGAGATCGTCTACGGCATGTCCGACAACAAGCGCTCCTGGTGGGACAACGCCAATGCGACCCGCCTTGGGTATCAGCCCCAGGACCGGTCCGAGGATTGGGCCAAGGAAATTCTGGCCGACGGTGCCCGGGACACTGACGATGTTGCTGCTGAGACCTATCAGGGTGGCACCTTTGTCTCCCTGGAGGACGGTGGCGGCCGCGTACCCGACCTTTGCTAGTTCGCACGGGTTCGATTGTCCATGCGCTCCATATCATTAATATCGTGCTGTGGATTAAAGGCGTCGGGTTTATGACCACCGTTCTGCTGTCCGCCGTCCGCTGGAGCGCTGATCTGGTGGATTGCATTGAGCGTTAGGAGGTAGCCGAACATCGCTTTGCCGGCCACGCAATGAAGCACATGGGCCTGGACGCGAACGATTTTCTTAGTTCAAAATCTTCCTTATCTGGCGTCCAGTATGTCCCACTCTAGGCGCTTAAAACAGAGAATGCGTTATGCGTTTCGAGGTTAAGGAACTGAACCCGTATTTCGGGGCCGAGATTACAGGCCTAACACTGCACGCAGAAACCGCCGATCAGTGGTTTCCGGACCTGCGTCAAGCCTTCACGGACTATGGGTTGCTAGTTCTGCGTGGGAACGAGATTTCCATGGCCGACCAGGTGGCGTTGGGCCAGAGGTTTGGTGATGTGCAGCTTCACGAGATGGATCAGTACCGCCGCGAAGACTATCCGGAAATCTATTTCCTCACGAATCTCGATGAATCTGGTAATCCTAGTGGCAAGCATCCGGACAAAGGCACGCTGTATTGGCACACCGATGGATCCTGGCGCGATCGCACAGGGCTCGTGACTATTATGGTTGCGGACGAGGTGCCAAAGGCTGGTGGCGAGACCCATTTCTGCTGCATGGAAGCGGCGTATGAAGCGCTGGACGACGAAACCAAGACCAGACTGGTCTCGCTTCGTGCCGTGCACAGTCTAGATTTTTCACGCAACCGCCGCCATCCCCATGACCCCTTAACCGACGCGCAGAAAGCGAAGATTCCGCCGATCGCTCATCCCGTAGTACGCACCCATCCCGAAACAGGGCGTTACAGTCTGTTCCTGGGCGATCATGCGGAATGCATCGAGGGCTGGGATTATGAAGAGGGGCGGGCTTTTATCGATGACATGAACGCCACGACGACGCGGCCCGAATTTTGTTATGCCCACGCCTATCAACAAGACGATGTGGTGATGTGGGATAACCGCCGCCTTCTGCATATGGCGGCTCCATATGACACGGCCGCCGAGCGTCGGGTCATGAGGCGGACGACGGTTCTGGGCGACGTGCCGTTCTGAAGCTTATTGGGCTTTCTCGATGAATTCCACGGTAATACCGTCGCTATTGCGCAGATAAGCCACCCGGCTTCCCGTATTCGGCCCCTTATCGATGGTTGCCGGATTGCCCAGAGGCACGAAGGTGTGCTGATGGGCTGTGGCAATTGCGGCGTCGATGTCGTCGACATCGTAGGCCAAGTGAGCGAAGCCCACGTCGCAGGGTCTGCTCTCGATACGTCCGCGCTCAGCCGGAGCCAGATACTGAATGAGCTCGATCCGATGGCCGGGGCCCTGGACAAAGGCGATTTCCATTTCCGCGCCGGCGACGCCGGTCACCTGCTGGATGATCTTTGGGTCGCGAGGCGCGCGGGATAGAAGTTCAAAACCGAGCGCGTCGCAAAAGAAACCGATGGTCTGATCCAGATCAGAGACCGTGAAGCTGGTATGATTGGTCCTGAGAATTGTGAAGTCGTTCCGCGTCATCTAATTTCTCCTGCTCGAAATGCTAACCATCACCGGCTGGACGAAGATGTGCTTCCAAGGCCGCGCGCTCGGCGTCGGGAACGACTTCCCCTCTCTGAGTATTGTAGTTGAAATATACGTAGGTCGTTGTGCCCTTGGCGCATAAGCGTTCTTCTTGCCAGATCTCTTCGTAGAGTGTGAAGCTCTTGGTGCCTACCCTGTCGACCCAGGTCCTTACCACCGCGTCATCGTGGAAGTAAATCTGCGCCATGTAGTCGATATTGGTATTGACCAGTGCGATCCGCCAGGCATCGAAACTCAGGTCTGGGGTTAGAATACGGAAGATTTCCCGTCGACCCGCCTCCATCCAAACGGGGACGAAGACATTATTAATATGCCCAGCTCCATCAGTTTCGGAGACACGTGGAATGATCGCAGTTTCAAACATATCTCATGCAGCCGTCCAGCCACCATCGACCATTAACGCCGAACCGGTGACCAGGCTAGAAGCATTTGACGCCAAGTAAACGACGGCACCCATAATCTCCTCAACCTGTCCCACTCGGCCAAGCGCGATCGAAGATACAACTAGCTCATGGAAATCCTTGTCCTTCAGCATGGGTTTACTCATCGGGGTAACAATGAATGTAGGACAGATGGTGTTTACACGGATGCCGTCTGGGCCTAATTCCCAGGCCAGCGCCTTAGTAACGCCCTCGAGGGCGTGCTTGGTGGCGCAATAGACCGTGCGTTTTGGGCCACCCACGTGGCCCATCTGGGATGAAATGTTGATGATCGAGCCTGACAGCCCAAGGTCTTTAAGGCCCTTCGCCACCGTCTGGGTTAGAAACACAACGGAGCGGACATTCAAATTAGTGACCAGGTCGTAGTCATCCTCGGTGATGTCCTGCAGGAACGCAGGCCGATTGGTGCCGGCGTTATTTACCAGGATTTGGAACGGGCCGTGTTCGCCCACTGCGGCCCGGGTGGCTTCCAAATCAGACACATCTAAAGCCAACCCTGATGCTTGTCCGCCGGTGGCGCGGATCTCGTCTGCTAGAGCATCAACTTCAGCACCGGTCCTCGCCGCGAGAACCACGTCTGCGCCTGCATCTGCCAAAGCCACGGCTGATGCCCGGCCGATGCCACGTCCCGCGCCCGTCACCAATGCCTTACGGCCATCGACACGAAAGCTTGGAGTTTTGGGTAAGCTCATGATTTTGGGACTACGCCGTAGGGTTCGACGTTTGAACCTCCGTAGCGGCGGGCGCGGATGTTCGCCTGTTCGCCGTGTCCGGCGAAACCTTCGATGGCGCATAACCGTGAACAATAGCCGCCCACCAGGGCAGAAGCCTCGTCCGTGAGAACCTTCTGATAGGTGCAGGTCTTCATGAACTTGCCGACCCATAGCCCGCCCGTGTAGCGGGCCGCCCTTTTTGTGGGCAGAGTATGGTTGGTGCCGATCACTTTGTCGCCGAACGAGACATTTGTCCGCGCGCCTAGGAACAATGCGCCGTAGTTGCTCATGTTGTCTGCAAAGTAGTCTGGATTTTCGGTCATCACCTGGACATGCTCATAGGCAAGCCGGTCGGCTTCCTCAACCATTTCATCCACCGTGTCACAGACAATCACCGAGCCATATTCATTCCAGGCCTCACGGGCAATATCGGCGGTCGGCAGTATGCCCAACTGACGTTCGACTTCCACCATGGTATCCTCGGCCAGTTTCCTAGATGTAGTCAATAACGCAGCCGGCGAAGTCGGGCCATGTTCAGCCTGGCCCAAAAGATCAACAGCACAGATCTCGCCGTCGACGCTTGTGTCTGCGATGATCAGTGTTTCCGTTGGCCCGGCGAACAGGTCGATCCCAACCCGACCGAACAACTGGCGTTTCGCTTCCGCAACGAACATGTTGCCGGGGCCCACCAGCATGTCGACGCCAACAATGGTCTCGGTCCCCAAGGCCATGGCGCCAACGGCCTGGATGCCCCCCAAGACGAGAATTTCATCGGCACCGGCCATGTGCATGGCGGCTACGATAGCCGGGTGTGGCTTGCCGTCTTGCGGCGGCGCCGAGGCCATTATCCGCTTAACGCCGGCCACCTTGGCCGTGACCACGCTCATATGGGCCGACGCCACCATTGGGTATTTGCCGCCGGGCACATAACATCCGACGGCGTTCACCGGCACGTTTTTATGCCCGAGGATGACGCCCGGCAATGTCTCTACCTCTAAATCCTGCAGGCACTCTTTTTGTTTTTCAGCGAAGTTCCGAACTTGTGCCTGGGCGAACTTGATATCGTCGATATCATCGTCGGCGACTTGGGCTATGGCGCCCACGATTTCGGCCTCGCTAAGACGGAAATCGTCCGGAGCGTACCCGTCGAATTTCAGCGCCAATTCCTTGACGGCATCGTCACCGCGCTTTGTGATGGCCTCCAGAATGTCCTCGACCGTGGCGCGGACCTTGGCATCGGCCTCAGCGACATCGACATCGCTCTTGCCCTGTTTTAAATAGGTGATCATGGTGTTTCCTTGTGTAAATCTATGGAGAACTTAGTGGATTGTCCGCATTTCGCCAATCCTTGCCCCTTGAATTGGTTTAAAACCAGCCTCAGTTTTGGGTCGCCGCAAGCGTGGCGAATGCGCCTCGAGATGTCTGTGTTTGCTTGTCATATAGGCCCAGCCATCCACATCGCGGCAATCCGGCAGCAATTAAATTCATTTGTGGTGGCCGAATCCCACTGTATCCAGTTGAGATTTTCTAAGAATTTCCTTGCTCTTGGCGTGAATGGCTGCTGACATTACGGTCTCATTGGCGTACGTGTTAACATTAAAACAGTACGTCGCAAGAGATCAGCGTCGGAATGACACAGATAAACAGTTGGAGGAAACATGTTCGGGAAGAGTTTAATCTTGAAACGCTTTACGAGGCGCTCTGGCCTTGCGGCAGCAACGCTCGCACTGGCGACCGCATTTACGGGGACTAACGCGAATGCTGAGGTAACGATCCGCATCGCTTCCGATACGGTGGGCCCGCCTCATCCGGCCGGTATTGCCATGATGATCTTTAAGGATAAGGTCGAAGCTGCCATTCCTGGCTCCAAGGTCAGGGTTTACGTCTCGGCATCGCTTTACAAAAACTCTGAAGCCATCGAGGCTATGACGGAAGGCAACCTTGAAATGGCGTGGGGCCAGTTTGGTAAAACCGCCATGGTCGACCCTTGGACTAATGTTCTACTCGGACCCATGCGTTTGACCACGGCAGGAGCAATTAATGCCCTTGACGACTTTGAATCTTTCAAAGTTGTCAAGAAACGCTTTAACGATGTGCATGACGTCACCATTTTCGGATCGGCGCATTTAAGCTTTTATATGGGTGCTGGTGCTGGGTTTCGCCTGCTAAGTCCCGACGACTTTAAGGGCAAGAAGATCCGTTCCATGGGTCCGGCCGAGAACGCCATGCTGCGTGCCTTCGGCGCAAACCCGACGACCATGGCCTTCGGCGATGTGCCGCCGGCTCTGCAGACTAAAGTGATCGATGGTTTGCTCACCAGTCTTGGTGGTTGGAACAAGGTCAAGGAAAACGCTCCATTCTATTCGATTGCCGGCATCAACGGCATTGTTGGGGATTACTATTATATCGCCGGATCGAACAAGTGGTGGGCGAAGCTTAAGCCTAAGCACCAAAAGACCATTGGTAAGATACTGGTAGACGAAGTTCTGCCTTGGGCTAAGCGTGCGAACTACTGCAATGATAAGCGCCTGATCGATAAGTATGAGACGAAAGATCCGTCGAAGCCGGGTATCTATATCATGACGAAAGCAGAGTCTTCGGCTCTTGGTAAGAAGCTCGGTAACGCTACCTCCGACTGGATTAAGGAAAATACGCCGGCTGCCGCGAACAAGTGGGTTGATAAGTTCGCGGAGGAAGCCAAGGCGGCTGTCGCCGCGAATCCTCCGGGTTCGAGTTGGTTGGAAAAAACTGACTGTGCGGCTTTGGAGCCCATTTTCCAGAAGTACACTAAGAAATAAGGTGCATTATGGGCCTTTCTGGCCGGTTCGGTATCGAACCGGCCAGTTTTTTTATTGGAATATTTATGCATTAACCGACACGATCGTCGTAGCTAGTAGCCTGCGGTGAAGAAGCAGGAGGAGCAGCGCGCCATGGACTCGATAGTCGACAAGCTTTACCAGATTTTTCGGTCTCTGCTCGATAACGTCATAGGCTATATCTCTATTATCATTATGTTGGCGGGTACCAGCCTAGCGATCAGTGAAGTTGCACGTCGTTATGTCTTTGATACGGTTTTTGATTGGGGTCAAGATGCGGTGACCTACGGGATGGTAGGTGCCATCTTTCTCTACTTTGCAGTGACGCAGGCGCGTCGATCACATTTGAGGATGTCTGCATTAATGGATGCCCTTGAAAAGCGTGGATATGAGAAATTTGTTCTTTTTATTCGGGCTCTTTTTTCAACACTTGGGTTCATTGTCTACTGCGCGATTGCCTATTGGGGCTGGTCCGCAATGGAACGGTCAATAGAACTAGGGCGCAAGACATACAGCATGGTCCTTTTAATCTGGCCGTTCCAAGCCATTCTGGTAGCCTCCTTTATACTCCTTGCACTGGTCTGCCTCTTCCAACTCTATCAGGATATCCGCGGGCTCATGGGCAAGAAGGTCTTTGAGTGGGCCCCCGTCGAAGAGGGGATTGAGATTTAATCATGGGTATTCTTGGTACCTCACTCTTCACTATGTTGGGTCTGGGTGGGCCCATTGCACTTGCCTTGATCGCCACGACTGTGGGCTTCATCGTCTACGATCCGTTATTATCAACAAATTCAATCTTCCGTTCATTCTTCAGCTTCGTGAACAAATACACGCTGATGGCGATCCCGTTTTTTATCTACGCGGGCTTCCTGATGGAACGGACTGGCTTAATTGCCAAATTGTTCCGCTTCGCTGACTCTTTAGTGGGCTGGGTACCTGGCGGTTTTGCTTATGCGACGATCTTGTCGGCTGTTATGTTTGGCGCTATCTCAGGTTCATCGACAGCCATGGCTGCAGCTATGGGCCTGATCGCCTATCCGGAAATGATCAAGCGCGGTTATCCGATGTGGATGGCGGCCGGCGTCATCGCCACAGGCGGAGGTATTGCTATCCTGATCCCGCCTAGCATTACGCTGATCCTATACGGCGTGCTCACTGAGGAGTCGATTGTCAAATTATTCCTGGCTGGCGTTATCCCGGGAATAATGTTGGCTTTGAGCGACGCCGTCATAGTTTTGACCATGGCAACAATAATCAAATTACCGGCCAATAATTTTAAGTGGATCGAATTGCGCGATGCGGGCAAGGAGGCTTTGCCGGCACTTTTAATGCCAGTGTTCGTATTGGGGGGGCTCTACGGTGGCGTTCTTACTCCAACAGAGTCCGGAGCGGGCGCGTGTGCCTACGCCTTGATATACGGCTTCCTGTCCATGAGAGAGAAATTCTTTAAGGAGATGTTGGCGGCGACTGAACGAGCCGTCAATTTGACGGCGATTTTGTTCTTTCTTTTAGGCGGCGTAGGTATTTTTCAATTTCTGCTCGCAAACCAAGGCTGGCCCCAGGATATTGCCGCTTGGGTCACGAATATTGGTTTGCCGCCATTAGGGTTTCTGGCGGCTTTGCTGACTGTGCTTTTGTTCCTTTCAATGTTCCTAACGGGCGTTGCAATATTGGTGCTGGTTGTACCAGTTATTTACCCCGTATCGTTAGCGCTCGGTATTGATCCAATTCACTTGGGAGTTCTCTTCGCGCTTTGCATCGAGATGGGAGCAGTGATTCCGCCGGTTGGGCTGAACCTTTTCGCGGTGAGTGGCACGACCGGAGTCCCGGTGACGACGGTAATGCGAGGCTCATTCCCGTTTCTGTGCTCAGACGGCTGTGTTTTGATTCTCTGTATGCTATTTCCACTCTTAACGTTGTGGTTGCCGAATTTGGTAGTAAAACCAATCTTCGGATAACGAAGAGAGTAATAAGTCTCATTTGACCGGCGGTTTGCTTAGTCTTTTTTAGCTCGCACCGACGATGATGGGTTTGACGAGAAAAGGTTATTTGGCTGCCTGGCTGTAGTTGGTTGGCCTAACCTAAATGCCGTATAAATGTATCGCGTGTGAGGCTTGCGCTTGCTCCGTCTACTAGGTGGCAGGGCTTGCCACTGCCTAGAGGATCACCCCGTGTCACACGGCTAATCGAATGAAAAACCCATGGTTCGCGCGTGGTAGTACAACCCGCCGTCCTGGACTATCAAAAACTTCGCCATGGTCTCGCCGTCGTTGAAATGAGCATGTAAGGATTCTGGCGGCGTAACGGTGGTCGCCCAGGCCGACCAGTCCTTTCGTTGTCCATCGACCACAGAAAAACAATCGTCGCCCTGTACCACCAAGGTCACGGCTACGGAGTTGTGACGGTGAGCGCGTTGAAAATCGCCCGGTGGCAGGGTGTTCATGGCGAGCGTCATAGTGGGTGTAATGTTGCGGCGCTCGAATTGTTTTTTGGAAGAGAAAATCAACGCAATACCGGCCACATCCTCGCCTCGGTCCACGGCGTATAGCATGTCGATCTGCCTATCAATCTCGGCGGCCGGGAAATGGACTACATCGACGGAGCTCTCCGATGCCGCTGGGGCTCGGGTGTCTTCGAACCGGAGCTGGGGCTCATTAGTGACCAACCACAACACCGAGTCTTGAATTCCACCTTTAAGTGCCGCGGCCCCGCCGGGCAGCACGAACACGTCTCCTGCGGCCCAGGCGATCTCTTGGTTGTCCAGGACTACGGTCCCCTCGCCCTTTATCACGTACCAGATGGAACCCGCGGTATCGAAATCCGCATTCAGGGTTCCCCCAGCGTTGAGGCGTGCATAGCGGGCCAGCAACAGCGGCGTGGTGGCAGGGGTTGGGTTTTGCATATCGCCCGCCAGATCGCAGGTCGTGTAACCGGTGGACGCGTCTGCGGCCAGCACGACGGCAGGCTCTTCTGTGAATACAGCGTCTGGAACTGGCGGCAAGATCAAATTAAATGCGTTCGCGGAATTGAAATACCGCCCCCGCGCCTCGGCTGGACTTCTATCTTGCGAGGCTTTTTGCATGGGGATTTCAGCCATGGTCTTGGCTTTGATTTCGTTTGGCATGCTCACGCCCTCCAGTTGATCTCACAGTAGGCGAGCAATTATCGTAATATCAAGGGAGAACTCATATAATACAGATGGCTCCGCCCGCCGAATCATTAGCTATGCAAATCGTTCAGCGCCATAATCAAACGATCCAGTTCCTCGGTTGTGTTGTAATAATGCGGCGCGGCCCGCAGCAATATAGGCAGCCCGCGGGCCTCGGAGTCCAGACGCGTGCTCTCGGGACTGGACGTGCCAATATTGATACGCTGGTCACGCAGTGCAGCCACGGTCTCGCGAGGGTCCAAGCCGTCAACGGTGAAGCTGACAATGGCGCAGGTCTCATGGCCGATATCGCGGATGCAGGCGCCGGGGACCTCTAACAATTTGCCGCGGAGTTTGTCGGCTAGGCCCCACGCCCGAGCCTGAATGTCGTCCAGACCAATTTCCAAGGCGTAATCTACGGCGGCGCCAAGCCCTGCGCGCAAAGCGTACGCGTTTTCCCAGGTCTCAAATCGCCTTGCGTCGTCGCGTAATGTGTAACCGTTTGCCGATGTCCAGGGTGCACCAAAATGGTCGATCATGGCCGGTTCCAGTTCCACCAGGCGCTCTTTGCGAAGATACAGAAACCCGGTTCCGCGGGGTCCTCGGAGAAATTTCCGTCCCGTGGCGGATAGGAAATCACATCCAAGTTCGTCCACATTCACAGGCATTTGACCAATAGCCTGGCACGCATCCAGGAGATAGGGGATACCGTGGGCCCGGGCGATCCGCCCAATTTCTGCCGCCGGGTTAACCAGACCGCCGTTGGTGGGAATCCAGGTCATTGCGATCAGGCCGACGGTGCCGTTGGCCATCCGCTCCAAGGCGTCTAAATCGACAGCTCCTGCATCGTCGCTAGGCACGGTCTCGATTACGACGCCCTCGCGTTTGGCGCGCTGCAGGAAGGCTACATAATTGGCCGCGTATTCCGCTTCGCATGTGAGAATTCGCTGTCCTGGTTTCAGAGGTATGGCATAGAACGCGTGGCACCAAGCGACCGTAGCACTCTCCATAATTGCGATTTCTTCCGGTATTGCGCCTAGCATACGAGCGATGCTGGAGTAGACCCCGTCTAATTCGACTGCCTTGACCGCATGGGCCTCGTAGCCACCGATTTCTGCTTCAAGGTTGAGGTGCGTGGTCACCGCCGCGACCACGGGCTGGGGCATGAGGCTGGCTCCGGATGCGATGAGGTGCGTAGTGTCTGGAAGGCCCGGAGTTTCGGCGCGGATGCGATCGATAGGGATGGGCATGGAGGATTCCAATCAGATGAACTTTGTCACAGGCTTCGGACATGGGCTGAAGAATGTCAACGATCTAGGCAGCATTCGGTAGGCCACTGGATGCCTTGAATATGAAAAGATACAAAGATGCTCCGCTGTCAAAGAGCAGATGATAATTTTTGATAAGCCGTTGGCGGTTTAGTCGCCGCCGCATAGGACCGCGCTCAAGCCTGTGAGGTTCGAGAGCTCGTAATCAGGTGCGTATGCGGGGTCACCCTCCTTGTTATAGCGATTGATCCAGATCCGTCGCCCAAAACCAGCGTCCTTAGACGGGCGGATGTCGTGGTAGAAACTTTGCGCAACATGAGTGATCTGGTCCGCTGGAGTTTCCAGGCGCTCAAGAAGTGCCCCAAACATGCCCTGTGCGGGCTTGTAGCATTTAGCCTCTGCTGCCAGGACGATGGCATCCATGCCGGTCCCAATGCGAATAATGCTATGTCGGATGATTTCCGGTTCAGAGTTTGACAGTACCGCTAGGCGAAAGTTTGCTTTAAGCGCATGCATCGCCTGAGGCACATCGGGGAAGGGGGCGGCTGTGCAGACGGCGTCTACCATCGCCGCCTCGTCGTCTGGTGCGCAGTCAAGACCAGCTGCGGTCATGGCGTCGTTTAGGCTTTCGCGGAGTACTGCATTTAGCAGCTTGAATGGTCCTGTTTGGATTTCCCGTTCGCGTAGATTGAAGGTCGTTTGGGCCGAGTTGATAGCATCGGCATCGCCACCCTTGGCGCGGATTAATTCGGCTAGCCGTTGGGCTTTGCTTTCGGAATAAGTGACTAGGGTATCGTAGCAGTCAAACGTAAGCCAAGGTAGGCTAGAGCGATCGGTCATGGTCAGTTTGGTGATTTTAAGAGTTTAATAAAAGATCTATATCATTGGGTAGTGGACAAAATTTGTACGCCCTAACAAACGCATAACGCTCTCACGATTGCAATAATGGATCAAGGCGCTTACCCCGCTATGCTGTCTATGAGGAATATGCTACACTTTGAGCGGGCGGCATGGTAGTCATCACATCACCTCAACTTATTTGTCTTTCGCAGGCGCAATCCGGACACTTCTACGAGAGGGTATCTCACAGCGTTCTAATGACAATCACCGTGCTGGTCGACTATTACCCTTTAGCGGACCCGTTAATCCGCTATTATTAAGACATCAAATTGCCGCCTATTTTGTGAGCATTTCAAGAGCAGGAGAGCGTAAAAAACATGCACGTTTGTGCGCTCCTATTTTAACTATATGGGTCTGGTGAGAGAGGTACAATGAGACAGACGATCTCAAGAGTCGCGACGCTTGGGACGGCCATTTTGGCGGCCGTTATAATGGTTTTAACGTCGGATGCGGCGTGGGCGGCGGATGCTAAATTGGATGTTGGGAATACCGCATGGATTTTGACAGCGACGGCCCTGGTGCTGTTTATGACGTTGCCTGGGCTGGCCCTATTCTATGGTGGGTTGGTTCAGTCCAAGAATGTGCTGTCCGTTTTTATGCACTGCTTCACAATTGCCTGCCTGGCATCGGTGCTATGGCTATTTGGCGTGTATTCTCTGGCCTTCGACGACGGGGGCGTGGTTAACGCGGTGATCGGAGGGCTGAGCAAAGGATTTCTATCGGGCGTCAGTTTTGAAACGTTGGCCGGTGACATTCCAGAATCGCTGTTCTTCATGTTCCAAATGACTTTCGCGATCATCACACCAGCTTTAATTGTGGGAGCCTATCCGGAACGTATGCGGTTTTCAGCGGTTCTTTGGTTCTCTGCCCTTTGGTTGATCTTTGTCTATGCGCCAGTTTGTCACTGGATGTGGGGGGGCGGTTGGCTGGCCGAGATGGGCGTATTAGATTTCGCCGGTGGCTTGGTTGTACACGCTACGGCGGGTACCTCGGCGCTGGTATTGGTAATGATGCTAGGCAACCGGCAGGGGTTTCCGACGCACCTGCATCCGCCACATAGCCCAGGTCTAACCATGGCAGGCGCTGCTATGTTGTGGGTCGGCTGGTTTGGGTTCAACGGTGGCTCGGCGCTTGCGGCCGGTGGAGGTGCAGCTATGGCGATCACGGTCACGCACTTATCGGCAGCCACGGCATCGCTCGTATGGGTTTTCATTGAATGGAAAAAATTTGGAAAGCCATCCTTAGTCGGTATCGTAACGGGCACTATTGCGGGCCTAGCGACAATTACACCGGCCTCCGGCTTTGTTGGGCCCATCGGCGGCATCGGGATCGGTTTGGCCGGTGGATTTATTTGCTATTATGCGGTGGGTCTAGTTAAGGAGGTGTGGAGGTTAGATGACTCTTTGGATGTATTTGCAGTACATGGCGTTGGAGGTATTCTCGGTACGCTTTTGGTTGCTGTCTTTGCGTCCGAAGGCCTTGGTGGTGCCGGTTTTGGTGAAGGCGTCACCATTAGCGGACAGTTCGCAACCCAAGTGACTGCAGTTGTTGCGACCGTCGCCTGGAGCGGCGTAGCAACCTTCGTGATCTGCAAGGTGGCTGGTGCCCTTAGGGGCGGCCTGCGCGCCAATGATGACGAAATTACCGAAGGTTTGGATTTGTCTTATCACGGTGAACGGGATTACAACTTCTAAGGACGCACGGCAAAGAAGGAGGAACGATCATGAAACTGGTAATAGCCATTATCAAGCCGTTCAAATTGGATGCCGTGCGCGAGGCGTTAACCGAGCTAGGCATCCAAGGATTGACTGTGTCAGAGGCCAAGGGCTTCGGGCGTCAGAAAGGCCAGACGGAAATTTATCGCGGCGCCGAATATGTGATCGATTTCGTGCCTAAGGTGCGGCTCGACCTCGTAGTCGATGACGTTCAGGTGGACAGTGTTGTTGAGGCTATTCAACAAGCGGCCCATTCCGATAAAATTGGCGACGGCAAGATTTTCGTCCTCGAGGTGGCCCAGGCCATGCGTATCCGCACCGGCGAGACTGGCAATGATGCACTTTAACGATAGGGTTTTCTGACCTTGGCTTCCGTCATGCCAAATGGCGGTCTCACAGTCATCGACAACCGCTCGATCGTTAAGCAGGTCCGTGGCCAGGACTAGGTCTCTGAAATTAGCCTCGTAGACCTTATTATGCGAATTTGTCGTCAACAGGGTGGCGGCAGGAAAGGAATAAGCTGTTGATGTTATGCGCAACGTCAAAACATTTTGCCCGTGGGCTCGACCTTTAGGTGTGACCTAGAGATGTCTGTCGCCTTTCCGGGTTACTGCAACGTTGGTTTTCTCATGGGTGGTTTGGGCTCAATCTTCGACATTGGACCCGCCTGATGATGAACCATTTTCCATGTCCCGTCCTCGAGCACGAAGATGTTTGTCCCCGCAAGTTGGCCGCCGGCTAAGACTTCGGTGCAAAGTACGTAAGCCATGCTGCCATTGACGAAGGCTTGGGCGTTCTGGCAGGTAATTTTTGGCGCGTTGGGTTTGTCGAGGATATCCCGCCAACTTTGCATCACAGGTTCGCGACCGCGAAGAGGCGGCCAGCCAGGGTGGATGCAAGTCACCATATCGCGCGAAGACCAAATAGCGATCATGGCGTCAACGTCGCGGTTGGTGAAGGTCAGATAGAAGGCCTCATTGGCAAACAAAACGGCAGTTTCTTGGGGCACGGCAGATTTCCTATACGAGGGACGGGTCGACCACTGGGCCAGCTGGAGAATGAGCCGGTCCAAGTTCAATGAAAGTACGAGATAATAGGGGTGGGGCGGGCAGATTAAAATGGTACTAATCTTATGGATTTCGCTCATAGTCGTTGTCGACTTACTGGCATTGTTGGACTTAAGAACGAACTAGTTGTCTTGGAAAATAGGTACTCGCTTTGGAGCACCTATTCGGATGCGCGGGCCTGCATTATTAAATGGTTGAAAAGTTCGATCGTAACTAAGTCTAGGCCTGTATTTCGCACCACCAATGGTCTAACTTTTAATGCATCATGACCGTGTTAATCTATCATATATGTCGGCGCGACGAATGGGCGTCGGCGGAAAAGACCGGATCCTATGCCGGGTCCTCGCAGGACTTAGCAGACGGATTTATCCATTTTTCCACAGCTAGCCAGGTCCGTGCCAGTGCTGCCAAGCACCGGGTTGCTCAAACGGATCTTATGTTGCTTAGCGTTGATCCGGATGCATTGAGCGATGCCTTGAAGTGGGAGCCCACCAGAGGGGGACAGCTATTCCCACATCTTTATGGCGATTTGCCTTTGTCCGCAGTGAGACGGGTGGACCCATTGGAGTTGGACACAGATGGTGTACACCAGTTCCCTGAACACGTGCCGGAGGACTAGGTGTACGGCTTTCTACGTCCTTTTGTATTCTGTCTCGATCCGGAACGAGCGCATAACCTGAGCCTTTGGGCGTTGAAAACTGGTTTGGTATCGGGAGCAGGGCCTGCAAGAGATCCAGTACTTGAACAAAAGATCTGGGGTCTTAAATTTCCAAATCCTATCGGCTTAGCCGCAGGGTTTGATAAAGACGTACAGGTACCGCTTCAGGCACTGAAACTGGGTTTTGGTTTCGTGGAAGTGGGGTCTGTTACACCGAAACCACAGCCTGGTAATCCGCTTCCACGTCTGTTCCGTCTGGCCGCAGACAAGGCGGCGATAAATCGCAACGGCTTCAACAGCGGTGGCATGGGTCTAGCCGCAGCGCGCTTGGCGAATTTGCCGGTTCATCGTGCAGGACCTATTGGCGTGAATCTTGGCAAGAACAAGGATACACCAGATGCGACCGCGGACTATGTTGCTGGGATCGCTACACTTGGGTCCTATGCAGATTATATGGTGGTTAACGTTTCATCGCCAAATACGCCAGGCCTTCGCGCGCTGCAGGGCAAGGCGCCGCTTGCGGAATTGTTGCGCGCGGTGAAGGTCGCTATTGCCAAGCTGGACCGCCATTTGCCTTTGCTGCTGAAAGTGGCACCTGATCTCACCGATGATGATAAGCGCGACATCGCTGCTGTAGCTATTGATGAAGCTATTGATGGCCTGATTGCTACCAACACGACAATCGCCCGACCAGATGATCTCATTGATCCGCAACGCACCGAGACCGGGGGCTTGAGCGGGCGACCTCTGATGACTTCGTCAACGGTTGTCCTTGCTGATCTTTACAGATTGACTGAGGGCCGGCTGCCGTTAGTAGGAGTTGGCGGCGTGGCCTCGGCAGAGGAGGCTTACGCAAAAATCCGTGCAGGCGCATCTTTGGTGCAGCTTTACACGGCGATGATCTATGAAGGCCCGCACATAGTAGCGCAGGTCAATCGTGGCCTTATCGAACTTCTCCAGCGTGACGGCTTTGCCAATGTCAATGAGGCCGTCGGCGCTGACCTCTAAAACTTGTGATCGTCGGGGTCTTCTCTGAGGCTCCATTTATTGTCAATGAAATGGAAGATCACGGGCGCGGCAATGACCATGAACACTACCCGTACCAGATGATGGGTCGATACGAACGCCACATCGACTCCCAACGCCAAGGAGATTAGCGTCATCTCTGCTACACCGCCAGGTGCGAAGGCCAGCCAAATGGCAGCAAAAGGAAGTCCCGTCAAGGCTTCGAGCGCGAGTGCTGCTACGGCGGCGAACCCAACCATGAATATCGTGCCGCCAGTGGCCGCTACCATCACCGGATACAGTCGCATTACCGAAACGCCTACGAATCGGGCGCCGATGCCCGTTCCGATGACCAACTGGGCGACATTTACGATTTCCACGGGCGGCTTTGCCGTCGTCAGGCCAGTCATGTGGATGATGGCGCTCAGTATCATCGGTCCCAAAATTTGGGCCGATGGGAGGCGCAGAATCTTGAACAGCGGGTAGCCCAACATGCACGAGGCCAGAATTGCTGCATCTTGGAGCGATAGGTCAACTAAGCTGCCGAGCGGTTCCAGCCCGCCCGGCACATAACCTTCGAAGATGCGAAAATAAAAGGGGATAATAAGGACCGTTAGCATGATCCGAATCGAATGGGTGAGGCCAATGCGCCGCTCATCACCGCCCATTTCTCCACCGATCACGACCATGGTTGCCAAACCTCCCGGCGTGGCCGAGAAATAGGCCGAGACTGGGCCGAAGCCCATAGCCTTGTGCAAAAATATACCAACCGCGGCGACAACGATGACTACGAATAGGAGCATGGTCACGACGCTGGGGACCCATGACGAAACCTGGCCTAGCGTTTCCGGTGTAAACGACGAGCCCAACATTATACCCAACACCGGAATAAAAATGGTTCGTATTCGGCGCGACCCGCGCACCGGTGCTCCTGAAAGCGCCGCACCTGTGGTGAAGATCATGGCGCCAATCATCCAAGCCAGCGGCATGGTCAGCCAATGAAAAATCACGCCACCAATGGCGCCAAAGACTAGACTAGCCAGCATGTAAATGATCCAGCGAGGCCAACCCTCCGCGGGTTTGGTGAGATTGTCAGGTATATTTTGCGCGCGGCGGTCCTTAAAGGTGGGGTCCTCGGCGGCGGTCACGGTTGGAACTGTTCCTTCAGGATACGCTCCTCGAGGTTATGCTCCGGATCGAACAACAAGGGCAGCGAGATGCCCCGGCTCTCTGAAACAGTGACCCGGTTGATGTCGCGAACTTCGTGAAAGTCCGCGCTGGCGCTAACAGAGCGAAAGTCTGCGTCCTTAACGTGAAACTCCACCGCCGCGCGCTTTGGCAGCAATGCGCCCCGCCAACGGCGGGGACGAAATGCGCTGATGGGTGTAAGCGCTAGAACCCCGGCTCCCATGGGAATAATAGGTCCGGCTGCCGATAGGTTATAGGCTGTTGATCCTGCCGGAGTGGAGACCATAATGCCGTCGCAGATCAGTTCATCCAGGCGCTCGACGCCGTCTACGGTAATGGCAATCTTCGCCGCTTGCCGTGATTGACGGATTAGGGATACCTCGTTAATTGCCAAGGCTTCATGCTTCTGACCGTTCTTATCCCAGGATTGCATGCAAAGTGGATGTAATTCTGCTGCCGTGGCTGCGGCTAACCGCTCCGGAAGCCCATCTTCTTCGTAGGCGTTCATGAGAAAACCTACAGAGCCTCGGTTCATGCCATAGATTGGCACTGGGTTCTTTATCACACTGTGCAGCATATGTAGGACGAACCCGTCACCACCCAATGCGACTATCATGTCGGCATCGTCTACCGATACGCTGCTGTAAAGCGACCGAAGCCGCACGGCGGCCTCTTCAGCCTCTGGTATCTCTGCGGCGGCGATGGCAATTTTAGCAAAATTCATAAGGCGGGCCTAATCTTGATGTTACGCCTAGTCTAGGGCCTTGCGACCGGTGGATCAAATGAGCCAAATAGCGGATTAGTTCCACATTCCGCCTAAGAATTTTGAGACAGCAGTGGCGGGTGGAATTATCCTAACCCTTCAATTAGGGTGCCTATCATGAAACAAACAGCTATTCCCTATATTTTTATGCGCGGTGGGACGTCGCGGGGGCCGTATTTCCGTCGTGCTGATCTGCCCGAAGATTTGGACGAACTGGCGCAGGTATTGATCTCAGCGATGGGTTCGGGTCACGC
>PARE01000003.1 GCA_002709525.1 Magnetovibrio sp. | reverse complement strand
CTAGACCATCTGGCTCAGATGGTTAAGGAAGGTACCGACTTCGCTGTTTTCGACGCGAAGACGGGGGAAGATATCACTCGCTCCGTGTTGACACACATCATTGTTGAGGAGGAAGGTAAGGGCCAAAATTTGCTCCCCATCGATTTTCTCCGTCATCTAATCAGTTTCTACGGAGACAGCTTGCAGGCGGTGGTACCCAACTACTTGAACCACACCATGCACATCTTTGCTCGCAACCAAGAACAGATGCGTGGTGCCATGCAGGAAGCGCTTGGGGAGCTTAATCCGTTTGGTCAGTTCGAGGAAATGGGAAAACAGAACATGGCAATATTCGAAAATGCCATGAAGATGTTTGTTCCCTTTTATGGTTCGAATGGCGTCCCAGCGTCCAAAAATACGGCTGACACAGGGGTTTCCGATGTTGCTGGGGATAAGGCCGCGACCCATGAGTTGAAAGCTTTGAAGTTGCAGTTAGCGCAGATGCAGGTGCAACTGGATCGTATGTCAGAGAACAAGTAAGCAGCCTTAGTTTAGCTCTCTGATGACGCGGAATCCTAGCCAGTAACTTTTCACGCCCGGCGGGTTTTTCGCGCGATAATAGGAGCGTGCAACTTTGTTGACGTAATAAAAAGAACCGCCGCGGATTACCCGATTCGAACAATCCCCTTGTTTGCGCGCACGGCTATCCTTGGGTCGGCCCTCGTGGCTTTGGTTCCAGCAATCCTCTGTCCATTCGAAAACGTTTCCGGCCGTGTCATAAACGCCGAACGGATTGGCCGGAAAGGAGCCCACAGGCTCGGTTCTGTGGGAGCAGCACAAATGGTCCTTGGCGGAGCAGCATTTGCGGGATTCGCAATCGCGGCAATTGGCCATCTTTTGGCCGGGCTCGTCTCCCCACCAAAACAGAGTGGTAGTCCCGCCTCGGGCCACGTATTCCCATTCCGCTTCGGATGGCAGTCGGTATTTCTGACCGGTTTTGCGGCTGAGCCAACGCGTATAATTCTTGGCTTGAGCCCAGGTTACATTGATTACTGGTCTTCCGATCATGCCCCATTTATGGTCATCTGGTTTATGGCGGCATCCATCTTCCAAAACGCAGGCGAACCACTCATTAAACTTGATCTCAAACCGCCCGATGGCGAAGGCTTTTTCAACGATTACGCGACTTGGTGGGCCATGGCGATTTTTGCCGCCGAAACCCATAATGTAGAGGCCTTTTGGCACCACAATCATTTCCGGACAGGTTTCGCAATCCTTGAATACTGTCCCCTTCTCAGTGTCGAACTTGGACGTTTGCGCGTTGGCTGGCAGGACGAGGATGCAAAGAGCCATAACACCAAGTATCATAAATCGCGGCATGCATAGCACCTTTTGCCCGATGTTGGTCGTGTCGGAGCCAACTAGGTAACAGACGATGACGAAAGGCCAGCTGCCCCAGCTTCATCGTTAACCTCATCGTCGGGCAAGCTAAGCTCCGCTAGCGCCCAACGCGCGGTTTCAGCAACCAGCTCTGATACATCGCTGGCTAGTTGCTGCGCAAGCGGTTTCAGATTGCGGTCACCGCTATTGGCCATGGCGATGAGGACGTTGCGGAGGAACCGGTTCCGGCCAGTCCGTTTAATCGGTGAGCCGGCGAACAGCTCTCGAAATCTGGCGTCATCCAGGTCCGCAAGATCTTCAAGCCGGGGCGCTACCAGTTCGGCGCGCGGCAGAAATGCCGGATCGGATGTGGTTTCAGCAAACTTATTCCATGGGCATACAGCCAAACAGTCGTCGCAGCCATATATGTGGTTGCCCATCCGGGTCATGAGCTCTGGCGCGATTGCCCCTTTATGCTCAATCGTAAGATAGGATATGCAGCGCGTCGCATCTAGTCTATAGGGCGCGGGGATCGCATCTGTAGGACACACGTTCATGCAGGCCCGGCATGACCCGCAGTGATCCGCTTCTGGCAAGTCCGGCGCAATTTCCAAAGTCGTAACGATCTCACCTAAAAACAGCCAGGACCCAAATGCACGCGACACCAAATTGGAATGTTTACCCTGCCATCCAATCCCGGCGCGTTGAGCCAGAGGCTTTTCCATTACCGGTGCAGTGTCGACGAAAACCTTGAGGTCTCCACCCTCTGTTTCCGTCAACCATCGCCCGAGGCTTTTGAGGCGTTTCTTGAGAACATCGTGATAGTCTCTTGCCGATTGGGCGTAGACGGAAATCGCGCCGTGGCACGTCGACTCAAGGGCCGCCAGTGGGTCGCTCGAGGGGCCATAGTTGGCTGCCAACACGATTGCGGTCTTCGCGTCCGGCATCATGGCTTGCAAATTGCCACGACGACCATCGTCCTGAGCGAGCCAATCCATATCGCCGTGCCAGCCTTTCTTAACGAATGCGCGCCAGCCCTCGCGATCCTTCTGGTCTGCGGTGGCCGATGTGAAACCCACGGCATCGAAACCCTCGCGCAAGGCTTGGTCGCGTATTCGGTCCTTGATATCGCTCACGGCATGCTCATTTATTGGACGACCCGAATTTTAATCTTATATAGAATTACATAATAGACCATGGTAACCGCCCGATCCCCAGAGGAAACGTAATGCAGCTAAAATCTTCCATTCTCTATGTCGGTCTAATTGTCTTCGTGAATTGGGGCTTCTCGGTGGTGCCGCTGGTTGATATCCCCGGTGGCGAGAAGTGGCCTCCGATGTCTTTAATCGTCGGATTTATCTTTGTGGCCCGAGATTTTGCGCAGCGGGAGATAGGACACCGGGTGATCATCGCTATGTTGATCGCGGCCGTACTTAGCTATGTGATGGCTGACCCATTCGTTGCCTTGGCCAGCCTAGTAGCGTTCCTGATCTCCGAATTCGGCGATTGGGCCGTATACTCTCTCACGGGCCGCCCGTTCAGCCAGCGTATCCTGATCTCCAGCGCCGTGGGTACGCCCTTGGACAGCATGGTATTTTTGGGCATTATCGGTCATCTTTCTGCAATTGGTGTTATAGCCATGACAGCATCCAAGATGATGGGCGCACTGATAGTTTGGTGGCTTATTCGCCGCCGGGAAGTCGAGGCAGTGTGAGTGCGACGCAAAGCGCAGTTGTTCTGCTAAGCGGCGGGTTGGATTCTGCTACCGTTCTCGCCATCGCCCGTGAGCAGGGTTTCAACATTTTTGCGATCAGTTTCCGTTATGGACAACGACATGACGAGGAATTAATTGCAGCTGAAGCACTGGCGAAAGTGGCTGACCTCCGACGTCATGTAATTGCGGAACTGAACCTGCGTATCTTTGGCGGTTCAGCATTGACTGATGAGATTGATGTGCCGAAAGGCCGTGACCCCGGCACCAGCGAAATACCCGTCACTTACGTGCCAGCTCGGAACACAATCTTTCTATCCCACTCTCTTGCATTGGCCGAGGTCACCGGCTCCCACAATATTTTCATCGGCGTCAACGCGCTTGACTATTCCGGATATCCAGATTGCCGTCCCGACTATATATATGCGTTCGAACGTATGGCCAACCTGGCGACCAAGGCCGGAGCGGAACAGACTTCGCCGGTGCGCATACAGGCGCCGTTAATAACACTATCCAAGGCGGAGATCATTATGCGTGGAATGGAACTGGGCGTCGATTTCGGCGCTACCATGAGCTGCTACGATCCACCGCATCCCGGCATGCTGACGCACTGCGGTGCCTGCGATGCTTGTCAGTTGCGGAAAAAAGGGTTCACGGAAGCAGGAGTCGAAGATCCGACGAATTATGTCGCCTGACGCCTCCGACTTTGCAATTGCTCGTTTTCTGGCGGCTGGTAGACTGTGTCACCATTCAAACGGGTTCTCTCAAAAATGTGCTCGTTCTGGGCAAGCTCCCAATTTCTTAGTGATGAGGAAGATATGAAAACTTTTTCTTGTGTCTTTGCGGTGGTTTTGGCCGCCGCTATTTCAACGACCGCCGATGCCGAAACACGTGTGACCTATAAATCCGCCAAGAACACGTCGTCGTACTACCAGATGGCTGTGCAGATTGCGGAAGCCATGAAGAAGGGCTCGAAGGGCGACATCATCGTCACCGTGGAGGAAAGCCAAGGGTCTGTTCAAAACGTCAAGGAAGCGGCGAAACGTAAGGGCAATTATGTGTTCACCACCCCGCCGGTGCTGGTCAAACTGGCGCAAAAGGGCCTGGCAATGTTCAAGGGCAAAACCGATCCCAAATACAACGAAATCCGCGCCCTGTTCCCAATTCCTTCGCTGACCATGCATTTCGTCATGCGCAAGGATTCCGGCGTTACCAATTTCGAGGGCCTGGATGGCAAGACCATTCTCATCGGCAAAGGCTCCTTCGGGGCTCGTGAAGGAGCCAAGTACCTCAAGTTGTTCGGCCTTGAGGGAAAAGTGAAGCTCGCCACGGTGGAGCTGAACGCGGCTGTAAGTGCTCTGAAAAACAAGCAGATCGACGGCTTCGTCACCGCCGGTTCCTATCCGGCACCCAATGTAATCGAAGCGGCGGCCAGCACGGGGGTGACCCTGCTGTCGTTGAACGATGAGCAGATCAAGAAAACTAAGCGGACCAAGCTGGTTATCCCGGGCGGCACCTATGCGGGTGTTGCGGGCGCGACTAATACGACGTCCCTTCCAGTCGTCGCCCACACAACGGCGGCAATGGATGACGCGACAGCCTACGCCGTGACTAAGACCTATTGGGCGCAGAAGAGAGCAATGGGCTCCGATAATGCCTGGTGGAACGGCGTTTCCGGTGAGTTGCTAATCAACGTCTACGGCAAAATCCACCCAGGCGCACTCAGGTATTATGACGAGGCGGGAATCAAGGTGCCGGCGACGGCGCGCTAATCGGTCTCTCTTCAATGCCTAAACTTGGGACCATGTGATGGTGTCCAGGACGATCATATTTCTTGTCTTGGGCGCCATTTCTGTTGCCTTTCACCTTGGTCTAATCTTCTACGGTCTGGTCCCTAATCTCGTCGCTCGGCCGATCCATATGGCTCTTGCGTTACCATGGGTTTTCTTATTCGCCACCGTCGATCGGTCACTGTGGAGCGGTGGATTGTTCGCCGGCGCCGGCATCCTCGGATGCATCTATATCGTTCTTAACGAAGCGGCGCTCAGTGATCAATATGGATCATTGGAAGGGGGTAGGCAGGTTGCCCTGGCGGCCGTACTCTTGATCGTCGTGCTGGAAATGGCCCGTCGGGCCATTGGTTGGCCGTTGCCCTTGGTAGCCGCCTTGGCACTAGCCTACGGGCTTTTCGGCGACCTGTTACCTGGTGAGTTTGGCCATCCGGGTCTCCCGGTTGAGAGCTTCCTGGGCACATTAACGATCGCCGAGGGCGGATTGTGGGGTAGTCTGACCGGCGTTTCCGCCAACATTGTTGCCGTCTTCGTGATCATGGGAGCAGTTTTGAATGCTGGAGAAGCAGGGCAAGGGTTTATGAACCTAGCCTCGGCGGCAGCGGGTCGACTGAAAGGTGGTGCGGCCAAAGTATCGGTCTTGTCGTCCGCTCTTTTTGGCTCCATATCAGGATCTGCGTCGGCGAACGTGGCGTCGACCGGTGCAATCACACTGCCCGCTATGCGGAAGCTTGGGTATCCAAAGCCATTCGCCGCGGCTGTTGAGGCGGTCGCATCGTCCGGGGGACAGATTATGCCGCCGCTCATGGGCGCCGGTGCGTTTGTTATGGTTGAGCTGACCGGCGTTCCTTATACCGGGATCATCTCGGCCGCAGTATTGCCTGCGTTGCTCTACTTTACTGCGGTTTGGATTGGCATCAACGCCTTCACGGTACGCTTCGATTTGAAAGGCTTGGCCGCTGAGGATCAACCGGCTTTGCGGACTGTAGTTATCACTACACTGTTCTTCGCCATACCTTTCATGGCTCTCTTGGAGCGCATGTTCATTGGTGGCTATACGCCACAATACGCGGCTTGCGTGGCGATCTTGGTGGCGGTTTTGATGCTTTTCGTGGATGCCCAATTAACATTTTCATGGACGCGGACCTGGGGCCGTTTGCAGGCTGTATTTCTAACCGCCGGGCAACAAATTGCGATGATCGCCGCGATCATTCTATGTGCCAGTATTGTAATCGGCGTTCTGGGGCAGACTGGCCTCGGCGTAAAGATTACCTCGCTCATCCTATCTGCCTCGGCTTCGGCAGTTTGGCCGGCGTTGTTGTTGACGGCACTAGCGTGCCTGCTTCTTGGCATGGAGGTGCCGACCACAGCAGCCTATGTTATCTGTGTCTCGGTCGCTGGGCCAGCGCTGCAATCCCTGGGCTTGCCGTTGCTACAGGCCCACCTTTTCGTCTTCTGGTTCGCACTATTGTCTACAATCACGCCGCCGGTTTGCGGCGCCGTGTTCATCGCGGCCGGTATGGTTAAGGAGGATTGGTTGAAGGTTGCGGTGCGGGCTATGATGCTTGGCATCGGGCTCTATCTAATTCCGCTCGCGATGATCGCTAATCCCGACCTGATTGAACTTGCGCCCGCGCCTGGCGCGGCTATCACATCGGCACTTAAAATTGGCATTGGTCTGGCGGCGGTCTCGTACGGGATCATAGCGCCAAAAGTCATTACGCTTCGTGTGGTGCTCGTTGCCCTCGGGCTCGCGGCGTTGTTTGTGCCTTTGGATATACTCGGCACTCAGCCGTGATCGCGCTTACGGAGTTCCGACTTCAGAATCTTTCCGTAGTTGTTTTTTGGCAATTCATCGACAAAAACATAATCCTTAGGTCGCTTGAACCGCGCTATGTTTGCCAGACACAGCGAGTCTAATTCCGGGGGGGATACTTGCCCGACCACATAGGCGACAGGAATTTCGCCCCATTCGGGATCCGTGCGACCGATCACCGAGACCTCAGAGACATTGGGATGTTGAAGAAGCACTTCCTCGATCTCGCGCGGATAGATGTTAGAGCCCCCGGAGATCACCAGATCTTTGGCTCGATCCATTAGAGTCAGGTAGCCGTCTTCATCGAGCGATCCTATGTCGCCCGTGTGCAGCCAGCCGCCTTTCAGGGTATTGGCTGTGGCTTCTGGATTCTGCCAGTAGCCATTCATCACCGTGGCGCCGCGAACTAGGATCTCACCACCTTCGCTTGGGGCGTCGGCATTGTCATCCGCGTTGGCGATCATCACTTCGAGTTCAGGGAAGGGTTGGCCAACGGACGCCAGCTTTGCCTCCCATTTCGGATCTGTCTTATTGGCGATGGTGGTCCGGTCGCACACCGTAATCGTCATGGGGCTCTCGCCTTGGCCATAGATTTCCACAAGGCATGGCCCGAAGCGGTCTAGCGCGGCGCGCGCATCTTCCGCGTACATGGGCCCACCGCCATATATAATGCCGCGGAACCCCCTTGCCGGCGGGTTGGCAGGGCTCTCGGTCATACGTTTGACCATGGTTGGCGCGGCGAAAAGGGACATGCCTCCCCATGCTTCAGCCAACTCGAAAATCTCAGCTGGTTCGAAGCCGCCCGACCCCGGCATAACGTTGCAGGCAGCTTGGTTGACGTGCGGGATCATGTAAATGCCGGAGCCATGGCTCAACGGCGCGGCGTGGATAATGCAATCCGTGGTCTCGGTCGGGTCGACATGATCCTGATGCATCTGGGCCATGGCGGACATGTTGCCGTGCGTCAGCATAGCGCCCTTCGGCCTTCCGGTCGTGCCTGAGGTAAAGAACAACCAGGCCAGGTCATCGACATCGACCTCGGCCAGCGGAGCCTTGTCGGCGTCGAACAACGTCGCGTAGGCGTCGCTGCCGAGGACTATCAGGTGCTCTAGACTATCTGGGCGGTGCTCGGCAATGGTTGCTAACAGTTCTGGGCCAACTAGGCAGGCCCTAGCACCGGAGTTCTCTAGGATGTATCGGAACTCCGCGCCGTGCAGCTTAGCGTTCGCCGGTACGGCGGCGAAACTGCCCCACCAGACGCCGTACATGGCTTCCACGTATTCGGGCCGATTCTTTGATGCGATGGCAACGCGGTCCCCAGGCTGAAGGCCCAGCTTCCCCTGAAGGCCGTTAGCTAGGCGTGCAGCCCGCTCGGCTAACTGGGAGTAGGATTGCAGTGTCGTCCGGCCTAGCGCCACGGCCGGGCGGTTTCCATGGATGTGGCCAGCTTGCTTCAGGCCGAGGGCGATATTGGCGGACATCGCTCAGCTTTTCCTCGCGATAACCTTGATCTCATCGGTGATCTTGGCCATTTCCGCCAGCATGCGTCTGGCTGAGCAGGACTTGTCTGTCGTCAAGGACATCGCTTCTTCCGCTTTTTCCAGTGGCATGTTGCCGATGATCGAGAAGAGTGCGTGAATTTTGGTGAATACCTCTGGGGGCTGTCAGTGCGGACGGCCTTTAACTCGAAGACCACGCCCTCGACGAGCGGGCGCATTTCTTTCAAGATCGCGATTACGCCGGAGACCGTGCGGCCGCACATACCTGTTAAGAGCATCTCCATCGGCGAGGGACCGAATGTCGTTTCCCCTTGGGGTGTGGCGGAGGCAACGATAATAACCCTGTGACCGGACCTCGAACCCCCGATGAACCGCCTAGCCTCGGTCCATTTGACGCGTGCTTTCATACACTTGTCTCCTCAACCGCGTCCGCGGTATCCCGCCACGCCTTGTTCGGGAATCCAAACGCCAGCCGGGGCCTCTCCCGTCTGATAAAACACATCGATAGGGATTCCGCCGCGGGGGTACCAATAGCCGCCGATGCGAAGCCATGCAGGTGCTATGGTGTCGATTAGGCGCCTAGCAATACCGACCGTGCAGTCCTCATGGAAAGCAGCGTGGTTGCGGAAAGAGCCTAGGAAAAGTTTCAAAGACTTGCTTTCAACGATCAGTTCGTCGGGCACGTAATCGATGACAAAGTGGGCGAAGTCTGGCTGTCCAGTGACCGGGCAAAGCGACGTAAATTCGGGCGCCGAAAAGCGAACCAGGTAATCCGTTCTAGCTTGCGGGTTCGGCACGGCCTCCAAGACGGCGTCGTCTGGGGATTCAGGTACCTCGCCGCCGCCGCCAAGCTGGGTCAAGTTCTCGTAGATGGTTTTAGACATGATCTCTCCATGATTTCAGGCCGGCCTGGTGTCGTCAAATGGGATCAATATCCCCTGCTGCTTGCTCAGCGTCGAAAGCCGCTGCAAATATCTCGAAACCGCCGTTTGCGATGGCGTTGCGCATATCCTGCATGAGTTCCTGGTAATAATGTAGGTTGTGCCAGGTGAGAAGCATGGCGGCGAGAATCTCTTTGGCCATGATCAGGTGATTGATATAGCCACGCGAGTAATTTTTGCAGACGTAACAATTACAATCGGGATCGATGGAACGCGGATCGTCCCGGTGTCGTGCGTTGCGCATGTTGAGCGTGCCGCGCCGGGTAAAGGCTTGGTCAGTGCGGCCTGATCGTGTGGGCAGAACGCAGTCGAACATATCTATGCCGCGACGCACAGCGCCAACCATGTCTTCGGGTTTGCCAACCCCCATCAGATAGCGGGGCCGGTCGGCGGGCAAATGAGGGATGGTGGCATCGAGTGTCGTGAACATGAGCTCGCGCCCTTCACCGACGGCCAGACCGCCAACCGCATAACCGTCGAAACCGATTTCCGTCAGCTTCTTTGCCGATTGTTCGCGGAGATCGGGGTAGATGCCGCCTTGAACAATACCGAAGAGCCCGTAGCCCTCGCGGCGCTGAAAAGTGGTCCGGCAGCGCTCCGCCCAGCGCATGGACAGCTGCATTGAAATGGTCGCTTCCTCTTCCGTCGCCGGGAAAGGTGTACACTCGTCCAGCACCATGGTGATGTTAGAGCCTAGCATGTGCTGAAACTGGACCGAGCGCTCGGGTGTCAGCTTATGGCGCGAGCCGTCCACATGGGAGCGGAAGGTGACTCCGTCCTCGTCAAGTTTGCGTAATTTGGTCAGGGACATGACCTGAAAGCCGCCGGAGTCAGTCAAGATCGGCCCCGGCCAGTTCATGAATTTGTGCAATCCGCCAAAACGCTCCACCCGTTCAGCGCCCGGACGCAGCATCAGGTGATAGGTGTTACCTAGGATGATCTGCGCACCGGTTTCCTGCACGGATTCAGGTGTCATTGCCTTGACGGTCGCTGCGGTACCGACAGGCATGAAAGCTGGCGTGTCGATGGCACCATGCGCCGTCATCAATTTACCAAGACGGGCCATGCTGTCGGTCTTGATTTGCTCGAAGACTAGGTCGTTCATTCTTAGCTGAGGGCCCCGCGCGCCGCCACGGGCCAGATATCTTCCACCACCGCACCCGGCGTGTGTAGGCTGCGGACGCAGATGTAGTGGTCGTGCAGATTCACGGTTGGGTCACAGTGGCCGGGAATAAGTAGGACACGATCGCCCCAGCCGGGTCGGTCGTTGACCTCCGTAACGTCAAGCACCGTGTGTTCGTCTGACAGGCTGCCGGTTACCGCGCCGGGCAAGCCGAAGGGGTGCGGCGATCCGGAGTCAATGGCGCAAGTCTTGTGCCCGGCGTCGAGAACGACCCGCTCAGGCACCGGCGTGCTCATCACCGATGTCTGGACGAAGAGTGCGTTCTGGAAGTGGCTTACCGGTTTCCCGTCCGTACCGAGGTTCAGGGCATAGTCTGCGTCCATGAAGACGTAAGAACCGGCCTGCAGTTCGTTATATGTGCCACTGGCGGCCTCCGTCTGGAAGGTGCCCGTTCCCGCACCGCCGACAATGTCGCAGGTGAACCCTTCGGCGGATAATGCCTCGACGGTCGTCTGTGCTTTGTACACGGCGCCTTGTGCGTGGGTGTGACGCTCTGCGTGGTCACGGACGTGTTTGATCGATCCGTGGTAGGCTTGAAGACCACCAAATCGGAGGCCGTCCGCCGCGTCCACAATTTTTGCCAAGTCGACGGCTGCCTGACCCGGCTTCACGCCGCAGCGTCCCCCACCCACGTCAATTTCCACCAGGGCGTCTATGGTCACCCCGGCGCGTTTTGCCGACTCAGATGCCTGGACAACGCCTTGGACATGGTCGACACAAAATGGGACGAACGCATGTCTGTTGAGATCGGCTAGGCGGTCCAGTTTCGATGCGCCAGCGACCTGGTTGCTTACCAAGACATTGTCAATGCCACCCTCGACCATAGCTTCAGCCTCACTCACTTTCTGGCAACATACGCCTACCGCGCCCAATTCCATCTGCTTTAGGCCGATGACCGGGCTCTTGTGGGTTTTTGAGTGGCCGCGTAGTTTTGCCGGTCCATCGGCGATCATGTCGGCCATGGTCTTAAGGTTGGTTTCAAAAGCGTCCAAGTCGACGATCAGGGCTGGCGTGTCCACATGTGCGAGCGGTTGGCCTATTTCTGCGAGGGGTTTCATGGATCGATCCTTTTCCCGAGCCTTTGTTCAGGTGTATTACCCCACGTTGTGCGGTTCGGTTCAAGAAGACACGCATCCCCGTAGGAGAAGAAACGGTAATTCGCCGCAATTGCATGGTCGTAGGCAGACTTCATGCGGTCCAGGCCTGAAAAAGCGCTGACCAGCATGAATAGGGTGGATTTTGGCATGTGAAAGTTAGTCATCATGCGGTCGATGGCCTTGAACCGATACCCAGGAGTGATGAACAGATCCGTGTCACCGCTGAACGGTTTCAGGATACCGTCTTCGCTGGCTGCCGACTCCAATGTCCGCAGCGCCGTCGACCCCACCGCTGTGATTTTCCCACCGTCCGCGCGAACGGCGTTCAACGCCGCCGCGGCATCGGCCGATAGGGTCGCCCGTTCTGAGTGCATGACGTGATCATCCGTGTCGTTTACCTTGATTGGAATAAAGGTTCCGGCGCCCACGTGGAGAGTGACGCATATGACCTGGACCCCACGTGCCTTTATTGCCTCCATCAGGTCCGGCGTGAAATGCAATCCCGCCGTCGGCGCAGCCACTGCGCCGGGCTTCGCAGCGAACAAGGTCTGGTAATGGCTCTTATCCGCGTCTAAGCCGCCGGTATCGCGTTTGATGTAGGGTGGCAGCGGCATGCGCCCATATGCGTCAAGCGCGTGCATCAAATCTAGTCCGGTGTGGTTGAAAGTTAATGCCACTTCCCCCGCATTACGTTTCTCCGTGACCCTCGCCTCGAACCCGTCTGCGAAGATGATGACATCCTCAGTTTTGAGCTTACGCGCCGGCCGAGCAAAGGCTAGCCAGCTGGCCCCATCAAAGGGTTTGTGCAGGGTTATGTCGATCTTGGCCTCCCGTCGCTTACCGGTTAGGCGGCATGGCAGCACCTTTGTATCGTTGACCACTAGAGCGTCACCAAATTGCAGCAATGACGGCAAGTCTCTCACGCCAAGGTCCGCAATGGTTGTGCCCACGTGCAGTAGCCGCGCCGCGTCCCGGGGTTCGATCGGGGCCTGAGCGATTCGTTCGTGTGGAAGATCGAAATCAAAATGACTGACGTGCAAGGTTTACCTGGCCTTGTCCAGAGGCAATGCCGTGATCTGATTGATCGTCTCTAGAGCGAAGCTGGAATAGCCAAAGTTAAGATCTTCGGCGGCGAACAGTCCCTTGAAGAGAGTCTCTATGGGCGGGCTATCAGTTTCCACGTCCTTTAACAGGTAGTCGATGTCGCCACTCATGCGCGTCAATTCCAAAGCTTCTGTAAATTTTTTTGACGATATGAGCGAATTCCGTCAGGGTCAACTCGACATACCTCAAACACATTGTTCAGCTGGCGGGTTCCTCGAAAAGATGTTCCCGTGAGCGCGGGCCTGCATGAGTAGCATTTCTGAAGCGCTCACAGAATTAGGCGCGCCCTCTAAAGATCTACGGGTGCGCCGGTTTCTGCCGATCTGACCACGGCTTCGAAAACCGCTGTACCGTGCACCGCATCATGAGCACTGATTGGGTAGGGGGCTTTGCCTGCTATGGCCTCAGCAAAGGCCTCCAATTCGGCTTGCTCGATATCTGTTTGAGCGAACTTCTCTTGGTGCTCCTTGGCGTCGCCGATCTTGAGGCTAGTCAGGCGGCGGAAGTCACGAACCTCGGCCCAGCCTTGATTGCCTGAAACCCGCAGGAACCAAACTGGAGCGGTTTGGAACAAGGTGGAAAAGACCCCCGTTGCCCCCGAGGCAAAGTGCAAAGTCATAAAGGTCACGGCGCTCTTAAGATTTCTGCATGAGCGCATCTCACTGACAGCATTGACCGTGGCGATGGGGCCCATGATCGAAATTAATGCATCGGTCATATGTACACCCAATCCCGTCATAGACCCCGCCGGACACTGCTTGGGGTCGGAGCGCCAGTGATTCAGGGAATAGTCGCGCCCGGGGGAAGAGATGTTGGCTTCAACGTGGACCGGATCACCGATCTCGCCATCGTCTACCAGGTTGCGGAGACGTTTCATATTGGGCAAGAACCGGCGATTATGTCCCAAGGCGCAGACAACGCCGGCAGAGTCGCATGCGTTCCAGGCCCTTTCGGCGCTCTCTTTGCTCAAGGTGAAAGGCTTTTCAACGAAGACGTGTTTGCCTGCATTGGCGGCGGCGATGATCTGGTCTGTGTGCTGACTATGAGGAGTGGCAATGATCACGGCGTCCAGACTGTCGTCTTTTAATAGGTCTGCAAAGGTGTTGCGAAGATCAATGCCTTTGTCTGTACAATAGGCCGTCACCTTTTCTTTACTGCCGGTACAGCCGGCTACGACCGCTAACATTTCGGATTTCTCATAGATAGAGTCAACAAGGACTTGGCCCCATCGGCCGAGTCCAGAAATTCCCACGCGCAAAACCATTTTTGCGTCCCGAAGTAAAATATTAACAGCATGGATATGGGGCGCACTGAGTTAAGTGGCAAGGTACAAGCTTCTTAAACCCTTGCTGATGGCCAACCTTTCTTGTGCGGTGCTTTGGTTGGGGATTCATTTGCTAATGTAGTAAAGACCTGATGATTGAATCACTCCTCATATTCAGCCCGTCGCGATCCTTCGGCCTGGCATTCTAGAGGAACGGATAGTCTGCTGCCCTTTTAGAATCAGTCTCCTGGCCTTGTCGACAATAGGGATTGCATGAATTTAATATAGGCATGGGTTTTAGCCTATTGGACGGCTAGCAGCTCTCGAAATGCTCCGGCAGGATCTCGCGGTGGGCTTAGCTGATCCCTCAAACCGGATGCTGATGCATGCTGCCAAACACCAAGCAAAACGCACTCATAATCTTAAGGGTCTCGCCAGCGGGTATGATCATGTCTACCATCCAGCCAAGGTGCGAACTTCCGCAGGTGTAAAGCCGACGGCTCGAAGGCTTTGCAGCGTCTGGGCCTGGTCTCGCTTTGCGAGACGTTTGCCTTCAGTATCTGTAAGCAGTTTGTGATGGTTATAGGCGGGCGAAGTGTATCCCAAAAGTGCTTGGAGCAGGCGATGCACGTGGCTGGCTTCGAACAGATCTCGGCCTCGGGTTACCAAGGTAACTCCCTGAAGATAGTCATCGACGGTTACAGCCAAATGGTAGCTGGTTGGGGTGTCTTTTCGGGCTAAAACTACATCGCCAAAGATTGCGGGTCGCGCTTGTTGAGGGCCAGCTTCTGCGTCATGCCAAACTAAGGGCCCTGTCGCTGCGATAGCCTTATCCATTTTCAAGCGCAGGGCGTAGGGCGTGCCGATCGCCATGCGTTTGTCGCGCTCGGCTGATGGTAGGTTCCGGCAGATTCCTGGATAGATTGGTCCATCGGGACCCTGGGGCGCGTGCCCAGCGGCGTTAATTTCCGCTTGAATATCCTTTCGTGTGCAGAAGCAAGGATAAAGCAGATCACGCGCCGCCAAGGCGCTCAGCGCGCTAGCGTAATCATCCATGTNNGCCGATTGCCGNCGGACCGGCGTTTCCCATGCCAGGCCAAGCCACGCCAAGTCATCCANGATCGCTTGGCCAAAATTTGGCCGGCATCGTCCAGTATCGATGTCCTCGATGCGGACTAAGAACCGAGTCCCCTGAGATTCCGCAAACAGGGCCGAATATGCGTGGCCCAAGTGGAGATGCCCGGTAGGGCTTGGTGCAAATCTAGTCACAGTTGCCATTCGTCAAGAGTGGCTCTTTGTTAACGGAGTGGCAATAGGGGCCGCGTTATGGTTACAAACAGTATAGGACTCTCCATGGAGGCATCATGAGCGCTATAGTTGAACTGCACGGCCCCACCCAAGAGCCCGCATCTGGCGGCCCGGCGAAGCAACTTGTCATTTTCTGTCACGGCCTTGGCTCCGATGGGAATGATCTGATCGGGCTTGCGCCCTATTTTGCGCGCGTTCTACCCGACGCCAAGTTCGTTTCCCCTAACGCGCCGGAACAATTCGATATGGCGCCTTTCGGCTACCAGTGGTTTTCTCTGTCGAATCCCAACGCCGATCGCTTGCCGGGCGTCCAGGCAGCAGCGCCAATCTTGAACAATTATATTGACCAACAGATGCAGGTCCACGGTCTGAGTGAGTCAGACACGGCTTTAGTTGGTTTTTCGCAAGGCACCATGATGGCCTTGCATGTGGGTTTGCGCCGCGAGAGGCAGTTGGCGGGGATCGCTGGATATTCGGGCCGGCTTGTTGGGCCAGACCTGTTGCAGACAGAAATGAAAACCAAGCCGCCGGTCATGCTGGTCCATGGTGAAGCCGATGAGGTCGTGCCAGCATCTTCTTTAAAGGATGCCGTTAGTGCCTTGGCAGGAGTGGGTATCGACGCCATGTGGGAAATGCGCACGGACCTGGGCCACGGTCTGGATGATCGGGGCATAACGATGGGCATGGATTTCTTGGCAACGTGCTTCAGTGTGCCGTTGCCGCAACCGAAGTAAATTACGTGAAAGTCTATTTTAACCATCACAGAGTTGGATTTGCTTGCGGAATACAACATGTAGTATCTTTCGATTAGGAAAGATGGAGCATAATGTCGTCCACTGCCAAAGCCACTTACCCAGCCTTGGTCCTCAATGCCGATTTCAGGCCGTTGAGCTATTTTCCACTCTCGTTATGGACCTGGCAGGACTCGGTGAAAGCCGTGTTCATGGACCGGGTTAGCGTGGTTTCAGAATACGAACGCCAGGTCCACTCCCCCAACTTCGTTATGCATCTCCCGAGCGTAATCGCGCTCAAGGAATACGTCCCATTACACCGTAAGCCGGCGTTCACCCGCTTCAACGTGTTTCTTCGCGACAGCTTTACGTGCCAGTATTGCGGCAATGGCTTTCGGGTGGAAGACTTGACTTTTGATCATGTCATTCCGCGAGCTCGGGGCGGACGGACCACTTGGGAAAATGTGGTCGCTGCCTGTGCCCCATGTAACCTTTGGAAAGGACATAGGCTGCTGAAAAAGGTTGGCATGTCCCCGTTACGCAAGCCAGTGAGGCCGAGCAATCGATTGCTTCAGGAACGCGGTCGCGCCTTCCCGCCAAATTTTCTCCATGAAAGTTGGCGCGATTTTCTTTACTGGGATTCGGAACTGGACGCTTAGTGGTTACTGGCAAGCTTGTGCTTGATATGAGGCATAACGATGGCTATCAAATTGATGTGGTCTTCATGATGATTTTTCAAGCCCCGTCTGCCGAGGTGACCGTATTGAGGGCATTAAGGTGAGCATTGTTCAGCCCTGGGTAATGAACGTTTTCGCATTTTTTCGCACTGTGCAGTGGTTGACATAGAGCTGAAAATACCTGTATATCGCTTTATGCCCGGAAGTGGACTGGCGGCAGAGCTTCGCTTATGTCCCGCCCCCTCCATAAGGAGGTAGCAGGCTAACGGGATTAGAAAACAACACCCGGATAAACGAGGGTTAACATGAGCAAACGTCAAGAGTCCAAGTACAAAATAAACCGCCGATTAGGGGTTAACCTTTGGGGTCGCCCAAAAAGCCCTGTAAACACGCGCGACTATGGCCCGGGCCAGCACGGCCAGCGCCGTCGAAAGCCCTCAGACTTTGGTCTGCAACTTCAGGGGAAGCAGAAGCTCAAAGGCTATTACGGTAATATTTCTGAGAAACAATTCCACCGCTACTACAAGGAAGCCTCTCAGGCCCAAGGAGACACGTCCGAGAATCTCATCGGCCTGTTAGAGCGGCGCCTGGACGCAGTAGTCTATCGCATGAAATTCGTGCCAACTGTTTTCGCAGCGCGCCAGTTCGTTAACCACGGTCACGTGAAGGTCAATGGCAAGCGGGTCAACATTCCGTCCTATCGCGTTAAAGAGAGCGACGTTATTGAGGTGCGCGAAAAGTCTCGTCAGCTTCCAATGGTACTTCTCGCCATTGAGAGCACAGAACGCGATGTCCCTGAGTACATGGAAGTGAACTTCAATAAGCTTCAGGGACAATTTATCCGGGTACCAAAATTTGAGGACGTGCCCTATCCGGTGCAGATGGAACCGAACCTCGTCATCGAATATTATTCGCGCTAAATCATTCCAAACAGAAAATAGTAAGTTTACCCAAACACAAAGGCCGTCTTGTCGTAAACTGAACGGCGCGACAATTGGGTTGATATTTAGAAATTTAAAATCTTTTTTGAGTCCACTGTGTTACTTGTTTCCAATAAACGTAGTTATTGAAAAACGGTACAGGGTAGCTCTTTCAAACCGTCTTGTTGGAACATTCTTTCGCGTCGTTATCCCGGATTAGGGTCTTGTTAGGAGCACTAGGGATGAAGCCTTGAACGACTGCAGAGACGACGAATAAGCTTTAAAATATCAATGAATCTATGCCCTGACGTCCAGAAGATCGCCGGGCAGAGCATCCTGCGGCCGCAGCGGACTTCCAATCGTATTGCCGATCCGGTCTAACGAAACACGGAGGTCTATTTGGGCTTGAAGATCGGCTTTGCGTTTTGCAATTCGGCGCTCGATGATCCGATTTTCCCGATTGATCTCGGCCTGACGTTGGTCTTCGGCCCGCTGCGCCAACTCGTTGCGCTCGACGGCGTCATTGCGGGCAGTCTCCAGGTCCCGGAGCAGTCGGGCTTCCGCAGCTTCTCGTCTATCACGAGACGTATTGAGCTCGTCTTCGATAGCACTTTGATTGCGCTGGAACAGAGTGTCATTGTCGATGGTGTCCAGGACGCGCTGCTGTTCGTCGAAACTTAATTGAGCTTCGACTTCAAACTCAATGTCGTTACGGCGGTCTCGGATGCGTCGCGCATCCAATTCCACTCTCTCGGCAACAATTTGCTTGCGGCGCTGGGCGTTGTTAAACGAGTCCTGACGCCTTCGAACCATATCAGCGCGGAGTTGATCCAGGCGCTGTTGTTCAGCTAGTAACAAGCGCTGGCGTTGGGCGGCGGCAACTGCTGTGAATTCAGACATCCCTTGACTGACCTCACCTAGCTTTTTGATAGTTCACACGATCACGAGTTTGGCGCCTAAGCTGTTGCTGTTCAATCCAAAATCCCTCGCCAGTGCCGATAATAGCCATTATTGAACGCAATGTAGATATTCCTGCGCCACTGAACATCATGACCAGGACTCCATTGGCGCTCCGTAATTACCATCAAAGTCTTACAACCGGTGGCTAATCATCAAGTCATCAGCCGATTTCTCACAGGCTTATGCGTGTGCAACGCCTTTTTCTTCGAACATTTGCTGTAATTCACCCGACTCGGCCATCTCCCGGATTATATCGCAGCCGCCAACGAACTCACCTTTCACGTAAAGCTGCGGGATCGTCAGCCAGTTCGAAAATTGTTTTACACCCTCGCGAACTTCCATGTCCTGAAGGACATCAACACTCTTAAATTTTACTTGCAAGGTCGAGAGAACATGTGTCACTGCGGCGGAAAAACCGCATTGCGGCATCATGGGACTACCTTTCATGAATAGCACGACGTCGTTATCGTTAATTTCGCTTTGAATGCGGTCGAAGGCAGGGTTGTCACTCATGGATCAATCCTCTCACTTAATTTGTTGCATCTTCCGGAACGCTGGTCTGTAGAGCCAGCGCATGCAGTTCGCCCCCCATGCGTCCTTGGAGGGTTTGATAGACCAATTGGTGCTGTTGAACCCGACTTTTGCCGGCAAACGCCGAGGAGACTACATAAGCCGCATAGTGATCGCCGTCACCACGCAAATCCTCGATGGTAACCTGAGCATCAGGAATTCCGATCTTAATCAGGCGCTCTATTTCTGACGCTTGCATGGCCATAGCTTCGGGCCCTCTCTGCGTGTTTAGGTTACAAAAAACCGGGACAGTGTTTCATCCACCGACCATACGTTGCTGTGCAAAGGATATGACCGTAACGAGGGACATCGTCAACCCCTAGCGAAGAAGGGATATTCGCAGGCCCTGAGTTTTGGGTCGTTGGTGAGATAGCGGTAACCCAGAGAAAACTGGCTGCGGTCCATGCCTTCGGCGACACTGCGAATGACGTCTCTCAGCAAAAATTGGCCTGGCAACGGTACGGGGCGCCGGCAGATAGTGATCAAAAATTCAGCTCGATGTTCTTCTCATGCTCATAGTCGGCGAAAATTTGCGCCGAATTTCTCTCTGTTAATGCTATATAGCAGAATGCACCGATCTATTTTTCACTGTTCGATATATTGGCACGGGTATTTTTCGACTGCGTTGTGCTCGCAACCATCCGTGCCATCCCCCATGTGGCTGCCAACCTAAGCTATTACAGTGAATTACTCGAAGAAACTGTCTGGGAATTACTCGAAAAAACTGTCTGGGTTGAGGTCCCGCCCAATCTCAGGTAATCAATCTGAGCAAGGGAGACTGCAGACATGGCGTCATTTGCAATCGGGGTTGACATTGGTGGCACGTTTACCGACGTGGTTGCTTTCATTCCGTCATCAGGTCGGCAGGTCAGCCGGAAGGTTCTGACCTCTCATGAAAATCCGGCGCAGGCAGTAATAGATGGTATTAAAGCGGTTCTTGAAGATGATACGCTTAATGCTGAGGATTGCGATCGTCTGGTACATGCCACAACCTTATTCACCAATGCGCTAATTGAGCGAAAAGGAGCTAAGACGGGATTGCTGGCGACGCGGGGTTTTCGCGATACCCTGGAGATTGGCCGCGAACGCAAGTACGAGCTTTACGATTTAGCCATTTCCAAGCCTGCGCCCTTGGTCCCCCGGTCTCTCCGCTATGAAGTGTTGGAGCGGATAGGGCCGGATGGTTCTGTGCGTCTTCCATTGGATCGCGACGGGCTAATGGTATCAGCCCAGGAATTGGTGACTGAGGGTGTGGAGGCCGTTGCCGTCGTGTTCCTGAATGCTTATTCCAACGCGGCCCACGAATGCGAGGCTCAGGAATTGCTCGAAGCGGCGTTCCCTGATCTAAGCCTGTCCATCTCCAGTGATGTGGCGCCCGAAGTGAGGGAATTCGAACGTGCATCGACAACGGTGGCGAACGCCTACATTAAACCCCTGGCGGAACGGTATTTGGACGATTTAGCGACAGGGTCGGCGAAACTGGGTATTTCTGCGCCCTTGCATCTAATGCTATCGGCTGGTGGATTGACCCATTTGGATGAGGCCAAACGCGTGCCTGTGGAAATGCTGGAGTCTGGTCCAGCCGCAGGTGCCTTAGTCGCGGCGTATTTTGGGCGTGAATTGGCGACAGATGATGACACTGGCGACCTGTTGGCCCTCGACATGGGAGGCACAACAGCCAAGTTGGCCATGGTCGAGGACGGCGCCCCCCGCACGGCCTATACCTTCGAGGCTGCGCGGCAGAAACGCTTTGCTGAGGGAAGTGGCTTGCCGATCCGCATATCCACCGTCGAGTTGATTGAGATCGGCGCTGGCGGAGGGTCTATCGCTCATCTTGATGCTTTGGGTTTACTCAAGGTTGGGCCCGAGAGTGCTGGGTCTGAGCCAGGGCCCGCCAGTTACGGTTTAGGGGGATTGGATCCGACAGTGACCGACGCCGATTTTGCACTGGGATATCTGGACGCCGCTGGATTTGCCGATGGTGACGTGGTGATAGACGAAGATGCTGGATCGCGAGCGTTGTCGGCGCTAGCTTCAGCGGCAAACCTGGATAGCATCACTCTGGCCGCCGGCATTCACGATGTAGTAAACGAGAGCATGGCCAGCGCTGCTCGCGTGCATGTTGCCGAGCAAGGCCGGGATCTGCGCGATTTCACTTTACTATGTACGGGGGGTGCCGGGCCGGTCCATGCCTACGGCGTGGCCGGGAAGCTCGGCATCAAACGCATTCTATGTCCACCGTCGGCAGGTGTGGCCTCAGCCCTTGGTTTGTTGGTTGCTCCGGCGCGGGTCGATAAGGTGTCGACTATCGGGTTCCGTCTCATCGATGGAGACATTCCCGAGTTGGAGTCCGTATTTAAATCCCTGGAAGCGGATGCCGTTGGCGTTCTCTCGGGGACGGGCCTGCCAGTAGCAGATGCAATACACCATCGTCTTGCTGATGGTCGCTTTGTCGGTCAGGGATTTGATCTCGTGGTGAATCTTCCACCAGGCCCTTATGATATCGAAGACGAAAACGCTGTTCGTGAGTTATTAACCGGCTCTTTCGAAAAAGCTTACCGATTGCGCTTTAATCGAACCCCGCCGGATGTGCCGATTGAGTTCATCAATGCTCGCCTCTCCACGCGCCTGTTCGTTCCTGGTGGCGAGAAAGTTATTAGACCATCTCACGTAGCGGAGGGCGATGGCCTTGTTGGCGCGCGAGAAGCCTATTTCTCTGACGCCGGTGGATTTACCAAAACCGCGGTCCATGACCGTCGCCTCATGGCGCTAGGGACTGTAGTTTTTGGGCCGGTAATCATTGCCGATTCTGGTTCAACACTAATCATTGGACCTGGAGCCCGCGTCGAGGTCCGCGACAGCGGCAACATCGTTGTGGACCTACCAAGTCGAAATGGGAACGTTTGAGATGACCGGCAAATCTTCTGCATTCAACGCCATCCAGCTGGAGGTCCTATGGACCCGACTTATTTCCATCGTTGACGAAGCGGCCAAAGCGATTGTCCGAACAGCATTTTCGACCCTTTCGAATGAAGCTAACGATTTTGCCTGTGTCCTGACAGATGCCCGCGGTCGTTCATTAGCCCAGAACTCGGGGTCTATCCCTTCGTTCATTGCGACCCTGCCGGCAACGGTAAAGCATTTCCTGAATCATTTTGGGGCTGAAACCATGCAGCCTGGTGATATTTTCATTACCAACGACCCATGGAGAGGCACTGGACACTTACCCGATGTTTGCATCGTACAGCCGATCTTTCGGGGGGATATTTTGGTGGGATTCGCTGCCACAACCTCACATGTCCCCGACATCGGTGGAAGGATCCGCTCTATGGAGGCCCGCGAAATATACGAGGAGGGCCTGCAAATTCCATTGACAAAGTTGTCAGATGCTGGGGAAGACAATGACTTATTAATCCAGATAATCCGTACGAATGTTCGCACGCCGGACCAGACCATGGGCGATATCTGGGCCCAAGCCGGTGCCGGCGGACTGATGGCAGTTCGGCTTCTGACTATGATGGAAGATTATTCCCTCGACGATTTGGAGGACTTGGCAGATGAATTGTTCCTCCGCTGCGAGGATGCCATGTGCGATGCCATCGCCAATGTGCCCGACGGGACCTATCGCTACACCATGGAAACGGACGGCATGGACATTCCTTTTCAATTCGAGGTTGCATTGACGGTAGACGGCAAATCCATCGTCGCTGATTATGCCGGAACAAGCTCGGCCCAGCCGCGCGCCGTGAACTGCCCAATGACCTATACCTATGCCATGACCGCCTACGCCGTGAAATGTGCGCTGTTGCCAGATTTACCGAATAATGATGGCATGTTCCGACCGATCATCGTCACCGCACCCGACGACTGTTTGGTCAACCCGCAGTTTCCGGCGGCGGTCGCGGCTCGTGCCAGTGTTGGGCATTACCTGCCAGTCGTCGTTTTTGGCGCTCTGGGGCAGGCCGTTCCTGACCGTGTCATGGCCGGCGCTGGGTCTCCATTGTGGGCGATGACCCAGACGGGCCATCAGGATGACGGGTCGGCCTACGCAAACGTTTTGTTTTTTAATGGTGGCATGGGAGCGCTTCCCAAAAAAGATGGTGAGAGTTGTCTCAGTTGGCCGTCTAACATTTCATCCACACCGGTGGAAGTGGCGGAACGCAATGCACCGTTGATCTTCCATGAAAAGTCTTTACGTCCGGATTCTGGAGGCGCCGGCCGCCATCGGGGCGGCGCAGGTCAGAATGTTCTGATGGAGTGCATCAATGAGACACCCATAGCCGTGATGTTTATGGCGGAACGCACTCGAGTTCCTGCTCCTGGCTTTCAAGGTGGTGGCGATGGCGAGATCGGTGATGTTCAGATTAATGGTGAAAGTGTCAATCATCGGACCCAGCATATCTTGAAGAAGGGCGACAAAATTTTGATTCGCACGCCGGGTGGCGGCGGTTATGGGGCCTGTTCTCCCGACGAGCCTTGAAAACTACACAGTAAGCGCAAAAATACTTTGCAACAACGAGCAATTGGAAGCGATCGTGGCCCCTAGTGTCGCGATACTCAGAAACCAAGGAGCAAAAACGTGCAGCAACGAAAACTTGGACAATTGGGCACGCCAGTTTCAGCCGTTGGGTATGGCGCTATGTCATTTACGGATTTTTACGGTCCGGCAACGGAAGAGGGCTCGGAAGCAGTTCTAGCGAGATGCGTCGATCTTGGGATCACCCACATCGACACGTCCAATGCCTACGGCCTTGGTAAATCGGAGTCTCGGATTGGCGCTTTTTTGGCAAAGCAGGGTAAACAGGCGCAGAGTTTTTTTAAGATCGCGACCAAGGCTGGCATCACCCGAGATCCGGAGGGCAAGCGGAAATTTGATAATAGTCCAGAGCACCTGCGCGCTTCCCTTGATGCTTCGCTTGAACGCCTCGGCGTGGAGCAAGTAGAGCTCTTTTACGTGCATCGACGGGACTCGGAAATCTCGATTGAAGAGGTAACTGGAACGCTTGCTGAGTTGATCAAGTCAGGAAAGACGCTGCAAGTTGGNTTTTCNGANATCGCCCCCACACAGTTGAGNCTNGCGAANGNNGTNCATCCCATCGGTGCGGTGCAGTCGGAATATTCGCTNTCNACCCGCTCACCCGAGATGGGTCTTGTNCAGCGGACNAAGGAACTAGGCACGACACTAGTTGCCTTCAGCCCCATCGGTCGGGCCCTGCTGACTGATTCGCCTATTGATTACGAAACTTGTCAGACCCTGGATTTCATGAAGGTTAATCCNCGGTTCCTGCCNCCCAATCATGCGCGTAATATCGAAGCNACAGCGCCTTTTCGGGCACTNGCAGCTGAAATGGGGCACCGCACCTCATCGTTAGCCATTGCCTGGCTATTGAATCAGGACGAGCATATTTTGCCCATTCCCGGGACAAGGTCCATCGAGCACCTGAATGAACTGGCCGCAGGTGCAAACATTGTGCTTACGGAAAGCGACTTGAAAGCAATTGAGGAGATCTTGCCCATAGGTTGGTGCCACGGTGATCGCTACGCCGTCGGCCAGTGGGTTGGACCGGAAAAGTTTTGCTGACAAATCCATTAGCCCCGAGATCGGTCTAAATATCTTTTTCCCAATACGTGAAAGAAGGAATTGGGCCCCTTCATTGATGTAATAGCGAGCGTGATTTGCAGGTTTTCCGTCGGCTTGGGTTATTAAAAAGTTTGTCTGCCGGTTTTCTCCTTAATCAAACCGTGCTCATGAATGTCGGCAGCCAGCCTTCATGCGCGGCCCGGATCTCGGAAATGGGACGCGAGAACCCGGCGACACTGAAACTGTCGCCGCAAGAGGTGCCAATGGCCGCGGCGGGAATATCGGCATCGGATGCTGCGTCCAGGATGGCTTCCGGTAATGCAGTGGCGAGAAGATAACGGGCCTGATCTTCGCCAAAAAGCCAGGCATGTAATGGGATCGCACCAGCCGCTTGCTCATCTAGGAAGACACCGATCTTGCCAGCCATGGCCATTTCAGCGGCGGCGGCGGCAAGGCCGCCGTCGGAAAGGTCATGGCACGCTGCAACGGTGCCGCTGTTAATCTGCCCCCTGACAAAATTGCCATTCCTACGTTCCGAAGATAGATCGACCGGCGGTGGCTCGCCATCTTCCTTTCCCTCGATTTCGCGAAGGTAGATGGATTGGCCCAGGTGGCCCATTGTCTTGCCAATTAGCACGAGGGTCAGTCCTTCGGCCGTGATGCTAAGGTCCACGGCTTTCGTGCTGTCGTTGATTAGTCCGACGCCACCAATTGCCGGCGTTGGCAGGATCGCCTGGCCATTGGTCTCGTTGTATAGTGAAACGTTGCCCGATACGACTGGAAACTCCAAAGCCAAGCATGCTTCTCGCATGCCCTGGATGGAGCCGACGAACTGACCCATGATTTCTGGCCGCTCCGGATTGCCAAAATTCAAGCAGTTGGTTATGGCCAGTGGCGTTGCACCTGTCGCTGTAATATTACGCCAGACTTCAGCAACCGCATGGCGGCCGCCTTCTTCTGGGTTGGCTTGGCAATACCGGGGCGTGCAATCTGTTGTTATGGCCAGCGCCTTTTGGGTTCCGTGAACGCGGACCAAGGCGGCGTCGCCACCCGGTCGACCTTTGCCCATTGTATCCGCCATGACCATGTGGTCATATTGTTCCCAAATCCAACGTTTGGATGACATATCTGGGGTGCCCATGAGCTTTGTTAGGACCGCTACAGGATCATTGGGAACGGGTATACGCTCCGCGTTGATCTGGGGGCGCTTTGGTGTCGGCGTCCAGGGGCGGTCTCGCTCGTCATATTCGGGGGAAGCCAACGCCAAAGGGTCGATGGGCAGATTTGCCACCATCTCGCCCTGATGCATGAGTACCATACGACCCGTGTCAGTAAGGGAGCCGACGACAGCAAAATCCAGTTGCCACTTGTCAAAAATTGCGCGGGCTTGATCCTCTGAGCCGGGCTTCAAGACCATAAGCATGCGCTCCTGACTCTCCGATAGCATCATCTCGTAAGCTGTCATGTTATCCTCGCGCTGGGGCACATTATCGAGATTGAGCTCAACCCCCATGCCGCCCTTCGACGCCATCTCAAAGCTTGATGAAGTCAGTCCCGCGGCGCCCATGTCCTGGATGCCTACAATGCAGTCTGTCTGCATAAGTTCCAGGCAAGCCTCGATCAGAAGCTTTTCAGTGAACGGGTCGCCGACCTGGACAGTGGGACGCTTCTCTTTGGAATCCTGGGCGAATTCAGCCGATGCCATGGTCGCGCCGTGGATGCCGTCGCGTCCGGTCTTGGATCCGACATAGATAACTGGATTACCGGCACCCGTGGCGGCAGAGTAGAAGATCTTATCCGTATCCGCGATGCCAACTGTCATGGCGTTGACAAGGATATTCCCATCATACGCGGCATGGAAGGTGCATTCGCCGCCGACAGTAGGAACGCCGACACAGTTTCCATAACCGCCGATACCAGAGACTACGCCGTCAACTAAATGTTTGGTCTTTGGGTGCGTCGGCTGTCCAAAGCGCAGTGCATTCATATTGGCCACGGGACGCGCGCCCATGGTGAAAACATCGCGAAGGATGCCCCCTACACCGGTCGCGGCGCCTTGATATGGCTCAATGTAGGAGGGGTGATTGTGGCTTTCCATTTTAAACACAGCGGCCTGGCCATCTCCAATATCGATGATGCCAGCGTTCTCGCCGGGGCCGCAAATCACCCACGGTGCCTCCGTCGGAAGTAATTTCAGCCAGTGCTTGGAAGACTTGTAGGAGCAATGTTCCGACCACATGACAGAGAAAATGCCCAGTTCCGTGATGTTGGGCTCTCGCCCCATGATCTCCAAAACTTTATCGTATTCGGATGCCGACAGGCCGTGCTCGGCGATAATTTCTGGGGTGATCTCAGGTTTTGGATAATCAGCTTCGTTCATGAGGCTTTCATAGCAGATCACGAGCGTTTTACAATGATGCGCGCGGGACCGGCTATGCTGTCAGATTATGATCAGAGAAAGATTTTCGATCATTTAGTTTTTGCATTGGCTTTTGGTTCCGGCAGCCGCCATCGCTTGTGGTGATACGTCTTTTATGTAATTTACGAGGTTAGGTGATTTGGCTAGTTCTGAGAGCTCAAGTTGTTAGAAAAGGCTCTTGGATATAGTGTTTGCTGGGCTCTAAATCATTATGGGATGACAAATAACTTTAAATAACGGGTCATATCTATGCGTGAGGATGGCTATCGGGGCTTAGGAGAGGGCTTGGACCAATCCCTCGAATAAGGGCCGGCCGTCGGCGCCACCTAATTCAGAGTCGGCAAGGCGCTCCGGATGTGGCATCATACCTAACACTGTCTTGTCTTTGTTATAGATGCCGGCTATCCCGAGCTGTGAACCGTTGGGGTTTGCGGCATCGGTCACGGCCCCTGTTTCATCGCAATAGTGGAAAGCGACTCGGCCCGTGTCTTCCAATTCTTGGAGTGTTCTTTTATCGGCGAAATAGTTGCCGTCGTGATGCGCGATAGGAATGCGGATCAACTGGTCTGTTGTGTACTGGCTAGTAAATACGGTATCGCTTGTGGCTACTTTTAGGTGCACATCCCGACACACATATTTTAATGCCGCGTTTCGCATCAGCGCGCCGGGTAGGAGACCAGACTCAGTTAGAATCTGGAAGCCGTTGCATACGCCCAAAACCGGCACGCCTTTGGCGGCCCGGTTGACAACTTCTTTCATGATTGGTGCTTTTGCCGCCATGCAGCCGGCGCGAAGATAATCTCCAAAGGAAAAGCCCCCTGGAACGGTAATAAGATCAACATCCGGCATTTCAGAGTCGCCATGCCAAATCATCAACGGTTCGGACCCCATGGCGTCCCTGAGAGCTACCTGCATGTCGCGGTCGCAATTGGATCCGGGAAATACGATGACCGCGGCTTTCATTGGTGCGGCTCCTGTGTCAGAGGGGTCTAGGCGTCGGCGATCTCGATGGCGTAGTTTTCAATAACCGTATTGGCAAGAAGGCTCTCACACATTTCGGTGACAAGGGCGCGAGCTGAGTCAGTATCCGTCTCTGAGAGCTCCAGTTCGATGAATTTACCCTGACGAACGTCGTTGATGCTATCGAAACCGAGCGCGCCGAGTGCATGCTGCACGGCCTTGCCTTGAGGGTCGAGAACGCCGTTCTTTAGGGTCACGTGGACTTTCGCTTTCATGGGTATGGTCGTACCTCTGCTTATTGGATGGTCTTCGTACCTCTGAAATCTGAGGGTTCTGATTGGGGAAGAATACCGAGGCGGTGAGCCACCTCTTGATAGGCCTCCTCAACCCGGCCTAGGTCCTTAGAGAACCGGTCTTTGTCCATGGGCTCATTGGTTTGTAGATCCCAAAGACGGCAATTATCTGGGCTGATCTCATCTGCGAGCATGATTCGCATATGGTCACTCTCCCAAAGGCGGCCGAACTCCAGCCGCACGTCGACAAGTCGTAAGCCGATGCCGAGGAACAGGCCGGCTAGGAAGTCGTTGACCCGAAGCGACAGCGCAAGGATCTCGTCAATGTCCTGTGGGTGGGCCCAGCCGAAGGCTGTGATATGCTCTTCAGTGACCATGGGGCTACCCAGCTCGTCGGATTTGTAATAGAACTCGACGATAGATCTCGGCAGGGCCGTGCCTTCTGGCATGGCGAAGCGTTCCGCTAGCCCGCCAGCAACAATATTCCTAACGACGATAGTGATCGGAATGATCTCCACCTCGCGGACCAGTTGTTCGCGCATGTTGAGGCGGCGGACAAAATGGGTCGGAACGCCTATTTCACCCAGGCGCTGCATAAGGTATTCAGAAATGCGATTATTAAGTACGCCCTTACCGGTGATTGTTCCAGCCTTCCGCGTCTGCTGCACGTAGGCGTCATCCTTGAAATACTGAACCAGTGTTCCAGGTTCGGGTCCCTCGAAAAGCACCTTGCCCCGACCTTCATACACTTGCCTACGTCTGGCCATGAATTTCTGTCCCGATTGGGCTGATTACGTACCCGTTGGAATCGAGTGTTTTGATAGCAGGTGTCCCGCCGTAAAACAATCACCGGGATTTGTTGCCGCCTTGCCAATCAGTAGCGTCAAATTCTCTTTGAGGCCATCGCCGCATCTTGCTCTGGCCGGGGGGTAGGCATGTAACTCCATCCAAAATCCGATGCGTATGGCTGTTGTGAATCCGCCTGGGGGTATGTTCGCAATGTAACTTTCTCTCACTGCCCGAGGTCGGCGGAGGACGCAGTGCTCCGCCGCTGGCCACGGTCATTTGCCGTGGCCCCTGGAGAGCTCTACTTGTGAAGGAGCTCACAGGGTAACGGTTGTGTAGGGGGTTGTGTCTGGTCGACCAGGGCAATAGTGCCATTGGGGAAGAACGCCAATACGATCCGCATTGGGCAACGCTATGAGCGATGACGAAACCGTACCAAAGCCATAATCCGTGTCCACGTTCATGGCGCCCCGAAAGCTCGCACCCGGCTCTGTCTCTCGCGAGCCCAGTAGCATCTTCCAGACATCCCAGTTGTTGGCCTCAGGTTTTGGGTCAGGCGCGCGGCGAAATCGATCCAAGTGAAAGCGTATGCGTGACGAATTTACGGTCGAATTGAGATCATGAGACGTGATCATGGAGAGCCCGTCTGGAATTGGCGCAGTCATGATGAAGTGGCCGTCCGATTTGATCCAAAAGGCCTCGTGTGTGTCGGCGATAACCATATTGAAGGATCGATAGCTGGATGGTTCCAAAAGGGCTAGCGCGCGAGTTGCCTCACGGGCTTCGGCATGGTCGCAGGCCTCCAACGGTAACTCGCCGCGGGAGCGCTTATCCGGGTCGGGGCCTAAAGAGTCGCGCCGATTGAGGATGGCGGCGACAACCCGGTCGTCGTTCAACGCCAGCCATGTGCCGCCAGCTAACTCATCCTGCCCGGCCACGACGTTGTCCCGATCGTCCCAGTGCCGTGCCGGAAGCCGAGCGGTACGGTCACTCATCTCGTCCCGATTAGCACCAATCAAGACAGGCCAGTCACCGCCCGGGCGGCGCAGTATTACCAAGGTACACATACGAACTTAATAATGTGTTTCGCCGGAGCTGACCAGCATCAGAGGACAATGTCCGAACGCAACAAAACCGGATACTTGCGGGGTCGCTGAAAGGGCCTTATATGACATATCTCACATGCGGGGATGAGATGAGTATGTCATTCCTACAGGGGAAGCATCTGCTTAAGTAGTCAATGGAGACGATATGTCCGACGTCATTAATGACCGCGAGCGCGGTGAAGAGCGCAAGTTCCAGATGGACCAGGAGACGCAGTTTAAGGCGGAAGCGCGTCGGAACAAGCTTCTAGGGCATTGGTTAGCCGAAGCTTTCGGCATGGGCCCGGCAGAGACAGAAGAGTATGCCAAGGCTGTGGTCATGGCCGACTTGGATGAACCGGGCATCGAAGACGTCATTCGCAAGGTCATGGCTGACGTCGTGGAGCGCGGCACGGATATCACCGAGGGCCAGGTGCGGGCGAAGATTTCCGAACTAGACGGCGTCGCGGTTGAGCAGCTTCGCGGAGACGGCTGACTCTCCCCTCTCTAGCGCCTCCACCGGGACGTTCGATCTTGTGCCCGGATAAAACAGCGATCATCCAATCCATGGAGGCACCGGGTGCTTATTGACGTTCTATTTCTGGATGAGACACAACGTTTAGAGGCCCTGTGATGTTCAAGGACCCGAGAGTTTTAAATAGCTACATTTGCCAGCGAGTAGGTTATTGAGGGTTTATTAGGCCTTGCCAAAAACCCGCTGGAAGATCGTATCTACGTGTTTGGTATGATAGGCGACAGGATCGACTTTGAACAATACATTCAAGTCAGTCTCGCTGAGGGCACTTTTTAGGTCATCATCCTGCGATAAGAAAAACATAAGCCGATTGCCGTGTCCGGCCGCTTCCCGATCTTCGTCGGTCAGCTTAATTTCGGCATCCGGGTTGTCGGGGTCGATACCAAAACTACGCCAGACTTTCATGGCATTGCGTTGTACGATTTTGTAGCCGTCTTCGCGGCTGACACCTCGCTGCGTAAGGGCTAGCAAAACACGTTGTGAGTCATGGATGCCGCCGAACTTGTTCAAATGCTCCAGCATGTTGTTTGGATAGACCACTAACTTTTCGATTATTTCAGCCATCCGATTCAGTGCGAAATCGAGGGTCACCGTAGCGTCTGGGCCTATCATTCTCTCTACCGATGAGTGCGAGATGTCCCTTTCGTGCCAAAGTGCAACATTTTCTAAGGCCGGCACCACGCCCATACGCACGATCCGGGCGAGGCCGGTCAAGTTCTCGGTTAGGATCGGGTTGCGCTTGTGTGGCATTGCCGATGAGCCTTTTTGCCCGGGCGCAAAGTACTCTTGGGCCTCGCGAACTTCGGTCCGCTGCAGGTGCCGTATTTCCATAGCCAGACGTTCTAGGGCTGAAGCAGAGATGGCCAGGACGGCGAAGAACGTGGCGTGTCGGTCACGTGGAATGACTTGCGTGGATACGGGTTCTGGGATCAAACCCATTTTCTCGGCCACATGGGCTTCGACGCTGGGGTCGATATTGGCGAACGTGCCGACCGCGCCGGAGATGGCGCAGGTAGCGATCTCCGCCCGGGCCGCTTCGAGACGCTTACGACAGCGGGCAAATTCCGCATAGTGTCCGGACAGCTTCACCCCGAACGTTGTCGGTTCCGCGTGGATACCGTGACTGCGGCCAATGCAAGGGGTGAACTTGAACTCCCGAGCCCGCGATTCCAATGCCTCAAGAACTTTGTCTAGGTCAACCAATAAGAGGTCCGCCGCCTGGGTCATCTGCACGGCCAGGCAGGTATCCAATACATCCGAGGAGGTCATGCCCTGGTGGACGAAACGTGCCTCCTCACCCACTTGTTCGGCCAATTCGGTCAAAAACGCGATAACATCGTGACGGGTTTCGCGTTCGATTTCGTCGATGCGTTGAATGCGCTGATCTGAATAGGGAATGTTGCCATGTTTCCACACGGCTTTGGCGGCCTCCTCTGGTATTACCTTCAGCTTAGCCTGTGCATCGCAAGCGTGCGCCTCGATCTCGAACCAAATACGGAACTTATTAGCAGGTTCCCAGATGGCGGCCATCTCAGGGCGGGAATAACGGGGGATCATGGCGGGCTCCCAATTTCAGCAAAGTAAAGTCACGGGGTGCCGAAGCGGTTTTAAGTGGTATATTCCTGCGAACAGGTGAAGTAAACCATTGGACGAAGATCTAGGCCCCGATGAGCCTAATATGAGTTTGAAGGTGACTACGCATATGGTGGATCTGCCAGAAATTCCGCACCACAACTTAGTTGGACTTGGGGTAGTGGCATTGGCTAAGGGTGATACGGAGCGGTTTCAGGCAATTATGGCAGCCGGCACGCACCACTATGGGGAGGGCTTGATGGTTGTGGGAGACTCGATCTCTCGGCATTGGCTTGCCGCGTGCGCTAATCCTTATGCTGTCGAGATTGCAGAGATTGCGGCTGTTGCGGGGATGCCGGGCAGTTTTCTAATGAACCTCTCCTATGAATGGGCGTGCACGACCAGTGTCACTACCGATCCGTCTGGGAGCGGGAATCGATTGCTTCGGACGTTGGATTGGCCGCTGCAGGGCTTGGGAAGGAATGTCGTCGTTGCGACCATGGAAGGGGCCGCGGGAGTATATGAGAATGTAACTTGGCCGGGGTTCGCGGGTGTTGTGACAGCCATGGCTCCAGGCCGATTCTCGGCAGCCATAAACCAACCGCCCATGCGTAAGTGGAGTCCTTCGTTTTGGTTGGATTGGGGGATCAACCGCTGTCGTTTATGGCGACGGCGCGCTCTACCGCCTGTGCACGTTTTACGCCAGGTATTTGATACATGCCGCACATACAGGGAAGCGAAGAAGGTCCTGAGCGAGACGCCCTTGGCCATGCCGGCCTTCTTCACGCTGTCGGGGATAGAACCCAGGGAAGGGTGCGTCATCGAGCGCGAAGAGGATGCAACGCACGTGCGCGAAGCACCTGCCAGCGTGGCCAATCATTGGGTTGCCGCTCAAATACCTGGTCGGTGTCGCGGCATTGACAGTCTGGGTCGGTTCACGCTGATGGAGTCCCTGGGAGAGGGCGTATTAGACGATTTTTCCTGGGTGCGGTCTCCGATCTTGAATTCAACCACGCGTTTGGCTGTCGTCGCTAATGCGAAACGAGGCCTTCTGAACGTTCAGGGGTGGGAGGCGAACGCTCCTGCCACGCAAATCTTCCGGTATTGTACACCCACCTGATTCTGAAACGGTGGATCTGACTCACGTTTGAACAATGATCCTGGTTCATGTTCAATGCGATTTCTAAGACTTAGAAATTTTGACGGGGACGTTGTCGGTATGCCTAAGAATAAGATGAGCCGTGAGGAGTTGGCCCAACGCATCGTCGTTGCACCGTTCCATCAATGGCTCGGATTGGAATTATCCAAGATTGACGAAAATGGGATTGAATTAACGGTGCCTTGGCGAGAGGAATTCGTCGTTAACGTGGAATTGGGTTATACGCATGGCGGCATCCTGGCGACACTGATCGATGTGGCTGCAGACTATGCCATTGCGGCTAAGTTGGGTCGGCCGGTGCCTACCATCGACATGCGTGTCGACTATCATCGACCTGCTTTTCAAGGGAAATTGCTCGTCAAAGCGCAGGCTTTGAAACTTGGTGGGAATTTCTGTACTGGAGAGGCGCAGGTCTATGATGAGAAGGATAAGCTCCTGGCCAGTGGTCGAGGGGTTTATCTGTCCGTGCCCCTGGGTTGACATGGGGTTGATTAAGGTCAAAGGGGAGAACTAAGAATGAGAGCAGTCGTCCTATACGAACACGGTGGCATGGCCAACTTCATCTATGAAGAAAACTACCGAGATCCAGAGTGCGGGACCGATGACGTTATTGTTGCAGTCAAGGCCTGCTCCCTTAACTACCACGACTTATTTACCCGCAACGGCATGCCAGGAATCACTCTCGATCTGCCGCGAATCTGCGGATTGGATGCCGCTGGTGAGATCGTTGAGGTCGGCGCGAACGTCAACGATTGGAAGGTTGGCGACCCTGTACTCATTGATCCGCGCGACCGTCATGGTGCAGGCTTGTTTGGCGAAACAGTGGATGGCGGACTGGCCGAATACGCCCGGGTTCCGAATCATCAGCTCGTCTCAATACCGGATAATGTCAGTTTTGCAGAGGCCGCGTGTCTTCCTGTCGCCTATGGCACGGCTCATCGTATGATGGTTACCCGTGGCGAAGTGACGGCTGACGACAAGGTCCTGATCCTGGGGGCAAGTGGCGGCGTTGGAACGGGTGCGCTTTTGTTAGCGAAAATCATTGGTGCCGAAGTGGTGGCTTGCGGGTCCTCGCAGGTAAAACTGGATGCCCTGACCGAGATGGGCGCCGACCACGTGATCGATTACACTGAAGTCGACTTCGTAAAAGAGGTTTGGAAAATTTATGAAAAGCCGCATCGGCGCAAGAACGCTGGTGGTGTTACCGTCGCGGTGAACTTCACGGGGGGGGATACCTGGGTTAAGTCGATGAAATGTCTTCGCCGGGGCGGTCGGCTTTTGACCTGTGGGGCGACAGCAGGCTACGATCCGACGACCGACCTTCGCTATGTTTGGAGCTACGAGTTTGATGTGCGGGGCTCGAACAGCTGGGAGCCAGAGGATTTGACCGCGCTTCTTGATATGATCAGTATGGGCGCATTAAAGGTGCCTATTCATCACACTTACTCGTTAACGGAGTCGCAAGAGGCGCTTAGGGTCATTGAGGAACGCGAGGTGATCGGGAAGGTGATCGTCACACCGTAATCCACTTTCACCGCGATATTCGTAGCGACCGCCCAGTTTTCTTCTTACCAATTCCCCGGACAAGAGTTTTTTACCCGATTCCAGAATGTCATCCGACAAATTAAGGTTTATTTTGTCTGATGATGCGGATGTGGTTTGACCTAACGTTACTGAGTCGTAACGTCTATTACAAAGATGGCGTCGCAGATCTGGAATTTGAGGGCTATCTCATGACTCGTGCCTCGGAGTAGTGTAAATGCTAAATTCCGAGAGTTTTATAAGGCAGACCTGGTTGTATCCAACGCGCGGTGTATGCAGGCTAAACGTCCAGTCTGCACAAACAGTGATGTGCGCTAATCGGAGCGTTTGAACAGCCTATCCGCGTCCCACGAAGGGCATCTGGGTCGCCATTATAGTAATAAATTGAACGTTGGTCTCCAACGGCAGACCTGCCATGTGCAAAACCGCATTGGCCACTTCGTCGGCTTCCATCATGGGCTCGACGGCAATATCGCCTCTCGCTTGCTTAACCCCTTCGGCCATACGCGCCGCCATTTTAGTCATTGCGTTCCCGATGTCGATCTGACCAACTGCGATGTTATACTTCCTTCCATCAAGTGATAACGTCTTTGTGAGGCCGGTGATGGCGTGTTTGGTAGCCGTGTAGGGGGCGGAATCGGGCCGTGGCGTGTGCGCTGAAATTGAGCCGTTGTTAATTATGCGACCGCCCTGTGGGACTTGATCTCTCATAGCCCGAAAAGCTTCTCGGGCGCACAAGAAGGAGCCTGTGAGGTTCACGTCGACGACCAGTTTCCACTGATCGGTCGTGAGTTCTTCGAAGGGTACACCCGGTGCGTTGGTGCCTGCGTTGTTGAATAGCAGATCAAGCCGCCCAAAAGATTTGCAGGTTATTGCAAACAGGGCCTCGACATCAGTTTCATCGGTGATGTCCGTCGTGACGGCGAGGCCTTCGCCTGGAACCTCGCCAGCCATTGAGATGGTTTCCAACAGCGCATTAGTGCGCCGGCCGGCTAGTACAACGTTGTAACCAGCGTTTAAGAGCGCGATGGAGGTGGCGCGTCCGACGCCGGACCCCGCACCGGTCACAATAGCGGTGTTGCCTTCCTTGGACATGCCCCCCCCTAATATTGTGTTTCTATTCTGCCGCGTTGATATAGGCCTCTAGGGGTGGGCAGGTACAGACCAAATTTCGATCGCCGTGGACATTGTCGACCCGGCTCACTGGTGACCAATACTTGGAACGACGCAGAATTTTGACCGGATAGGCGGCGCTCTCTCGACTGTAAGGATGGAACCAATTGTCATCGGTTATCATATCCAGCGTATGCGGCGCATTGACCAGCGGGTTGTCGTCGGCAGGCCATTCTCCGACGGCGACCCGCTTCGCTTCTCCAGCGATGGCGATCATAGCGGCGCAGAAACGGTCCAATTCTTCGCGCGGTTCGGACTCAGTCGGTTCCACCATGAGGGTGCCGACTACGGGCCAGGACATTGTCGGTGCGTGGAAGCCATAGTCAATCATGCGCTTCGCCAAATCGTCGACTGTCAATCCGGCGTTATCTTGGATTTGTCGGGTATCCAGTATACACTCGTGGGCGACTAGTCCGCTGTCGCCTTTGTAAAGGGTCTCGTAATGTCCCTCCAGGCGTTTGGCAATATAATTAGCTGCGAGAATCGCGACCTGAGTGGCCCGCTTCAGGCCCTCACCGCCCATCAGTTTGATATAGCTCCAGGAGATGGGCAGGATGGATGCGGACCCCCAGGGCGCCGCCGAAATGACGCCCAGTCCGGTCTCTGGCCCTGCTTGCGTGATAACAGGATGGTTTGGCAGATAGGGTGCTAAATGCGCCTTCACGCCGATGGGCCCGACGCCGGGCCCTCCTCCGCCATGTGGGATGCAGAAGGTCTTGTGTAAGTTCAGATGCGACACGTCGCCACCGAATTCCCCCGGCTTGCATATACCAACCATGGCTTGAAGGTTCGCCCCATCGATATAGACCTGTCCGCCGTGCTTATGGATTAGATCGCAGATGTCGCGGACCATGGTTTCGAAGACCCCATGCGTGGAGGGATAAGTGATCATGATGGCGGCTAGGTCGTTGCTGTGCCGCTCGGCTTTAGCCTGCAGGTCGATCATGTCGATGTTGCCTGCATGATCACAGTCCACCACCACAACTCTCATGCCGGCCATTATGGCGCTGGCAGGATTAGTGCCGTGCGCGCTAGAAGGGATCAGGCAAATGTGGCGATGGTCTTGTCCGTTAGCTTGATGATATTTGCGAATGCACAAGAGACCGGCGTATTCGCCTTGTGAACCGGCGTTCGGCTGCAAGGACACGGCGTCATAGCCGGTGATCTTGACGAGCATCTCCTCTAATTCCTGGATCAAGTCAAGTAAACCCGCCACTTGGTCGGCCGGCGCAAAAGGGTGGAGGTTGCTAAACTCCGGCCAGGTGATTGGAATCATCTCTGCGGCCGCGTTAAGCTTCATGGTGCATGAGCCTAGGGGGATCATGGCCCGATTTAGGGCTAAATCCTTGTTCTCCAGCTCACGCATATAGCGCATCATGGCGGTTTCTGAATGATGCGTGTTAAAGATTGGATGATCTAAGATGGCCGATTTTCGCCGCAGTTTGGCGGGAATCCCCTCAATGGCATCCAAATCCAATGCAGTGGTGGTGTAACCGACGTTGGTTTCACCAGACAGAACCGACCATAAGGATTCGATATCGGCGGCGGTGGTTGTCTCATCCAGGGAAACTCCAACCCGGTGGTCATCGACGGGGCGCAGATTCATGCCCGCCTTGACCGCACGGTCGTGGACCGCCTGGACATCGTCAATGTATATCGTCAATGTATCGAAAAATGCACTAGTTTCCACCGCAATATCCATGCGTGCCAGACCTGCTGCGAGGATACCTGTCAATCGATGGATCCGTTCGGCGATACGTTTGAGGCCTTTGGGACCATGGTAAACGGAATACATGCTGGCAATATTTGCCAGAAGGACCTGCGCCGTGCAGATGTTTGACGTCGCTTTTTCCCGACGGATGTGTTGCTCGCGGGTCTGTAATGCCATTCGCAGCGCTCGGTTGCCCTGGGAATCTATGGAAACGCCGACAAGCCGGCCCGGCATGGAGCGTTTGTAGGCGTCACGGGTTGCCAGGTAGCCCGCATGGGGGCCGCCAAAGCCCATGGGCACGCCGAAACGCTGAGTTGAACCGACGACCACGTCGGCGCCCCATTCGCCCGGTGGGGTAAGTAGGACGAGACTGAGGGGATCGGCACAGACAGTTACCAATGCGCCGGCGCGGTGAAGGTTCTCAACAATCAAGCTGTAGTCCTCGACGCTTCCGTCCGTAGTTGGATATTGAAGTATGGCCCCAAAAACCTTGTCTGCCTTGAGATCAGTCTTTGGATTGCCTCGGATGACCTCGTATCTTAGCGGCCCCGCCCGGGTTTGGATCACCGCGATGGTCTGCGGATGGCAGTCATCGGCGATAAAGATGGTCATGGCTCTTGATTTGCCAACTCTTTTCATCAGTGTCATTGCTTCCGCGGCTGCTGTACCTTCGTCCAGTAATGACGCGTTGGACATTTCCATGCCCGTCAAGTCGATGACCAACTGCTGGTAGTTCAGCAACGCCTCCAACCGGCCTTGTGAAATTTCCGCCTGGTACGGCGTGTAGGCCGTATACCAACCAGGATTTTCCAGAAGGTTGCGGAGAATTACCGGTGGCAGGTGGCAACCGTGATAGCCCATACCGATGAAAGACTTCATCACCGAATTTCGATCAGCAATTCCCCGAATTTCCGCCAAAACGTTTGCCTCGGATATGGCAGGCGCGTCGTAATGATCATCACTACGGATTTCTGCTGGTACGACCTTGTTGATCATGTCATCAAGGTTGGAGGCGCCGATGGTCTTCAGCATGTCCGCGATATTCGCATCGGAAGGACCAATATGTCGGCGAATGAATTCGCCGCTGTTTTCCAGGTGGTCCAGGGTTGGCTTGTTCATGGCGGACGCTCCGCAGATAAGAGGTTGTCGGTTGGTATTCTATTCGGCGATCAGTTCTTTATAGGAGGCTTCGTCCATCAAGCTGTCCAGTTCGTCGGTATCGGATAACTTGATTTTAAAGAACCAGCCGTTGCCTGAGGGGTCGGAATTAGCGAGGCTTGGTTCCGAGTCAAGGGCTTCGTTAATCTCAACGATTTTGCCGGTCACGGGTGAGAACAGATCGCTCGCGGCTTTTACAGATTCGATGACCCCAGCCTCGCCGCCGGCCTCTATAGTGCGGCCGACTTCCGGTAGTTCAATGAAGACAATATCTCCCAACAGGAATTGGGCGTGGTTGGTGATTCCGACTTTGCCGATGTCGCCATCGACGGAGATCCACTCATGGTCTTCTGAATACTTGGTGGTCATGGTGTTGGCCTCTCTAGCAGGATGTCTAATGCTTGAAATAACGGCGTGGTGTGAAGGGCAAGGCGGTAACTGTTGCTGGAACGGCCTTGCCGCGAATTTCCAATTGTACGGGCGTGCCGGCGTTACTGAGTCCTGCGGCGACATAGCCCATTGCGATGGGGCCACCGACCGTCGGACCAAAAGCGCCGCTGGTGACTTTGCCCAGCGGCTCACCGTCGACTGTGCTGATGGCCGTTCCGGTGCGTGCTGGGGCGCGCCCATCAGGTCGGATACCGACTAGCTTGCGAGTTGGTCCCTCAGCGATCTGGCGAATGATTACTTCGGCGCCCGGAAATCCGCCCTCCTCTTGAAAGCGTTTCCTGATGGTCCAGTTAAGGCCCGCTTCGACGGGTGTCGTCGTTTCGTCGATATCTTGGCCGTAGAGACAAAGCCCAGCTTCCAAGCGTAATGTATCCCGTGCGCCCAGGCCGGACATCTCAACGCGCTCGTCTGCCAAGAGAGTGCGAGCCAGGCCCTCGGCGCTTTCAGCGAGAACGGAGATTTCGAAACCATCTTCACCCGTGTAGCCGCATCGGTTTACGAGGGTTTCTACGCCGTCAATGGTGATAGTTTNGGCAGACATGAATGGCATGGCCGTCACCTTTGGGGACAAATCAGCAAGAGCCGCNGNGGCTTTTGGGCCNTGAAGNGCGATAAGCGCCCGGTCTGACAANANCTCGATCTCTACATCTGCTCCGATTTTCGCCTGTATGTGCGGTAGGTCAGTTTCGAAGCGCGATGCNTTCACGACGACGAATAACCCATCGTGCTCNCGGGTCACCATTATGTCGTCAATAATAGTACCAGCATCGTTGGTCAGCACGGTGTAACGCATGCCTCCTGTCTCCAAACCTNCAATGCTGCCCGGTACGATGGTTTCTAGCGCCTTTGCCGCACCGGCGCCATGTAGGCGAATTTGGCCCATATGCGAAACATCGAACAAAGATGCCTTTTCGCGCGTCTGGTTATGCTCAGCGATGATCCCAGCGTCATACTGGACGGGCATGGAATACCCTGCAAACGGTATCATACGAGCTTCAAGAGATTGATGTAAGCTGTCTAAAGGTGTCGTCTTGAGGGCAGAGCCGGTATCTTGATCTTTCATGACGTTCCCCATCAGCGAGTAAGAGCCGCTTGCAGGTTCGCGCCACACGAATGCACTGGCGAGAAACCGCAGCGCCCCCTCTGTCTCGGTACCTGAAAGAATCGCCGGTCTGCACCCGTTACTGTGCAACGTAGCTTACATCTTCGGTGGAGTATCTAGATCTTTGTTGCCAAAGAATCCGTACCCGCTCTCCAGAGTGCCATCCCACTGCGGTCCGGATGCCTGAGAGTTTCCGGGGCGGTTGCTCCTTCGGCGCCGGCGTGTCGTGGGTCCGCCGAACTCTCCCGCAGCGCTGAATTGACTTCACAAAAAATCACAAAAACTATCCCATGTGCGGGAAATGGGGTCAACTAGTCCGCGAACATAAAAAATACTACGTCTCGGATAGGTTCCAACTTGCTGCAGTTTAGCGGCGGCGATCCTTGGTTTTTTGATTGTACAGCAGTTGTTTACGGTTCAACCGAAAACCTGAGTAGATCAAGTAGCTCTGGCTCGAGACTTTAGGCGTCAATGGCAACTCCAGATTCACAGTTTCGCCAAAAAACTGTATCGCCGATTGGTTCCCCGGGAATCTTACGGAAACCTTGAACTCCTCGTGGTAAAGAACATTACGCTTTAGATCGGTTACAGATATGAAATAGGGCAAGATCGCTTGTTTATTGGCGTTGGCAGGACCGCGTTTGGCGCCGAAATTCACAGTGATGGCAACTTCCATGGTTCCCGAATTGGTATCTTTGTTGAGATCCGTCAGGCATTCCATAGTTAGATCTTCGAGGCTTCCGTCAATGTTTACGTCTACAAGATCGCGACCGGGTCCGTGTCGAAATTGCACAATTCGCGACGCATCCGCGAGAATACGATAATTTGGGCATGGCAGAATAACAGGTTTATCCCACAGGCTGGCCACCCTCTCATAAGTGTTTCCAACGCTGTTTTTAACTGAGTCACACCCGCTCAGGATAATCGAGGTAGCAGCGAAGCCAAAAAGGTAAGGTAAAAGCCGCAACATTTTCACCTTGTCTGCATGCCGCCTAATAGCGGCTGGTAACTGTTACGGATAAACGCTTGCCAGGAAAAGATTGTAGGTTCAGCAAACATAGAGCTCTTTCGCGTCTGCAATATGAGTGGCAAAACTGTAATGGAGCCAACAAATTCCGGCAAGCCAGCCCAAAGGTAATATTCTTCGATCTATCAGCAGCCTTATGGGTTCACTAACACGATCATGATTCTTGTCAATCGCGCTATGGCGCGGCCCCACTCCCTTGGTGACAAGGTGAAGCGATGTGTTCACGTCGCATTTAAAGTTTTTCCTTGAGAAGTATTAATGCTTCCGTCGGATGACCTTGCCTATGCCCTTCTGTCATCTTAAACACACACCATGGCTGTCTACACAGAAATTGTCGACGAGGACTTGGCCACCTTCATCGCCCAATATGAAATCGGCGAAGCCCTCTCGGCAACTGGCATTGTCGAAGGTGTGGAAAATTCTAACTACCTGCTCAACACCAAGGAGGGTCGCTTCATCCTGACGCTTTATGAAAATCGTGTTGATCCGGCCGATTTGCCTTTTTTCCTCGCTTTGATAGAGCATTTGGCAGCCAAGGACATCGCTTGTCCGTTGCCTGTCCGGGCGCGGGACGGCAAAGTTTTGCGCGAACTCAGCAATCGGCCGGCGGCCATTTTTACGTTCCTGGCGGGCATGTGGCCCCGTCGCATTCAACCTTATCACTGCGGTGAGTTGGGCAAGGCGTTAGCGCGAATGCATCTAGCCGGAGAGGACTTCACTTTAAGGCGCTCTAATGACCTGTCTGTTCAATCATGGCGGCCGTTGTTGTGCCGGAGCGCTGACCGCGCCGACGAGGTTCAGCAAGGCCTGGCCGAGGATCTGGAAAAGGAGCTTACTAACCTGGAGTTGAACTGGCCGGATAGCCTTCCAAGCGGCGTGATCCACGCAGATTTGTTTCCCGACAACGTTTTTTTTGTTGGCCCGAGACTGACGGGATTGATTGATTTCTATTTCGCCTGCACAGATATGTATGCTTACGATATCGCCATCTGTATGAACGCGTGGTGTTTTGAGGTAGATGGCAGCTTCAATGTGGCAAAGGCGAATCGTCTCCTGATGTCGTATCGCGTGGTTAGGGACTTCTCCGACGACGAGCTGGCTTCGCTACCCGTTCTGGCGAGGGGCGCTGCCATGAGGTTCTTGCTTACCCGTCTCTACGATTGGCTTTATACCCCGGCCGACGCTTTGGTTACCAAGAAAGATCCACTCGAGTACTGGAAGAAGCTGCGGTTCCATCAGGGGGTGACCGGGCCAGAGGAATACGGATTGGCATAATGGACGGGACAGGCATCGAGATTTATACAGATGGCGCTTGCCTGGGCAACCCAGGGCCGGGCGGTTGGGGTGTTTTGCTCCGCTGGCGAGGTGCTGAGAAGGAGCTCTCCGGCGGTGAGGCGGAGACCACCAACAATCGCATGGAATTGATGGCCGCCATCCAGGGACTGGAGGCGTTGAAGCGGCCGGGCCGAGTAACCTTGACCACAGATAGTACTTACGTGAAGGATGGTATTACCAAGTGGATATTCAACTGGAAAAAAAACGGTTGGCGTTCCGCGGTTAAGAAACCGATCAAGAATATGGACCTTTGGCAGCGCTTGGATGCAGCGGTCGTCGGGCATGATGTCAATTGGCGTTGGGTCAAGGGGCATGCAGGTCATGCTGAGAATGAGCGGGTAGACAATCTTGCTCGCGCTGCGGCGGAGAAGATCCGCGACAGGGGCTAAGTGGCGTCGCGGCCTAGCCGCGCCGGCGCGGCGCGAGCGCTTGAGCCAGGTTGTCGGGCTTTTGCTGGGGCAAAATGCTGCTGATAACAGGATAGTGTCACGAGCATGAATCTCCAATAGAAGCCTCTGCCCATAACCATCAGTCCGGCCAAGACATCCGCGCCGGGCTATGCGTTGGCAGTGGCAAACAAGGTTCCCGTGACAACGTAGGTAATACCTAAAATGGTCACGATCTTAAACAGGCGTCACACGCATAATGATCTCCTTTTAACCGGAGGTTTTCCGCGGTAGCGTTGTCTATCAATTTGTTGGGATGAATCAAATAATGCACAATTTAGGCTTAAATAAGCTTTGGAAGCCCGCAAAATTTGGTTGCGAAGTAATCGATCCAGCAGGTTGGAGTGCCGAACATATTTCTGAGCGGAATGATTGGATATATAAGTTTAGTCAATCCGATATTGGAGAATTAAAAAACGCGATACGCACATATGACAAACCAGGATTAAATCTTCTATCTCTTAACCGTTCTAGTTTTCATATGCCAAACTTAGAGCAGCGTTTGGCCGAGATCAGGGATGAGATATTGTTTGGACGTGGTTTCGCTGTCTTTCGTGGGTTTCCTGTAGAGGAGGTCGGGAAAGTTGGGAGTGCAATTGCTTTTTGGGCCATTGGCCAATTCCTTGGTGATGGTGTGCTATCACAAAACAAGCATGGACACGTTTTAGGTCATGTTACAGACCTTGGAGAGAGCCGGCAAAATCACTCTCAACGCGGGCCTTATTCTCGTGAAGAGATTCCTTTTCACGTCGATTGTTGCGATATAGTTGGGTTGTTATGCCTACAGACCCCGTTACGAGGGGGCGAGAGTAGCTTAGTGAGCTCGGTTACGGTTCACAATGAAATGCTACGCTGTTGGCCGGAATTGACAGAGATATTGTTTCAGCCTTTTTTTCGCGATCGTCGGGATGAAATACCCTCTGGCATGAAGCCTTGGTATCAACTGGCAGTTTTTCATATTTATGAGGGTTATTTCAGTGCTTCCGTCGAGCCGACGTATATTGGTTCGGCCCATCGATTTGATGAGGTGCCCGATATGACTGCTCAGCAAAAAGAAGCCCTAGAGATTGTGCAGAATTTATCCAAAGAATTAAGATTCGATACAGGATTCAAAAAAGGTGATATGCAATTTTGTAATAATCATGTGATCTTCCACACGCGCCTTGCATATGAAGACCACTCAGAAGCAGGCTTTAAGAGACACCTTCTGAGGCTGTGGTTGAAAAATTTAGATGGCCGTCCCCTTCCCCCCGATTTCTATAAACGCCATGGCGAGATTGGTAAAATTGACCGTCCAGGAGGGATTTTAGCCGATGGCACCATCATCAATGCACCGATTTAGAAAGATTTCTGAAATTACGGATTGATATTCACTCGGCGACGCGCTTGGCAACATGCGGCGTACTCCATGAAGAAATCGCCGGATTGGTTGGATAACAAATCCCCATCTCAGGCAATGTTTGGCGAGGCTAGGGGGAAGGTTGATCCTTTTGAAACAACCATGGGAGGTGGGCTGGGCCCAATGCCGCTGACCAGAGTGGATTTGCGGCCAGTGGCACTAAGGTGTTTTAGCCGTTAAGAACGGAGGGCTTTGACTTCCAGCTTTGGCGACCTGAGGGATTGAACGGATCATGCACGAATTCGTCTTCACCATAGGCAGCGCCTTTTAGTCGTTTGTTGATGGCGGTTTCAGCGTGCGATTTCTTCCCAAGAGAGTGCTAGAAGATGCTGCCGCATCGTTACAACGTAGGGTGGTTTAAAAAAACACTACACTCCTTCGTCGGCGCGAACATGGCTCAAATCGTAATATGGGAATCTCAGATTACTTGATGCGCTCCAACTATTGGCTAGCGGTGAGCATTGCGCGAAACAAGGCGACGAAAAAGAATCAACCGCCGGCTTGAGTAATGGTCTCGTGAAAAAGCCGGCAAGGCTCCAAGTCCCTGACAGCATCGTCTACATCAAGCCCGATGCCGGGCCCGATCGGCATATGAGCACTGCCGTCGCGCAATTTTATCGCACCTCCTGAAACCGCGTCGCGGAGTGGATTTTCGTTTACGTCCATTTCCAGAAAGCCGTCACCGCCCACTCCGGCTAGAAGATTGGCTGAATGCAGCAAGCCCACGCCGCCACTCAGCCAATGGGGGCAATAGGTGACACCCGCATTCAAGGTTTGACGGGCAATGGCGTAACATCCGCTAATCCCACCCAGCTTGCCCACGTCGGGCTGCATAAAGTTCAGCCACTCCAGGGACTCCGTAAAGGCTTGATCACCACGTAGATTTTCACCGCCGGCAAGGGGTGTGGTCGTAGCTGCGCGAAGGGCTCGCCATGCCTCGGCTGGTTCGTCGGCGCGGATTGGCTCCTCGATCCAACCAAGTCCATAATCTGATAGCTTGCTCACCTGGGTGATCGCCTCTTCTGGCGACCAGCGCATGTTGGCGTCGACAAATAGGGTTTCGTCATCCGTCATGCCCGCGCGGATGTCGTCTATGTTGGGTAGGTCAACGTCATCACCGAACCCGATCTTCAACTTAAAGCGCTGAAATCCCTGTGCTCGTGCGGCAGTAACCTGATTCGCTGCTCCCTTGGGGTTCAGGCCGCTGGCATAGGCCGGCACGGAATCGGGCGCGTTCCCGTGTAGCAGCCGCCGTAAGGAAATACCGTGTTTCCGGGCAGCTAGGTCCCAAATAGCTTGATCTAAGGCCGCTGCGATACCGGCGATGGGGCCGGGTTCGTCGCTTTGCACCTCGATCACTCGGAGCTTGGCGCGCACATAGGTCTGGAAAGCTGCCGGATCGGTGACCTCTGCGCCGATGGCAATAGAAGGCAACGCCCACGCAGCTAGTCGGGCACGGTATTCTGAAGTGATGGTTGGGAAATTACCCCAGATTTCTCCCCAGCCGTGAGCCCCATCCGTATCTTCGACGCGTAGCAATGCGGTTGCGCGACTGTTCATGGTGTTAAAGGACGTGACGACCGGCACAGACACGTTGGCCCGGAAGACATAAATGTCCAGCCGGGCTAGCGTAAGATGAGACATGGGAAGGGAGGTTTCGATGGTCATAATTTTGCCCGTTTACCTACATAGAAGACGCCGTTAGTAAACTGGAAACGGCGAATGACATCAAACCTAGTCCCAAACGCACGTAGTTTTGCACCGTTTTCGAATCTTCTGCGCTCGGAGGGAATTTCCTGCCACCCACGCTTCCTCGAAGAACGGAGTGTCTCCGCTGACGTGGGAGTTCTAGTTCTGCGGAGCCATAGTTGACAAGAATGCCTGCCTGCTCCTAGAGGTCGCTCAGCATTTGTTCTGCGCTGGTCTTTTCGAAAGTGGGTCCGTCGATGTTCAGGCTCTTAATAACGCAGTCTTCGACCAGCATGGAAAAGCGCTTGCAGCGCATGCCCATTCCGCGGTCGCTTAGATCTAATTTAAGTCCGACCGCCTCAGCGAAATGCGCGCTGCCATCGGCCACCATCATGACTTTGTCGCCAACGTTCTGGTCCTTTCCCCAAGCAGCCATGACGAACGCATCATTGACGGCTATGCAAGCTATGGTGTCAATTCCCTTCGCTTTGATTGCGTCGGCGTGTTCCACGAAGCCCGGCAAATGTTTAGCAGAGCAAGTCGGCGTAAAGGCTCCAGGCAAACCAAATATGACTACTTTCTTGCCTTTGAAAAGATCGTCGGTGGAAAGGTCTTCTTTGCCTTCGGCACCCATTGTGGCTAAACGTACAAAAGGAATACTGTCGCCTACGTTGATAGTCATGTCGCTCCTCACAGGATTGGTTTAAAAAGAAATCTCATAACGCGATTGCTGACGGATACCTTAGTTCTAACCACGTCCAAATAAGATTTCACCTCTCAATTAACGATTGTTTTTGGTAGTAAGAATTTGGTCGTTGGCAGTGTCAAAGGCATCCAGAACTATTCTAGCGCTCAGCAATTCGGGTAGCACCACGCCGTCCGGTTTTTTTGGACCGTAAACGATGTTAAATGGAATGCCGTAGCGGCCATGCTTGGCTAGATATTGGGAAATAGTGTCACTTGGTTTAGTCCAATCCGCCTGCATGGCAATGATCTTGCGGCTGGACAGTAAATCGTTGACCTGCTGGTCACCCAACACCATACCTTTGTTGACCAAACAGGTGATACACCAGTCCGCGGTCACATCCACGTAGACGGTCTTACCACCCGCCAACAATTTGGGGATGGCCGCTTCATCAAAGGGTTCCCAAATTGTGTTATCAATTTTGCCGCCGCTGGTCGTCGATTGCGGCAACCAGTTCGGCGTGGTCGTAGCGATAAGGAAGGTGGCTAATAGGGCCGGCGCTGACAGTTTGACACCCGCATGAACAATTTTATGCGCCCAGTACAGAACGCCACCAGATGCCGCCATCAGGCCGGCAATGATCCAGGCTCCTGTCGCGCTGGTGGTGCCAGCCAGGACGGTTAAAATCCACGCACCCGCAGCTACCAAGGCGAAGCCCAGCACGATCTTCAACTTGATCATCCAGGGGCCGGGTTTCGGCAGCCATGTTGCCGTTTTTGGAAATACGGCGATGAGGAGATAGGGAAGTGCCATGCCCAGGCCTAAAGCAGTGAATACAAGGAGTATATCCGCCGTGCCTCCGGCCAACGCGAACCCGACGGCCGTGCCAAGAAATGGCGCCGAGCATGGCGTAGCCAATAGGGTGGCGAAGGACCCTTGAAGGAAATGCCCTCCCAGCCCGTTGGTATTGCCGGCACGGACGCTGAAGTCGAAAATCGTTTGTGGTAGGCGCACCTCGAAAAAGCCCCAAAGATTGCAGGCAAACAGTGTTATCAAGGCGGCCATGCTGGTCAGAAACCAAGGCTGCTGGAACTGAATGCCCCACCCGACAACCATGCCACCGATTTTAAGACTGGCTAATGCCCCGGCCAAAACTAGAAAAGAGGCGATGATGCCGGCGGCCGAGGCAAGAAACCCGGCGCGCGCCGCCCGCGTATTGCCGCCACCATGCTGGACCAGGCCCAGCAGTTTCAAGGACAAAACCGGTAATACGCAAGGCATGAGATTGAGGATTAAGCCGCCGATGATCGCGAGCAGAAGAATGCTAAAAATGGAGACGTCATCGCGGGAAGGCGGGTCGGGAGTCAGCGTCGCCAGCGGAGCACGAGGTCGCGCCACTAGGGATAGTTCCGCCGCCCGCTTGCCGTCGACAAGTGTGACCACGAAGGTGCGATTGTCGAGGGTCGGGCCCTTATCGTCATTTAAACCGTCCAAGCCGTCGACGCTGACATCGATCAGTGCCCGGCTACGGCCGTTGATCATGTTCACGTTCGGCTTGCCGAAGGTTAGGCCGGGGGCACCCTCAAAAAACACATCGGGTTGGGTAAAGGCCGTCTGTGCGCTGGCGACGAGTTGCAGGCGCATGCCCTGGCCGTCCTTGAGGCTGCGTAACGTATCGATCTTCAAACCGTGGGCCGAGCCGTCGCCTGGTACGCTTGCGCGAAACCGGTCGATGAGATGTCCGTGCTTGCTGGGGCCGACATCACCGGCAGGCAAATGCATGCTCAGGTTGGCTTCGTAGGGGATGCAAATGTCGTTGCATGTGAGGTAACGGACCTGAGCTTTCACACTGACCGCTTCCAACGTGGTTGCCGCCGACGCGGCAATCGGGAATACCACCTCTTCTTTGTAGCCCAAGGTTTCCAGGCCCAGCACTGAGAACCGCACCGGCGCCGGCCATTGGATGCCGGCGCCAGCCAGATTCCGCGAACCGTCCCACTTTACAGTCGGTGGAAAACCTGCATCGCCGGGCGAGCGCCAATAGATTTTCCATCCGGGCTGCAACTGAAACTGCAAGCCCAGGCGCAATTCTCGGCTGTTTCCTACACCTTCGGTTCCGGCGATGATGCGGACCTTGGTCTGGGCCGTTTCTGCCCAATTCGATGAAGCCGAATCGGCATTTGGCGCATACAAAGCCAAGAAGCCAACAACAGCCCATTTGACTGTGCGGCAGAACATGAAGGCGATTCCGTTATAGAAGTTCATGGAAGTTATCTAAGTTATCCGTCGATAATCTTTATATAATCCACATCTCAGGAGATTTCATGATTTCTCCGCCACTTTCTCAGCATCGTGCCTGTCCAATAAGGCCTGTCCGAGAAAAATCAGAATTAAGAAAGAGATCGTTTGTGTGTCATGTTAAATTCTCAGGATTGCCTTTCGGTAATGGCATCCCCAGTTATAATCCTCAAACAGTCTATCAGGTCTCAGGCGACGAATGGATCAAACTGACATAGAAAACGTCTATCTATCTGGCCAATTGCTTATTGCTATGCCCGGCATGACAGACCCGCGGTTCGAGAAATCAGTAATTTATGTGTGCGCTCATAATTCGGACGGAGCAATGGGGCTGGTGGTCAACCGAGCAATTGACTCGCTTACGTTTCCAGAGCTGCTGCAACAGTTAGAAATTGACCCCGCGGCTGGTAATGATCCGGTCAGGGTTTTATTTGGCGGGCCTGTGGAGCAGGCGAGAGGATTTGTCCTACATTCACCGGACTATCTTCAGGATGCGAGCCTTGTCGTTGACGAAAATATTGCTCTAACTGCGACTATCGACATTCTCCGCGCCATCGCCGAGGGAAAGGGACCGGCTAATTGCTTGCTTGCGCTCGGTTACGCTGGGTGGGCAGCGGGACAACTGGATTCCGAAATCAAGAGTAACGGTTGGCTCAGCGTCGATGCTGACGCGGACCTTGTGTTTGGCTGTGATCTCGATGAAAAATGGGAACGAGCGATGGCCAAGATTGGCATTGACCCGCGCATGTTGTCCGATGACGCTGGTCACGCTTAGACTAGGGACTAATTATGGGACAAAAAAAATTACACAAAGGCACCGATGGCGCCGGCAACGCTGATTCGTTCATGCGTCAACTGGCAGAGCGCATGGAAGCTTGTCCTGATGCGGAGAGCCTTAATGACAATGTACTTATTCCCTTCGCCGCAGCGCTTGAAAATGTCTGTGGCGCGCGTGGGTATGTCCTTAACATTTATGGCGAGACGTCGAACATAATTTTCAGCGGTGATCCCGATGATGCCGAGGCCCTGTACCGTCTTGTTGAAGACTACTTGGAAAGCCGGGCAGATAGCACGTCGTAGTCACAAAGCCCATCAACGGGGCCAATGGCGGCAATGGTTGGTCTTCCGGCGAAGATCTGTTGAGCAACATCCTTGACGCTTGTATTATCGGCGGCGTCGATGCGTTGCACGACCTCAACCGTGGAGATCGGTCGGCCGAAAACGATCATTTGCCGTGCCAGCTGTTCGCAACGAGCTGAAGTGCTCTCGAGAGACATAAGGATTGATGCCTTAATTTGAGCGCGCGCCCGTTCCAACTCCTCCTCAATTATTTGGTCCTGGGCTTTCTCGATTTCGTCCAGCACGAGCGAGAGGAGACCATGCGCTTCTTCAGCCCCAGTGCCAGCGTAAATACCAAAAATTCCACAATCCTTATAGCACGATAGGAAGGAATAGATGGTATAGACCAAACCCCGTTTCTCTCGGATTTCCTGAAATAACCGCGACGACATGCCGCCACCTAAGATTGTCGAGAGGACGGAAGCCGCGTAAAAGCCCTGGTCGTCGAAAGCGATTCCCTCGGCTCCGAAAACCACGTGGACCTGTTCCAAATCTCGTGTCTCGCGAAAATTGCCGCCGCAGTAACGGCCCGGTTCTCTGGCGTTTTCTTCGAATGCGGGTAGGGTCGTAAAAGTCTCTTCAACCAAGCGTGTGAAAACATCATGGTCTAGGTTGCCGGCTGCCGCGACGACCATCTTCTCGGCGCTGTAATGGCGGTCCATGTATGCGCGGATACTCTTCGCACTCATGCCTTTGACGACCTCTGGCTGGCCCAATACGGGGCGACCCAAAGCCTGGTCCGGAAATGCCGTCTCTTGGAAGTGATCGAAGACGATGTCGTCAGGTGTATCGCGGGCCTGGTGAATTTCCTGAAGGATAACAGCCTGTTCGCGGGATAGTTCTTCATCATCCATGATTGAATGCTGAAGAATATCGCCAATTAAGTCGACGGCCAACGGAAGATCGTCTTTTAAAACTTTGGCGTAATAGGCAGTATTCTCGCGTGAGGTATAGGCGTTGAGATGCCCCCCTACGGCCTCGATTTCAGCGGCGATGGTAAAGGCGTCACGCCTTTCTGTACCTTTAAAGGCCATGTGCTCAAGCAGGTGGGAAACGCCGTTTACACCAGGATCTTCATCACGCGTGCCGACATCCACCCATACCCCCATTGACACAGTTTCGACGGTTTCCATGCGGTCCGTGACGACAGTTAGGCCATTCGCCAGATGATTTTCCTGAATGGTCAAGGGGCGGCGCCTCCGATTCTGTCGGCGTTCTTTGCTCGGTCTTCAATGAAACCGCGGACGGCCGCCAGGTCGTTAGGAATGACGTTGATCAGCTCATCGCGGTCAAACAGGTCGGCCATATGGGCCGGTAAACCCGGATAAACGCCACTCGCGGCCTCGACGGCCTCCGGGAATTTTGCGGGATGGGCCGTCGCTAGCGCCACCATTGGGGTAGAGCTGTTGCGCCGGTGTGAACGACTGACTGCCAAGCCAACCGCTGTATGCGGATCCAGTAATTCCCCGGTCTTCGCGTAGTGGTTAGCAATTAGGGCCCGGGTTTGATTGTCCGTGTAACGCCCCCCGTCGAAAATCTTCCGCGTCCGCGCCAGAATATCGGCATCGACAGCAAACTGTCCGTCCAACCGGAAGGCCTTCAAGGTTCGCGCAACCATGGAGCTATCTCGGTCATAGAGTTCGAACAGCAGACGTTCGAAGTTGGATGAGATTTGAATATCCATGCTGGGGCTAATGGTTGGCACCACGGCTTCTATCTCCATGATACCACTCTCAAAAAACCGAACTAGGATATCGTTGGCGTTCGTACCGACGATGAACTGTTCCACGGGCAGGCCCATGCGATGCGCCGCGTAACCGGCGAAGACATTGCCGAAGTTGCCTGTTGGTACGGCAAAACTCACGGACCCTGCAGGCGCGCTGACCTTCAACGCCGCCCAGAAGTAATAGACGATCTGTGCAACAATCCGGACCCAATTTATGGAATTGACGGCGCTCAGGTTCATGCGATCGCGGAAGGCGAGGTCGTTGAATAGCGCTTTGACCGTGTCTTGACAATCGTCAAAGGTCCCCTGAAGCGCGATGGTGTGTACGTTTGGTGCGACCACTGTGGCCATCTGACGGCGTTGCACATCAGAAACGCGACCATGCGGATACAGGATGAATATGTCGATATTGTTGCGGTCGCGACACGCCTCGATAGCGGCCGAGCCAGTATCGCCGGAGGTAGCGGCGACAATGCAGATGTGTTCATCGCGAGCCGCCAGTACGTGATCAAAAAGCGGACCCAAGAATTGCATCGCTATATCTTTGAACGCAAGGGTCGGGCCGTGAAAGAGCTCCATGATCCATTCGCCGTCACTCAATTCGGTTAACGGTGCGACTTCGTCCGTATCGAAATGGCTGTATGCGGCGTCGATTATACTTTTTAAATCAGCGTCGGCGATAGCGCCGCCAATAAAGGGCTGTACGACCTGGAAGGCCAAATCTTTGTAACTAAGGCTCGCAAAGCTGGCGATCTCGCCGGTCGAGAAATGTGGCCAGCTTTCTGGCACATAAAGACCGCCGTCCCTGGCTAGGCCCGTCAGCAACACGTCATCAAAGGCAAGGGTTGGTGCCTCGCCGCGGGTGCTTACATATTTCACGGGAAAATCTTTAGACTCCTTATATTTAAGGCGAGAATCCTACTCCCGGTTGTCTCGGGCGGCAAGGTTAGCGGCAGGATCAGCCGACTGGTTTTCACCTGTGCCAAATACGCTCCAAATAGGCCAGCCAATTTTCACCCATAACCCGGCGAATACGACTCTCGGGCCACTTACGCGCTTGCATGGCGGCGGTCAGATTTGGGTAAGCTGAGACGCCATCGAAACCTTCCGGGTTTTTTGGTCGGCCGGGAAAGCCTGTGTTGAGTGCACGGCCCAAGCCTTTGTCGCGACGCAGCCATGAGAAAAAATCTGCGTCATGGCCGTCGGTGAAATCTGTACCAAGGCCGATGCTCTCTTCTCCGACTAGGTCGATACCTCTTTCCAGCGCTTCCACGCAGTTTTCGATTGTTGTTTGGTCTCCCCAAGGAAGGAACGGTCCATAGGTCGCGAAACCAAAGAACCCACCTTGGTCCACGACCCGTTTGATCAAAGCGTCGGATTTGTTTCGAGGAATGTCCTTGACGCTGCGCGGAGTGGCATGTGTGAAACAGACCGGAATGGCGGAGTGGTCGATGGCGTCGGCGGCGGTCTTTTCACCTACATGGCTGAGGTCGATGACAATGCCTAGCTCCCCCATTTGGTCCACCACGTCTCGGCCGAAGTCCGACAAGCCTCGGTCTTCCGACTCCCAACACCCTGACCCAACGAGGTTCTGTGTATTGTAAGTCAGTTGCATGACCCGGATACCAAGTTCGTGGAAAACTCGTAGCATGTCGATGTTTCTCTCGATTGCGAATGTGTTCTGCCAACCCAGTATGATGCCGACCTTGCCCTCGGTCTTAGCGCGGCGGATGTCCGCTGTCGTGTGAACCGGCATGATGAGATCAGCGTGTTCGTTGAACCAACGTTTCCAATTGGCGATGTTGGCGATTGTTTCTGCTGTGCCTTCCCACACGGCACAGGTACAATTGACGGCTGTCAGCCCGCCTGCCTGCATGGCCTCAAAGATAGGCCGATTCCATTTGGCTATAACTAAGCCGTCAATGATAATGGCGTCTTTGTGTAATGTGCGGTCCGTCAAGGAAGCCTCCAAGTGGTTGGTATGCTATGATCCCTCAAACTGCGGCGCTCGTTTCTCGATCCGCGCGGCAACACCTTCCAAGGCATCTTTACTGGCGAATACGCGCCTTACCTCCTCATCTTCTATCGAGTGCTCGATTTCGTCATAGAAAGATACCTGCTTCAATAGCAATTTCTTGAGTATTCGCATGGAGAGCGGTGCATTTGCTGCTAGACGCTGGACGACTTTATCGGTCTCTGCGTCCAGTTCGCTTGCCGCTACTGCACGGGCAATATGGCCATTAGCGTGGAATACCTTTGCCGGAATGAAGTCCCCCAGCATCAAGAGTTCGCGCGCAGCCACTAAGCCCATGGTCTCCATGATCTTCTTGGTTAGGAACCAATTCGAGGTTACGCCCAGTTGCGCCAAAGGCATGCCGAAAGGCGCATCTGCGTCTGCGACGATGAAGTCGCAGTGGAGTGCTAATTCGCACCCACCAGCGATGGCTGGGCCTTGAACTCGCGCAACGACGGGCAAGGGATAGCGCTGAATAGTGTCGAACATTCGCACGACCATGTCCTCGGCGCCGTCCTGTAAGCCGTCTGAACTGAGTTCCAGCCCGGCACAAAACGCCTTGCCTTGGGCACGAATCACGGTAACCCGTTCGCTGTAATGTGGTTCGGCGGCGAACGCGTTGATCAGCCCTTGCATCATCTCAAAATTCAGCGCGTTGCGTTTTTCTGGCCGGTTTAGGATGATGGTACGGACCGGGCCATTGCGGGAAATAGACAGCAATGTCATTGCCTCAACCTCTCTATTCTGAGCCGAAGACATCGTCATCGGCAGACCCCAGGTCCGGCGGTGCCATGCGCATGGCTGGGCGTTCGCCATCGAACGAGACGGGCATGCCGACGAGGTTCAGGTTGGTTTCGGGTACTTTTTGCATGATCTCCAAGGCATCCGTCTGATCTGACGTTAGGACTTCGGGGATGTTCTGGATTGGCGCCGAAGGCACGCCGGCGGCACGTAGTTTCTCGACCCAGGTGTCCCGCGGGGCGCCGCCAACGGCGGCTTGGATGGCGGTCAAAATCTCATCGCGGTGGACAACCCGGTTAGCATTGGTCTTGTAGCGCGCATCTTCAATCCATTCCGGCTTTTCCAATGCATTGGCCAGCTTTACAAACAACCGGTCGTTGCCGGCCAGGATCATGAACGGTCCATCAGATCCCTCGAAGGCCTGATACGGGACGACGGCAGGATGGCCGCTGGCTTGACGCGCGGGCACATCACCCGTGATTTGATACTCGGCCATATGGAAGTTACCCCATGCAAGGGCTGTCTCGAATAGCGAGGTATTGACCGTGCAACCTTCGCCTGTTTGGTGTCGATGATGGAGTGCCGCCAGGGCGCCGATAGCGGTCCACATTCCGGTGCCGATATCGATTAGCGAAACAGCGACCCGTGCCACGGGGCCATCCGGATGGCCGTTGATGCTGATGAGTCCCCCGTAGGCTTGCATGAGGGGCTCGTATCCCGGCTGATCCTTCAAGGGGCCTATATGCCCAAAGGCTCCTATGTCGCAGTAAATCAAACGTGGCCATTTGGCGCGGACTGATGCGGGGTCGAGACCTAGTTTTTCCAACGAGCCCGGTCTCATATTGTGCAGGAAGATGTCGGCGTCAGCCAGGAGCGTACGCATGCGGGCACGGCCTTTTTCGCACTTCATGTCTACAGTCACCGATTTCTTGTTCCGGTTCATGGTCATGAACATGGTTGTGGCATCGTCGGTAACCTTGTTGCCCCAACCGCGTGCATCGTCTCCAGTTGGACGTTCTACCTTGATCACATTCGCGCCCAAATCGGCCAGGATTTGCGACCCATAGGGCCCGGCCAGGTTCTGACCCATCTCGACAACCTTCAAGCCGGCCAACATCATGGTCGTTTCCTCTCTGCAGAAATTCGCAAGTCTTTCGATATATCGGTGTCGTGCAAAAGCGGCAACGAAACCTCTTTGGTGATTTCAACCGCTGAAAATGATCACGCCTCCGTCACACCTTTCCCGTGGGTGGTTTAGTTGAACTGGACGTGAATTTTGCCGAACGCGCCGAAGTCTGCTTCCGCCTGATCGCCAGGCTGGATTGGGGTCATGCCCGTCATTGAGCCAGTCATTATCAGGTCGCCGGCCCGGAGACCGCGTTCAGCCAAGTGAGGATGCTTTGCTAACCAGCCGATGGCATCAATTAACTGTTCCCAGATGAGGTCTGCGGGCTTGCCGGTGGCAACGTGCGTGCCATTGACATTCAAATGTACGGCGTGCGCGCCGATCTTCTTCGTATCCCAATCGGCAACATCGGGCCCTAAAATAGTGGCCACGTTGAGACCCCCATCGGCGATCGTTCGATAACCGGCGCTGGGAACACCACCCTCGAAACGCAGCCCGACAACTTCGAACGAGGGGACGAGCGCGCCAATCACGGCTTCGAGTTCTTCTTTTCCATAGGGATCTGGAGAGTGGGGGAGGTCGGATTCTAGCCGAACCGTGAATTCCGTCTCCAACGCCTGTCCAGGGAGGGCGGGTAAGGTGGCGCCGTCTTCGTGGCAGAACCTTGCGAATAAGGGGCCGATGAAAGGCTGCTCAATTCCAATCAACGGAAGCGCGGCGGCTACCGTAGCTCCCAGTTTCCAGCCGACGAAGACCTCATCTGCACTGGCGATCATATCCGTTTGAATGGCGTAGGCGTCTGCTTCGGTGGTGGGGTATCCATCGAAATCGCGGGGGATAACACTGTTGTTCAGACGGGCATCCCAAAGAAATTCCGCGACAGTTGTACCCATGATCCGGATCTCCCTTGCTGCCGGTTTTGATGATGGTGGACCTTAGCCGATACAAGGGGCGATCGGCAAACACCAGGCGGTTCACGCTATTATGGGCACTGCCCAGGGAAAGCTGGTCCCGATGGTCACGGGCCTGTTCTATGTATACGCCAAAAGATCGTCCCGGTTCTATTCGTCAAAGGAGGTCAATCAAATGACACATTCGGGCAAATGATATTTGTATGCATTAATCACCGGGTTCGGGGACTTTAATTAACTTGCCGTGCCTTGTGTCCGCGGATGGGTTCCCGTAAGGCTCTCTCATGAAACAATTCGAAAGTGCGCCCTCAAACTTAAAAAACCTCATCATTCTGTCGCTTTGCCAGGCGCTGTTCTTCAGCGGCCGTACGTTGACGTTTTTCGCTGCGGCATTGGTTGCAATCGCCATGCTCGGCGAAGATCTAAGGTTCGCGACGGCACCGGTGACAGCCATGCTGGTTGGCACCTCGGTTGCCACCTTGCCGGCATCGTTTTTGATGCGGGCCTGGGGCCGGCGATGGGGATTTGCCCTCGGATCGCTCATCGGGTTCAGCGGCGCCTTGATCGCGGCCCAGGCCGTGGCCATGGGTAATTTCGCGATTTTTAACTTTGGCATTTTCTTGTCAGGGCTTTACGGCGGGTTTGCCCAGCAATATCGGTTTGCCGCTGCCGAGGTGGCGCCAGCACACTTGAAAGAGAAGAACGTCTCCATTGTCATTGCCATGAGCGTATTGGGCGCATTTATTGGGCCCGAGACGGCATTTATGGCGAGAGACTGGATGGAAGGTGCTGCGTTCCAGGGTGCTTTCTATGCTCTGGCGGGCTTCTATGCCTTGTCGGCCGCCATCATTCAGTTCGTAAAAATTCCACAGCTCAGTGAAGATGAACTCAAAGACACAGGCCGGCCGCTTCGTGAAATCATGAAATCGCCGACATTCATGATTGCTGTTATAGCGGCCTTATTTGGTTACGTGGTAATGAATTTTCTAATGGTGGTCACACCGGTGACCATGGAAACACTGAAGACCGTTGTGTTCTCCCATGAGAAAATCAAGTTGGTCATCCAATGGCATGTGGTCGGCATGTTCTTGCCGGGGTTTGTGACTGGTCACCTGATCAAGAAATTTGGGGTGGTGCGGATCATTGCGACAGGGGCCGCAATTCTATTGGCATCGGTGCTGGTCGCTTTGCACGGTCTGACTTTTGCCCACTTCCTGGTTTCGCTTGTCTTGTTGGGAGTTGGATGGAACTTCACTTTCACAGGCGGGACTCTGCTGGTCACGGAAGTGCATTCCCCGGCGGAACGGGCCAAGGTTCAAGGCACCAATGATTTCCTGTTGTTCACTGGTCTCGCCATTTCGTCGCTGATGGCGGGCAGCGTTTACCACTATCTGGGCTGGGCCTGGGTGAACTACGCCATGCTGCCGGCCATCCTTGTCATTTTGTTCTCTGCGCTTTGGCTTCGGTCTTCCCGCCGCAAAGAACAAGCGATTATGCGGACCAACTCCCAATAAGCCATCTCAGTGCCCGGTCCGCAGGCGTCTTGTTGAGGGACGGCCTCTTAAACAGCATATAGGCTGATTCATCAATCGAACAGATGCGAACATCCTACGGATTGGATCCCATGGCCAAGGATAGCCAGAAGCTGACGGAGGCATAGGGCTGCGTGTAAGGCGGGTTCAGGTCAGGGGAGCGGCGGTTTTTGTTCGCACCTCATCGGCGCCAATGCCGGGTGCTGTCTCCACCAGCTTGAAACCGGTCTCCGATACTGCGACTACGGCGAGATCCGTGTAAATGCGTTTTACCACGCCAAGCCCGGTCAACGGATAGGTGCAGGTGTCCACCAATTTCGGTGTCCCGTCCTTGGTGGTGTGGCGGGTGATGACATAGATCGTCTTTGCGCCGGCGACCAAATCCATGGCGCCACCAACGGCTGGGATTGCGTCTTTGGCGCCCGTTGACCAGTTGGCGAGATCGCCGTTTTTGGCCACCTGCATGGCGCCCAACACGCAATAGTCTATGTGCCCGCCCCGAATCATGGCAAAGCTATCGGCGTGATGAAAAAAGCTGGCGCCTGGGTTCAGGGAGACTGGTTTTTTTCCAGCGTTGATAAGATCCGGGTCGCGATCGTTCTCCGCGGGCTCGGGCCCCATCCCCAACAGGCCGTTTTCGGAGTGGTAGACGAAGGTGCGCCCTTCGGGCACGAAGTCGGCAACCCGCTCGGGCATACCAATCCCCAGGTTCACGTAGGCACCGTTCGGGATGTCTAAGGCCGCGCGTGCCGCCATTTCATCTGGGGTCCAGCTCATGGATGGCTCCTTCCTGCTTTTAGAAGATCGTCTTCGTGTTCCGGGTTCGGTATGTGGATCACGCGGTCGACGAAAATTCCTGGTGTCACAACCATCTCCGGGTTGATGTCACCGGGATTAACGAGTTCGCGCGCTTGGACGATGGTTGTTGTCGCAGCCATGCACATGACGGGGGCGAAATTGCGGGCCGTCATGTTGTAGGTGAGGTTGCCATGGGTGTCGGCAACATCCGCTTTGATGAGCGCGATGTCGGCGGGCAGCCACCGTTCCATAACGTAGGTCCTGCCGTCAAAGTCCCGAGTATCTTTTCCGTTCGCCAAGGATGTGCCCACTGAAGTTGGCGTGTAAAAGGCAGGGATTCCCGAACCTGCGGCGCGCAATCTTTCTGCCAGTGTGCCTTGGGGGACGACCTCCAAATCAATCTTTCCGGCTCGATAGAGAGCTGGGAAGACAACGGAACCGGCAGAGCGCGGGAAGGAGCAGATCACCTTCGTCACCTGACCAGAAGCGATCAGCGAGGCCAGCCCAACTTCACCATTGCCGGCATTGTTGTTAATTACGGTCAGTTTTTTGGCGCCCTGATCGATTAGGGCGTGCAAGAGTTCCACAGGGCTGCCGGCGGCGCCAAACCCGGCGACGGCGACTGTGGCGCCGTCTTCGATATTAGCGACGGCGTCCGCGACGGAAGCAACAGTTTTATCGATCATAGGCGAAAGGATCCTTAATCTATACTGCTCTCATGCAAGCGAACTTGGCGGGAGGGATCAATACCCAGCCTCGGCCTTTGAAACGAATAATTCCTCGTTCCACGGCGCGGCAATTCCAGAAAGATCGAGAGATCGTTCGTGCCGTCGTGCATCTCTCGACGGAAATTCATTCCCAAATTTGATCCCGTCATATCCAGGTGTGGTAAGTGGAATCGGACGAATTCAAATTCAAATTTAGAGAGTTGTGCCGGACCGCCGCCTGACCTCTCCATCGCGCTCGGTACGGGGACGCCGAGCCACGGTGGCTTCCTATATTACGGAGCACTGGAAATCCTCCTGGGTTTGATCACAAGGGGGAAGGTGGTTGGCATGAACCCAGTAGAGGTTGGTCACAATCACGATCAGGCGGGGTCGACGGCGTTAATGGCAGCGCAATTTCTTATGAGTTTTCTTGGTTATATCATCCGTACGGAAGGTAAAAGCGCCCAAAGGTAATTTAACGAACAGTGGCGGCTGTAACGATCGCTTTTTATCGACGCATCGTATCCGCAACTACTGAGGGTCGTAATTGGCGTTTGGCCAGTCGGAGGCGGAGCCTTCAGGGTTTTCGTGGTCAACAACCTGACCGTGGGCAGGGTAATTTTTCTCGAGGACGAACTTCAAGCCATTCAAAATTTCTGCAAAACTGGGGCGCGAGAACGGCATGGTCTGAACTGAACCGAAATAGAGCGTGCCATCTGGGCGGATTAAATAGAGGCCTGGCTCGTTGAATAGGCGGGTTTCCTCGATACCCGAAGACGTTGGACCGCGGCCCGTGGAGACGAAGAGGCCCCATCTCCTAGCCGTGATAAGATCAAGGCCGTAGCCCAGCGTGAGTTGGTCGAGGCCCCAATCTTCGGCCGTCTTCTCGGCCCGTTCCTTCGAGTCTGAGCTTATGGCAATGACGTTCACCCCTTGCTTGGTGAAATCGCTCAACTTCCGCTGCAAGTCGCACAGGTAGTTTGCGCAGATAGGGCAGTGCAGGCCGCGAAAGAACACCACCAGGGAGAAATTCTTAGGTGACTGTTCAGAGATGCTCCAGGTGCTGCCGCCGACGGTTCTGACGCTCAGCTCAGGTACCGGCTGGCGGGGGGTTAGGGGGGGTGATTTGAGACATGCGGTGAACTCCTGCAAGTGGGTTGATGGTCAAAGTTCAAAAATCTATTTGTGCGCATAACGGTTGTCAGAGCTTTGGCGTCAATTCTGCGCTGGTAGATTCTCAGGATCGTGGCCGTCGGCCTACTCTTCGCTAACAGGTTTGCCAAGCAATAGAGATAGTTTTTCCCTTGGAGGTACAACGTCGGTCACCAAATCGCGCAATAGCCGCTTGTTGGTCAGCGGCCCGACCGAGACGGGTGTCGTGTCGAGTCGCTTCGTGCAGGCATAGACGGTCTTGTCATCCACGCGGATCATGCACTCCTTACAGGTATTGGCGTTGGTGCAGCTGTAGCGGAAAGCAAGCGATGAATCTCTGTTCGCCCGGATCCAAATGAGAGCGTCCAGAACGGACATGCCGTTGCGATATGGGACTTCGAAATCATCATGGGCGGGGGCGTCGCCGGGACCCCCGCGTTGGATTCGAAGGTGGGCCGATCGCTCGGTCATTCGGCAGCCTCCAAGGGTATCAGGTCGAAGGATTTTGAGACTAGCGGCGCTTTCGTCACACTGAGATCTTCGCCGTTGAGGCAAGTAATCAGATTATACGTCTGTTCCGGATCGGTCAGCGGAAAGTCATCGCGCTGGTGTGCGCCGCGGCTTTCCGTTCGGGTCTGGGCACTAGCGATAATCGCCTCCGCGGTGATTAGCGAATTTCTCATGTCGAACCAATCCTGCATGGAAATTGCAAACCGATGGTCACTGGCACCCGGATGATTGCCAATTTCCCGGCGCATGTCCCGGACGAGCGTGCGCGCACTCGTCAAGTTATTTGCTGTACGCAAAAGACCCACGTCTCTCCACATAAGTTCTTGTAAAGTGACCAACATTCCCGCTAATCCGGGCCCGGATTGGCGCGAATTGACGTGGAGTCCGGCCGTGATCTCGTCAACAGCTAAGCGGGTAGCATCGTGTGACCATAAATTAACCCGTTTTTCGATGGCTGCTGCGGCGAAGCGACCTGCTCGCTCACCGAAAACGAAGGCCTCTGACAGGGCGTTCCCTGATAAACGGTTTGCGCCGTTTGCGCCGCCAACGGCTTCGCCGGCGGCGAATAGACCTGGGACACTCGTCTCCATGTTGCTATTCACGCGTACGCCGCCCATGTGATAGTGCGCGATTGGAGAAACTTCGATGCCGCGTCTGGTTAGGTCAATGTCGTTCGCCGCCAGCCGATCGATGACTGGTCCAAATGCCGCGCGCAGGGTGGTCTCTGGGATATGTTCGAAACTGAGATAGGCGCCGCCCGCTGGCGAGCCGCGGCCCGCCGCCACTTCCTGAAGGATGGCGAAAGAAGCCACGTCGCGGGGGGCTGTATATTTGTCGCTGGTTTCTAGATGGCCGTAGTTATGGACGAATTCATCACCTTCGCTATTCAGCAACCTACCCCCCAGCTTGTAGCGAAACGGGTCCCACATGATCGGGTCCATGCCGACAAGGCGGGGCGCAAGATGGCCGATTGGGAAAAATTGGACGAACTCCATATCGATTAGCTCTGCGCCCGCCCGTAATGCCAGGGCATAGGAGTCACCACCCATGTTAACGGAGGCGCTATTGCGCCGATAAAGCCGAGTCAATCCTCCCGCCGCTAGGACCACGGCCTTGGCCTGAATTGTCACGGGTGTGCCCGTGGCCATACTCAAGCCGACGGCGCCCATTACTTGGTCGTCGTTAACGACAATATTGGTTATCAAGAGCTCACTAGCCCGCCTCAGATTACCGGTTCGACCAACCTGCGTACGTAACGTCCGGGCAACAGCCGGACCCGTATTGAGAAAATCCACATATACACAGCGTTCTCGGCCGTGGCCGGGAGCCATCACCTGTTTCATGTGATTGTCTTCGCGAGCCCAGCCAATTTTCCAATCGTCAAGTTCTCGGATCCGGATGGGTGCCTCTTCACAGAGTATGGCCGCTAATTCTTCGTTACACAGACCCCGGCCGGAATCCAGGGTGTCTCTCAGGTGATGGGTCCAGTGATCAGGCTCTTGCTCGCTTACGGCGGCGGCCACGGTCATCTGAGCCATGATGGTTGCGCCGCCTCGGCCGATCAGACTTTTGTCCACCAGGATTGTATCGGCGTTGTTGCGCGCGGCCGCCAGGGCCGCATACATACCCGCCGCTCCGGACCCGACCACCAACACGTCTGTCGTGACATCGGCCGTCATAGAGCACATGTTCCTTGTCCATATTGCGGTTGCCCATCCCCGAGCAGCACCGAACTACGAATTTGACCCGATGGCACGGTATCCGGCAATAGCTAATCATCAGCTGCGCATATCGACGATAAAATTTTTGCGGGATGGCATGGCAGTCGCAACAAATTGGCATATGCAGGAGTGTCAAAGGATGGGCGATCAGTCCCCTGCGAGTTCGACCATGTCGGCTGCGTAGCTACGCAGGGTCGTAATCAGTTGCTTGCGCTGCTCATCATCGAGTGTGGCGGAAACTTTATAGCACATGGCCTCCAGCAGCGCCCACCGCGCGTCCGAAATCGCGCGGTAGTCTGGGTCGACCACTTCATGGGCCCGAAGGATAATCCGTGTCACGAAGGCTGCGATCTCGGTCTTTTTGGGCCGGTTGCGAAGGAAGGCCAGAAATGCATTTTGCCGGTGTTCGCGGCTCTCGAGCCAGCGCATCATGGTGCCGGGACGGTTCTCTGCATAACCTTGAATGATGGCAACCTGTGTGCCCGTCAGAGGTCCAGTAAACCGAGAGATGCTCTCGACCCGGCGTTCAACCCATTCCCCGATTAATACTATTTGCGTCTTGTCCGCTTCATTAGCCCTTCGTTTGGCAAGATTTTCGGTCATACGGGCTTCAAGGTACGCGAGCTTTTGAGGGCTCGTATGTTCCACCAAAACTTCAGCAATTAAGGGTGAGGCGTCTTCTACCGTCTTCTCCAATAAGCTACGAAATCTGCGAATCGCACTTTTCAGTTGCGCCTGCGTCCAGCCTCCTGCCTGAATAATGTCAGCCTGGGCTCGGAAGAAGGATGCATATTTTGGCAGCATGACAGTGCGGTGCCAGGAGATCAGTGCCGTTGCTTGTTGGGAAAGCCGCTCGCTTTGTTTCGCACTCAGATCGAGATAGCTCCCGGCGGTGTCTTCCAGCATGTTATCGGCGAATGAATAGGCTAATTTTAGTGTCGAACAGCCAGGTAAAGCTAGTAAACCAACGACTAGGGCGATGATTTGGAGCGGCGCGCACAATGTTTGCACTCGACTATTACGCCACGCAGGTGTGCCACGGTGGCTTTACAATCACACCTTTTATGGGCACCTCGTCGGCGTCGTTGCTGAGGGTCAGGTGGTTTTCATCGATGGTCAGTCTCGGTTGGGCCCCGAAACATTCCTCCATCCAGTCAGCCAAGCCGTCAGAAGTCTTCCACGTGTCATATACATTGGTACCACCGCCGCCTAATTTAACATTGATGTAGTGTTTGTGACTCATCTTCCGCAGATCGCGATGGATCTTGGTTAACCTCAGTTCTTGGCCCAGAGTCAATGCAAATTCCCGCTCTGGATTCTCCCATGAACTTTGTACGACAGCAAAAGTCATTTTGGTTCTCGATCAGTGAACGTGTTAAGGCGTCCGATAAGCAGGCAGTATAAAGGTTTATGGTTGTACGAAAAAGAAGCGGCCGCGGCGATTGATCCTGAACTCAGAATTCACACACGACTTTGCCGAAGTGCTTGCCGTTCGGCAGTGCTGCCAACGCTTGACCTACGTTCTCGAAGGCGAAAGTCGCGGTCTCATCGATGACCGGGGCTATTTGGTTCATCTCCAGGGCCCTAACCATGTTTTCGAACATCTGGCGGCTGCCGACCGTGACACCCTGCAGCCGAATGTTCTGCGTGACGATGCGGCCCAGATTGACCTCGCCGGCGATGCCCGCCAAGACGCCAATCAGGCTTAGGGTTCCCGATGGCCGGACCGCCTTTATTGAGCGGTCAAGTGTTCCTGTGCCGCCAATCTCAACAATGTGGTCGACGCCACGTCCGTTCGTGATCTCGATTGCGGAGCGGTGCCAATCTGGGTTGTCGCGGTAATTGATCAGGTGGTCGGCGCCAAGTTCTCGCGCTCGGGCCAGTTTTTCGTTGCTGGACGATGTAAGGATCACCTCGGCGCCCAGCATCTTTGCAAACTGGAGTGCGAATAAGGATACGCCGCCGGTGCCCTGCAAAAGGATTATGTCCCCAGCCTTGGTATGACCCTGTTCGACCAGGGCGTTCCATGACGTCAGTGCTGCAACGGTCAGTGTCGCTGCCTGCTTCGGTGTCATGTAGGACGGCGCACGGACGACGGCGCTCTCCGATATCAGCATCTTTTCGCACTGAGTGCCGTCAATGGGGCCGCCGTGTGACCCGCCGGCGTGCGACAAGTCTGACGTCCCCGTTAACCAGTTTCGGTTGTAGATTGGACACACCATATCACCGATCTGATATTTGGTGGCTCCTTCACCTACGGCGGAGACATATCCGGCGCCATCGGCCAAGGGTATCAGCGGCAAGTCACCTGAATGTCGACCATAGCCGCGCCGCGCAAGTATCAGGTCGCGAGGGTTGATGGCTGTGGCCTTCATGTCTATCACGATCTCGCCCAGACCTGGTTCCGGGTCAGGACGCTTGGTGAGTTAATATTCTCCGGTCCCCATTCGTCCTGAATTTGCATTACTTTCATAATTTCTGCTCTGTCATCGTATTGATCTCGTAGTCATCATATCCAACTTCAGCTAGTATCTCACGGGTATGCTCGCCAAGGCGAGGTGCTGGCTGCCGTACGGGGAGTGACTGTCCATTTAGCCGATAGGGCGTGTCCGGTGCTATCAACGCGCCCTCGCTAGGATGCTGGTGCTCGCGAAAGAACCCGATGGCCCGAAGGTGCGGGTCCGTGAACAGGTCATCCAGGCGGTTCGCATGCCCGGCCGGAATCTCTGCGTCTGCCAGAAGTGCTAGCCATTCTTCTGAGTCTCTCGTCTTCAAGCAATCGGCAGCAGTCCCATATAGGGCATCGATATTTTTTGATCGTGCCTGCATGGTGAGAAAACGCGAGTCATCGGCCAGTTCCGGCCGTTCGGCTATGGCCCAGAACTTTCGCCATTGCGAGTCTGTATAGGGCAGCATACAGAGGTAGCCGTCACGGGTCGCGTGCGGTCGACGGTTTTTTGAGATCACTCGAGCATAGCCTGCCTCTCCCTCTGCAGGTACGAACATTCGACCATACAAATGTTCGACGAGATTGTAGGCGACGATCCCCTCAAACATGCCGATCTCGAGGTAGACGCCTTCCTGCGTGCGTAGGTTCTGGATAATGGCCGCTAGGACGCCATTCGCAGTAATCAATCCCGTATTTTTGTCCACGAAAGAAGACGGTACCATGGCTGGGTTGCCGTCACGGAGCGCGAAGGTGTCTGTGATCGCGGCCTCGCCCTGGATCACGTCGTCATAGGCGGGACGCCCGCCGTACGGGCCATGTTCGTGGTAGCCGTGCAACGCTGCATAAACGATGTCCGGACGGCGTTCCATAACTGAGGCTGAGTCGAAACCGAGCGCGGCGATCTTCTGTGGACGGATGGCGTGAAGAAAAACCTGCGCGGTGTCCAGAAGTTTCCAAAGTGCATCTTTACCTGCCGATGTCTTCAGATCTAGAACTGCGCTACGTTTGTTGCGGTTACAGCCCATGAACGTGGCGGCCATACCCTGGTTGCGCTGGGGGCCGGCGTTACGAATGGCATCGCCTTTAGGTGCTTCTATCTTAATAACGTCAGCGCCAAAGTCGCCGAGGATCTGACTACCATAGGGACCTGCCAGTGTTGTGGTCATGTCGATGATGCGAATGCCGTCGAGGGGCAGTGTAGGGGATGAAGCCATCGGCTCAGCTCCGCTGCGAAAAGCGACGGCCAACGAGGGCAGCGGCAATATTTGTCTTTTGGATATCGATGGCGCCGCCGGCAATACCCCATGCCCAACCGTCGCGCATCTTCTGTTCGATGGGGTATTCCTTGGAATAACCGTAGCCGCCCATGAGTTGCATGCACTTGCCCGTGACTTCACGCACCATCTCATTAGCAAAGCATTTAGCGATGGAGCTCTCGCCCACTGAGGGCAATCCAGCTTCGGCGTTAATCACGGCGCGATATAGCATAAGACGCGAGGCATCGAGCTTCATTTTCATTTCCGCTAAATGCATTTGAACTGCTTGGAAATCGACAATGGGTTTACCGAACTGTTGGCGCTCCTGGACGTAGTCGAGAACGTAATCAAAGGCCGATTGGGCGATGGCTAGGCTCATGGTGGTGTTTCCGCAACGCTCCAAATCAAAGGCTTCCATAAGTTTCCTGAAGCCTCCGGCAGGGACGATCAGGTTCCCAACGGGCACCTCAACGTTGTCAAAATACATGTCCGCGTGATGGATACCCCGAAACCCCATGTGATTTTCGCGCTTACCAAAGCTGAGGCCATTGGCGCCTTTTTCCACTAACACCGCGCCAATACCCTTTGCCCCGGGTTCGTCGGAGAGTCGGCAATAAACCACATAACCGTCGGAATGGCCGGCGCCGGAGCACCAACGTTTCTGGCCATTGATAACGATCGTGTCTGCCTTGACCTCGGCTTTAGTAGCAAGATCGGTCAATGCGGTGCCGGCGTGCGGTTCGGACATGGCCACTGCGACAATCATATCGCCTGAACATACCTTCGGGACAATGCGTCGACGCAACTCTTCGGGCGCAAAATGGGCGACCGCAAGAATTGGCCCAAAACAGCTCTCGAAGATTGGAAAGGCCACGGCGGCGGAGATGCGGCCGACCTCCTCCAGAACCAGAACGGCGTCCAAGTGGGACATGCCGACGCCCCCCAGATCTTTGGTAATATTGACCCCTAAAAGACCCATGTCGGCGAATTTTTTGAGTATACCCGGAGACGGCGACTCATCTCTTTCTTCACATTCGCGCGCCACATCGATCAGTTCTCTTTCCGCGAAACGGCGCACGGTATCCTGCAAGGTGCGTTGTTCTTCGGTGAGGGAAAAGTTCATAATATCAATCCTCTAATAGATATATTGCAGGACCTAATTTTGTCGGTCCGGGCCGTTTGCAAAGGGCATTGCAATATGCCTCCTGCTAGGAGTATTTTAAATGAAACAATGTTTCAAATAATGAAGTGGCCCGGTTTGTGGGGCCTACGATGAACACGAGTACCATGACATCATATAGACCGGTCAATGCGGTCCTTCGCGGGCTGGACGTATTATTGGCTACCAATCGCCTTAAAGGGCGCGCTACGGTGGGTGAAATCCATCGCCATACAGGCCTAGATAAAGCCACCATTGTGCGGATGTTGGAGACCCTTGCCCATGCGGGTTTGATCGTGCGTAACGAGGAAACAAAGACTTACGAAGTAACCGGTAAGGCTTTGCTGCTCAGCGTGGGCTATGATCGGCATCGCGCTGTCAGCGCCATCGTTACTCCGATCATGGAGGAATTTCAGGACGAAATCGGATGGCCTTCGGATGTGGCAATCTTCGATACCGACGCCATGCTACTAGTGGAGACTTCGCGGAAGGCTGGGCCGATGATGTTGAACCGGCACCCGGGTTACCGCGCACCCATCCTTGCAACTAGCCTTGGCCAAGTCTATTTGGCCTTTGGTTCTAGCGAGGAGCGCGAGGCTGTGTTGGCCCGCGAAGCCGAAAACTCTGATCCCTGGAACAACATTGCCCGTGACCCGGCCACTGCCAAAAAGTTCTTCGATGACATCCGCAGACGCGGTTATGCGATCATGCATCCAGACTATTCGCGGATCGAGTATCGCCACACGATGACTAGTGTTGGCGTGCCAATAATGTTTGACGGCGAAGTTTTCGCGTCCATCAATGTGCTATATCTAAAAAAAGCGCTGACGTCCGAGCAGGCTGTACGGACGCTGCTCAAACCCCTTCAGGCGACTGCGAAAAAGATTGCTGAGGAACTGGCACGGCGATCTGACAAGTGAGGTTTTCTAGCTACAGAAACCCTGGAGCAGGCCCTCAATTTTCTTCACTTGGTTTACCTCCTGAGAATGTGCCGGAAAGCCTGTGGGATGGTTGGTTCATGAATTGTTACGTGTCTGAGCATTGAGATTCGTGATCCTCTCATTCTAGACTTTGTCCTAGAGAACTTCAGCGCATGCACACCAATGATTGCCCAAGTAATGCGCTGTCTTTGTGGTTTTGATGATTTTTGTAGAAGTACCCGTTGCCGACGGGCATCACTGCGGCGCTCGTCTCGAACCTGGCCCGCGGCGCTATCTTCAGCATAGAACCATCATTTGCAAAGTTAGAAAGTATAGACCAAGCAATGCCGTTGACCCCTGGTGTATGTCTGAGGCGAGGCCAACGCCTTTTCTGCGCCTGGAGCGGGTGAGGGGAATCGAACCCCCGTCTAAAGCTTGGGAAGCTTTCGTTCTACCATTGAACTACACCCGCCCGAGCGATGTTAGCATCGGCACAATGGAATGGTTTCACGGGTATACGTTATCGGTTCGCAGGCGGCAAGGTTTGGGCAGTCCANGACAGCCTATTTGGCGCACATCGAGAGACCAGCGGTGACCCGATTCAGATGAACGGNGATATCTGCAGAAAATTGCNGATTTGCGTGTTGGGTGACAATCGAGGCCTACCTCTCTTTATCTCCGACCGAAGGTTGTGTAAGCGGGATAAAACTATTTTTAATTGGCACTGAGCCTCGGTACATATTATCAGGTGATATTCACTCACGGTAAGAATTAAGATTAGTGTCATGCCCGAGCCGATAAGTTCGACGACCGTTCCTATGGATTTGGCAAAATTCCAGGATCCTCTCCTGACCGCAAAAGGGGAGGAGCGTGCGGTGGTCTCATTAACCCAGCTCCATACCGTGTGGTTCAACACCGGCAGTCTCTGCAACATCACTTGCAACAACTGTTACATGGACTCAAGTCCCACCAACGATAAATTAGAGTATCTCAGCTTGTCTCAAGTGGTGACTTACCTCGATGAAGTCTTAGTTGAAGGTTATCCCGTTGAGAAGATTGCGTTCACAGGCGGCGAGCCATTCATGAATAAAGACCTCCCGGCGATGATCGACGAGAGCCTGACCCGAGGTTTCCGNGTTCTTGTTCTAACCAATGCTATGAGGCCACTCCATCATCGTTACGANGACCTTTTGGCGATTCGCGAGTGTCACGGTGANGCTTTGGAGGTCCGAGTATCTATCGATCATTTCACCCGAGAGAAACACGAAAATATTCGCGGTACCTGCACTTGGGAGCCGATGATCGAGGGCCTTCGATGGTTGGCGGCAAACAACTTTAATTTGTATGTTGCTGGCCGCACCTGTTGGGACGAGACGGATAGCGAGGCGCGAGCCGGTTACCGTGCCTTTTTCCAGAGCGAAGACATCAGCATCGATGTCGATGATCCGGCGCGTCTTGTCTTGTTTCCGGAAATGGATATGTNCGTCGATGTTCCAGAAATCACCGTNCATTGTTGGGATATTTTGGGAGTTGAGCCAGAAACNATCATGTGTGCGACGTCTCGGATGATTGTACAAAAAAAGGGTGCCNAAGGCCCNGTGGTGGTGCCTTGCACATTGCTGCCCTTTGATGATCAGTTTGAACTGGGAACTAATCTTCGTCAGTCTGCAGGGGGCGTTCGGCTTAACCATCCCCATTGTGCAAAATTCTGTGTTCTTGGTGGCGCATCGTGCAGCCTTGATTAAAGAGAGAATCATGTCCGTAGCTACCTCATCCTCTATGCCTGATGCCTATTCGGAGACGACCCGCGGTATTACCGTGAGCGTGCAGCCTGTATTTCTGGAGAATCAATCGGAACCTGATGAAGGCCAATATTTTTGGGCNTACCATGTCCGTATCGAGAACCACAGCGATGCCTTGGCGCAGCTATTAACGCGGCATTGGCGGATAGTCGATGCGCGTGGCCAGGCGCACGATGTGATCGGCGATGGTGTCGTTGGCGAACAACCAACCCTGGAGCCNGGGCAGGNGTTTGAGTATACAAGTGGTACGCCGCTNACCACTTCGTCGGGATTCATGTCCGGGAGTTTCCGTATGATTAACGAGGCGGGGGAAATGTTTGAAGTTTCCGTGCCTGCTTTCTCTCTAGATAGCTACGAAGGTCCCCGGCCGGTCGTTCATTAACCCGCCCTTGGCCGGCAATTCGAATTTTCTCGGCGTCGGATGAACTTGACGTTCTATCGGGAACCACCCATCTAGAAAAGGCACCCCTAAACATTAGACGGGACCTCACAGGTGACTTCTGAGAAATCGTTCAGTGTGATTACTGAAAATCAAGACGAGACTAACAAGCCCAGCCGGTTAGAGGCCGAAGCTGCTGTTCGGACATTGATTCGGTGGGCGGGCGACGACCCCGACCGAGAGGGTCTCGTGGATACCCCGGATCGCGTGGTGCGGTCCTANGAAGAGTTTTTCGCAGGCTACGCTGCTGATCCGAAAGCCATTCTAGAGCGNACGTTCGAGGAGGTCGACGGATATGACGAAATNGTANTGNTGCGCGATATTCGNCTNGAGTCACATTGCGAGCACCANATGGTTCCGATTATNGGNAAAGCCCACGTNGCATACATGCCACATCGTCGGGTAGTTGGTATATCCAAATTGGCACGTTTGGTTGAGGCTTATTCAAAACGCCTCCAAATACAGGAAAAATTGACTTCACAAGTAGCCAACGCCATTGATGAGATCCTGCAGCCACTTGGGACTGCTGTAATCGTTGAAGCGGCGCACCAATGTATGACGACCCGCGGCGTCCACAAGGCTGGCGTGACGATGGTTACCAGTCGCATGCTAGGTGCATTCCGGGAAAATGGCGAAACACGTCGGGAATTCCTTGCGATGATTGGCAACCCGTCCTCCGGGGAAACGCGGTTTGGCTAATATCCGTCAACACTGAATTTAAGTTGACCCGCGCCTTACTATGCGGTTGAGTCAGGATTAACGGGTGCCATTGGCGCTCCAAGGGTAAACCAAAACAGGCGAAAAAATGGATTTCCGGCCGGTTTTCCTGGTGATCGGTATCCTGTTGTCCACCCTCGCCGTGATGATGGTGGTACCTGCCGTATTTGATTTGTACAATGACCATCCGGATTGGGAAGTTTTCCTTGTGTCTGGTGGCGTGACCCTGTTTGTCGGAGTGGCCACGGCACTGACATGCCGGACCGGCGGAGGCCGGATGATGGCCCGGCAGGCTTTCGTGATGACGACGCTGAGTTGGATCGCGTTGGTATTTTTTGCCTCGCTGCCGCTTAAATTCTCAGAGCTTGGCCTGAGTTTTACGGACGCGATTTTTGAGGCAATGTCGGGCCTAACGACAACCGGCTCGACGGTCATTATTAGACTGGATGGGGCGCCGTCAGGCGTGTTGATCTGGCGGGCGCTCTTGCAGTGGCTCGGAGGTATCGGGATTATTGTAATGGCAATCGCCGTGTTGCCCATGCTCAGGGTTGGTGGAATGCAACTTTTTCGCATGGAAAGCTCTGATCAGACGGAGAAAGCCCTGCCTCGCGCCGCCCAGATCGCGACTGTTATTGGTGCTGTCTATATTGTGCTAACAGGGATTTGGGCCTTCGCCTATTGGATGGCCGGTATGAAAGGCTTCGACGCNGCGGCTCACGCCATGACGACTATCGCCACTGGCGGGTTTTCCACCTANGACGCGTCGATTGGGCACTTCAATAATGCTTGGATCGATTATTTGGCCGTTGCCGGTATGATACTAGGCGCCTTGCCATTCGTGTTGTACCTGAAAACGTTGCAAGGCGATTGGACCGCACTTGGTAGCGATACCCAGGTGCAATGGTTCCTGACCACTGTGGTGGTCATNGTTCTGTTGACTGCGGGGTGGCTTTGGCTGGAGCGGGGNNCGGAGATNGCCGAAGCCTTTAGNCTGGCTACATTNAATATNGTGTCGATTATCACGGGGACGGGATATGCAACTGCTAACTACGGCTCATGGGGCGCTTTCGCGACGCCCATTTTCTTCTTCATCATGTTTATCGGTGGATGTGCCGGCTCGACCACGTGCGGAATTAAAGTTTTTCGAATTCAGGTTCTCTACGCTGCAGCGCGATCCCAAATCCATCAACTGATGCAGCCGAACGGCGTATTTATTCCATATTACAACCGTCAACCCATCTCCGATGACGTAATCATGTCCGTCTTAGGGTTCTTCTTCATGTGGTTTTTTTCATTCTGCATTCTGGCATTGGCTCTGGGATTTCTTGGATTGGATTTCTTGACCGCTTTTTCTAGTGCCGCCGCAGCCATTGCGAACGTGGGTCCTGGCCTGGGGCCAGTTGTTGGCCCGGCCGGAAACTTTGCGAACCTTCCGGACACGGCAAAATGGTTGTTGAGCGGCGGTATGCTTCTCGGCCGACTTGAACTCTTTACCGTCATCGTTCTGTTTACTAGAAGCTTTTGGCGCGGTTAAAATCGTTCGCATCGATATTTGTGTGATTTTGAACCAGTGAAGGAGTGCATCTTAGACTCCGTGTTTGCATCGCTTATCGTCTAAGGTTTTAGTTGCATCATACATAGTGAAAGATCTAAGAAAGTGACCTGAGGAATTGCAAAATGAAGGACCCGGCGCATCAAGTTCTCGCGATAGCGGGACGGGAAGCCTTTTATTTGCAACTAAGTTTTGTTCAGTCTGACCAAATAAATTGAGTAAACGGTTGGATAACGTAAGGGGATTCTTGTAATGAAACAGTTGAAATTTATCGTCCTGGCAGGATTGGCAGCTGTGTTGGTTTCCGGGTGTGCGAGCAGCATCGACACGGCTTCCGTTGCAGGTATGCAAACATCTCGTGACGCATTTAAATCGGCGTTGCACAAGGAATACACCTCTCTAGCCAAAGCCGAGCAAGAAGAAGGTGATGCGGACGACACTAAATATTTTATCAAAAAGGCCAAAGATGCTGGACTTGGTTTAGATGTTTTGCCCCAGCAACTGAGTGAGCGAAAAATCCCCAACCATGCCAAAGGTCAATTGTCGAAGGCCAGAATGTCTCTGGTAAACAAGCTTTGGAATGGTGGCGGCGAGCTGACCCCGGGTCCTGCGGCGCGTGCTCAGGCGATGTTTGATTGCTGGTTACAAGAACAGGAAGAAGGCGATCAGTCTGAGCACATTCGCGCCTGTCGGCAGGCTTTCCAAGCGGCTCTTTATGATACAAAAGTCCGTGAGAAAACGGTGAAGTTAACATCAAAGAAAAAGGCGCCGCCGGCTCCGATGCCCGCACCGTTTGTTGTTTACTTTGGTCTGGATAGTGCCGACATCACGGATGGCGAAATGACTAAAATCAAGCAGGCATATGCTGACTACCGCTTGCGCAAGCCTGGTAAGATCTTAGTTGCCGGTCATGCTGACACATCAGGCAACAAAAAATATAATATGCGCCTTTCTCGCTATCGCGCTGCTGAAGTGAGCAACCGTTTAATGGAATTGGGTGTGCCTCGGAAACGCCTTAAGTGGTCCCGTTATGGCGAAATCGCACCAGTTGTTGATAGTGGGGACAACAAGCGTGAGGGTAAAAATCGCCGAGTTACAATTACCTTCCTCCGCTAATCCCAAAGCGAGAGGGATCAATGAATTTGGGGGGTGCTCATGGGCACCCCCATTTTCATGTCTACTTCGGCTTTCTCGACCGACCTGGCTGAAGGAGCCAGCGGTAAAGGTAGGATTGAATATTTACTTCCATGGAATTGTTGAAATCGGTCATTAACAAATTGACCGTATCAAACCATAGCTTCTCACGATCGTTTAGGCTGATGTCTTCGCGCGCCGTAATGGAGCGTTCCGCGCGTGCGCTGGCAGTACTGATGGTTCTGCCCTTCTCATCGAACATGTGCAGTGTTGCTCGTACCGCCATGTCATAACGCTGGGACTGTTGTTTTGTCAGGCGACCTTTGAGGGTTTTGTTAAGGGGTAGTGATGTTTTGATTGCCCGCGCGTCCTCAATGATCAGCCGAAGACTGCCTATTTGGCCAACAGCTTGGAAACGGTCCCTCAACCATTGCTCGAGCGCTTTGTCTGGTGCAGTAGGCATAAGGTGCTCGATGTGCGGCGCTTTAAGCGGCGAGGTGTAACGGTTTTCAATTTCAACTTTGGCCACATCGAATTTGAATACTTGGAGGTGAGAAAATGTGATCTCCGGCAAGTGTTGGGTTGGCGCCGATGACGCGCATGCGTGTAGCAGGACGGTCACCAAAATTGAGTATATAGTGTTACGAAAAGCTCTATGCACTGTGACTCTATTCCTTTGAGGCTATGTCTGGGGCCCCTTGCGTCAATTAGGCGTATAGGGCACGCAGGTCCTTTTCGTCAAATCTATAGTTGAGGCCACAGAATTCGCATGTGACGCTGATCTCGCCGTTTTCTCTCATGGCATTGATTTCCGCCTCTGGGAATGACGCCAGTGTATTTTCAACCCGCTTTCGACCGCATCGGCAAGCATGTTGGATTGGTTTGGCTTCAAATACACGAACCCCTCGCTCATGGAACAGGCGAAACAGAAGATTTCTGGCAGGCAGAGTCGGATCAAGAAGCTCAGACGCCTTAAGCGTGGCGGCGAGAACAGTTGCTTCACGCCATGTTTCTTGGTGATTTCCCGGAATTTCGGTATCGATAGGTTGATCGGGCATCTTTTGGATCACAAACGCTCCAGCGCGAATGAGGCCCTTGTTGTCGCGGCTGGCATCAAGCACCACTGCCGTATCTAATTGTTCGGAGTCCCTGAAGTAGATCTGTGCGCAATCTGCTAGGGTGCCACCGCTGAGTTCTGTGATGCCCTGGTATCGGTCTGTATTTTGTCCCTGGTCAACAGTGAACGCCAAGTGACCTGCGCCTAGAAGACGCGGCACCATGGCGCCCGTGTTTTCGGCACCAGGAAGGGTATCGGCATCGTACTTAGCATAGCCCCGCATGTCCCCGTCGCTGGTCATATCGGCTAATAACAAACTGACCGGACCATTGCCTTGTGCTTGAAGCGTGAAGACACCATCGTACTTAAGGCCACTGGCAAGTGCTGCAGACAGGGCCGTCGTTGTCGCTAAAAGAATGGCCACGTCATTGGGATAGCGCCCGTTGCCAATTATATCTCTAACAGTTCGATCCATGCGCACCAATCTTCCTCGAACGCCGAGCCCTTCAACTTGGAAGGGGAGGATGAAGTCGCCAAAATCTAGTTGACGGTCAGTCATCGTAAAATAAATTCCAGTAGTTAATGGTATCGATCGACCGGAACGCTAGGCTCTGGTGAAACCGAGGGCTACACGAATAGCTTCGATCCGTCAGGTAGTAGGCATCTATAGCGTTTTACGCAAGACCCTACGTAGCACACGATCCGTCTCCATAGTTTTTTAGCCCCGCTCCACCCAAATGCCGCTCGGGTCTGACAGCTTATAAGGTACAGCCACGTAACTTCCATGACCCAAAATCCAACGCCCTGCACATGGCTGACATAGGTACAGGTTAGTGACACTGTCTCACCAATCTTCTTTGGGACATTGCAGCAATTGCGGCAAAAAACTCGTTCATAGTCCATCATCTATGCGCGTTGACGTGTTGGGCTGTCGGTCTAGTAGGTGCGCCTCGGTTTGGAAACCGCACACGTCGTCCTCGACAAAATGGTGGCTGTTTGAAACCGCGGCGTTCGGTGAGTCTATCCCAGACACCATGACAAAATGCCCTTTTGGGCATGTAAACGATTTTCGGCTTCGTCCCAGACTGCAGATTGTGGACCGTCTATCACATCGTCGGTGACTTCTTCGCCGCGGTGTGCCGGAAGGCAATGCATGAAAAGTGCATCCGCGTTGGCGCAAGCCATTAGATGAGCATTGACTTGGAATGGCAGCAAAAGCTTGCGGCGCATGTCTGCATCCTTATCGCCCATGGAGACCCAGGTGTCTGTCACCACAAGGTCAGCTTCATACACAGCCTCTTCAGGGTTGTCCGAGACCACTATGTTGCCACCCTCTGCCGCGGCCCAATCTAAAATATTTTGGGGCGGCTGTAGTGTGTCCGGACAGGCAAGCCTCAGAGTGAAACCAAGTTTCACTGCCGCATGAATCCAACTTTGCGCAACGTTGTTGCCGTCACCAGACCAGGTTACGACGCGGCCGGCGATCGATCCGCGGTGCTCCTCAAAAGTCATGATATCGGCCATAATTTGACAGGGATGAGACTTATCCGTTAGGCCGTTGATCACTGGCACTGTGGCGTAAGCGGCTAAGTCCTGAAGCTTTTGTGGATTGCCTGTACGGATCATAATTGCATCCGCATAGCGCGACAGAACCTGCGCTGTGTCGGCCGGTGTTTCGCCGCGGCCAAGTTGCGATTCATGCTCGCTCATCACCACTACCATTCCGCCCAATTGCTGCATGCCAACTTGAAAAGACACGCGGGTTCGAGTCGAGGGCTTCTCGAAGATCATGACCAAGGTGCGTCCATCGAGTGGGCGCTCTCGTTTGCCGCCGATCCAAGAGTTTTTCAAGGAGATACCGAGATCTAGAATATCGCGTAGCGTACCGCCGTCGAACTTGTCAATATCCAAAAAGTGCCGCAGCTCACTCATCTCAATCCGCCCTACCGGCCGTTTCCGCCAGGGCCTTGTTGAGAATGCCTAAGGCTTCATCTACGTGAGCATCTGCGATGACGAGAGGCGGGATCAACCGCATAATATTGTCGCCGGCGGGGACGCTTAGCAAGCCAAGAGCGTTCGCTTTAGCAACCATGGCGCCGGCTTCACTGCCGTCCCCCCGAAACCGTAAGCCGAGCAGCAATCCTTTGCCTCGTACGCCGGTCAAATGATGAGGGTATTTGGTAACAAGATCGTTGAGCCCCTCTCGTAGGCGCTCCGACATCGAGTTCACGTTTTCGAGGAACCCATCGCTTAATACTACATCAAGAACAGCGTTGGCGCAGGCCATTGCCAGAGGGTTTCCGCCGAAGGTAGAGCCGTGGCTGCCGGCACCCATGGTGGCCGCGACTTTTTCGGTCGCCATTGTCGCACCGATTGGGAAGCCACCGCCTAATCCTTTAGCGGACGAGAGGATATCTGGCTTCACGTCCGGCCATTGGTAGGCGAAGAGCTTGCCGGTCCGGCCAATACCCGTTTGAACTTCGTCGAATTGCAACAACAGGTTAAAGTCGTCACAAATGGCCCGAACTCCTCTCAGGTAGTCGTCGTCCATCGGGCGGATACCGCCCTCCCCCTGGATCGGTTCAATGACAATACCGGCGGTTTTTGGGGTTACGGCGGATTTCATCTCGTTAAGGTTGCCGAAAGCTACCTGATCAAACCCGTCAGTCAGCGGGCCAAAACCGGCAGTCTGCTTCTGTTGCTTGCCAGCCGAGAGCCCGGCAAGCGAACGACCGTGGAAGGCGCCTTCAACGGAGATAATCCTGTAGCGTTCCGGGTGGCCATTCTCGGATTGGAACTTGCGCATCATTTTGAAGCCAAGCTCTACCGCTTCATTGCCGGAGTTGTTGAAGAACACGGCATCGGCGAACGTGTTTGCGACCAGTCGCTCAGCTAGGCGCTCCTGACCGGGAATATTGTAGAGATTGGAAACATGCCAAAGGGTTTCGGCCTGCGTTTTCAATGCCTTGACCAAATGTGGATGACAATGGCCTAGCGATGCCACGGCGATGCCGGCGCCAAAATCTAGATATCGTCGCCCGTCCGTGCCGAAGGCATATACGCCTTCGCCCCTTTCTAGGGCAACGTCGTATCTGGCGTAGGTCGGCATAACGGCGGTAATCACGATTTCACTCTCCTTTATTTTGGTAGCGTTAAAATGGCTACCGCGAAGGCGGCGAAGTATGTTGATGGGGGGTGGCCTTGTCAACGGGCCGTGCGGTCAGGCCTTTAGTTTGTAACCGTTATGCAGCATACGGGTGCACACCAGCCATAGCTTAGCGTTGACCCCAATCATGATGACTAAACCGGCGGTGAGATTGCCGTCCGCATGTCCGGTCACACCGTAGCGAAATCCGTCGATCATGCAGAAGAAAGGATTAAAATGAGCGATGGTTTGGATAGTTTCTGGCAATCGTTGGATGGAATAAAAGGTGCCGGAGAGAAATGCCAGCGGTGTGATAATGAAGTTAGTTATCGCTGCCATGTGATCAAATTTCTCCGCCCAAATACCGCCAATCATCCCTAATTGAGAGAGCATCACCGAGGCTAGCAAGGCGTGTACGATAATATAGGCTGGTGCATGGAGGCTAAGATCGACAAAAAAAGTCATCGACATGCCGACGGCGATACCGACGACAATACCCCGGCTGGCCCCACCCATAATCAGTGCTAACCATAATTCATTGGCCGTAAACGGCGGCATAAGTATATCGACGATATTGCCCTGGACCTTGGAGACCATGATTGACGATGAGGTGTTGGCGAACGCATTCTGAGTAATAGCCATCATGATCAGGCCTGGCGCAAGGAACTGCATAAATGACAGGCCAGCTACGACGCGGTGCGACCCGCCGAGCGCGAGGGAAAATACTGCCAGGAATAATAGCGTCGTGACCACAGGTGCAATAATGGTTTGTGTGTAGACTTTTGAGAATCGGCGGACTTCGCGCACGTATAACGTACGTAATCCGATCCAGTTGGGTGCGGCTGGGTCGTGCATGATTGTCTATGTTCCTGTGTCCTAAATACACTATGGGTGCGATGAGAAAAGATAAATTGGTGACTGACCGGTACCATGCGAGACTTCTTACATGATAAAAAATGTGGATAAGCGCAGCAAGAAAGTACCGAAGAGGTCTGGCCAGAGAGGGCCGCGTGAGGTGACGGAAAAGCATTTAAATAATGTCGCTCTTCATTATGTCTCTCGATACTCGGCGACCACGGATAGTTTGCGTAAGGTTCTTATGCGCCGTATCGAGGCTTCAGCGCGAGTTCATGGCACTGATCCGAAAGATGGTGCCATCTGGATCGAAACGTTGATCATCAGATTCCAGGCCTTGGGGTATCTTAACGACCGTGCCTATGCGGCGAACCGAGCGCGTTCCCTATTGGCGCGTGGCAATTCAACGCGTGCTGTGGCTATGAAACTCAGAGAGAAGGGAATAAGCGTCGAAGATATTGAGGTCGCCTTTGAAGCGGCCAGAGAGGATATGTCGGATCTTGATCTTGCCGCCGCCGCCGCGTTAGCGCGCCGCCGCCGCCTTGGGCCTTATCGTCTTGACGTCGCACGTGAAGAGCACCGAGATCGCGATTTAGCGGCTTTGGCACGTGCTGGGTTTTCTTACGACGTGGCCAGATGCATCATTGAAGCCGAGACAGTTTACATTTTGGAGGCTATTATTTCAGGCGAACCTGAGGATAATCGGTTGCAGGGGCCCGCTAAAGGGGCTTATGAGTGACGACTGAGATCCTCAGTAATGTGTCTGTACTTTCGGCTGGAGCCCTTGCGGCGGGAATCTCCGAGTGATACCCATTGACCCCGGCGTGGTTGAATCGCGTGAATTCAGGGAATGCGGTACGTCGTATATTTGCCAAGCACAAGAATAAGATCTCCGTTATCTTGCAGTACCGGTACGGTCTTGCAAGAGGATTGTCCAGGCTGATGGATTGAAGGTTGTTAATGGCCGCAACTCAGGGGTAGCTGACAACATTATGAATATAATCCATTAATAGAATTGCGACCTGGCCGAGGCCTTGACGTTAATGCGACCTTGAGCTTAATCGACTCGACTCCAACGTATCAGTAACAGGGCCACATAAAATTATGGTTGTAGTTTGTTGATAGGAGTAGATTGTTGAAGCCTCTGAGATTGCCTAAAGTTTTGGCAATGCAAATGATGTGATGGCGTTATGCAGGATTTCGATAAATTCTGGCTATTGGTGATTGAGGTCTGGCGCGAAGGCTTCGCGGGTGTCGATGTCGGGCGTTTGTTGACGGCCCTTGGAATTCTTCTTATCTTCATGATGGCAAGGGGTGTGTTTTCCCGCTACGTCATGGGGCGTGTGGTTTCCATGGCGCAAAGAACCGCCAACCGCCTTGATGACAAGATGGCTGAGGCTTTAGGGCCACCGTTGCGCATGGTGCCCCTGGTCCTTGGTATTTTCTTTGCCACTCAGCATCTGCAGCTGCAGGGTATCTACGCGGAAATTGCGGAGAATGTGATCCGCAGCCTGATCGTCGCAAATGTCTTCTGGGCTGTGCATCGGATTATAGGGCCCTGGAGCTTCCTGCTAGATCAATTGGAGCGGGTGTTCACACATGAACTGGTAGACTGGATGGTCAAGGCGATCCGAGTTGCTATTCTGCTTGTCGGTGCGGCGACAATTCTTCAGATCTGGGGAATTCAGGTGGGGCCGATTATCGCTGGCGCCGGCCTGTTTGGGGTTGCTGTGGCCCTGGGAGCACAAGACCTATTTAAGAACTTGATCGCGGGCATTTTAATTCTCGCTGAAAAGCGGTTTAGGCGTGGCGATTGGATTCTTGTCGAAGGTACGGTCGAAGGTACGGTCGAAAATATTGGGTTCCGTTCGACCATGATCCGGCGGTTCGATAAGGCGCCGGTCATGGTCCCAAATGCCAAACTTTCAGATACGGCCGTGGTGAATTTCTCCTCTATGTCGCATCGGCGAATTTTCTGGCGTATTGGTGTTGAATACCGAACTAGCATCGCACAGCTCCGCCAAATTCGCGATGGGATCGAGGCCTATATCCTAAATAGCGAAGATTTTGCCGATCCGCCGGAGGTGCCAATCTTCGTCCGCATCGACCGTTTTAACGATTCGTCAATAGACATGCTCATCTATTGTTTTACGCGAACAACTGAGTGGGGACGTTGGCTTGAAATTAAAGAACGACTAGCCTGCGCGATAATGGAGATCGTCGAGAGCTCTGGATCAGCTTTTGCCTTCCCCAGTCAATCCGTATATGTGGAAAACCTGCCGGTAGACCAGCCGGCTGACCTTCAGCCGTCCAAATTAGCCGATCTAGGAAATACGCCATGAGCGTTAAAATGTATCATAATCCAAAATGTTCAAAATCGCGGCAAACTTTAGCGCTGATTCAGGAGAGGGGAGTTGAACCAGATATCATCGAATACCTGGTAAATCCGCCGACTGCGTCTGAATTGAAGAACATATTGGATATGCTTGGACTAGAGCCTTGGGATATAGTTCGCCGAAAAGAGGCTCTAGAGGAGGGAATCGCTAATGATTTGGATGGTGACGCCTTGATCCAGGCTATCTGTAAATATCCTCGTGCGCTTCAACGTCCAATTGTTGTGAAGGATGACAAGGCCGCTGTTGGCCGTCCACCTGAAAAAGTCTTAGATATTCTGTAACTCGCCATTTGGAAAGGGGCAATTGCTTGAGCGTGTTGTTCTTTGGGATCTACGAAAATTGGAGGCTTGGCTCACCTTGGAACGGCGAGCTTTCTTGCTCCCGCACTGTGGCTGAACCCTTATTCAAAGACGTTTACACGGTGTTGCGGGAGGATTGTGTTTAAAAGCCGTTTCTTTGTTGGCCATTTAAGTTCTTTGCGGACCGTTTTTCGTTAAACGCTTAATAACCTTTTTGGGCAATTCTATACCGTAGAACAGTCCGCTGTTTGTATCCGGAGAGAATTTCTGGTGTGTGGACGCCGATAATAGGAAAGGGGAAATGGCCTTGGCCCGTCGAAAGCAGGCATACGACGACGGCGAGATTATCTATCGCGAGGGAGAGCCCGCAGACGGCGCCTATGAAGTGTTGAGCGGTGCGGTGGAGCTATTTCGTGATGATGGTGCTGGTACTAAGCGCGCCAACACCTTTAAAGCCAGTCAAATCTTTGGCGAAATGGGGCTTATTGGAGGCGGTAAGCGAGAGTCAACGGCGCGTGCATTGGGTCCCGTGCAAGTACGATTGATCAATTCTGACACCGGCGCTCACATGGCTCAGCCGGTAGCCCAAAAGAGAGGCATGCTAGATTGTCTGATTGAGCAGATTGGCTGCGGAGCACCATCAGAGCTAACGCAGATTAACCCTGGACCGAACGCTGAAGGTCCAGGTTTCATCCAACGAATGACGAACCTCATGCAACCCATGGAAGGTCGAATTGAGGCACGTGTTGCAAACTTCAATGGTGATGCTAATGGGATCATTACTAAAGCGGTGATCGCCGCGTTCGACCGGTTCCAAGATGTTCATGCGCGCCCTTTGGGTCGCGCGTTGGAGTTTAACGTCGATGAGGACCTGACCACCGAGTTGTCCCGCGCTGCCAAACTTGCTCGGCGCTGGCTGAGGGAACGTCAAGCGGACATCCTGATCTGGGGCCATGTGCCAACAAGTGGGGTGGTCGTCCACATCCATTTCATCACATTGGCGAACTGGGATGATTGGGTTCCTGGTAGTTTTGATTTGACTACGGATTTGCCTTTGCCAGCTCATTTCAGCGAAAAATATGCTGATTTTCTGCATGCTGCGACGTTAAGTGCGACAGTTCCCATTAATCGTGACAAGGCAAAAGTGCGTTTAGCCGCATTGCCGGATGCGGCGGCAAAGGCCGGAATTGCAATGGAGTATATTCCGCCCGATATGGCAAGCCGCGAACGCGCCGCACTGTATCTTTGTCATGGTAATATTTTGACGTCCGCCTGGTCGGCGAAGCGCGCGCCTGAGTTAATGGAGCAGGCGATGACCGCCTACCGCCAGGTTGCCGGTCAGGTAAAGCTGGAAGAGTCCCCAGTTGACTGGGCGATGGCGTATAAGCACCTGTCCAGCCTCCTGTACCTCAAGGCCGATATGGATGAAGACTTGGTCAGTTATGAAGAGTCGGCCGCCTCAGCTTTATCGGCATTGGAGGTTTTTGCGAAGAATGAAACCCCCTATGAATGGGCGGCTTTGCAGAGCAGGCTTGGATTAATATACTACAAACTGGGTTACGAGGCCGGCCACACGGGGACCCTGCGCCAGGCGCTCCGGTACCATCAGAACGCATTGAAGGTCTATTCGAAACGTCGCACGCCAGTCCAATGGACCGANGTAATGTCCAGTTTTGCAAGAACTGCTCAGGTATTTGGTGAGCATGTAAANAGCCTTGAGGCTNTGGCTACCGCGGCCAACGCTTATCAANCGGTTCTCCAAGTNCGTAATCGAAAGAAGGGNCCNTTGGCNTGGGCGGCAACNCANAATAATTTGGGGAGTGCTCTNTTCTNGTTGGGTAAGAAAGCAAATAATCTGGATCGAATTGAAGCGGCCATCGATGCCTTTGAGGCCGCTCTTGAAGTCTATGAGCTGCGTCGAAAATACCGCCAGGCTGCGGTCACAGGTAAAAACCTCGATCGGGCTCGCCAATTACTTCATGACATAGCGCCCAAGGGCTATCTGTCGCGCGAAATCATGGAGTTAGACGAGCCATTCATTGAGGATCCCGGTTCAAATCTTGTGGACGTCTCGGATGTCGGTGTCGATGAGGCGGACGGCTCTACCGTCCATTAAATCAGGCCAACGCGTTAAAATCGTCGAGAAGCGTAGCAATTCGTCCCGAGTCTGTCTGGTCCATAATGAGATTCGCTCGCGCAGCCGCTGCTAAGGCGTCCATCTCACGGATACGGTGTTTGACACGAGGAATTGAGGCCGGTGACATAGACAGCTCACGCAAGCCAAGCCCAACAAGCAGCGCCGCATAGCGCGGTTCGCCAGCAATCTCGCCGCAGATGCTGATCGGGATGCGGGCCCTGAGTGCAGCACTGGTCGTAAATTGGATCAATCTCAGAACGGCTGGATGCAAGGGATCGAACAGATGTGCAACATGTTCGTTGGCCCGGTCTGTGGCCAGTGTATACATGGTTAGGTCGTTGGAGCCGATGGCGAAGAAATCGCTGTGACGGGCCAAGGCATCGGCGGCCAAGGCAGCGCCTGGAACTTCGATCATGACTCCTAGCGGGGGCAGGGGATCCGGCACGGTAATCTTCCGTCTCTTTAACCGTGTTGCCGCCTTTTTCAGGAGTTCGCGGGCCTTTATAACCTCCGATGTGTTAGAAACCATAGGTAGAAGAATGCGAACGGGGCCATGGCTTGTAGCGCGCAGAATGGCACGGAATTGGGTTTCTAGAATATCAGTTTCGGTTAACGCCAGCCGTATACCTCGCAAGCCAAGCGCCGTTGACGCTGTGGTTCCAAAAGCGCTAGTGATGACGTCAGCGGGCTTGTCAGCGCCCACATCTAGACTGCGGATAGTCACGGGACGACCCTCCATCGCTCCCACTATATCGCGGAAAGTGGTATATTGCTCCTCTTCCGTAGGTAGCGTCTCGCGGTTCATGAATAAGAACTCGCTCCTGAGCAGGCCAATGCCCTCGGCACCAGCTTGCGAGACAATTGGCATCTCCATGGGTAGGTCGACATTGGCCTGAAGGACGAAATCCGAGCCGTCTCGACTTCGTGCGGGCAGGTTGCGTAAGCGGCTCAGGCGGCGCGATTCACGGCGCAACTTGTCGCGGCGTTGCTGATAGGCTTGCAGCGTCTTTTCGGATGGCGTCAGGACAACTCGACCGGCGGTGCCGTCGATGATCACCGTATCTCCGGGATGGGTCTCGGTCATAAGGTTGGGCACGCCAAGAACCGTTGGAAGACCAAGCGCGCGAGCCATGATTGCGGTATGTCCTTCCGCGCCGCCAAGCGAGGAAGCCGCGCCGGCAACCAAAGCCGGATCAATCTGAGCCATGTCGGCTGGTGTTAACTGATCTGTGATTACCAAAGACCCCTTTGGGGCCGTTGAGAACGCGCGTAGGGGTTTACGAGTCAAATTGCGGATGATCCGATTGCCAACTTCGCGGATATCCTCTAACCGAGCGGCAATATAGGCATCGTCCATGGCTTGAAATGTTTCTACAATGGCAGCGATCTCATGTTGGACCGCAGCCTCGGCATTGACACGTTCGGTGATTATCCGCGTCTTGGCGCCACGCACGAGTCGGGAGTCGCCAAGCATCTGCTCATACGCATCGAGAAGAAAACCAAGCTCCTCCGAGGCCGTGCCTGGAAGGCTTCCGGTTCGGTTTTGGAGGAGACGAATTTGCCGTCGAGCCAATTCGACAGCCTTTTCTAAACGTAGTTCCTCATTCGGAATTTCTGCCTTTCTTAGCCTGCGTTCAGGAACCTCCAGGCCGCCTGTTTCGCGCAGATACGCAACGCCAATAGCGATCCCCGACGCGACCCCAAGACCGTGGTATTCACGTTCCTTGGACATCCAGTTCAATCTTCTTCGAACTTCGCGTCGATCAGCGCGCATATGGCGTCCAGTGCCGCGGTCGCCTCCGTGCCGGTTGCCGACAAACTGATCTTTGTGCCGGGGCTCGCGGCCAACATCATAAGTCCCATGATTGAGACTGCCGAGACGCTCTGGCCGCCTCGGGAGACTGTAACCTGCGCATCAAACCTACCCGCCACCTGTGCGAACTTCGCGGCGGCACGGGCATGCAAGCCCCGTTTATTTTGAATCGTTGAAACACGACCGTTGCCTTTCACGGATCGTCCTTCGCCAGCTGTTGGGAGGCAATATTGATATACTTTCGCCCCGCCTTTTGCGCGCTGGCGACCGCTTCGGCCAAATCCACTGTTTCACGTGCTGATGCCAGCTTGATCAACATGGGCAAGTTGACTCCTGCGATAACCTCTACATTGGCTGTGTCCATAATCGAAATCGCCAGGTTCGATGGAGTGCCGCCAAACATATCGGTGAGGAGCACCACACCATTGCCCTCGTCGGCGTCGATAGCTGATTTCATGATGTCGTTGCGTCGCTGTTCCATATCGTCGTCAGGACCGATGCAAACTGCCAAAACGTTCTTCTGGGGACCGACAACATGCTCGAGCGCCGCGATTAATTCATCGGCCAGCCGGCCGTGCGTGACGAGAACCATTCCAATCATGCCGACCTCCAATTGCTTTGGCCTGTTCGTCGAACTAGCGTCTCTAGGGCAATAAAACTTATTTCGACCGATTTTCCAAGTCCCGGTGGCGGAGATGTACCTTTTCGCCTTGTTGAGCGATCCATGCCGATACGTCCTCGGACACGCAAACCGAGCGGTGCCGGCCTCCGGTGCAACCGACAGCAATAGTCAAATAGCTTTTGCCCTCTGCCGCATATCGGGGGAACAAAGGTTTGAGGAGAGCCTTTAAGTTGGTCATGAAATCATCAAATCCGTCATCTCGACGTACGAATTCGGAAACGGCGGGATCTTGGCCCGTTTGTCGGCGCAGCGCCTCTTCGTAGTGTGGGTTACGAAGGAAGCGAACATCAAATACAAGGTCCGCGTCTCGAGGAAGCCCGAATTTGAAACCGAATGACATGACGCAAATATTAAGACCTCTTTGTGCGTCGGTGCCAAAATGCCCCTCAAGGAGGGGCTTGAGGTCACCCGGCTTCATATCTGAAGTATCGATGACGACTTCAGCACCGTCTCTGAGAAATGCCATATGCGCACGCTCTTCGCGAATGCCGTCGCTGACAGGACGGTCCGACGCTAAAGGATGACGACGGCGGGTCTCCTCGAACCGCCGGACCAGGATGTCGTCTTCGCAGTCGATGAACAGGAGACGGACCGCTAGGTCGGCGCGCGCCGCTAGAGCCTCAACTTGCTTAAGTAAACCTTTCGCATCGAAATCGCGGGTCCGAATATCAATGCCAATAGCCGTGGGCGCGCCACTTTCTCCGTCGATAAGGAGACGTTCGATCAACGATAAAGGAACGTTATCCATTGCGTTGTAACACAGATCTTCGAGGCACTTAAGTGCTGTCGATTTACCGGCGCCTGAGACGCCTGTTATTAGAACCACCGGTAGGGCATCTTCGTTATTTTGGGATTGCTTAATCATCGTGACGAATTATACGGCCGAGAGTGAGTTCAAGGGCAAGCCGCACTTTTGTAACGGCGCTGGCTTCGAATGGATTGAGTGTCACGGCGGGCCTGTCCATGCCGACAAGGGCGGTAATACTTCGCTCGGGCAACCGGGCAACGTCTTTGGGGTTCGCCAGGTCCACAACCAAGTGAATAATGGTCGCATCGAAAAAGGGGAAACGGAGAACGCCAAGACCTCTAACCTCCAAAAGCCCCGCCAGTGTCTCCGGCGCGCGGGCAACCACGTCGTTATTCGAAATCATTAGATCGACCCGATCATCTGCAACCAGGCGTGCACCCGTGTCGATCAGTCGCAATGCCAGGTCGGATTTGCCAATCCCCGATGGTCCTCGGATGAGCAAACCCATGCCATCAAGGGAAACGCATGTGGCATGAACCTGCACAGCGATGTCATTACTCATGCCAGAGGTAACCGCACCATGAACCGAGCACCGAGAACACTACCCGCCGCATCGCATCGGTTGCTAGCACGAAGTTCACCGCGATGCGCCTCGATGATCTGTTGAGAGATGCTCAGGCCAAGGCCCGAATGAATACCAAATTTTTCCGACTCAGCGCGTTCTGTATAGAATCGCTGAAAGATTTTCTCTTCATTGCCAGGTGGGATGCCGGGGCCTTCATCGTCCACGTCGATACAGACTTCGTGGGGTTTGTAAGAAATCGTGACGGCGATGACGCTTCCGTTTGGGCTGAAGGTTACGGCGTTGGAAATTAAGTTTCGAAAAACCTGGGCAAGTCGGCTTTCGACTCCCGAGACCATCAACGGACCAGCGCCGTCCGAGCGGGTCACGATAACACGTGGGCCCGTTGGGCCGCGTGTAGTGTTTTGGATGTCAGCTAATGTTGCTAACATGCCGGCGATGTCCGTGGGTTCGCTCTCGGCTCGTGACAACTCAGCATCAAGTCGCGAGGCCTCTGAAATATCGCTTATTAGACGGTCCAAACGGCCGACGTCCTCCTGAATGATGTTCATCAGTTTCTGCTGTTGCGAGGGATTTTTTAAACGGGCCGTAGTTTCGACCGCACTACGCAGTGACGTCAGCGGATTCTTGATTTCGTGAGCAACGTCTGCAGCAAAGCGATCGATAGCGTCCATGCGTTTCCATAAGGCGTCGGTCATGTCGGTGAGGGTTGCAGCCAACTCACCGATTTCGTCATCGCGATCGGCCATGTCCGGTATCCGATAACGCTGTGAATGATCGTGGCGGACCCGTTCGGCCGCTAGAGCTAGCCGCCGCAATGGACGTGCAATGGTGCCAGCTAGATAGATCGACAAAAGAACGGTGAGCGCTAGGGCTATTGCGAACACTTGAAGAATATTGCGCCGGGTCTCATAGATGGCTTCGTCGATATCCTTAGAGTCTTTGGTGACTAGCAAACCGCCAAGAACCTGTTTGTAACGCTGAACGGGGACAGCCACGGCGAGCATCAGATGATCTCTATCCAAAGCACGAACGGCCTTTACGTGATCGCCGGATAAAGCTGCCATTACTTCGATGTAGTCGCGCGCGTGTTGGCGTGGGTTCTCCGTATATGCCGAGTAGCGTTTTGCGCCAGAAATATGGTCGGCTGCGTTTTCAAATAAATCGAACGCGCGGCTGAGTGGGCTCTCTGAATCTTTGGGCGGTGGGAGAACCTCAATGGATACGATGCCGCCGGTCCCGACAAGGCGTCGTGAGTCTGCAACTAATCGTCCATCTAAGCCGAAGAGACGCGCCCTTACGCCTGTGGTCTGAACTAATCGGCGAACCATCTGATTGGGAATTTCGGAAACCCGGTATTGCCCAGATGGCGTGCGCGTAACGGCACCCTCGCTCAGCGCCACGGCAAACATTTCAGCTTGCGTCACCAGACCAGCCAGTTCCGTCTCAATGAGGTTTTCCTTGTACTCATCAAGATAGAGTATGCCGGCACCAAGAAATCCGAGAGCTAGAATATTTATAGCAAGAATTCGTCTTGTAATGGGTGAAAGTAGTCTTTGACGACGCCTAGACACAGGCGAAGCCGCCGCTGTCCCGTTCTCTTGCTTCGCTCTCACCCAATGCTCCCCGCCCTGCTAACCCAAATTGTATCGGTAACCGACCCCATAAAGGGTTTCTATCTCTGTGAAATCCTTGTCAGCTTCTCTGAATTTTCGACGAAGGCGCTTGATATGGCTATCGATGGTGCGGTCGTCAACATAGATATTCTCGCCGTACGCCGCGTCGATCAGTTGATCACGGTTCTTGACGTGACCAGGGTGTCGCGCCAGAGACTCGACGATAAGGAATTCGGTTACCGTCAAATTGACCTCATCACCTTTCCAGGTGCAAAGGTGGCGGGCCGGGTCCAGAATTAGTTCACCGCGGCGCATGACTTCATCGCTGCCATTATCACGGTCGACCGTTTCATGTCGGCGCAAGACAGCGCGGATACGTTCCATCAAAAGCCGCTGTGAGAAGGGCTTCTTGATGTAGTCGTCGGCACCAAGACGGAGGCCCATGATTTCATCAACCTCGTCGTCTTTGGATGTCAGAAAGATCACGGGTAGAGAGTCTCGCCGCCGCAATTCGGATAGCAGTTCCATACCATCCATGCGCGGCATCTTTATATCGAGGATAGCCAGATCCGCTGGGCGTCGGCCCAGTCCCTCCAAGGCCTCGGCGCCATCGGCATAGGTATGCACCGCATACCCTTCATCAGAAAGGGCCGCCGATAAGGACGCTAGAATATTTTGATCATCATCAATTAGGGCAATAGTAGCGGACATGTTCAACATCCCTCGAAAGTATAGACTTTATTATCGCATGTTGAAACGCTCGCTACAGGGTTTTTATGGCAAAATTGAAGCGCCATTACGGCGCCAGTATGGAATTTACTTAATTACTTCTGATTGCGGGCGGGGACGCTAACTTCTGAAGGGTCAAGTTTGATGGGGTAGGCGGTCTTGTCATCCCGTTTGTCCCCGTTATCCTCACCGGCTGTTTCCTGAGTTATTTTGAGGAGGAGGTTTGGGATTATGAAGTTGCTGCGGCATGAACTAGGACGCGAAATTCGCTGCCTGATGCGGAGTTTACGCTTGGCCACTTTGTCAACGGGATTAGCGACAGCTGAGGGTTGGCCATACGGCTCTATGGTCACTGTTGCCATTGATCAAAGCGCCCATCCGCTATTACTGTTATCGGATCTATCAGACCATTCGCACAATCTTGCCGAGGACAGCCGCGCTTCTTTATTGTTTGTCCAGCCAACACGGCATCGCAACCCTCAACGTGGAGCCCGAGTAACTGTCCTGGGAAACATTCGCAAGACTGATAAATCTGAGCACGCCGCACGCTTTCTGACCATGCATCCTGAAGCCCAGATGTATGCTGGTTTTGGCGATTTTAATTTCTATCGTATGAGCGTTGACCGTGCGCATTGGGTGGGTGGTTTTGCTCAAGCTCAATGGCTGGATGGGAAGCAGGTCACGTTCAAAGGGACTAAGGTTCAGACAATATCCGAGGCCGAGGCTGGCGTCATTGATCATGTAAATTTAGATCACGGTGATACGGTCGATCTTTATGCCCGGAAGTTGCTTGGTCGGCGCGGCGATGGCTGGCGGATGGTTGGGATCGACGGTGACGGCGCGGACCTGGAACGCGACGGGCGATTTGCGCGTCTCCCGTTCCCAAGTGTCATATCCAATGCTTCGGAGGCCCGCGATATACTGGTGAGTTTAGCGGTTGAGGCTCGTTGCAAATAACATCGGACGCATTTGCTGGGTTGACTCTCTTAATCCAGTGTTGAGAGTCGGAGGGAAGAGGTTTAATTTTCGGGCCTCTAACGGTTTTGTCATTTACGCCCGCACTTACTTTTCTGGGCGAAATAGGAGCTTATTTTGGAGAACTTGGGATTCCGACCCAGCCGCTTCGGGCTGGATATTCACGGCTTGAACAACGTTGAGCGTGCCCATTGGAATTTGGGCACGCCAGAACTTTTTGAACGCGCGCTGCAACGCGCGGAGGGCCAGCTGACAAAGCATGGCGCTTTCATTGCGCTGACCGGCGAGCACACGGGCCGCTCTCCCAACGACCGTTTTGTGGTGGATGAACCTACGACCCGAGAAGATATCTGGTGGGGTGATGTTAACAAGCCGATCAGCGTCAAACACTTCAACCAATTGCATGAAAAGATGTTATCCTATCTGAACGGTTGTGAGGTTTTCATCCATAACTGCTACGCGGGCGCCGATATGGCAAACAGGATCAAAGTCCGTGTAATAACAGAAAATGCTTGGCACAACCTGTTCGCCCGAAACATGTTTATTCAGCCTTCAGCAGATGAATTGGATGACTTCGAACCAGATTTCACCGTTCTGCAAGCGCCCAGCGTGAACGCCGACCCGGCGGTGGATGGCACTACTTCGCCGACATTCATTCTTGTGAATCTCGCAGAGCGGATAATCCTTGTGGGAGGGTCGGCCTACGCCGGGGAGATCAAGAAATCTATCTTCTCGATCATGAATTATCTGATGCCGCCACGTGAAATCTTGCCGATGCATTGCTCGGCGAACATAGGTCTAGAAGGAGACTCGGCAATTTTTTTCGGCCTGTCTGGCACGGGTAAAACTACTCTATCAGCCGACAGCTCAAGGATCTTGATAGGTGATGATGAGCACGGTTGGGGCGCCAACGGTCTCTTCAATTTCGAAGGTGGTTGTTATGCCAAGACTATCAACCTTACCCATGAGTCCGAACCTGAAATTTACGATCTCTGCCACACTTTTGGTTCGATCATCGAGAACGTGATGATGGATCTCAATACGCGTGAGCTCGATTTCTTCGACAGCACGTACTCGGAAAATGGAAGGGTGAGCTATGATATCTCCAAGGTGCCTAACGCGTCGACAACAAGTCGAGGGGGGCATCCAAAGAACATAATTATGTTGACGTGCGACGCCTTTGGTGTCCTGCCACCGATCAGCCAACTTACGCCAGACCAGGCCATGTATCACTTCTTGAGCGGTTACACTGCAAAAGTAGCTGGAACAGAGCGTGGTCTAAAAGAGCCAGCGGCCACATTCTCCACTTGTTTTGGCGCGCCCTTCATGCCGCGCCATCCGACCGTTTATGCCAATTTATTGGGGAATAAGATGGCTGAGCATGATGCCAAGTGTTGGCTTGTCAATACGGGTTGGTCAGGCGGGGGGTATGGCGTCGGCGAGCGAATGAAGATCGCTTATACCCGGGCCATGGTAAATGCAGCCCTTAATGGTAGCCTTGGTGAAGTTGAGATTTTTCAAGATCCAAACTTCGGCGTATTAGTGCCGCAGACCTGCCCCGATGTTCCAACTGAGGTTCTCAATCCAAGAAACACTTGGAGTGATGGCAGCGCCTACGATTCGCAAGCCCGTAATCTCACGCAACGCTTCGAGGGTAATTTTAAGCAGTTCGAAGATCATGTAGACGACGGCGTTAGGGCTGCAGCCATTCGCGCCGCTGCCTAAATCGCGTGTGACCTCGACCGCGTCGAAGTCGTGACAACCTTGGCCGTTAGCGCTTTAAGGAAAATAGAGGTCGACGAGCTCAAAGGTCTAAAGGTTCCATTGAGCGCACAATCTCCAATACACTCGCGGTTAGCTCTTTTACTTCTAAGTCTGGATATTTGGTTAGGGCATCTAGAAAAGATAACATATCCTTCTCAATGATTCCGATAGTATTATTCGGGTCATAACCCTCGCGCGACCAAGAAATCTGGTCGAGGTTATCGCCGTACCAGGTGCTCCCTGAGCTTGTTTTCATGATCCCCAGCATCATTTTTGGATCCATGCCTAGCTTGCTAGCAGCCGCGATAGCCTTGCGTACCGCCGCTATGCCTGTAATAGCAACAAAGTTATTAATGACCTTACAGGTCATACCACTACCCAAACACCCGACATGGTTTAGCTCTGAGCCCATTATTTTAAATAGGGGTGTTAAACACTCTACCGTCTCTAATTCGCCGCCAACCATAAAGGTTAGGGTGCCATTCTCTGCACGAGCAGGTGCGCCGGACATGGCCGCATCAACCATAGCAACCTCCTGCGGCAGCCTAGCCAGGATGTCTGGTAGGACCCGTGGTGATAAAGTTGAACTGCAGACCAAAGTCTTGGGGTGGTTGGACCGAGTGAACAAGGCTTGATCATCGAAACAGAGTTCAAGAGTTTGTTGATGGTCTCGGACAACAGAGATGAGGATGTCCACCTTGGAGCCAAATTCAGCAGGATCGGGGATCATTCGAGACTGGAAATCGCCGAACTCTTTTATAGGCCGGGTGTCGTAACCCCATACGTCCTTTCCTGCAGCTAATAGCTTCTTCGCCATTGGGAGACCCATGGAGCCGCAGCCAGCAAGACCAATTATTGGCTCTCTCATGCCCGAGCCGCCCTAACTAGAGCGTCAAACAGTTTGTGATGCGGACCCGAGGTGTCTGCAAATAGTTCAGGATGCCACTGCACTCCGAGACAGAAACGGCGACTAGGAACCTCAATACCTTCGATGACCCCATCCTCCGCCCTGGCACTAATAGTCAAAGTATCTGGGTACGTTTTGAGGGCCTCCCTATGGGCCGTATTTACCCGCAAGGCCGTCGTCCCGAGAGCCTCATGCAATTGACTACCTCTCTTGACTGTCACATCGTGCGCCGGTTCTTCCGCCGGGCGCTCGTTCAAATGGTCAATAATGGTGGGCAGTTCATTCCGGACATCGCGGTACATGGTTGCACCCATAGCGGCGGCAATGACCTGCATGCCCGCGCAAATGCCAAGCATGGGTGTGTCTATATCCATGGACCGCTTGGCTAATTCGCGTTCAAACGCGAAGCGCGGATGAATTGGCTCATCATTAATTGGGGTTTCGCCATAGAGGCTAGCGGGAAACGGATAGAATCCACCGGGTAGGATCAGTCCTTGGCAATGTTCAAGATAAGCGTTCCACGCTTCATCGAGATACGGTATCGCTATTGGCAAGCCGCCAGCATGCCACACAGCCTCAAAATAGGAACATCGCAGGGCATAATGGGGTCGTGATGAGAAATCGCCCATTTCCTGATAATCCATTAGGAGCCCAATGGCAGGACGCTCCGACATTACAGTGTTTCTCCACCAAAGGATCTAATCTTCCACAATAGGCAGTCGTAATTAAGGTCTGATTAATAGAAATTTTCTAATTGATTGGAGGTCCAAATAGGCAGGCCCAAAACGGGTGAGGATTAGGACATTTTGCACCAAACGTGATCCCGTTTATCTAATATCCAGGGAATCTTGATTTGAATCATATCAATATGGGGCAGTCCCACGGTGCCATCCTGTAAGCACATGTTGTTCAATATGTCCTGTGCGGTCCAGTCAACTAGGATATCCTCAGACAATGTTGCGTTGCTGGAACTGTATGTTGGTTTTAGTTTTTGTGGCATAGCGATCATCGACTTGTATGATTGTTTATTTGCTGGGAAATTTTGTCTAGAAATTGATTATTGCTAGCCTACAGCAAAATGTAAAATCAGATCCAAGGTGCAGCCACATTCTAATTTTTGGACCCGACTGATATCATTTAATTAAGCCATTGTGTTGGAGAGCTCGTTAGGCATACTGTGAATACTCTGAACCTATGGTTTTGATGCTTATCGTCTAATTCAGGGAGGAACAGACTAAGATGAAACATAAAAAATTAAGTTTGCTTGCTATCGTGGGCGCTGCGGTGGCATGCGGCACGTTTGTCGCTGCGCCGGCTGTTGCCGCTGTGGATGGTCCAGCTGTCACATGGAAATTCAATGTTTGGGGAAAAAAACGAGCCTTTACCGCTGACGTAGAAGCTTGGAAAAAGCATGTAGAGGCTGAAACAAACGGAAAATTTAAGATTAAGATTTACTATGGCGATCAGCTTGGCGGCAAAAAACAGAACCTAGATAATATCAAAGCGGGTGTTTTTGAAGCCTCAAAGGTGTGCTGGGCGTATCATGCAGGCAAAAACAAGGCGATGACAGTGTTGAACTTGCCGTTCTTGCCAATCAAGAATTTTGATATGCAGCGCAAGGTAGCTCAAACTATTCACGAGCATCCCGTTGCAGCAGGTGAAATTAAGAAAAAATGGAATGTCTTTGCGTTCTCTAGCTCGAATCTGCCGCAATACGAGTTTCTCGGCAGGGGGAAGCCGCCGCAAAAATTAGAAGATTACAAAGGAATGACAGTCCGAGCCTTGGGTGGAATGGCCGGAGCAATGCGTGCTCTTGGTGCCTCTATTGCAACTATGACGGCTACAGAGGTCTACCAAGCTATTGATCGAGGCGCGGCCGATGCTGTGTCATTCCCATCAACTTACGCACATTCTGCATACAAAATTGATGAAGTCGCAACCTGGTTCACCTCGAATATGTCTCCAGGCACGAATGATTGCCCAAATATCATAAGCCTCACCGCTTGGGGTAAGCTTCCAGAGCAATACAAGAAGCTAATGTATCAAGCTCGTGAAAAAGGCTACGCAGCTCTGAAAGCTGCATATTCGGCAAAAGATAAGGTTAACCTGCCAAAATGGCGTAAGAAATTGACGGAAATCAAATACTCTGATGCTGAATTGGCGAGGTTTCAAGCAGTCGGAGGGAAACCCGTCTATGATAAGTGGGTGGCCAAACATAAAGGCGAATTTGATGCACAAGGATTGCTTGATACGGTCCTTGCCGCAGCAAAATAACCAAAAACACAGAATTTCGTAAACACGAAAATCTGACCATAAGGTCTATGCCGGGGGAGAAGCCCCGGCATAGCGCCTTGAGGGGGAGTAATGGTTGGAAATACTACCGAGAATATGTATTCAGATGACAGTTTGCTATCAAGACTCGACCGGTCGTTGGCAAAAGTCGAAGACTTTTTTACTCTTCTCGCAGCTATCGTCATTTTGGCTTTAATGCTATTCGGTACGTTGAATGCTATTTTTCGTAAAGGGCCTAAGGTATTAACATCTATATTTGAATCTCTAAACATTCCTATTGAGATATACAGTTTTCCAATTTGGGGATATACGGACCTCGTTCAATTATTCATGGTTGCATTTGCGTTCCTTGCTATATCGGGAATGCAACGAGTGGGTGGCCATATTCGGATGGAATTGGTAGTCCGTAAAATGAGAGGACGCACACTTTGGATATCGGAGTGCATCGGGGTTGTGATTGCACTCTTTATTATGTGCGTTCTGGTTTATTACAGTTCAACTGCATTTGGTCGAGCTTTTGAACTTGGAGACTCCACAATCGCAGAAGAGATACCCACGTGGCCGTCCAAAATGTGGGTCCCTATTGCGTTCAGTGTTTTGCTAGCGCGCTTAACTCTACAAATCTGGGGTTATATACGCCTTATTATCGACCCCACAGCACAACCGATAGCAGTACCACTCATGCACAGTGAGGCTGAATTAGCGACAAAAGAAATTCAGGACGCATTTGGTAAAGACCAGGCCGAACCAAATGTGATGAGGGACTAGGGGGAATACAGTGGACGAGTTTCAGATAGGTATAGTTGGTTCAGCGTTTCTCATTGGTCTAGTCCTTATTGGCGTGAGAGTTGTCTACGCCTGCGCTCTCGTGGGCCTTTTAGGTCTAGTCGCGATTATTGGTTGGACGGGTGGAGCAGGCAACGCGGGTATGATTCCGTATGCGAAGGGCACGCTCTATCCGCTATCCGTACTTCCCATGTTCATATTGATTGGTTTCCTTGCCTATCACGCGGGCATGACGCAAAGCTTGTTTGACGCCGCAAGAAAATGCTTTGGCTGGGTTCCCGGAGGGCTTGCTGTGGCCACGGTGTTTGCTACGGCAGGCTTTGCAGCTGTCTCGGGTGCTTCAACTGCGACCGCAGCTGTATTTTCACGTGTGGCAATCCCCGAGATGTTAAAATATGGTTATAGTCAACGACTCGCAGCGGGAGTTGTTGCTGCGGGAGGAACACTGGCTTCGCTTATTCCGCCGAGCGCCATACTGGTAATTTATGCAATCATTGTTGAGGAGTCTATTGGAAGGCTTCTGGTTGCCGGATTCATACCCGGGATAGTGTCTGCGATAATCTATGCTGCTCTGATAATTGTTATGGCGGTTCGAAATCCTGAGCTTGGTCCGCCAGTAAAGGGTTTTACTTGGAGCGACAGACTGAGATCCTTGCCGGGAACTCTCCCGGTTGTCTTCGTTATCTTCATCATCTTCTTTTCTATGTACACAGGCACTGCGACGCCTACCGAAGCTGGTGCTCTTGGCTCAATGGTTGTGTTCATTATGGCGCTCGTAGGTGGCATGCAATGGCCCACACTGAGGAACGCGCTACTCGAAACTGCTCGCCTTACCGTGATGATTTTTTCTTTGGTTTGGGGCGTACTGATATTTGTTCGGTTTATGGGGTTTGCTGAATTACCTGCGGTCTTTGCTGAGTGGGTGGTTTCTCTTCCCTTCCCACCGGTAGTTACAATGATCTGTATCCTGATGTTCTACGTCATTCTTGGTATGTTTATGGATGCTATCGGGATGCTACTCCTAACCTTACCAGTTGTTTACCCAGCTGTTATTGGTTTGGGTTATGACCCGATTTGGTTCGGAATTGTTGTTGTTAAAATGTGTGAGGTGTGTCTGATTACTCCGCCGATTGGTCTCAACTGTTATGTTGTTGCTGGTGTTAGGCCGGATATACCTCTACAGGAAGTATTTCGTGGGATTGGTCCCTTCTTTATCGCTGATGTGATAACTCTTGGCGTATTTCTGGCGTTCCCAGAGGTCATTACTTGGTTGCCCGATCTAATGATACAAAGATAAAATTACTAATCTGACACCTCTCCTTTTCTCAGAAGTAAAGTTTGACTGCCTTCAAACACTTTTTCACCTTTTTGGTTGTGAATGGTGGAACATAGGGTAACGACGCCTGTCGTTTTTTGCTCTTTTAGCCCCGTGATTTCTAGAATGGGATAAACGGTATCGCCACTATAAACGGGTGCCAACATGCGTCCGGATAATTCCAAAATCCCGATCAGAGATTTGTCGACTACATGTGGAAGCATCCCGGCTCCTGGGGCGGTTTGGATCATTACCTGCATGGCATGAGCCAGAAGGCCGGGATGGCCCTGAGCCTTGCAATATTCAACGTCGTAATGAATCGGGTGATTGTCCCCTGAGGCCAATTGGAATGCGGCAAAAAGCGCATCCGTCATTGTTCTAGAGGGAATTGGAAATTTTTGGCCGATTTTCAGATCTTTGAAGTAAAGAGGCTCACAAAGTCGATAGTCGTCAAAATTAATCGGACCGTTCATAATCATGTCCTTTCTATAGGGTATTTATAATGTGATTTGCTTGGCGTACTTGCGGGACGTTAAGGATTGGAAACTAAGAGGATAGAAAAAATGATAAATTCGGCATCGGCTCTCCTCGAAGGCTTCAAGGTAGTAGAATTAGGCCAAAGCGTGGCCGGCCCCTGGGCCGGTACTATTATGGCAGACTTGGGTGCGACGGTGATCAAGATTGAGGCGCCCAATGGTGACTCAGCTCGCAGTTGGGGACCTCCATTCATCCGGGGAGACTCGGCTGTCTACCAGTTCATGAACCGCAATAAACTAGGTATGGTTCTTGACCTCAAGGATATTAACGATCGAGGCGTCTTCGACCGGCTGATCAGTGAGGCAGATGTATTTGTCCACAACATGCGTCCTGGCTCCGTCGAAAAATTGGGTATTGACGCTATGACCTTGCGGACGGCCAAGCCTTCCCTGATCTACGGTGACATGACAGCTTTTGGCTCCAACGGTCCGATGGCTGGTCGGCCTGGGTATGAGATGGCGTTGCAAGCATATGGTGGAATAATGAGTATTACCGGTACCGAGGAGGGCGGTCCTATCCGTGCTGGCCCCTCGCTTAATGACTTTGGCACGGGGATGTGGACGGCTATTGGTGTTCTAGCGGCACTAGTGAGACGGGGTATTTCGGGCGAGGGTTGCGTAATTGAAACATCTCTTCTTGAAACCGCCGTTAATTGGGTTGGACTTCAGATGACTAATTTTACCTTGGACGGTAAAGTGCCAGCCCGCATGGGGGCCGGGCATGCCCTTGTCTGCCCCTACGGCGCTTATAAAGCGTCTGATCATCCAATCATAATTACAACCGGGTCAGACGCATTGTTTGGACGATTGGCTGAAGCCCTTGGGCAACCGGAATGGGCGGCTGATCCTGAGTATAAGACTATGGAAGAGCGCTTAGCCCGACGGGAAAAGGTGGACGCCATGGTCCAAGCTGAGGTGATCAAGCACTCACGAAGTTATTGGATGGATTGCCTCACGGCGCATGGAGTTCCCTGTACACCAATTCAGGACCTCGCCGACCTCGTAGATGATCCTCAGATCTCAGCATTAGGCCTGATGACAGCTCCGTTGGACTGCAAGGTGCTGCTGGTCGGCCTGCCATTGTCCGTAAATGGTGTTAGACCGCCAATTTCGACCTCGGCGACAACTTTAGCCTCTGGACGCGAAACGGCCCGGTCCGCTGCATCTGTGCCAGAAGGAAATAACTTGTTTGAGGCTCTATTCCGGGGAGGACCCACTAAATATGACACCGATTAGTTGCGTTGTTGCGTACTCTCGATTTAATCAACCAACTATGAATTTGCGCATACGTTGGTTTATCTAGACTTTGCCGGATTAATTCTTCATCCGGGAAGGTCGGAGGACCCCATGAGGTATTTGTCAATAGCTCGTGCACACTGACGACCTTCTCGGATTGCCCAAACGACGAGGGACTGCCCGCGCCGCATGTCACCTGCAGCAAACACCTTGTCAATGGAAGTGGCGTAGTCAACAGTATCTGCGTGCACGTTGCCGCGGCCATCATATTCGACGCCGAACGAATTCAGCATGCCCTCGTGGACCGGGTTAACGAAGCCCATGGCGAGAAGTACAAGATCCGCCTTTAGTTGGAATTCGGATCCTTGGAGTTCAGCCATCTCACCGTTTCGCCAGTCGAGGCGGACACAGTTCAAGGCCGTGACCTTCCCGTCTTTGCCCTCGAAGGATTTGGTGGCGACAGACCAGTCACGTTCACAGCCCTCGTCTTGGGAAGACGAAGTACGTAGCTTTAGCGGCCAATTAGGCCATGTAGCCCCCTTGTCTTCCTTGTTGGGCGGCTTTGCCGTGATTTCCATCTGCGTGACTGAAGCCGCGCCCTGGCGGATCGAGGTGCCGACGCAATCTGAGCCAGTGTCGCCACCACCAATGACAATGACATGTTTGTCTTTGGCAAGGATTTCTAAATTGTCGGTGATTTGTTCTCTGGAAACGCGACGATTCTGTTGAGTTAGGAACCGCATGGCAAAATGGATGCCGTCTAGTTCGCGGCCTTCGATAGGAAGATCGCGTGGCTGTTCGCATCCGCCAGAAAGGGCTACGGCGTCGAAATTGATCAAAAGGCTCATAGGGTTCACGTCTTCACCGACGTGGGAGTTAGTCCGGAATACGACACCTTCGGCCTGCATTTGCGCCATTCGGCGGTCGATCAAAGACTTGGCCATTTTGAAATCCGGAATGCCATAACGAAGCAAACCGCCAACCCTGATATTTTTTTCAAAAACCAGGACGCGATGACCGGCGCGCGCCAATTGTTGTGCGCAGGCAAGGCCTGCAGGGCCCGAGCCGATCACGGCAATCCGTTTGCCCGTGGAGCGAGCGGAGGCTTGAGGATGAATCCAACCTTCCTGCCAACCCCGATCAACGATGGCACATTCAATCGATTTTATGGTCACCGGCTCGTCCGTAATGTTCAGGGTGCATGCCGCTTCACAGGGTGCCGGGCAGATACGGCCGGTGAATTCCGGAAAATTATTGGTGGAGTGAAGCAAATCTACGGCCTGGCGGTAATCGCTTCGGTAAACCAGATCATTCCAATCTGGAATGATATTGTTAACCGGACATCCCTGGTGACAGAAAGGAATACCACAATCCATGCAGCGTGCGCCTTGGTTGCTGAGATCATCATCGGCCATCGGCACGAGAAATTCATCGAAGTGCTTTATCCGCTCGGCAACGGGCGTGTAGCTGCGGTCCTGTCGCGTGATTTCCATGAAACCGGTGGGCTTACCCATCGTTTCTTCTCCTTCCTATCTCGGACCTTATTCACCAGCGGCAGCCAGTGTCTGAGGTTCTTCGATGACGGCTTCCATTTCATGGATTGCACGCCGGTAATCTACAGGTATGATCTTAATGAAATTAGGGAGAGTTTTGGCCCAATTATCCAGAATACGTTGCGCTTTCGTGCTTCCAGTATAGTGTGCGTGGCGCTCGATCACCGCGCGCAGGCGCCGAGCATCACCCCTGAGCATATCAGACATTACATCCGACAAGTCGTGGCTTTCTGGTTTGGAGTCACTATCATCTTCTGACTGGATGGGTTCCAGTTCAACTTGGGCTAGGTTGCAGCGTCTCTTAAAATCACCGGCTTCGTCTAATATGTAGGCTATGCCACCCGACATGCCAGCGGCGAAGTTACGACCCGTTGGTCCAATGACGACGACGCAGCCGCCGGTCATGTATTCGCAGCCATGATCTCCGACCCCTTCTACAACCGCCACCGCGCCTGAGTTCCGCACGGCGAAGCGTTCACCGGCGACCCCCCGAAAATAGGTTTCACCTGTGATCGCGCCATAGAGCACGGTGTTACCTATAATGATGTTCTCCTCAGGGACAATAGGGCTGTCGGCTGCTGGGTAGACGACTATGCGTCCGCCGGACAGGCCCTTGCCAACGTAGTCGTTAGCGTCTCCCTCCAGCTCCAGGGTTACGCCACGCGCCAACCAGGCACCGTAGCTTTGACCCGCGGTTCCCTTCATCTTAATGTGGATGGTGTCGTCGGCAAGGCCTGCGTGACCGAACTGCCTTGCGACCTCGCCCGATAGCATGGTGCCAACGCTGCGGTTGACGTTCCGCACGGGAGTTTCGATGGTCACCGGCGTTTTGTTCTCCAGGGCCGGTGCAGCCTGTTCAATTAGCTTATTGTCCAGGGCAGTTTTCAATCCGTGATCCTGTTCCTCGCAGTTGTATACGGCAACATCTGCGTCAGCTTGCGGCTTGGCGAATAGCTTGGAAAAGTCCAGCCCCTGTGCTTTCCAGTGATTAATGGCCTCACGCGTATCCAAACGATCCATGCGCCCGATCATGTCGTTCATATTGCGAAAGCCCAATTCCGCCATGATTTCGCGCACTTCCTCGGCAATGAAGTTAAAGAAGTTTATAACGTGTTCTGGCTGGCCCGTGAACCGCTTGCGCAATTCCGCATCCTGAGTGGCAACACCCACTGGGCAAGTGTTTAGATGGCACTTGCGCATCATGATGCAACCCGACGAAATCAACGCGGCTGTAGCGAAGCCAAATTCGTCTGCTCCCAAAAGGGCCCCAATGACTACATCGCGACCTGTACGCAAACCGCCGTCGACCTGGACCGCAATACGGCCACGAAGCTGGTTTAATACTAGCGTCTGGTGCGTCTCGGCCAATCCGATTTCCCAGAAAGAGCCGGCGTTCATTATCGAAGTTAGCGGGCTGGCACCCGTACCGCCATCATTTCCAGAAATAGTAACATGGTCCGCCTTTGCCTTTGATACGCCGGCGGCGACAGTGCCCACGCCTACCTCGGAAACCAGCTTTACGGAAATCCGTGCTCTTGGGTTGGCGTTCTTTAAATCGTGGATGAGTTGCGCTAGATCTTCGATGGAGTAAATATCGTGGTGTGGTGGCGGCGAGATCAAGCCAACGCCCGGCGTAGAATACCGCACGCGTGCAATCCATTCATCGACCTTGTGGCCGGGTAATTGACCTCCCTCACCCGGCTTGGCGCCTTGGGCCATCTTAATCTGGATATCATCCGAATTCACAAGGTATTCGGTGGTAACTCCGAATCGACCCGACGCCACCTGTTTAATCGCCGAGCGCATGGAGTCGCCATTTTCCATGATCGCATATCGAGTTGCTTCCTCACCTCCTTCGCCCGTGTTCGACTTGCCGCCTAGGCGGTTCATAGCGATGGCGAGGTTAGTATGCGCTTCCCAGGAAATAGAGCCGAAAGACATCGCGCCCGTAGCGAACCGTTTCACGATCTCGGAGGCGGGTTCTACCGCCTCCAATGGTAGGGGCACACCAGCACGTTTGAGGCGGAATAAACCGCGTAGATTTTTCAGCTTCTCATCCTGATTGTTGACCTTATTGGTGAAGACCTTGAAACCGTTGTAGTTGCCCGATCTGACCGAGTGTTGCAGTGCGCCGACAGTTGTCGGGTTCCAAATATGCTCTTCTCCGCGCAACCGGAATGCATATTCACCACCCACGTCGAGCGCGTTCGCTAAAACAGGATCGGGGCCAAAGGCGCCGGCGTGACGTCGCACAGTCTCCTTGGCGATTTCGGCTAAACCCAGGCCTTCGATCATCGTCGCGGTTTTAGTGAAATAGGCCTCAACGAAGGTGCTCGAAAGTCCAACGGCGTCGAAGATCTGCGCGCCACAATAGGATTGGAAGGTGGAGATCCCCATCTTTGACATCACTTTGAGCATGCCTTTGCCCACAGCCTTCACGTAGCGTGTGTGGATCTCGTCGACGCTGAGGTCACCCTTCAACTCGTGGCGGTGCACTGTCAGTGAGTCCAGTGCGAGATAGGGGTTGATGGCCTCTGCGCCATACCCCGCCAATAGGCAGAAATCATGAACTTTTCGGGCTTCGCCGGTTTCCACGACAAGACCTACCTCGGTCCGTAATCCCTCGCGGATCAAATGGTGGTGCACTGCTGCCGTCGCCAGCAGGGCTGGGATGGCCACCCTATCCGCATTCACGCTGCGGTCCGATAGGATAAGGATATTGTGACCCTGGTTGACGGCGCGGGTGGCGCGTGCACACAGGTTTTCAAGCGCAGCCTCCATGCCCTCTGGACCATTTGCCACTTGGTAGCAGATATCAGCGGTAAATGTCTTGAAGGCGGAGTCTAACAGGTTCTCGATGTGTCGGATCTTCTCCAAGTCATTGTTCAATAGAATCGGCTGATGCACTTCCAGGCGCTTATGAGTGCCGCCTGTTTCCAGGTCCAATAGGTTCGGCCGCGGCCCGATCAAAGAAATAAGAGACATTACCGATTCTTCGCGGATCGGATCAATTGGTGGGTTGGTCACCTGCGCAAAGTTTTGATGAAAATAGTCATAGAGCATCTTCGGCTTTCCCGAGAGCACCGCCGGCGGGATGTCACGGCCCATAGAGCCAATAGGGTCCTGGGCACCAATAACCATCGGAGAAAGGAAGAATTTGATGTCTTCCTGCGTATATCCGAACGCCTGCTGCTTATCTAACAATGTCTGGCGGTCTGGCGGCATGGCCGCTACTTCCTCGGGCAGATCCTCGATACGGATCTGGGTGGTATCCAGCCAATTTTGATATGGCTTTGCCCCTGCCAGCGTATTCTTGAGCTCCTCATCGTCGACGATACGACCTTTCTCGAGATCAAGCAGTAGCATCTTACCGGGCTGCAGACGCCACTTTTCGACAATGTCTTTTTCAGCAATTGGGAGCACCCCAACTTCAGAGCCCAACACTAGCTTGTCATCGGCGGTGACGATGTAGCGCGCTGGCCGCAATCCGTTGCGGTCGAGCGTTGCGCCGATCTGTTTGCCATCGGTGAAGGCAATGGCAGCAGGGCCGTCCCAAGGCTCCATGACAGCGGCATGATACTCATAAAAGGCTCGCTGTCGGTCGTCCATCAAGGAGTTGCCATCCCATGCCTCAGGAATCATCATCATCATGGCGTGCGCCATTGAGTAGCCGCCAGCTAGGAGGAGTTCGAGGGCATTGTCGAAGGTTGCAGTGTCGGACGCTCCATCGCCAATAAGTGGCCATAGCTTCTCCAGATCTTCGCCCAAGAGCTCCGATTGCATTGAGTGGCGACGGGCCGCCATCCAATTAATGTTGCCACGCACAGTGTTGATCTCACCGTTATGGCAGAGATAGCGGAACGGCTGCGCCAATGCCCAGGACGGAAAGGTGTTGGTGGAGAACCGCTGGTGTACTAGGGCCAGAGCCGTCTCATAGCGTTTGTCGCCGAGGTCGAGGAAGTATTTGTCCACATTCGGAGCAAGCATCATACCCTTGTAGCAGATGGTACGGGCTGACATCGATGGCATGTAGAACTGGGCAATATCTTCAAGATCGTCATCCCATACGAGGTGATGGGCCTGTTTTCGGATGACGTAGAGTTTACGCTCAAATGAGTCAATGTCAGGGCAATTGCTCCCTCGGCCAATAAAGATTTGCCGGATCATAGGTTCCATAGGCTTTACGGTTTCGCCAAGCCATTTGTTGTCCACTGGCACATCGCGCCAGCCCAAAACCTTCTGGCCTTCGATATCCACGGTGCGCTCGATAGCTTCGACGCAGACATTCATCTCGCGGGGGCCTCTTGGCAGGAACGTCATGCCCACGGCATAGTTGCCGACGGAGGGCAGGGTAACACCCTGTTTTTCTAACTCTTCCCGGAATAGAGCGTCGGGGATCTGAGTAAGAATGCCGGCGCCATCGCCGCATAAGGGATCCGCGCCAATAGCGCCCCGGTGATCAAGATTAACCAGAATCTCTATACCTTGACGGACAATATCGTGGCTCTTGCGATTTTTGATATCCGCTATGAAGCCAAGTCCACAGTTATCGTGCTCGTTTGCCGGATCATATAGCCCTTGTTTTTGGGGCAAACCGGCTGGTGATGGCCAATCCTGTTGGCTCATTGGTTCCTTATCCTCTACATTTAATAGCCAGTTAGATATCAAGGCTTGCCAGTTAGATATCAAGGCTTGCCAGTTAGATATCAAGGCTTGCCAGCACTTGCCAGCGACAATTTTGTCCCGAGACGGACCTAAGAATCGGCCTAAATCATTACGCTAACGCCCACTGAGCAGTTCCGCGCTTGGGATAGAGGGGCTACATTGGTATAAGACACAAAGGTTGAGGAGAGTTCAAGTCTTGGATGTGGTTCATCTCATAGTTTTGGCAGCAGTTCAGGGGGTTACGGAATTTCTGCCGATCAGCTCATCTGGCCACTTGGTGCTGGTGCCATTGTTCATGGATGTGCCCGATCAAGGCCTCATGTTGGATGTGGCGGTACACGTAGGAACTCTTTTCGCCGTGATTGTTTATTTCTCGCGCGATGTCTGGGGCATGTTTCTCGGGTTCTTGGGCCTATTACGCGGCCGTAAGGACCCTCACGGGCGCTTGTTAGGCCTGTTAATCGTCGGCACAATCCCCGTAATCGCCGCGGGGTTTGTTCTCAATCAGTATTATCCCGACGCATTGCGCAGTATAAAAGTGATTGGTTGGACAACTTTTGGTTTTGGCATATTGCTCCTAATTGGCGATCAGTTTGGTATGACTCTTCGACGTATAGAACACTTGCGCATCGGTGACGTTTTGGTTGTCGGAGTTGTCCAAGTTCTTGCCCTGATCCCAGGCACTAGCCGATCTGGCATTTGCATTACAGCGGCTCGTATAATGGGTATGGAACGTCAAGATGCGGCGAGGTTCGCTATGCTTCTGGGCATTCCAGCAATCGCCGGTTCGGGGGTTTTGAAGGGCCATGAGCTTTGGCAGATGGGCGATGTCCGGCTGACGCTGGACGTGTTCATCGCCAGCGGACTTTCCATGTTAATGGCGCTCATCTCCATCGCCTTGATGATGGCTTGGTTGCGGCGCGCGACCTTCACCATCTTCGCGGTTTACCGTCTTTTGTTGGGTGGATTTCTGTTAGTTGTGGCCTACGGGTACAACTGAGCAGCGTCAATTCCCCAAATAATTAGAGGCTATTTCCCCAAAAATTGCTGCCGCGTCATGGAGCGCATCAAGCGCGACCCATTCATTCCGCTGCCCACTCATACCTAGTTCGCCTGGTCCTATGATCGCTCGGGGCACGCCCGGTGCCGGGGCAAGCACACATGAATCTGAAAAATAAGTAACACCACCCACCGTTTTCGCGGCACTGCGCACTGCACTGATCGCCGCTTGGCACGTGGCGATGAACGGATCATCTGAATCCACGACTACTGGTGGCTTGTGGTCCCGAGCCGCGATAGAAATCTCGGGTCCGCATCGGGCGCGGAGTGAGGCCAAAACCCCATCCGTAGTCATGCCGGGTACGGTTCGGATATCTAGCGCGGCGCGTGCCGTATCGGGTGTCAGATTGATAGCACTACCGAAACTGATGGTATTAATGGCCAACGTTCCTGGGCCCAATAATGGATGAGTGTAGTTTGCGAATGGATTGTCTCGTATAGAATTTAGGAAATCCATCAGCTTTAGGATGGCGTTCTCCCCGCCCCCGGCGGACACGTGGCCGATGGTCCCCGCGGCGGTAATGTCGAGCCAGAGCGCGCCTGTTTCTGCGATCAGGAGACTCAGCGATGATGGCTCACTCACTAGCAGGGCTCCCGCGCCCTCTAAATCACCCCGTTCGATCATGCGCTTTGCACCGAGACAACTGGAACTTTTGCCGGCTGAAAAGGCCAGGATTAAATCTCCCGCCAGGGTTCGCCCGCTCGTCTTGATCATCAGTGCGGCTGCTATCATCGCAGCTAACCCTGACTTCTAATCAGCAGGTTGGGGGTTCGAGTCCTCTTGGGCACGCCAATATTTTCAATGGGTTAGGTGAAAATAAATCGTCTTATAATCATCTAAAATGGCTTGGGGTGACAACCGGGGGACAAAAATTTAACTTCTGTCACAAAAAAATTTTGCAAAAATAATTTTGTCATACGAGCATGTAGTTACTGAAAGTGCGCTTTCGATCGAGCGATCGACTCGACTGGCGAGGTGAGCTTCATAGCATATTGGTGGGTCAATCAAAATCAAACCGGCAAACAAGAGATCGCTGGCGGTTACCTTTGGTCGCCAAAACGGAATCAAAATGGTGCTCGCAATCAATTCTATGAAAACATGCGGATTGCAGAGGCAGGCGACACAGTTTTCTCGTTCATTAATGGCAAGATTGGGCATATTGGGGTTGTCCAAAAACCTGCCGTTTCCGCTTCCAAACCTTCAGAATTTGGCACCACCGGGAACTATTGGAGCAACGAGGGTTGGGCTATAGCGGTATCTTGGCGTCCTATCTCCCACCCAGTCACGCCAAAGGCTATTATTTCCACGTTACGCCCGCATCTGCCCAATAAATATTCTCCGCTTCAAGAGAATGGCGATGGGAATCAAGTATATTTAGCGCAGATACCAGAAGCCATGGCCCAGGTCTTGATGGCAGAGGGGGACCAGACATTTTGCGGCAGCGTGATGAATTGGAAGCTGACATTGGCCAAGCGAATTTAATCGATAAACTCGATGATGAGATTGAGGCGGCAATCCAAAATGACACCACAATAGATGAAACAGAAAAAGTTGCCGTCAACAAAGCCCGAAGAGGGCAGGGGAGGTTCCGAAGAAACCTAGAGGGTATCGAAAAACAATGTCGCATCACCGGTGTTTCTGACCGACGTTTGCTGCGGGCAAGCCATATAAAACCCTGGCGTTCTTGTGATACCAATCACGAGCGCCTGGATGGTAACAACGGGTTTCTCTTAGCCCCTCATATCGATCATCTTTTCGATCAGGGATATATCGGCTTTGCCGATAATGGCGAATTATTGGTGTCGAGCAGTATAGCGGGCGACCAACTTGAAAGGTTGGGTGTTGGTGTTCCAAGCAATGTTGGCGTCTTTAATGACATCCAAAAGGGTTATCTTGCCTATCATCGCGAGCACATATATCGGCCATAATTTCAGCCCAGCGTTCAGCCATGACTGACCAAATTATATAAATATTTTTGTTTATCCCCTCTGTAGGGTGGAAGAGGGGTGGGGGCGTAAGGGTGCCTCTTGGCACACCCTCAGCCCCGCTTATCACTATATGCCAGACTTAATTTAACCCTCGTGAGCAATCGACTTTGGCTTGCCATCCTTCGTGTTGTGAAAACACCGGATGGCATCTTCTGGGTAAATATTAACGACCTCGAAGAGCTTGGCGACCGCTGTATAGTTTGGAATGTTTTGCTTTCCAAGAACGCCTCGAGTCAGAACCGTCGGCGTCACTTGGGCGTTCTCGGACCACTGTTCCGCAGTCCATCCGCTGCGTCCAACGTCCATTCTGAGTTACTTAATACCCCGCCTCCAGATCGACGATGTTTAGGGGGTGCTCGCCTCGCTCGACCCGGCGAATGTTTTCGGCGACATACGCCGCTGCAGATTGTGCGTTGGTAAGGCTAGCTGTATGTGGCGTCATGCGCACCTTGGGGTGCGTCCAGTAGGGGTGACTTGCTGGCAAAGGCTCTTCATTGAATACATCTAGGCAGGCCCCAGCGATATGGTTCGAATCCAGTGCCGCCAATAGGTCGTCATCCACGACGTGTCCGCCCCGTGCACAGTTTATAATCACGGCGCCTTCCGGCAGCTTTGCTATATTTTCTGCGTTTATAATTCCCCGCGTTGCGTTGGTCAGAGGTAGCAGGCAGATCAGAATATCTGTCCTCGTTAGGAAGATAGTGAAACCGTCATCCCCATAATAGCTGGTTACTCCGGTCATGTTTTTGGGTGAACGGCTCCATGATGCTATATCGAATTCGAGCGACAACATCTTCTCCGCCGCGTCGCGGCCCAATTCGCCTAGGCCCATGATGCCGATGCGTCGGGCACGTGGGTCCACCTGTCGAACTACTTTCCAATTACCGGCTGCTTGTTGCGCCGTATAGTCACCCATCTTTCGATGGTAGTGGATTACATTGTAGAGGATGTATTCAGTCATCCCTCGGACAAGCGACCGGTCAACCATGCGTGAGATGGGAATATGAGTTGGTAACTCTGGGTCAACCAACAGCCCGTCGACTCCCGCGCCCAGGGATTGCACATACTTCAGTCCAGACAGGCGCGCGAGCACGCCCCTCTGCGGCTTCCACGCTAAGCAATAATCGATCCCATCCAGGTCCACCTTGTTGTCATCTGGCCAAACAAGGAATGTCATCTCGGGGAAATACTTTCCAAGTTCGTCCCGCCAATCTTCAGCACGGTCCTCTTCAGAGACAAACATCAGTTTCATTGGTGGGGCTCCGTGATTAGTTTAAATAATGGCCGGAACATAACCGCGGTACTCCTATCGAGTGTGCTGCGGTAGGGTAACGTCCGCAGGGGAAATGCCTTTGAAGGGCGGTGGCTCGCATTCTTTATTTAAAGCTCGAGGATCGGCTAGTGTCAGACCAGTTCACAAGTAGAATAATTTAGAAACTGGCTGACTTATAAGTCTTTTGACCCGCGGTGTTACAGAGTGGAAGAATTTTCTGCCAAGTATGATTGGTTTTTGAGGGGCTCTTTAGGCATACACTTGAAAGTTCCCGCATTCTTAAAACTGATCCTATGTTGGGTGACGGTAAAACCGGATACATCGGAAAAGCCACTGCTAGTTTTTATATGTTAAAAGGATAACAATTATCAATCGTCAATAAGGATGACGATCCGCTCTCAAATCCGCACCACCCCACTCTCATCCGCTTCGATCTTGAAGGCTGCGGCCATCAAAGCCTGTGTGTAGGGCTCTTTTGGGTTATCGATGACTTTGGCTGTTGGCCCGGCTTCGATCACTTGGCCCTCCTTCATGACGATGATTTCGTGGCTGACGGCACGGACGACCTTAAGGTCGTGGCTAATAAACATATAGGCTAGGTCGTGTTTTTGCTGCAAGTCGCGCAAGAGTTCGACAATCTGAGCTTGGACCGACATGTCGAGGGCTGAGGTCGGTTCGTCCAGAACAATGAATTTGGGTTTTAGGACCAATGCACGGGCGATCGCAATGCGTTGGCGCTGGCCACCTGAGAACTCGTGAGGATATCTATACTGCATCTCGGGCTCTAAATCGACTTCCTGGAGGGCTTCCCCAATTAGCGTGCGCCGCTCTTCAAAAGTGCCGCCAAGGCCATGGACTAAAAGACCTTCCTCAACGATCTGGCCAACCGAGAGACGCGGACTTAGTGAACCGTAGGGATCTTGGAACACGATCTGCATTTCGCGTCGCAATGGACGAAGTTTCTTGAATTGGAGGCCCTGAATGTCATGGCCATCGAATGTAATTCTCCCCTCTGAACGCTCGAGCCTTATAAGGGCACGGCCTAGGGTCGACTTGCCGGAGCCAGATTCGCCGACGACACCCAGTGTTTGGCCTCGCTTCACGTCGACGGAGATACCGTTAACGGCTTTCACGTGACCGACTACCCGGCGTAACACACCCCTCTTGATTGGAAACCAAACCTTAATTTTTTCGCCCTTTATAACCGATGGCGCGTAGGCGGGGGCAGGGGCGGGCTCTCCCTTTGGCTCAGCGGCCAGCAACTGCTTAGTGTAGTCGTGCGCGGGCCGTTCGAAGACCTTTTCTGTGAGGCCCTGTTCAACAATGAGGCCATCACTCATGACACAGACTCGGTCGGCGATGCGCCGAACGACTCCTAGGTCGTGGGTGATGAACAGCATGGACATGCTGAAGCGTTTCTGGATGTCGTGCATGAGCTTAAGGACCTGCGCCTGAACTGTGACGTCCAGAGCCGTGGTTGGCTCATCAGCGATCAAGAGTTCGGGGTGATTGGCCAGGGCCATGGCGATCATTACGCGTTGCTGCTGTCCGCCGGAGAACTCGTGTGGGAGCGCACCCAGGCGCTCTATGGCGCTATTTAGGCCGACCAGGCCCAATAGTTCTATTACACGGGCGCGCACCTGATGTGGCGTGATATTCTTGTGGAGAAGCAGAGCCTCAGAAATCTGTTTTTCGATGGAATGGAGTGGGTTGAGGCTGGAGAGGGGTTCCTGAAAGATCATGGCGATGTCGTCGCCGCGGAGCTGGCGCATTCGCTTGTCGGTGGTACCTATAAGCTCTTCGCCGTTAAACTTTATGGAGCCTTTTGGATGATGCGCCAGGGGGTATGGTAGGAGCTGCATCACCGACAAGGCTGAGACGGATTTCCCCGACCCTGACTCTCCAACCAGTGCTATCGTCTCTCCACGATCGATATTGAAGGAGATGCCGCGCACGGCCTGCACCTCTTCGATGCCGCGGCCAAAAGAGACGGAAAGGTCGTTAATCTCTAGGAGTTTGCTCATTTGTACACCTTTCTGGGATCAAAGGCGTCACGCACCGCCTCGCCAATAAACACCAGCAGTGAGAGCATAAGAGCAATGATGCAGAAGCCGGAAATCCCAAGCCAAGGCGCATCCAAGTTGGCCTTGCCCTGGTTAAGTAGCTCACCCAGAGAGGGCGATCCCACGGGTAAGCCAAAACCTAAAAAGTCGAGGCCAGTCAGCGTGGTGATGGAGCCGGCGAGGGTGAACGGCATGAAGGTAATGGTGGCAACCATGGCATTCGGCAGCACATGCTTATAGATAAGTGCCAGGTCGGTAACGCCCAGGGCACGGGCGGCTCGGACAAAATCCAGATTGCGGGCGCGCAAGAACTCGGCCCGGACTACGCCAACAAAACCCATCCAGCTGAATAACAATAGGAGGCCGAGGAGCCACCAGAAATTAGGCGTGATGATACTTGCCAAAATGATTAGCAGATATAGAACAGGCATGCCGGCCCAGATTTCAATAAAACGTTGCCCCAGAAGGTCGATAATGCCGCCGTAGAACCCCTGAAACGCGCCGATGGATACGCCAATCATGGCGCTAATAATTGTCAATACGAAGCCGAACAGGACCGAGATGCGAAAACCATAAATGAGGCGTGCGACCACATCGCGGCCTTGATCATCGGTGCCGAGCCAGTTGTCGGCGCTGGGCGGAGCGGGGGCGGGAACAGGCAGGTCGTAGTTCACTGTGTCATAACTGAAGTGGATGGGCGGCCACAGCATCCAGCCCTTTTCGTTGATCAGTGCAGCGACGAATTCGTCACGGTAGTCGGCCTCAGTTTTAAACTCGCCGCCGAAGGTGGTTTCTGGGTAGGCGACAATGATGGGAGTATAAAGCTCCCCATTGAAGCTAATCAGGAGTGGCTTATCGTTGGCGATGACCTCGGCGAAAAGGGTTACGATAAACATCACTAAAAAGATCCACGAGGATACGAGCCCCCGGCGATTACGCTTGAAGTTGTCGATACGCCTGCGCGTGATTGGCGTGATCCGAATTCCGATATAGTTTTCGGTCTTAAGAGCCTGTTTAGCGGTAGCGGGGTGGACGTAAGTGTCGATCATGGCTAGACGTCCCGCGCCTCAAAATCGATTCGGGGGTCGACAATATGGTACATAATGTCGCCGATAATCCCCATAAGGAGGCCTAACAGGGTGAAAAAATATAGCGTGCCGAACATCAGAGGATAATCACGCTTCACCACCGCTTCAAAGCCGAGAAGGCCAAGCCCATCAAGGGAGAAGATCACCTCCGTCAATAGCGCGCCGGTGAACAGAATACCGATAAAGGCGCTAGGGAAGCCGGCGATTACGATCAGCATGGCGTTCCGAAACACGTGATTATAGAGTACCTGATTACGTTTAAGGCCCTTAGCCCGGGCAGTGGTCACGTATTGTTTGTTGATCTCCTCGATAAAGGAGTTCTTTGTCAGCATCGTGAGGCCCGCGAACCCGCCGATGACCATGGAGGCCACAGGCAGTGCCAAGTGCCAGAAATAATCCCCCACCTGCTGAATCCAATTTAGATCATCGAAATTGGGAGACGTGAGACCGCGTAACGGGAACCAGTCAAAATAACGTCCGCCGGCGAACAGAACGATCATCAGAATGGCAAACAGAAAGCCCGGCACGGCGTTGCCAAAAATCACTACGCCCGAGGTCCAGATGTCGAATTTGGAGCCGTCGCGGACTGCCTTCGATACGCCAAGTGGAATAGAGATTAGATAAACCAGGAGTGTCGTCCAGATCCCCAACGAGATGGAAACAGGCATCTTGTCGATGACCAACTGTGCAACGGAGCGGTCTTGGAAGTAGCTATTACCGAAGTCGAATTTTATATAATTGCCCATCATCAGTAAGAAGCGTTCATAGATAGGCTTGTCCAGACCGAACTGCTTTTCTATCTGTTTTATAAGCTCCGGCGGCAGGCCTTGAGCGCCGCGGTAACGGTTAGCCCCGCCGTCGGTTGATTTGCCTGCGGCGGTCTTTGACTCGATCGATGACTGAGTTTCGGCTCCTGCCTGACCACCGACACGAGCAGTGGCATCGACACCTTCACCCGTGATCTGGGTAATCATTTGCTCCACTGGTCCGCCGGGAACAAATTGGATGACCATGAAGTTGATGATCATAATCCCCAGGAGCGTTGGGATAATCAGGAGCAAGCGACGGATGATGTAAGCATACATTGGCGGACTCTAACGTGTTTTGGGTCTGGAAGCAGCTACTCGTTAGCTGACGCTAATTTACCCTTGAGGGCGCTGTTACGCTTCGCGTCTACCCACCAGGTGGTGAACTGGTTGCCCTGTGTTGGCGTGATCTTTGGCCGGCCAAACTTAGTCCAATAGGCGACCCTATCGTACTTTGCGTGCCAATGCGGTATCACCCAGTGGCCCCACTGTAGCAGGCGGTCCAAGCTCTTCACAGCGGTGATCAAATCCTTACGTGACGGTGCGGAAATGACCTTCTCGATGATTGCGTCGATGACTGGGTCTTTAATACCGATAGTGTTGCGACCGCCTTCCATATCGGCGGCGTCGGAACCCCAAAAGTTGCGTTGTTCGTTACCGGGTGATAGCGATTGCCCCCAGCCACCAACGATGACATCGAAGTCAAAGGTTTGGATGCGACGACGGTATTGGGAGGGGTCGACGGTCCTTACGCTTACCTTGATTCCCAGCTTTTCCAAGTTCTTGGCGAAGGGAAGCACAATGCGCTCGAACAGCGGGCTGACCAGCAGAACCTCAAATTCCAGAACTTCGCCCGTCGTTGCTTTAACCCGCCTCCCATCCTTGACCGTCCAGCCTGCGGTTTCCAGAAGTTTCCCGGCAACGCGAAGATTTTTGCGAATTTGGCGCGGTCCGCCACCTCTTGGTGCCTGATAGACCTTTGTGAATACCTCATTGGGGATTCGCCCCTTATAGGGTGAAAGGAGTTTTAACTCCTCAGGCGATGGAAGTTCGATCGCGGCCAATTCCGAATTGGAGAAGAAACTGTGGGTGCGCGCGTACTGGCCATGGAACAGGTTTTCGTTGGACCACTCAAAATCAAATCCGTAAGCAAGAGCCTGGCGGAGGCGCTTATCTCTAAATATTTTGCGGCGCGTGTTGAAGACAAAGGCCTGCATACCCGATGAACGGTTATGGGTGATTTCTTCTTTATTGATCAGACCCTGTTCAACGGCCTTAAATTTGTAGGCCGTGGCCCACGCCTTGGAAGAATTCTCTGAACGATAGTCGTATTCGCCGGCCTTGAAGGCTTCTAGGGCGATGGTGTTATCGCGATAATAATCGAAACGGATGGAATCGAAGTTGTAGTTACCCTTATGAACGGCAAGGTCCTTGCCCCAGTAGTCCCTGATCCGTTCAATGACGACGAAACGGCCAGCTTCGAAGGATTTGATTTTGTAAGGGCCTGAGCCCAATGGTGGTTCCAGCGTCGTCTTGGTGAAGTCGCGGTCCGCCCAATAGTGCTTCGGCAACACAGTCAATTGGCCAAGGATCAGCGGTAATTCGCGATTTTCTCCTGGTTTAAAGTCGAAGCGGACGATTTGTTTGCTGGCTTTTGACACTTTTGCCACGGATCCATAATAGAACCGGTAAAAGGGTGAGCCCTTTTCGATTAAGGTGTTGAAGGACCAGATCACATCATCTACTGATACTGGCCTTCCGTCATGCCATTTGGCTTCTTTCCTCAGTTTGAACGCGACCCAGGAGCGGTCTTCCGGGACAAACACCAATTCGGCTAATTCGCCATACTGGCTAAAAGCCTCATCGGCAGAGCCGGACATGAGGGAGTTGTATATAAAACCCGTCCCTGCGGCGCCGTTGCCCTTAATGATGAAGGTGTTAAAGTTGTCGAAGGTTCCGATAGAATGCAGACGCACTGTGCCTCCCTTCGGGGCGTCCGGATTAACGTAATCAAAGTGTAAAAACCCAGGTGCGTACTTGAGATCGCCGTGCATGGCGAGACCGTGTTTGCCCTTCACTCCTTCCAGGCTCTCCGCCCAAGCAGGGACCATGGGGGCGCAAGCAAGAAGCGAGGCGGTTAGCAGGCTTCGGCCGATACGCAAGATGGATGTGATAATCAAGATACTGTGGCTCCTTGCTTTAACGATCAGGTAATGCCGAAAATTTATAGCGGTATAATGATTGATTTTCAGCGACCCAAAATTTCAAGAGCTTGATTATGCAGCGCCGGATCGCCGACGGCCAGCACGCTGCCATCGCCTGTTAGGCCAAGAGGGCGGCCCGACCAGTCCGAAATGGTGCCGCCCGCGCCTTCGACAACAGGGACCAGGGCGACATAGTCGTATGGGCTCATCGAGGCCTCGCAAACGACGTCCGCCCAGCCAGATGCGATCAAGCCGTAGCCGTGGCAATCGCCGCCATAGAGCGTGCAATGGCTCGCATCGCGAAGCGCCTCGAAACGCGGCACCTGGGGTCCTTCAAACATCTGCGGGGAAGTCACGCACATCCAGGCATTGGCCAGGTCGGGACAAGCCCGAGTCCGAACTGGTGCGCCGTTAAAAGTCGTGGCGGCTCCACTCGTGCCCACCCAGCGTTCATGGAGAGCCGGCATGTCGATCACGCCGACTACGGCGCGGCCTGCGTGCAACAGGCCGATCAATGTTCCGAACAAGGGCTGGCCAGTGACGAAGGACTTGGTGCCGTCGATGGGGTCTAGAACCCAGACGAATTCAGCGTCGGTGCGCACAGCCCCATATTCCTCGCCGAAGATGCCGTGGTCAGGGTAGGCGGATTCGATCTTCCCTCGAATTAGGGCTTCCGTCTCCTGATCCGCGATGGTCACAGGACTTGCATCGGCCTTGACGTTGGTGGCTACGGCGGTGCGGAAATGTCTCGTAGTGACGGCCCGGGCCGCCTCGGCTAACTCGTCGGCGAACGCCGCAAAGGCGTGGTAGTCAGTGCTCAAGTTACGGTAGCGGCTTCGGCGCGTCGCTCAGCGAACGTAGGTAGGCGATCACCGAGGCACGGTCGCCAGCCTTTTTCAGACCTGAAAAACTCATCTTGGTGCCGTTAGCATAGTTTTTCGGGCTCAAGAGAAAGGCATCGAGGTTCTCATAGGACCATTCACCTCCCAATCCTTGCAGAACGCCTGAGTACTTATAGCCGACCACTGATGCCTGTGCCTTGCCGACGACATTCCACAGGTTTGGGCCGACACCGTTCTTTCCGCCTTTGTTGACGCTATGGCAGGACTTACATTTCTTAAATACCTTTGCACCCTTTCCTGGCTCGGCGGAGGCAAGAAGTGTCATGGCGCTCTCGACGACGGCAGGAGAGTCGGTTTTGGCCGGGTCAGCATCCGCCAATTCGACGACATAGGCTGGTTTCTCTAATTCTGTAGCGTGAACCAGGAGACCGCCAATCTGATGGCTGCCCCAAACAACCCAGGCCGCGACTAAAAAGCCGAAACCGATCTTTTCAAACGTTGAAAATTTCATAAACTCACCTCTCGCTTGAAATCTGCCGGACATTACCCTGGCCAATCCGGGAGTTCAACGCCCGGGTAGTTGGTTATCGTCGCATTTTCGGCGCTTTCTTGCCACGACCCAGGAAGGTATGCTCAGCATTGTGATGATCGCAACTAGTCGACCGACTAACCCAATTGTCCTGATCCCGGCTAGACTGGGATCAACGCGCTTACCGAATAAACCGTTGGCCGACATTGCGGGAGCTCCCATGATCGTTCAGGTTTGGCGCCGCGCACGAGAGGCTGACATAGGTCCTGTGGTTGTCGCCTGCGCCGAACAGGCTATTTTCGAGGCGGTATGCGATTTCGGTGGCGAAGCGGTAATTACCGATCCCGATCACCCCTCGGGTTCTGATCGCATACACGAAGCGCTTGGCACAGTTGATAGCGGGGGGGAGTTCGACGCTATCGTCAATATTCAAGGGGATTTGCCAACCATCGACGCTCCAACTGTGCGCAAGGTGCTTGATCCGTTTGATGCAGCGGCCTGCGACATCACTACTCTGGTCACGAAAATTATCAATCCATCGGAAAAAACAGATCCAAACGTGGTGAAGGCCGTAGTCGGGTTTGCCGCTGGCACGCAGATTGGTCGTGCTCTCTATTTTAGTCGGGCTACCGTGCCGACTGGTAGGGGGCCATTGTATCACCACATCGGCATTTACGCGTACCGCCGCGCGGCTCTAGAACGTTTCGTCACTCTGAACCCGGGGGTCCTTGAGCGTCGGGAGCGCTTGGAGCAGCTTCGTGCACTTGAGAACGGGCTCCGTATCGACGCCGCGCTCGTTGACACGGTACCGCTCGGTGTCGATACTTTGGCTGATTTGGAGCGCGCTCGGGCGATACTCGGCGCTTCTTAATTCCGAGACTGGGTTCGGGGACTTGCGATATCATGGCTGACCCGCATAACACCATCGCCTTTCAAGGTGCGCCGGGCGCGAATTCGGATATGGCCTGTCGTGCAGTCTATCCCAATATGGAGACGCAGCCGTGCAATGCCTTTGAGGATGCGTTCGAGGCGGTCACCTCAGCGCAAGCAAAATACGCCATGATCCCTATCGACAATTCGGTGGCGGGGCGTGTCGCAGATATCCACCACTTAATGCCAGATTCGGGCCTTTACATTATTGGTGAGCATTATCAACGGGTGAACCATCAACTCTTGACGGTGCCCGGCACCAACATTACCGACATTACTCACGTGCATAGTCACGTTCATGCTCTAAATCAGTGCCGGAACCTGATTCGTGAACTGGGTGTTCAGCCAGTGGTGCACGCCGACACGGCGGGCGCCGCGCGTGACATCGCCGAATGGGCCGACAAGACACAGGCAGCTCTGAGCTCCTCCTTGGCGGCGGGCCTTTACGGTCTAGAAACGCTGCGTGACGAGGCCGAAGACGCGACTCATAACACCACACGTTTCGTTATTATGTCCCGTGAACCTAATGTGCCCGCCCATGGTTCGGCGGCAATGGTCACCACCTTTGTTTTCCGGGTTCGCAACGTGCCGGCGTCGCTTTACAAGGCCATGGGTGGATTTGCCACCAATGGAATCAACATGACGAAGCTGGAAAGCTATGTGGATGAGGATTTTGTCGCCGCTCAATTTTATGCGGACGTAGAGGGCCATCCTGAGGATACGCTGCTAAAATTAGCTCTGGAGGAGCTTAATTTTTTCACCCATGAAGTCCGTATTCTTGGCACCTACCCGGCGCATCCATTCCGTTTGGCCATCGCCAACGGGAATAGAGAGGGCTAGCAGGTCGCTCGTTAAGGAAGCCGATGCCATCGGTAAATTTCTAATTTACTACTCTGCGGCTACGGATTTCTGTGAGATCAGTTCGTTCAGGCAATTGTCGGAAAGCGGTTCAATCGGCGCGAAGTCTCGGTGTGCAATCCATTCATCTCGGTTGAAGGCCCTAATGTGATTGTCCACATGACAGAGCGACAGATAAACAATGGAGCGGCCGAACGGCGAGATGTTTGGTGGACTCGCGTGGACCATGAGGGATGAGAACATGAGCATGCTGCCGGCTGGGCCCGTAGGTGCAACGCAGCCTCCATCTTCAGCCAGTTTGGTTACCGTTTCTCGGTCCAAAGTCCAGAGGGGGTAACTGGTCGTCTCCAGGTCATGGCCGGCGTCAACAATGCCCAGTTTGTGGCTTCCCGGAATGAAAAGGAGCGGGCCATTTGCAGCCGTCACATCGTCAAGGAAAACGGCAATGTTCATGGCCCGTGGTTCTGGCATCTCGTCATCGCGCGCCCAAGTTCCGAAATCCTGGTGCCATTGCCAGACTTCCCCATCGAATGCCGCCTTGGCGTTAACCTTGTATTGGTGAATGTAGACTTTGCCGTCGAGAAGCTGTTCAACTGGTTTGATCAGACGCGGATGTGCGCCGAGCCGCCGGAACGGCTCATTATATGTATGCGCCGCGAAGGCTGTCCGAGCCACACCGGAGGTCTCGCGCCAGACTTCCTTGCGATTTAAGGCATAGACCTCGTCGGCCGCATGCCTCAAAACCCTGGCCTCTTCGATGGAAAATTTGCCGGGGAAAAACAGGTACCCGTCCTTGTCGAATTGTTTCAGTTCCACGTGCGTCAATTTCATGGGACCTACCTCCACCTTGTTCGCAGGGTATCACATTTCCGGATATTTAAGACAATTATTCAAGCAGCGGTAGACAAGGTGTTGAAGAGCCCTTTTGTTTTAATGTGCACCTGATGCTTCGAGACTTGACTCCATAACTACAAGCAGACATTTTTCGAGAACAGAAATAGAACTTCTAAATCCATCATGGATATTAAAGACACCGCCAGCCCGGTCGCTATCAAACCACTGGAACGGGTGTGTAGTTCCACCGGTCCCTCGCTTTGCCGCGATTGTTTGGGCTGGTTCCCGGACGGGCCACTGGATTGTCCTAATTGTGGTTCGATCCGTATCGTCAATNATGCGGAACTNTTGGAACTTTCCATCGCACATATTGATTGTGACGCTTTTTATGCTGCGGTGGAAAAGCGCGATAATCCAAAACTACGCGATAAGCCCCTAATCGTTGGCAGCCCGGGTGGCCGNGGCGTGGTTACGACGGCATGTTATATCGCGCGTCAATATGGACCGNGATCGGCTATGCCCATGTTCAAGGCTCGCAAAATGTGTCCNCACGCGGTCATTATCCGCCCTAACATGAGCAAATACAGTGAAGTTTCCNGGCAGATCCGAGCCATATTTNTGGACGTGACGCCTGTGATTCAGCCTGTCTCCCTGGACGAAGCATACTTGGATTTATCCAGAGACGTCCGCGTTGAGGGCGATGANCCGCCCGCCGTAGCCCTAGCGCGTGCGGCGTTACGAATTGAGGCGGAAGTGGGGATCACCGTGTCGATTGGGTTGGCCTACAATAAGTTCTTGGCGAAGTTGGCGTCCGATTTAGACAAACCACGTGGGTATTCTGTTATCGGGCGGGAAGAAGCGTTGGATTTTCTATCCGATCTGCCCGTGAACAAGATCAATGGCGTCGGCGCTGTAACGGCAAAGAAGATGGCCGAGCATGGAATTGAAACCATTGGGCAGTTGCAAGCGATGTCTGACGATGAACTAGTTGGTCGATATGGCAGGTTTGGGCGCCGTCTGGCTGGCTTTGTGCGTGGCGAGGATAGACGAAAGGTCTCGTCGGGTAGAGCTGCGAAGAGCGTGTCTGCGGAGACTACTTTCGTAACTGACCTCCGCGACGCTGCGGACCTGAGAGAACAAGTGCGCCCAATGTGCGAGAGAGTGGCCGACCGTCTAAAGGCTAAGGGCATTGCTGGTGGGACTGTGGTTTTAAAGCTGAAGACAGCCGATTTTCAGATCTTGACCCGAAATCGCCAGCTATCGCAACCCACGCAAAAAGGGGATCTGATTTTTGAACAAGCAGCGGTGTTGATAGAGGCAGAGGCCGATGGGCGCGTCTTTCGCCTTATTGGAATTGGGGTAACCGATCTGGTGTCGGGAGCAAAAGCAGACCCGCCAGATTTATTTGAACGATTATAACAATGTGGTCTCGCGGTGGCTTAAATGCTGTAATGCGACCTTACCGATTGTCGCACATATTGTGCACAAATTTGGAAAAGTAAAAATATAAGTATCCCATCGGCACGCGTGGACGCGTGTCCAAACCATTGGATGCATGCCCTGTGCTGGATCCGATGAATAACGTTATACACTCACGTCCTTGAGCCAAGTCTCTACCAGCCAGCGGGCAATGGAGTCTCTCCTCGGCAGGCGCGGCATGTCGTTCGGAATATCCGCGCCCCACTCGCCAAACCGAGCGACTTCCTCAGGGCTGAACCAACGTGCATCGGCCAGTTCTTCGTTGTCGATGCTGATCTCGGTGCTGGTTGCTGTGGCCCGATAACCCAGCATAAGTGAGGCGGGAAAAGGCCATGGCTGAGATGCCATGTAGGTTACGTCCGTCACTGATAGGTTAGCTTCTTCAAAGACCTCGCGGGCTACAGCCTCCTCGAGACTCTCCCCAGGTTCTACGAACCCGGCAAGGGTCGAATACATCGCGAAGTCCCAGCGCAAGTTGCGGCCGAGCAGGCATCGAGGGCCTTGGCCGCCAACACCGTCATCGACCACCAACATAATTACGGCTGGGTCGGTGCGCGGATAAGATTCACGTCCGCAGGTTTCAGATGTGCATTTGCGCACATGACCGCCTTGCTGTGGTTTTGTTGGGCTTCCACAGCGTCCGCAGAAACCGTTTGAGCGATGCCAATAGGCTAGTCCACGGGCGTAGGCCAGGATAGCAGCTTCATTGCGAGGGAGAAGCCATCCAGTAGCGCGTAAATCGACAAATGTTGGATTTGGCCCTAGAAGAATTTCCAGGTCTTCTTCCATTAGACTAGAGAGGTCCGCGCCAAAAACTGGCGCGTCATCAATTAGACCCAGGAACAGGACTGTGTCGGCGGCATTTAACAGACGGTTTCCAACGTCGCCTGAAGGCATTAAGGGCAAGGGCGCAGTGTCTATGCTGTCTACCAAGTTTTTGTCGCGCCATACGGGGATAACACGCTTGTCCGCGCGGTTTTCTTGTGTATCGAGCCAGTCCGCGTCAGTACGCCGCGTGGCCTGGCGGTCGAGACCGCTAGCTGTGTAAATCAAATTTGTACTCATGGGCCGCAACCTTACACGGCAGCCCTGATGGGGCAACCCGTGGCGACGATAGTATGCTACAACCTTGCCCACCGAAGTTTGGTGGCGATCGGGTTGCCCGGAGAAAACTTCAGGTTGGCGAGTCTTCAGAGCATAGATGGCTTGCGAAGTTTAAGTGCCAAGACTTTTTTGGAGATCTTTTACGTCGGTATGACGGCCCGATACGAGTGTTTGCCGACTTGGCCGGAGATGACCCTATTATTATTTGCGCCGCCTTAAATCGAGCCCTTCCAAGATCTGATCCTGTGATGACTTAGACCACATATTTACCTCCAATGGGTCGTTCGCTAATATGGAAATGCATTGGTTCATCGAGGACGGCAACCGGCAGATCCATACCTTCGCCTTCCAAAGCAATGTTGGTTCTCTTCAGTCTGTGGTGCTGCGCATGGTGTCCGCTCTGGATGGCCTACTCAGGTTTGAGAGTTTTCCCATCTTCATAACTGGTTTATTGTGGGAGAAGAATGGCAAAATGATAATTTTTGTCGTGGAAATCTGATCCGCCCACTGCCGGTCAAATTTCCAAACGGTGTTGGTATCTCAGGATATGCGCTGATATACTGATAATGGAAGGTTGGCTTTGGACGAACTCCTCGCCAATCCGGTCAGGTCCGGAAGGAAGCAGCCGTAACGAGTTTTGGTTCGGGTCGATGTTCAACCTTCCACCTAAAAGGTGCCGTGTCAGGCGCCATCAGGGAGCGAAACTAGAATTATCTTTCCATGAGCGGCCCCGAAACCCCGCCGGATACGAATACGGCCTCCACTCCAAAAGGCTCGAACTCCGTTGCCTATCAAGTTCTTGCCCGCAAGTACCGGCCGAAAACGTTTTCCGAACTAGTCGGTCAAGGCGTTCTTGTCCGCACGCTGACCAATGCCTTTAAGTTAAATCGCCTCGCTCATGGGTTTATTCTGACGGGGGTGCGCGGAACTGGTAAAACCACCACGGCGCGGATTATCGCTCGGTCTCTTAACTGCATTGGTCCAGATGGCCATGGCGGCCCAACGGCAGACCCTTGCGGGGTATGTGAAAACTGCTCAGCGATTACTGCCGACCGACACGTGGACGTTTTGGAGATGGACGCCGCCAGTCGCACCGGTGTCGACGATATACGTGAACTAATTGAGGGCGTGCGCTACCGGCCTACCTCTGCACGCTTTAAGGTCTACATCATTGATGAAGTGCACATGTTGTCATCGAACGCGTTCAACGCCTTGCTAAAAACGCTCGAGGAGCCTCCAGAGCACGTCAAATTTATCCTCGCCACCACCGAAATTCGCAAGGTCCCCGTGACGGTGCTCAGCCGTTGTCAGCGATACGACTTGTCCAGGGTGGATACAGAGAGCCTGAGCGCGCATTTCGCCAGGATTATCGAGAACGAAGGCGGAAAAATTACTGCGACGGCTCTGCATTTGATCGCTCGTGCCGCCGACGGGTCTGTACGCGACGGCTTGAGCCTTCTTGATCAAGCTATATCGCAGGCGGACGGTGAGATCTCCGAAGGCGAGGTACGCGCAATGCTGGGGCTTGCGGATCGGACCCAGACCTTTGATCTTTTGGAAACTATTTTGGGCGGTGAGGTCGCCGATGCTTTGGAACAATTTGATCGGCAATACCGCGACGGTTCCGATCCGATGGCAATCCTCGAGGACATGCTAGAGATCGTTCACTGGCTCACCCGTATCAAGGTTGTGCCCGAGGCCGTCCATGATTCAGATGTGCCGGAAATGGAACGTAACCGAGGTATGGATATGGAAGCACGGCTGAAAATGCCAGTGCTGGCGCGCGCATGGCAAATGCTCTTGAAGGGTCTTCAGGAGGTGCGTTTTGCGCCCTCGGCGCGTCAAGCTGCTGAGATGCTGCTTATCCGTTTGGCCTACACCGCGATGTTGCCGACCCCGGACGATGCGTTGAAGACCCTGGGGCAGGCTCAAGGCACCAAATCGCCAACGCCAACACCACCCGGCGTTCAACGCACGGGCACTGAAGATGCTGCGCCATCTGCCCTGGAGCCCTTGCCCAACACATTGCCTGAAACGATGCCGCAGACGGTATCGGACGATACTGTGCCGCAAGCGTCCTGTGACAGTTATGACGATATTGTGGCTTTGGCGGGTCAGGAGAGGGAAATGGTCCTGAAAGCTCATTTAGAGAATGATGTGCATGTAGTCGAATTTGAGCCCGGACGGTTGGAGTTCAGACCGACGGAAACCGCACCATCCGACTTGGCAGGGCGGCTTACAAGTTTCCTGAGCCATCAAACCGAAAGGCGCTGGGTGGTCACTGTCTCACAGGAAGCTGGGGGGGCTACCATTTCGGAACGCCGGGCAGCCGCACAGCGCGATCTTGAGAACGAAGCAGTTGAGCACCCTTTGGTCAAATCTGTTTTAGAGTCCTTCCCCGGCGCAAAACTAGCGACAGTGACGCCCATCTACGAAGGCGACGGTACCGAAGACTAGGCTTTTTGGGAGCCAAGCAGGTTTATAAAAGGGCTGGCGAGAGATAGATTGAAACGAGGACATTCATGGAGATAGAAAGGCCCTGATGGTGCAATGGCGTAAAAAACCACTATTAACGTTTGATGCCATTAATACGAGCTTGTGAGAGGTTTTTAACAAGGTGGCCCCCCCCCTTTTGGCAATTTTAAACCAAGACATTCTAGTCAGCTGAATAGCCTTGGACTGCATCGTTGCAAACGGTTTGGCGTTAGGAAAAGTTCATATTATGCGCAGTGAATAAGAGTCTCACCTTTGATTGACGACGGTTATTCCAATATAAAGGTATTGTTAGAGGCTTCTCCCCAGGCCAGCATGAAAGATTCAAGATGTTGGCGATTGTCATCTGCGTGTTCGATCATAGTAATTATATCGGCGACAGCGCGGTTGTAGCCGTCACGGGGCAATGTTCCCCGGTGTAACATGGTGCGCAAATACAACAGATAGGTGTTGAGCACATCCGTCTCGCAATAATCACGAACGCCTTGGATGTCTCCAGCCTCGATCATTTCGGCAACCTTACTCCCGTCGACGCCAAATTTACCGGGTAAACCCATCACCGCGCTCACTTCTGATAATTTGACCGCTGTCGACGCGCCATAATCGCGTAGCACGTCTAAAAGGTCGCAATGCCAGTCAATGGAATAGCGGCTCATGTAGCTGTTCCATTTGTCTCCAGCGCCATATAGCCAAGGCGCGGCAATGCCATGCGCCATAGCTCGATATTTTAGCACTGGCAGGTCGAAGGTTCGACCGTTGAAGCTTACTAGTCGGGGCTTCAGGTATTCGAAGTACTGAAAGAATCCTCTTAGAAGTTGCGCCTCGTCGAATCCGATCTCGCCGCCTGAGCGGAGTTCCTTCAGATAGTAAGTTTCTTGAACTCCAGAGTATTCGATTTCTGCCTCCAAGAAACTGATCGCGACGACCCGGTGGAACGGCTGTCGAGGAAAGCCGTTGCGCCCGTCGGTGATCTCTAGGTGATAGCGCTCCAGTTCAGCGCGGCGCGCCTCCTCGCCGGGTTCCCTGAAGCCCGTAAGATTGGGTACGGCATCAGTATCGGGAACGGTCTCGATATCAAAAACGAATAAGGTTTGGTGCTGCATAGCCAAAGCTCCCTTGACGGTGTTATAAATGATTTTCAGAAGTTATAAATACACCCGGATGCCGCCCCGATAGTAAAACGAAGGAAATCTCCATGAAAAACCTCGGTCAGATGCTTAAACAGGCCCAGGAAATGCAGGCAAAAATGCAGGAGTTGCAAGATGAGCTTGCCAACATGGAGGTTACCGGGACATCTGGAGCCGGGATGTGTCAAGTGACCATGAACGGTAATGGTGAGGCGCGGCAGGTCAAGATTGATAAGGCTTTGGTGATGCCGGATGACGTAGAAATCCTGGAGGATCTGATACTGGCGGCGATCAACGACGCGAAGGAAAAGGCCACGGAGAAGTCACAAGAAGAGATGCAGAAAATCACAGGTGGACTTCAGCTGCCACCAGGATTCCAGCTTCCATTTTGACGGACAGCCAGCGGTTGACGTCACTTGTGGAAATTTGCGGGCATACATTTTATCTTCCTGCCCTGGGGAAGGACTCCATTGTTATCGACTTGGGCGCATCCACTGCGGCCTTTTCCCACGGCGTTCATGCGCTGAGCGGCTGCCAATGCCATTGCGTGGAAGCCGCGAAGCGGAATTTTCACGCCATAACGGAGACAGCGCATGTCCACAAATATTTGGCCGCCATGGGTGGAACCGATGGGCCAGTTGTGCTGAACATTGTCGACGATGAGTTCCATTGGGGTAGTCTTAACGCCTCGCTGGGTTTTGATGTGACCGAGCGTCAAGGTGTACTGGGCCAGAGCCTGTCCAGCCTGTTTGGCGCGTTGAGTGTGGATACGGTCGATCTTCTTAAGGTTGATATTGAAGGCGCTGAAATTGAGCTGTTCGATGCTGCTGACGATGAGACCTTACGGCGATGCCTTCAAATGACCATCGAGTTTCATGATTTTATGGACCCAGAGCAGGCTGTGAATGTCAAACGTCAATTGGATAGATTTGAAAGTCTGGGATTTGATTGCGTGGCCATGACTCGCCGACACCACGGCGATGTTTGGGTCGTCAACCGGGCGGCATTGGGGCTCAGTTCTGCAGAATTATTTTACTACAGGACGGCGCTAAAGTACGGACGCGGCGTAAGCCGTATTCTGAATCGGACTTTAAGGCGCACGGTTGGTAGCGCAGCATAATGGCGCCGGAAATTGAACGCCTAATTAATTTATTGTCTAAACTTCCTGGGCTTGGGCCCCGGTCATCTCGGCGTGCAGTTTTGGCCATGATGCGCCGCCGCGAGGCGCTTTTATTGCCGCTGGCGAAGGCCATTTCCGAGGTTGCGACGGCTGTGCGCACGTGTAGGACATGCGGTAATATTGATGGTCAGGATCCATGCAACATTTGCGGGGATGCTCGAAGGGACGATAGTGTAATTTGTGTGGTCGAAGATGTTGCTGATCTTTGGGCCTTGGAAAGGACTCATGCGTTCAGAGGGCGCTATCATGTTCTTGGTGGCACCTTATCGGCTTTGGACGGAATTGGGCCGGAGGATTTGAATATCCCGGGCCTGATTGGGCGCGCTGCCGACTCGGATGTTAGGGAGGTTATCTTGGCCCTAAGTGCTACAGTAGATGGACAAACGACGGCGCACTATATAGCCGAGAAACTCGCGGAAGCTGAAATTTCTGTCTCAGGATTGGCACACGGTATCCCAGTTGGCGGCGAACTGGATTATCTTGATGATGGGACCTTGAGCGCGGCGCTGAAGGCGCGGCGCAGCATGGACGCGAACGATGGGGAAATGAGTAAAAATTGAGAGCTTCCAGAATAAAGAGAGTTGAGAACTAAATTTATGACCAATGCTTTCTTTGTCGCACTAACATCAAGTTGCAAACGTTGAGCCCTCGAGAGCGCCCGGCGCAGACGAACGCTGCAGAGAACTCTCGATGAGAGCACCTAAGTATAGAGCGTGAGGATTTGGAAAGTCTGTGACTCAGGTTGTCGGCGATGCTGATGTGGATTTGCTACTGCCCTTGGCGAAGCGCCTCTGGAATGAGCCCGTTTGGTAACCTAATATCTTGGCCCGGTAGATACTGGCCCTAGAGCATGTCTCTGCTTCACCCGAACTCTCGGTCTTTGCAGAGGACGTCGCCGGCCAGGCAGACGACCCGCGATCGGCCCACATTCTCGCAATAATCGCGCGCAAATGCCTCCATGAAAATCCCGCCGGACTTGCGGATTTAACCGCCCCCTTTAAGCACTGCAACAACTGTGTCCGATATTTTACAATCTTGTCGATCCAGGCCTGGCTTGCCGAAGTAATCGAGGCACCCGCCGACTGCGTTCTGGATGACTCAGTTCGACATATTACTCCGGTTTAAGCGCCCTCCTTTGTGTGAAGTTGTAGGGAAGTACTTCCCGGTTCGAGGTCCGATGCCGGACTATCGTCTTCGAAGTGCAAGGTGTCGANTTTTTCGCCNTTCTTGACGATCTTATCCGTNGAAATACGGATCTCGCGCACGTCTTTCACTGCAAGGTCAAAGTGGCTCTGTAAGTTTCCTACCCGTTTGTCTAGGCGGGTCACGTCATCCATCATCTTTACCACTTCAGCCTGGATAACGCCGGCCTGTTCGCGCATTTTGGCATCCTTTAGGACGGCGCGGATCGTGTTCAAGGTTGCCATCAGTGTCGTTGGCGAGACAATCCATACACGACGCCGAAATGAGTCCTCGACCACGTTGCGAAAGGTAGCGTGCAGCTCAGCGTAAACCGCCTCGGACGGCAGAAACATAAGTGCCGAGTCAGCCGTTTCCCCTGTTAATATATACTTCTCCGCGATGGCTTTAACATGTGTGCCGACATCAGCGGCAAAAGCCCGGCTGGCCTGCATCCGCGCTGTCTCGTCTTGAGCCTCGCGGAGAGCTTGAAAGCTCTCCAGGGGAAACTTTGAATCAACCACAATCGACCCGGGCGGATTTGGTAACTTCAACAGGCAATCGGCCCGTTTCCCGTTGCTGAGCGTCCATTGGAATTCGAAAGCGGAAGGTGGCAGGGCGGCGATGACAATGTCGCGCAGCTGAATTTCGCCGAAAGCTCCACGGCTTTGTTTATTGGAAAGAATATCCTGGAGGCTTACCATCTGTTGTGAGAGCCCAGTGATAGTCTGCTGTGCGCGATCTATGACAGCTAGACGCTTCTCCAGTTCCTTCAAGTTGTGGCCTGTCTTTTCCGTTTGCTGGGCCAGGCCATCACCAAGGCGCTGGCTCAATAGGTCCAAGCGCTCATTGACGTTGGACTGCGATTGTTGAAGGCGCCCTGATAAATCTGCCTGCGATGCGGCGAGGCGCTGTGAGAGATCGGCCTGGGTTTCCGCCATTTGCTCCGATACCTTGATCAGGCGCTGCATTTCCATGGCTGTTGTTTTTCGGCCACGCATAGATCTTAGGTTCAGGCCAGTAATAATGGCCAAAAGAACGGCTATGCCGACGATTAGGACCGGAATTCCCTCGGGGCCCTGGAGGAACGAAAGCACGTTAGACCCCCTATTCATTCTATGGAACCACTATATCAAATCACCATCACCTTGCCCGAGCCGTTATGGAAACGCAAATTTGCCCAGAACGGAGAAAGGCCCGATCTAAAGTATAGAGAAGGAGCAGCAGTTTGCGCCGGCACTGGCGGGTTGGCCGGACCGGATTTTGGACACAAGTCTCCCGCCAAAGAATAGGACTCGAAATTAACGTGAACTGGTTAGAAGTGATGGGTTTCAGCCCCCAGGTAATTGCGGATAGCGACAAACTTACCTTGGGCAGAGTGCCTAAGTACTATGTCATACACTGCACTTGCCTAACTTGATCCCTCACAATCTAGCAGTAGTCCATTTGAGCGAGATCGTAGAACTGATCAGGCACCACCTTTTAACTGGTTTGGAAAACGTCGCCTATGCGGCCTTGGTCTCTTAGCAAGGCGGTTTTGGATTGAGAGGCCTGCGTCCGCAATTGATGAGACCCTTAACCCGTCGGACCACCCTAAAACCCAGTGGGAGAGCAATTAGATAGGTCCAGGCAGCAGCTAGGGCGCTTAGGCTGCCCCAGGTGACGCCATAGCGGGGGAAGGTTTCGCTCACGGTGACGATGTAGATGATGACGGAGCCTAGCCCCACCGGGAAAGCACTCAACATGGCGTGCACGTGTGCTGCTGAATACGTGAGGTGTACGATCAACATAGTTGGCAGCAATGTCATGGGAAAGGCCATCAGCAACCCGCCCACCGTCGGCCCGAGCACTACTGCTAAGCTAGAAACGACGCTGACGAAGAACGCTGCGCTACTGGCTCGGACAAATAGCAACTTGAAGGTCAGACGGACTGGATTTTGTACCTTCACGTCACCCAGCTCTCGGAACAGGAAGGAGCCGACGAAAATAGCGGGGATGATTACCGCCAGAGCTGTAAGAATGGTGAAGGGAATATCCTTAATGACCGCGCTGAACGTGAAATAGACCCCGACCCCGGCTGCGGCTGCAGCCATCGCGTTCCAGAGTGGGGGCCATTTCTTACACCAGACTGACGTTCGATAATAAGCATATGTGAACATCAAGGTGCCGGTCATGCCAGCGGCAGCGTAGGGTGTGCCGGCGGCAACGAATTCGGGGCCGGCCTCCTGGCCGATAAAATAGTAACTGATGAGTGCGCCCAAGGGTGCACCCATTAGAACGCCTGCCAAACGTGGCCCCAAGCGCTCTGCCAGGACCGAAAGCCCGAGAACGACGGCTGTCGCGGCGGCGACTTTGATAATTAATATGCTCACGGTTTTGGGGTCCTGTAATGCTTTGGTAAGAACGTTTTGTTCTGGTTCACACCGGATTGTAGAAAACTCGATATGCCAATGACACGTTTCCTCGATGTCTTAAAAAATTCAAGGGGTGGCAATAAGGATCAAAGATGCTTTACTTCGTGGCTTTCTGGAGGTGTCGGACCGATCTGCACGACCTTCTTACCAAAGTTGCCCCCCTTGAGCATGGAAATGAAGGCTTCTGGCGCGTTTTCAAGTCCATTGGTGATATCTATCCGATAACGGATTTGACCGGATGACAACCACGCCTTCATTTCCGACATAAACTCCTCCAATCGATCCGAATGATCGCTGACAATAAACCCTTCCATGCGAATGCGTTTGCGGTTGATGTGGGTGAGATTTCGAATTCCCGTCGTCTCTTCCCGAGACAGATTGTATTGCGAAATTAATCCACATTGAATGAATCGAGCAAAATTATTGGCGTGATCCAGCGCTGCTTCCAGAATTATGCCGCCGACGTTGTCAAAATACATGTCGACCCCATCTGGTGCGGCGACCCTAAGGGCCTCAAGGACGGCAGATGAAGATTTGTAGTTGAAGGCCGCATCGAAACCCAATTCATCCAAGAGGAAGGCCGTCTTTTCATCGCTGCCAGCGCAGCCAACGGTGCGGCAGCTTTGTAGCTTGGCGATCTGGCCCGCGATCTGTCCAACCGCGCCGGACGCCGCCGACACAAACACGGTTTCACCAGGTCTTGGCGCGCCCATTTTCATACCGATCCAGGCGGTCATACCTGGCATGCCGAGAGCGCCCAGATAATAGGGCAGCGGCGCAACGGTGGGATCGACATGGCGAAGGTTGCTACCTTGGGCTATGCTTAAGTCGGCCCAGTCAAGCATGCCACAGACGAGGTCACCGGGGTTGAAATTGGCGTGTTCGGAATAGATGACTTCGCCAATCACGCGGGCTTTCAAGGGCTCGCCGATAAAGAAATTTTGGGCGTAGGTTTTGTTAGCATCCATGCGTCCCCGCATGTACGGGTCGAGCGACATGAATATGGCGCGGACCAGGACATGATTGGAAGGTGGGGTCGGCAGAATGGCCTCTCTAATTTCGAAGTCATTCGGTGTTACCCAGCCCATCGGATGTCGGCGCAGGGTAATTTGACGCGTTGGTGTGGACATAGCGGCCTCTTTATCTCTTGTGCCTGTTCCTTAGATACCCAACCAGATGGGCCGTCAAACCGAAACCTTTTGAGATCTTCTAGAGCTAGTTATGAGCCCGTAAGTGTATGAAGAACTGGGGAGAGACACGTTACAGGTATGAAAAATATCCGAGACTACGCCCGCGCTGTTCGAGTTTTCAAAAGTATTCGGGCAGGGCTTTCGCGAGGTTTTCGCGAATGCGCTCGATGACCGGTCGGTCCATGGGGGCATGCGCGAAAGTTTGGCCTGTGACCTGTTCAAATAGACGTACGTATTTGCTGGAGAATTCTAACAGAGTGTCGGGCGGAATATTTGGGACCGGCTCCTTGTAGGGATCGCATCGACTAGTGATCCAAAGGCGGAGGAACTCTTTGTCCAGGCTTTCCGGTTCCTGACCATTGGCAAGGCGAGAGGCATAACTTTCCATAAGCCAATAACGGCTAGAGTCAGGCGTGTGAATTTCNTCAGCCANGGTGATCTGGCCTGTATTGGGATCNACACCAAATTCATATTTTGTATCGACCAGGATCANNCCGTTAGCGGCGGCNATCTCGCGGCCTTTGCAGAAGATGGCCAGGCTTAACGCCGCNAATTCATCCCACTGCGCTTGGGTTAGGCGTCCAGTTTTGATGATCTCCTCTGGGGATGTCGGTTCGTCGTGTTCTCCGAACACGCCTTTGGTGGTAGGTGTCAGGATCGTATTGGGCAGCTCCTCGTTCTTTTTTAAGCCCTCGGGAAAGTTAATTCCGTACATGACCCGCTCGCCACGCTGGTACATCGGCCAGATGGAAGTCTCTGTAGACCCAGTCATGTAGTCGCGCACCACTATTTCCACCGAGAGCATATCCAGGCGTTTACAGATTACCACGTTCGGATCTGGCATATCGATGATATGGTTGACGCAAATTTCCGCGGTCTCCCCGAACCAGAAATTCGCCGTCTGGGTGAGGACCTGCCCCTTGTAGGGAACCGCAGCAAGGACGATGTCGAAAGCTGACTGGCGGTCAGATGCAATCATGACTCGGCGGCCATCCGGGAGATTATATGAATCCCGAACCTTGCCCGAAGTGTGATTGGGCAATGCAAGAATGCCGACGTCGGTGAGAACGTTCGCCAGGATGGTTTCAGCGTTTTCGAGCATTTGATCCGTCATGGTGGCGGTATCCGGGTCTTATAGGTAATGACGTCATTATGAACCGTTGAAAATACCTGGCAATCAAGAGGGAATATCGGGGATAGCCCTCCTGCTTTATCTTTCTAGGATAAGTGGGATGAAATCTACTGTAAAAATGGCTGACGGGCTTGGCGTGTTGTGATAGCGACCTTATCTACATCGTATGCGTATATCACAGCCTCTCATGATCGGCAGCGAAGTCTTCCGAGCTAAGAAACAGCGGCGGGACCATCCGCTCGGGATCCCACGAGTTAGCTTGACTACAGACCTTTGTAGGTTATTGGGCTGGGTAGATGATCGAAATTACATCGACAGCCCACGGGCAACAAAACTCGATCTCGCAGATTTTCACGACCCAGAATATATTGACGCAGTCGAAGCGTCGGAAAAATTGGGACGGGTCGATCCGACACTTGCGGAACTCTATCATATCGGGGTTAACGGAAATTCCATCTTCGATGGCATGTTTCGGCGGCCTGCCACAGCATGCGGCGGCGGGTTGCTAGCCGCGAACCGTTTGGCCGGGGCTGGCGGCGCCATCTTCAACATTGGGGGCGGGCAGCACCACGGCCGGCCGGACCGGGCCAGTGGATTTTGCTACTTCAATGAGCCGGCATTGACCATTCGCGCACTGCTCCGATTTGGTGTTGAGCGTGTATTTTACCTGGATCTCGATGCCCATCAAGGCGATGGCGTCCAGGATGCCTTTTTAGATGAACCGCGCGTGTACACCTTGTCTGTCCATGAAGCCGGGCGCTGGCCGATGGCAAAAACAGCATCGCCCGGCGATTTAGGAACGGTGGAAGACAGTGGGCCCGCCCACCGAAACCTACCCGTTTCGGCGGGTTTCAACGATACGGAACTGGAGCTCCTCATGGAAGTTGCAGTGCTACCGCTTATTCAAGATTTTCGACCTAATGTGATCTATTTTCAGGGCGGTTGTGACTCGTTGGCGGATGATCCGCAAAGTAAGCTCATGCTCTCCAATACGGCGCTGTGGAGAGCATTGGCGATCGTTAGCGATGCAGCGCCAGGTATTCTTGTTTCTGGCGGGGGCGGTTATAATCCCTATGCCGTTGGACGGTGCTGGGCTGGTTATTGGGCGACCTTGAACGGGTTTGACATCCCTGCGTCCCTGCCTGAACCGGCACAGAATTTACTCGGTGAGATCACTTGGACACATCGCTTGGGCCGACACCCGGAGCGTCACTGGCTTTGTACAGTGGCCGACAATCCGCGACCAGGGCGGCTTCGCGAGGAGACAAAAGACATGTTACGTAAGGCAATCAGTCAATGACCATGCCCATTCCACCACGAGCGGGAAAACGGCCGACGACAACAACTTGGCACGGCCAAGTGAATACCGACAATTATGCCTGGCTTCGCGATGACGACTGGCAGAAGGTGATGCGCGATCCTAACCTTCTGAATCTGGAAATCCGCGCCTACCTGGAGGCTGAGAACAAATTCACTTCGGCGGTTATGGACCCCTTGTCGGGCGAGGTGGAAACCCTATTTGCCGAAATGAAAGGTCGGGTTAAGGAGGACGATTCATCGGTGCCTCTGCCGGATGGTGACTGGTCCTACTATCGGCGTTTTCGCGAGGGTGGCCAGCATCCCTTGTTTTGTCGTCAACCGCGGGATGGCGGGGACGAACAGATCTTGTTCGACGGTGACAAAGCAGCCGAAGGTGCCACTTACTTTAAGCTTGGAGCGTTCGACCATAGTCCGGATCATAGACTTGCGGCCTATGCTGTTGATGTTAACGGCTCGGAGATTTTTACCATCCGGTTTTGTGACCTGAATAGCGGAGATGATTTGCCGGACGTAATCACGGACACCAACGGTGGACTGGTGTGGTCCGCTGATGGGCAAACGATCCTCTATACCGTTTTGGACGACAACCATCGTCCCCACGCGGTCCGGCTTCATCACTTGGGATCGGATACCCAAAATGACCCCTGGATCTATCAAGAGAGGGATCCGGGTTTCTTTGTCGGTATATCGGCGACAGGGAGCCGGCGGTTTTTTGTGATCTCGGCTTACGATCACCAAACCTCAGAAGCCCATCTAATACCAACTGACTCACCGGAAACCGCTCCGAAATTGGTTGCTCCCAGGATCGTCGGCACAGAATATGAAGTCAGCGAGCAGGACCACCGATTCCTGATCCGCACCAATGCGGACAAGGCGGAGGACTTCAAGGTAATGTCCGCGCCAATTGATGCGCCGGGACGGGAAAACTGGACCGAGCAGACAGCGCATGAGGCTGGACGGCTGATTTTGTCGGTCGGCACCTTCAAGGATTACTGGATCCGCATGGAACGCGTCGACGCGTTGCCGCGGCTCGTAATCACCGGACCTGACGGCGCGGAGCACGCTATTGCCTTCGATGAGGAAGCCTACGCACTGGCTCTCAATGGGTCATATGAATATGACACGACCATCGTGCGGTTCACCTATTCCTCCATGACCACGCCTGAGCGTGTCTACGATTACGATATGGAAAGTCGTCAGCGTGAACTGCGCAAAGAACAGGAGGTGCCCTCCGGTCACGACCCAGACAATTACATTACGGGCCGTCTCAACGTGCCTGCGGATGATGGCGAGCTGGTGCCGGTCAGTATTCTTTATCGCAAAGGTACGCCCTTGGATGGGTCTGCGCCGCTCCTTCTCTATGGATACGGGGCCTACGGTATGTCGATGCCTGCATCCTTTGGCACGCCGCGCCTGAGCCTCGTTGACCGCGGTTTTATTTATGCCATCGCACATATTCGGGGCGGTATGGAAAAGGGATATCGTTGGTATCGCGGTGGGCGGATGGACAATAAGAAAAATAGCTTTGCCGATTTTATCACCGTTGCCGAGGGGCTGATCTCCGAGCGGTTGTCCAGCGCCGGCCGCATTGTTGCCCATGGCGGCAGCGCTGGTGGCATGCTAATGGGCACGGTGGCGAACCTACGGCCGGATCTGTTCGGCGCCGTCCTGGCGGATGTACCGTTTGTGGATGTTCTGAACACCATGCTCGATGACGCTCTGCCTTTAACGCCACCAGAGTGGCAGGAATGGGGCAATCCCATCGAATATCCTGAAGCCTATAATTACATCCGGTCCTACTCGCCCTACGACAACGTGGCTTCCAGGGATTATCCAAATATTTTTGTCACGGCGGGTCTGACGGACCCGCGGGTCACCTATTGGGAACCAGCCAAGTGGGTGGCTAAACTTCGTGAATTGAAGACGGATAACAATACCATCTGCTTGAAGACAAATATGGATGCGGGCCATGGCGGCGCGTCGGGGCGGTTCAATCGTCTGAAGGAAACGGCAGAACTTTACGCATTTGTGTTGTCTGTAATTTAACGTCTGAGTACTAAAGTCCCTATATGGAAGGACATGCCCACGAGGCTCTAACCGGGATCGCCGCTGTTGCCTTGGCGGCATTGGCCTGCGGCGTAATTTTGGAACGCCTCCGTCAACCGGCCATTGTTGGCTATATTCTCGCTGGCGTGTTGTTGGGGCCGTCCGGTCTTGGGTTGGTTCAGGATCGCACAGGAATAGATAGCCTGGCCCAACTGGGCGTCCTCATGTTGCTTTTCTTGATCGGCATGGAACTATCGCTGCGCGCATTCCGGCGGGTCTGGTTGTTGGCCTTGGTGACCACGGCTGTTCAGATTAGTGCAAGCGTAGGGGTCATGCTGGTCACCGCGGAACTGCTTGGTTGGTCCGTTTCAGCTGCAATTCTATTTGGATTTGTAATTGCACTTTCTTCTACAGCCGTGGCTGTGAAAGTTATGGAGGGTCTCGGTGAGTTACGACGTCGCACGGGGCGGATCGCAGTCGGCGTTTTGATTGCCCAGGATCTGGCTGTTGTACCTATGATGATAACTGTCAACGCCTTGGGCGGCGACAGTGTCGACTGGCTGATAGTACCAAAAATTTTACTCTCGGTAGCCTTCCTGGTTGGGTTAATCCTGTATTTGAGCGGCGGGCGGAAGGTGGAACTGCCGTTTTCGCGGGTCGTCGCCGGGCACGCCGATTTGTTGCCGTTGAGCGCGTTGTGTTTGTGTTTCGGCATGGCAGCTTTGTCCGGCCTGTTGGGCCTTTCCGCCGCATATGGGGCCTTTCTGGCGGGGCTGATCATTGGCAACTCAAATGACCGTCAACCCATGTTGGGAGCTACGCAGCCCATTCAAAGCGTTTTGATGATGGTGTTTTTCTTATCTGTGGGGCTACTGATCGATCTCGATTACATTTGGGATAACTTGGGTACTGTGCTGGCCCTGTTTGCGATTATCACGATCTTCAAGACGGCTATCAACGTGGCAACGCTTACATTCCTAGGTCAGGCGCTACACCACGCTTTCCTGGCTGGTATCATGATTGCCCAGGTGGGGGAGTTTTCCTTCTTATTGGCGTTGATCGCGCTGGATGCCAATGTCATCAGCGAAGCTGATAGCCGCCTCGTCATTGCTGTCACCGTCATGAGCCTAGCTTTGAGTCCGCTGTGGGTTTTTACAGGCCGTCGCGTTCAATTGCTGGTGAGCTACGGCGTCACGGAAGGCCGCGAATTGATAAAGTTGGTTTACGGACCTGAAATGGCTTTAGTCTCGGACGTTATAATTGGCACACGCACCGGCACACAGCGCCAGCTTCGCAGGTCCGCACTTTGGCTACGCCGCCAACGGTTGCGACGCAAACGGGAACGTGAAACAGCACAATTGTCGGAAGCGGACATAAGACTCGCTAAAACTGATGATATGAAAGGCACNGTTGAGATCTCTNCGCTCCCAAANAACCAACNCTCGCCGACCTATCCGGAGACGGAAACTTATAAGATAGATTCCGAACTCTTGTCGGCGTCTGATGAGAGGTCGATACAGAACAGAAAACGACTACCACGAAATGTGGCGAAACAAAAATCGACATCCAAGACGGCGGCGATAGGCAAGGGTGCACCGGCTAAGAAACCTCGGTCTCGACGCAAATCGATCGGAACCTCGAAAGATGCCTAATTGGACCTTTGAGGATGCCGCTCGAGATGCAGGCCATGTCATAATTGCCGGAATCGACGAGGCTGGTCGCGGCCCATGGGCGGGCCCTGTTGTTGCTGGGGCGGCGATCCTAGATCGTGACAATCTGTCCTCGGCGCTCCGAACGGGACTGAATGANTCGAAGAAGCTCAAGCCAATCGCCCGTGAACAGTTGTTCGCCGAACTCTCAGCTACCGCCCGCATTGGTGTTGGGAAGGCCAGTGTTGATGAGATTGACATCATGAATATCCTGCAGGCCACGATGCTGGCCATGGCACGTGCGGTCTCCGTTTTGGGCGATCCTGCGCCGAGTTTCGCATTAATTGATGGGAACCGTGAACCAACGTTGACTTGCGGTATGGAATGCGTGGTCAAAGGGGATAGCCGTTCCTTTTCCATCGCAGCGGCCTCCATNGTCGCTAAAGTAACTCGTGATCGGATTATGCGCGCGTTGGATACCCGCCATCCTGGTTATGGTTGGGCGACCAATGCGGGCTATGGTACCCGTGAGCATCAAGATGCCTTGGCACGCCTGGGAATAACCTCAGCGCACAGAAAAAGCTTTGCCCCTATACGCAAGATATTGAGATCCGACTAATAAGAATGCTCCATATCTTGCGTTTAAACGAACCTAACCCATTGATTCTATTTAGATCTTGACCCNGACTCAAAGCTTCTNCATGCTCCTTTTACCATGGGCAGANATCATAAGAAAAAACGGCGGGGGCTTGACCTGACTGCAACCAGCGGCCCGCCGGCGTTTGCCGACAGCATATTGATTGGTGACTGCATCGAAGAACTGAGCGCCCTTCCCGAGGCCAGCGTTGATATGGTGTTCGCCGACCCGCCATACAATCTCCAATTGGAGAGAGAACTGCATAGGCCGAACAATTCCAAGGTAGATGCCGTTGACGATGACTGGGATCAGTTTGAGAGCTTTGCCGCCTATGATCAGTTCAGCCGGAATTGGTTGGCTGCTGCCCGCCGGGTGCTTAAGCCCGACGGAACGCTTTGGGTCATTGGAAGCTATCATAACATCTTTCGGGTCGGCACGGCGCTGCAGGATTTGGGCTACTGGATGCTCAATGATGTTATTTGGCGGAAAAACAATCCCATGCCTAACTTTCGCGGTCGAAGGTTCACCAACGCCCATGAGACTATGATCTGGTGCGCCCGTTCAAAAGATTCCAAATACCAATTTAATTATGAGTCGATGAAGGCCCTAAACGACGATCTTCAAATGCGTTCTGACTGGCTCATGCCAATCTGTTCGGGCGTTGAGCGGTTGAAGATAGACGGTAAGAAGGCCCATCCCACCCAGAAACCGGAAGGTTTGCTATACCGGACTATCATCGCTTCTACGAAAGTCGGTGATACGGTGCTTGATCCGTTTTTTGGCACTGGCACAACGGGCGCCGTGGCAAAGAAACTCGGTCGTCACTATGTGGGTATTGAACAAGATGAGGCCTACGCGGCCATCGCAAAGAAGCGGATTGGTAAGATCGGTCGTATCTCAGAGGAAGACATCTTGAAAATTGAACAGAAACGGGAACAACCCCGTATTCCCTTCGGTTGGCTCCTAGAGCGCGGCCTCTTGGAACCCGGACAAGTATTGACTGATAGCCGGCGCCGTCATTCGGCGCGCGTGCGCGCNGACGGCACATTGACCACGGGCGAGTTCAAGGGATCCATCCACCAAGTCGGTGCCTTTGTGCAGAAGGCGCCTGCCTGCAATGGCTGGCAGTACTGGTACGCAGAGAAATTNGGANAACTGGTTCCCATCGATCTCTACCGTCAAAANATCCGCGCGGAGCTTCACTGAGCCNTGTGGCGTCGCCGTTCCCAGCGGCGCAACCACCACAGATATATTCCGCCCAGTCCGGACACCCCTGCAAAGACCGCGAATGTGGCCGTGTAGGTGCCAAGTAACGCATGCGTGGCCGTAAACACAGGCGGTCCAATAAGGATGCCGGCGAAGCTAACAACGAGAACGGCACCTGTAGCCTTGCTGGTAGTCTCCTCGGGAGCTATGCGNGCNATCTCTGCCATGAATACTCCATTCCANCCGACTGCGGCGAAACTGAANANGCCCATCAGCGCGTACACCCAAGCGTGGGGGGACTGGATCGTTAGCGTCGATGTGGCTAGTGCGAAAACGACACTTAAAAACGCGATTATAAGGAGTGCTGCGTTGCCATCGCGTATACGATCCGCCAACCACCCCCACCATAGTCGACCTGTGACGCCAGCGATCTGCAGGACCGCCAGAATGATTCCCGCTTCGATCAGGCCAAAGCCCAGATCGGTGACTAGCATGGTCACGGTGAAGGTAGTTAGGCATAGCTGCATGGCTGCAAAACAAAAGGCGACGAACCCGTAATAACGGAGCCGCCGCTCCTGCCACATGATCGCCATCTCCGTGAGTGGATTACGTCTCAGCGAATGGGTTGGGTCCCGGTCCGCGTCCCAACTCCTGCGCAACGGCTGCATGGCCAGCGCCATAGTCACGGTAACAGCAACGCCGAGGATCAATGGCGCTTGCGGGCCCCACGTCAATGCCACTGGTGGCGCCATGAAACCTGCTGCGACCCCGCCCAATGGCACGGATGTCTGCTTCACGGAAAACAGAAAATTTCGGTCGATGGGCGTTGTCACCTTAGACAGGAGGTGTGAGGCTGGNGGGTTGGTCAGCGCATACCCGAGCCCGCAGAATACTGAGCCCACTGCTAATACGCCCAGGGATGGAACCGCCATAAGTAGCGTCCCGATCGCGGACAGCACCAAGGCTAATTGACTGGCCCGCAACGCGCCCAAACGGCGCACNACGGTTCCCGACATGGCCGAAAGCAACGCCGCCCCAAAATAGGCGATGCCAATCTGGATGCCGACCAGCGAGGCTTCAACCCCCAGCATGGCTGCCATTTCTGGCGCGATCGCCGCTGGGATCACAACATTCATGGTGACCAGCGCCTGTACCGTCGTGGTGATCAGGAGAACGAGAGGTTTGTTGGGCCGATGGATTAAGCCCTCAGCCATTAACCTTCACTTCTTTTTCGCAATCCCTACGGATTATCCCAGCGGTTGCGCGCTGACTTTCCTCATCATCCCAAACTTGCTCTAACATGAATTTCAGGCTGTCGCGCTGCTGATGCGTATCCGCTTCGGCTAGTTGTTGGTTGAGGTTGATAATGACGGATTTGCGATTGCGTTCAATCTCCGCGATCAGGGCATTGAAATCTTCCGTGCACTGCTGCGTGGTCAAAGCGCCCGCTCGAGTCGTCATAACTACGAGGGTTAAAAGGATAATGATGATTGCACGCGAGAGAAGGGGGGGCATAGGGTTCATGGAGTCTAGACACCTTTTTGCATTCAGCATCCCACCACTAGCGGAGGCCCGTCAATCTCGATGGATTTCGTGGGGTCGAAGCTATAGTGTCATCGCGGTTAACGAGAATCTGAACATGAAAAACTACAGCGCCCGCGTCTGTGACATGGCGGAGTCTAATCTGTTCCAGCATGATTTGACATTGGAGGACGAATGCTTGCACCAAGATAGATCCAATCTCCCCAATCAAGAAGCGCGACCGGAAAACATGGCGCTAAGTAACAGGATTGACATTCGTAGCGACGCAGATTGGGAGTGTCAATATCATGAGCCGGAGCGGTCAAGCCCGCATCTAGGGGCGGCTAGAGGTTATCATGGAGGGCCGTATGACCGTTGGGGCCATTCAGGATTTGGCCGACGTATACCGCAAAGGTGCTTCGCCGTGGGCTTTTCCTAATGTATAGAGAGGTTAGGCGCGTTGTTGTTCGTCGTAAAATATATCAATGAATGGGATAGGTTCATTGCAGCAGCTGCTGAACTGAGGAAGCTCATGGCTTATGANATTGGTACCCTCAACCTCATGCTGCCTANATACGGGTTTGGTGGTTTTCAGTCGACCGGTCAGGGGATCTCTGACTGGGCTCAAGACGTTTGATCTCATCCGATGGTCAGGAATAGAGTTGTTATCGGTATCGGGCTGATGATCCTGGGCTCCGGTTTNCTGTCNGGAAAGGATGGGTTGGTTAAATCCTTCCTTCATCAGGTCGATCCTTTTCAGATAATCTGGATGCAGTTCGCCGGAACGTTCTTGGTGATGGCCTTGATCGCTATTCCGGTACATGGGCTGAGGGTGTTTCGCCCACGCCGGCTTGGTGGTCAGTTCCTGAGAGGCACTATGAACATTTGCGCGGTTGCCTCCTTTTATTTAGCGTTAACCTATATTCCCCTGGCTGACGCCACCGCTATGCTGCTTTTTGCGCCGGCGGTCGCGACAATCCTCTCGCCTGTGGTTCTTAGAGAGAAGATCGGCTTGCCGCGGATTACGGCTGTTCTGATCGGGTTCTGCGGGGTCTTGGTGATTCTACGTCCCGGATTTGCCGGCGACCCGATCGGCTATTACATCGGACTAATGGCTGGCATCTTCTTGGGCGGTTACTTCCTGGCTAATCGTCGTCTCGCAGGTGGCCAACCTATAGTGTTGGAAATTACCCACAACGCGCTCTTGGGTGCGCTTGCGCTGAGTCCCCTTGTGCCCCTGTTCTGGGGCCCCATTCCGGAGGCCTTAAACTGGACTTTGTTAATCGGATTGGGTTTGGCAATCATTGGCCAGGGGTCCATGATTGCATCCTTCAAGTTCGGACCGGCCGCCGTGATTTCTCCTTATTCCTACACCATGCTTATNTTCGCGGCAGCTATCGGCTACTTGGCTTTCGACACCATCCCGGACGCCTTCACTTGGACCGGGATTGCCATGATCGTTGGCTCGGGTATCTATATCGCGCACCGCGAGCGCAAGATAGTAGGCGCGTAGACATTACCGCTGCGCAGTGAGTTGTTCTCTCTTATTTTGGCACATGAGAACCGGCAACTATTAATCCAATTGTCTAATGTCGGTGTGGCGCCCACTGNGCCTTNAGTTAAAGAGNAGAAANTCANAATTACGTTTTCCTCNACTTNCTTNTTTTATCGNCCTCATCTTAGATCAGATGGAGTATTAAGACATGCGGGGCTTGCGACGCATGCGATATCCTCATTAACGTCAGATGCTGTCTCAGGAGTCGCTCCGATAAGATAACCCATCAAGTCAAAGTTAATTACTAAATTTATAGGCTAGGCAGCTGATCGTATTGGCTCACGCCGCGCCGCCGTAGCGATAGCGCTATTTCATTTATCGAAGTAGCGTCGCGCTGGTGTTTGCCGACGTCTCAGGGCCTCGGTATAAGATTTTTCGCACAGTCCAGGGAGATCTGTAATCATGAGCTACGCTACACCCTACGCTGGTCTAAAGATCGTCGATATTTCGCAAGGTTTTGCAGGACCATATTGCGCCGGTATTTTTGCCCTATATGGTGCTGATGTAATCAAGGTTGAGCCATTCGAAGGGGATTGGATCCGAGCTATCGGAGAGAGCTACGGTGGGCAAACCCCACTGGGCATGGTAGCTAATCCGCACAAGCGCTCGATTGCACTTAACCTAAAATCTGACGCGGCATGTGACATCGTTCATAAGCTTGCCGCCGATGCTGATGTTTTTCTTGAGAGTTTCCGGCCTGGAGTGTCAGCGCGCTTGGGCGTTGGTTTCGACGAAATTAAGAAAATAAACCCGAATATCATCTACGGGTCTGTCAGCGGGTTCGGTCAAACTGGCCCCTATGCACGCCGACCTGGGTCGGACACGGTCCTACAATCTTTCTCGGGCCTAGTTGCGGTGAATAAGGGTAATGACGAAATACCGCACCGCGTCGGCATGTTGGTACCGGATACCATTACTGGCGTCTACGCTCATCAGGCGGTAGCGGCGGCCTTGGCGGGCCGAGGGGATGAAGTGGAAGGCATTCATTTGGATCTTAGTCTGGCCCAGGCCATGGGTGCATTTTTAGCACCAAAGATCATTGAGCGGGTCTTGGCTGGCGGCGAACCGCGCATATTGAACGCGCCTGCAGGTAGCTATGAGACAAGCGATGGTGGGTATATCGGTTTGGCTCTTGTTAAAGAAGATCAATATGCACGTATTTGTGATGCCATGGGTCTGGAAGGCGTGCGGGATGATCCTCGGTACGTGGATTTTGAACTTCGCGCTAAGAATTTCAATACGCTGAAACCGGTATTCGAAGCTCGGTTTAAAGAGAAGACTGCCGACGAATGGGTCCAGATCATGCGCGAGTCAGACATATTGGCCGAACGAATCAATTCAACGGACGATTGGCTGAATGACGCTCACACAATCGAAACTGGCATGGCGCCGGAAGTGGAACAAGCCGGTATTGGTTGCATACCGTTCCCGATCGTACCGGGGACCACACCCCGTGATGCCAATACGGACCAGTTGTTCCCGGCTATCGGCGAACACGGACGCGACGTCCTGACTGGATTAGGAATAGATTCCGAAGCCATCGAAGCTCTTGTTGCGGAGGGTGCGGTTTACCTTCCCGAATGACCTGCCTACTTGCGTCGGCGCACTGATGGGGTACGTTTGGGCTATATCTTGAACTCTGGTTCCAGGAGTGGCCTTATGCCTGTAACGTCCACTAGCTCTTCCATTCTCGTCGACGTCGAAGGTTCGGTTTGCAAGGTCGTTATGAACCGGCCCAAGTCGTTGAACGCACTTAATCTTGAACTGATGGACACCATGGCGTCGGTCATGCGTGATATCAGCAATGATGACAGTATCCGCTGTGTTGTTCTGTCCGGCGCGGGTGATCACTTTATGGCGGGCGGAGACATCAAGCATTTCGGCACACGCCTGGGAGAGGTTTCCGATCGGACGGCCTTTCGCCATGAAATTGAAGCCATGATCAACGGCTTTCACGAGACCGTTTTTTATATGCGCGCGATGCCGAAGCCTATTATCGCCAGCGTGCGCGGCGCGGTGGCTGGTGCCGGCGTTAGCATTATGCTGGCATGTGACATGGTAGTGGCGACAGAGAGTTCTTTCTATACACTCGCGTATTGTAATTTGGGAACCAGTCCTGATGGCGGATCAACTTTTTCATTACCCCGCGCGACTGGCATGAAGCGGGCCATGGAAATTGCGCTGTTGGGTGATCGGTTTGATGCGGCGACGGCGGAACGTTGGGGCCTTGTTAACCGAGTTGTGAGTGACTGCGAATTGGATTCAGAGGCCGAGGCTTTAGCTGCGCGCCTTGCTGCTGGCCCAACCTACGCTTATGCTCGCACCAAAGCCCTCATGAACGAATCCCTTTCTAATACCCTGCACCAGCAGCTGAATGCTGAAAGTGCGGCGTTTGCCGACTGTGCCGTGACCGACGATTTCAACGAGGGCGTTACCGCCTTTAATGCTAAAAGAAGACCCAAATTCACGGGAAAATAATAGAAAGAGAAAATCGACCATGGATAACTCCGAAGCCCCTTTGAACGGCAAGGTTGCTGTGATCACGGGCGCGGCCCGCAACATTGGCCGTGCCACGGCAAAGCGCCTCGCCAGCTACGGTGCCTCTGTGGTGGTCAACGCTGTCCAGGACCGTGAAGCCGCAGATGCTGTAGCCCATGAGATATTTGAATCCGGGGGTAAGGCACTGGCCCACATTGCCGACGTCACCAATGAAGATGCTGTCAACACGATGATGGAAACCGGGGCAAAGGCTTTTCGTTCAGTCGACATTCTGATTTGCAACGCTTCAGTCAGGGCCCAAAAGTCCTTTCAGGAAATTACCGTCGAGGAATGGCATCATACCATTGCCGTGACGCTAAATGGTGCTTTCTTCTGCGCGCGCGCAGTCGCTCCTTTCATGATTGAGAACCGCTGGGGTCGAATTATTGGCTTAGGTGGCATGTCGTCGAATTTGGGCATGGCCAAGCGTCTCCATGTGCTCGCCGCGAAGGCCGGCCTAGTAGGGATTATGCGGGGGCTCGCCACTGAACTAGCGCCGCACAACGTCACTTGCAACATCGTCGCGCCTGGCCATATTGAGACGGATCGCCCCAAATCGGCTGGCCCGCGACCGTCCGCGGGCATGTCCCCGCCGATCAATCGGCTTGGCGTCGTTGAGGAGATCGCTGGCATGATACATTATCTCTGCCTGCCCGAGGCTGACTACATCACTGGTCAGACGATGCATGTCAATGGCGGAGTATACTACGGCGTGTGAGCTCATACAAAGGGTGGTTTGTCATATTTTTGCTTTCCCCCTCGCCCTCCACTGACTAAGTGTGGACAAACGTTAATTAACATATCGCTCATCAACCATTACGCTGTTGATGCCGTTGTCTGTTAAGCGTTTGCGAATATAATCGTGGTTTATCGTTCAAGGCGAAGAAACCGTGATAGATTTATGATAAGACCCGCGGGTTGACGAATAGCTTTTCGCGTATCTTGTCGGTCAGGTCCAAGGTTCTTTGGGCTTGGTCGACGATCGGATAGTCGACGAAATACCCGTCTACCTGGATGGATGCGAGGCCTTGAGCTTCAGCCTCTTCAAATGCCTTGACCACCTTCTTGGCAAAGGCCACATCTTCATCGGAAGGCGTAAAAACGGCATTTACAGGGTCCACTTGATCCGGATGTATACACAGTTTGCCCTGGAAGCCCATATCGCAAACGAGTTCTGCTGATTTAATGCATCCCTCCGTTTCCTTTATGTGGATCCAGACTGTATCCAGTGGAGCTTCCAGACCGGCTGCACGACTGGCGACGGCGATTTCGGCTCGCGCATGCGCCAATTCACTCTCGTGACGAGTCCAACGCATGGCCATATCCTTGGTGTAGTCGCCAGCGCCGAAGGAAAGGCGTTTGATTCGGGTACTGGTGGAGGCAATGTCGTGCACACTGGCAACACCCTTTCCGGTCTCGATGATCGGAATGATATCTATGCCACCTTCGGGTAAGCCCTTCTCACGCTCCAACTGACCAACTACCCAGTCAACCGACTGCAGCTGTGCCGGTGTTTCCACTTTGGGTAAAACGATGCCATCAACGCCTTCGGCGACTACTACCAGCAGATCACCAAAACAAAAATCGGTGTCGTAAGCGTTAACTCGCACATAACCTAAGCCGGTCCGTTCGCCCTGTAAGGCATCGACGACGATGGAACGTGTTGCCACTTTTTCGGCAATCGCCACAGCGTCCTCTAGGTCAAGGATCACCACATCAGCACTTAGTCCGAGGGCCTTTTCGACCCGGCGCGGATGGTTGCCTGGTGCGAATAACAACGAGCGGAAAGGGCCAGTAAGGGCTGACGTCATTGAAATTCTCCTTGGAAAAGCTATAAGCTGAGACTGTTCACGTGTTGGGACAAATACTTAATCTCTCAGGTGGAAACATTATTGTGATGAATAGGTAGAACATACACCCAGGTCTCTCTCTTGTCATCCGGTCGGGACTTCCCAGTCCATGTCTTTATCAAGTGGGTATATGGGTCGCTTGTAGCCATCAAAAGAAAAGTTGGCAAAGATATTGGAAGTTAGTCCAGGCGCATCCACTTCAATGACTTGCTCCGGAGAGAACCAGGGCAGAAAGCCCGCCCGGAAGTGGCCGCGAGATTTCACCAAAACGCTTCTCGCGTCTTCCATCTTAAGGCCAAACATACGGAAGAATTCGGGATCGCCACATTGCTTCCGTCTGGATACAACGATTAGGTCTATTCCTCCAATCTTCAAATGCACTGACGGCCCCAAGTCTACCGTTCGGCCTGCGTAAATCCCCAGTGTGCCGACGCAGACACCATCATGAAGCCCAACAACTTCGGCGTCGAATTCAAAGCGTTCAGAAAATTCGTTCTCCGAGGTCCTATTGAGGACTGCGGAAAACTGAGCTCCCAAACCCAACTCGTGCGCTTCCGCGGCCAAGGCTTTGTCATAGAATATACCGGCGTAGCAACTCTGCACATCGGACTCCATAAGGGCGCGGAGTATATGCGGAGTATTGCCGCGTCCGCCACCGCCCGGATTATCGGCGCAATCTGCCATGATTACTGCGGGAAGACCGGCATCCTCGCCACAGGCCTTTGCTTGAGCGACAGCCTCGGGAATGGACGTGAGGGAAATCGCGAACTGTTCTCGGCTGTCCCAGGCACGCTGTGCGATATCCTGTGCCAGGGCCTTCGCGCTGCTGCGATCGTCTCGCCCGGTTACGATCACGGAGAGGCCATTCTCGGGAGTGTTTCCGTAGGCGAAACCGGCCAACAAGGAGACGTTTGCAATGGCGTTATTTTTGCGTTCCTGGCCGTAGTTGATCAGGTCCGCATAGGGGCCGCGGGCCGATAAAAGAGTTACAGGCGGTGAAACCATGGGGACGCGGATGAATACGGCCTCTGGTTTCATGCCGTCAAACATTTCGACCATTAGATTAGCTGCTTCTGCCGCACGTTCGCGCTGGTCTACGTGCGGATTGGTGATATAGGCGACAAGGATATCTGTTTTCTCTACCATCCGATCGGAGATATTTGCATGCAGGTCAAGGGTAGCTATCAGAGGTGTGTCTTGGCCGATCACATCGCGTACCATCTCAAAAAGTGCGCCATCAGGATCAGTGGTATCCGTCGACGTCATTGCGCCGTGGGCGGAGAAAAAAACGCCATCTAAAGGTAGTGCCGCTTTGAGGTGAAATCTCATCTCGGCCATCGTACGTTCGAAAAAGGCATGGTCTACGGGCCCACCCGGTTCGGAGCCGGTGATGAGGATCGGCACCGGTTGCCAAGCGATGCCTTGATCGTCCATTTCTGTGATGAAACCGGAGAGTTCAGCGGCCGTGCGGGGGTTAGCCTGTGCCAAGTCGTTTGTGATTTCTTCGCCCACGTAGTAGCCAGCGGAGCGGAAATCGGCTTCCGTCGACACAGGTGCGAAGGCGTTGGCTTCTAAATGCATACCCATGAGGGCAATTCGTTTTTTCATGGTTTTGTCCTTTTTTATTCAGCCGCCGCACCTGTCATCTGGCGCTGCACTAAATGGGTGTAGAGACCGCCCTTGGCCAAGAGTTCGTCATGTGACCCTTGTTCGGCAATGCGTCCATCTTTCATGACGACAATTTTGTCCGCATCACGAACTGTGGACAAGCGATGTGCTATAATCACTGTAGTCCTGTCGTGCATGAGCTCCTCCAGAGCCTGGCGAACCTTTCGTTCGCTTACGGCGTCCAGATGTGACGTCGCCTCATCTAAAATCAAGATCGGCGCATCTTTAAGGAAGGCGCGCGCAATAGCCACTCGCTGTCGCTGGCCACCAGATAGTCGCATGCCGCGCTCGCCAACAGGCGTATCCAACCCGTCTGGCAGGCCAGCGATAAAATCGTTCAGCGCTGCGCGCTGGATGGCCTGTTCAAGCGCAAATTCGTCCGCATCCGGCCGGGCTAACAGAATGTTAGACCGGAGCGTTGCGTTGAACAAATAGGTGTCCTGCGCCACCAGCGCCATGCGCGCCCGAAGATCATCGAGTCGGTGTTCCTTGAGGTTGTAGCCCTGAAAAATAATATGTCCAGACTGTGGATCCCAGAACCGAAGAAGAAGGTGCGCGAGCGTAGTCTTGCCGGCTCCCGATGGACCTACCAGGGCTAATGTCTGACCTGGTTCAATCGAGAGATTAACCTCGTCTAAGGCCGGCAATGTGCGTCCTGGGTAGGTAAAAGAAACCCGCTTTAGACAGAGCTCTGCGGAAATAGCCTGATCGATGCCGGGCCCATCGGCAACAGGAATCCTTTCGTGCTCAACTGCGTGCAAGCGTCGGGCTGAACCCAGCGTATCCGCGAGTTGACGGCCGATGTGGGCGATTTCTGAAACCGGCAGGAACGCGGCCATGGCAAGGATGACAAGTAACGGGAGGAGACCGCCGTCCAAGTGGCCTTGTTGGACTAAGGATGCCCCAGTGATAACCACGGCCACGCCACCAAGGCCAGTAACGGTTTCTAAAAGTGAGGTTTGAAAGGTGAGATCTCGGAAGAAAGGAAGGCGAACAGTCAGGTAGTGGCCAACCTTGTGATCGAATTCCTGCCCCCGAGCATCCGCCTTCTGAAAGGCAACGACCTCGGCAAGGCCCTGGACCGTATCGACAGCATGCGCGTTGAGCTCACCGAGGGACTCTCGCGTTTGCGAACCCAGGCTGTCGAGCCGTTTCCGGGCAAGAAAGGGGCTGATGGCGACCAAGGCTAGAAACGGAAACAGTGCCAGTGCCAGGGGCCATCCCATAGTTCCTAAGAAGATCATCACCAGGGCCGGGACCAAAAGTGCAACGAACGCCGGCGCCACCGTGTGAGCAAAGAAGTACTCCACCATTTCCACATCTTGGGTTGCCATACCCACCATGTCACCGCTACGTCGAGTCAGGAGATAAGCGGGAGCGAGCTTATCGAGTTTTCGAAATAGCTCTATCCGCATCTCCGATAGCATGCGAAAGGCCATATCATGGGCAATCCAGGACTCGAGCCAATGGAACAGCCCAGCGATAGGCGCCAGTACACAAAGCCAGACGATATGGGGAAGGAAAGGCTGTCCTGACTTGACCGCGGCTACAGCCAGAGCACTCACGACGCCGACACCGATATAGGCAAAGACCCGGGTGACCCCGAAGAATAAGGTTAGGCAGAATTTTACCTTCCATGGATACATATGGGTCAAAAGCTTCTTGAAGGCTGAACTCCAGGTTAATCCCTCGGCACGAATAATAGCATCAGTAGGGCCTTCGTTTGAGGCGCTGAAAAACCCCCCCGTCTCATCTGGTCCCGGATTGTTTACGTCCCGCTCCGTACCTAAAAGAACGGTTGCGCCGCTGCCCTCGGCGGCCTGGGCCGCCATCAGTGTGCGATATGCACCTTTACGAGAAATCAACTCCGGATGGGTCCCCTGGTCGGCAATGCGCCCTCCCTCCAAAACGAGGATGCGGTCTGCGTCGATCACGCTGGACAAGCGGTGCGCAAAGATCAATGTGGTGCGCCCCTCCATTAGGCGGTCAAGGGCGTCTTGGATAATCCATTCGTTTTCCGCATCAACGGCCGAAAGCGCTTCATCGAGCATTAGGATCGGCGTGTCGCGTAACAGTGCGCGTGCAATGGCGATCCGCTGGCGTTGGCCACCGGATAATTTGATTCCCCTCTCACCGATGACGGTAGCTAGTCCCTCCGGGAGTTTTCTGATGAACTCATGAGCGTTGGCGTTGCGGATGGCAATCTCAAGTTCCTCCGGCGTTGCATCGGGTTTGCCGAACCTTAGGTTCTCTTCCACGGTGCCATGAAACAAGTAGGTGTCCTGGCTGACCACGGCCATGTGGCGGCGGAGTGCGGCAAAGCTTAAATCCCGAATATCCTCGCCGCCAACGCGAATGGTGCCAGTCGTAGGCTCGTAAAGGCGCAATAAAAGTTTCAAGATTGTCGACTTGCCGGAACCTGACGGACCGACGACCCCGATCCGCTCCCCAGCTTCAATATCGAAGGTGATGTTTTGATGTGCCACGTCCGGATTTCCCGGATAGCGGAACGCCACGTGATCAAATGAAATCGTCGGGTCGAGTTGATCGACCTCTAAACCATCGGCATCCGTGACGAGAGGCTCGGCGTCCAGAATTTGGAATATGCCCAGTGCCGCCGACATACCCACCATGCCGCTGTGCAGAAGGGAACGAAGGTCGCGAAGCGGACGGAAAACCTCCGTACCCAGCATTAGGACGATGACCAGAACTTCGAGCGTCATGTTCCCACCGGTCACCCGCCATGCACCGACGCCCAAAGCCGCCGCTGCGCCGACGGTGATCCCCGTATCGGTGATGCCGCGCGCAGCAGCGTTTGTAGCCAACACCCACATCGTGGAGCGGAACAAGTCACGGGCTCGAACAGCCAGTTCATTAATCTTGGGCGTAGACTGGCCAAAGGCTTTTAAAGTTGCCAATCCTTGGATGGAATCAAGGAAGTCAGCAGCGAAGGCCTTGTACGATTTGGAGCGCGCGAGCGAGTTATTCTTGTCGATGGCATGGAAGGTCATGGGCGCGACCAAGGTAATCAAGGCCGAGCCGGTTAGCACAAGGGCGACTAACCAATCCAAGTAGACGACGAAAACGAGGATTAGCAATGGTGTCAGCGCTGCTACGAATAATTGCGGTAGATAGCGCCCAAAATAGGTTTCTAACTGCTCCACACCGTCAACCAGGGATACCAAGACATCGCCGGTGCGCTGTAGGCCAAAATGAGCCGGGCCTAGTTGAACGATCTTGGCATAAATAACGCGGCGAATATGGCGCTGCACCAGCGCCGCAGTCTCATGGGCGACCATGTTGCGCCAGTATTCTAGGCCGCCGCGTGCGACCATGGTCAGTGCCACCATGACTGCGGGTAGAAGGATTTCATCAAAGTGTGCGCCATTGAATACCTTGCCGATGACCCAGCCCAGTAATGCCAGGCGTGCAATCCCCGTGGATGTCGCGAGAAGGCCGATCAAAACTGCATAAGCGATGCGGTCGCGTACACCTTCAGTGAACGTCCAAAGGCGAGAGTCAAAGTACATACTATCTCCTGTAAAAATACTGATGACAGACTGACACAACTTTAGTGTATAGCTCTCATATGCAAATGAAAAAGCCCTGGTCAACTGACCAGGGCCTTATTGAGAATCCCGAGGCTATTTTCTAGCGCGAGCGCAGTTTCGGGTCCAGGGTATCGCGGACACCGTCTCCAAACAGATTGAAGGCGAACACGGCGAGGGAAATGGCAACCCCAGGCCAAATAGCTACCCAAGGTGCAGATTCAGCAAATTCTTCAGCGCCGCCCTGCAGCATGAGGCCCCAAGCAGGAGTTGGTTCCTGCACGCCCATGCCCAAATAACTCAAGGATGCCTCCAATAAAATAGCCTGACCAAGAAAGGAAGTCAGCATGATCAAGTAGGGTGCCATCACGTTGGGCACCATGTGGCGCATGATGATGCGCGCGTTTGAAAACCCAAGCGCGCGAGCCGCATCCACATAGGGAATTTCACGAATTGCCAGGGCATTTGAGCGTACCACGCGCGCGCATTGTGGAATGAACGGTATAGTGATCGCTATGATCACGTTTTGGGTTCCAGGGCCCAAAGTCGCGACGACGGCGAGGGCCAAGATGATGAGTGGGAAGGCCATGACCACATCGACGATGCGCTGCACGATCAGATCAAACAAGCCCCCAAAATAGGCGCTGGCGACACCCAGGATCAAACCCAGAGTTGATCCAATTATGGCGCAGGTAAAGCCCACAAACAGTGCTGTCCGCGCTCCGTATATGATTCTGGTCAAGAGATCGCGGCCAAATTGGTCGGCGCCCAATAAAAATGACAATTCGAGGTCACTGTGAACGGTGCCAGGCTCTGCGAGCATGTATTCGAGGTCATTATCCTCTGCAGGAAAGACGGTCAGCAAGTCGGCAAAGATCGCCATCAGAAGCATGAGGATAATGATGACGAAACCCGATGCAGCCAGTGGTTGTCGGCGTGCCATCTCGATAGTGCGGGTGTGCCACGGTTTTTGCTCGGCTAATTCTTCAAAATCGGCCTCGACTTGAATCTCTGCAGCGGCAGTTTCTGATGGCGGCGTCATAACCAAATCCTCAGCTGTATCGAATACGCGGGTCTAACCACGCGTACAGCACGTCGACAAACAGATTGGTGAATACAAAGATGACCACCACAAGCATGACTAACTGCTGTGTCATGTTGAAGTCTTGGTTGCCTACGGACTCCACGAAAAGCTTGCCCAGACCGTTCAAGTTGAATACCTGTTCAGTAACCACCAATCCGCCCATGAGAAAGGCGAACTCAATAGCAATAATGGTGACAACCGGCAAAAGTGAATTTTTAAGCGCGTGCCTGTTGATGATGATTTTCTCTATGAGGCCCTTGGCGCGAGCCGTGCGGACATAATCTTCTCGCAGCACCTCAAGAAGTGCTGACCGTGTCATCCGTGTTGCGACGGCAGAGTAGCGGTATCCGGTCGCCACTGCCGGCCATATCAACTGGGACAGGTTACGCATGGGGTCTTCCCAAATGGGCACGTAGTCGATGGGTGGCATCCAGGGCTCGCCCAGAAAATGCTGTGTCGATATCAACAGGCCTAAGATGATTAGGATGCCGAGCCAAAAGGATGGCATGGCAATGCCAGCGATCGAGAAAGTCCTGACCACATAGTCGATCCAGGTGTCCTGTTTGACGGCGGAAATAACGCCAAGTGGAATGGCAATGATGACCGCGACAGCTGTAGCCATTATGGCCACTTGCAAGGAGAGCTCGAACCGTAGGCCGATTTCATGAACAATAGGGAAGCCGGTCCACATAGAATCGCCGAGGTCAAAGACAACGTAACCCCAAAGGAAGTCAAAAAACTGAACGATGAGTGGTTGATCTAACCCAAGGTTTTTCTGGCAAAGCGCGATCTCGGCCGGATCTGCGTAAAGGCCGGTGCCAGCGAGACGCAATTCGCAGACATCGCCCGGGACCAGGCGTAAAAGGAAAAAAACAAAAATAGCAGCGCCGATCAGCGTCGGGATCAACATCAATAAGCGCTTTAGAATATACTTAGACATCGGTAGTTCCCGGTCCCTTAATTTTCATGGAACCACCCGCCGCCGATCACGACGGCGGGTGGGGTCCATGCTTAGGCTTCTCTTACTTTTCCAGCCAGACGTTATCGAGGTGCTGGTTCAAGTAGTGGCTAGGCGCAATTTTCCAACCCTTCACATAGGAGCGGTGTGGGTTGATTTTGTACCACCAGAGGGTGATTGCGGCGACCATAGCTTCGTCGATCACGCGCTTTTCGTACTGACGGATAAGGGCCCGCTGTTCCTTTGGATCAGCGGACTTTTCAAGCTTCGCATAGATTGCATCAGCTTTCGCGTCACCACCCTGCGAGTAGTTGTTCCCGGCGGTAGAGAGAAACTTGGTAATGTCCGCAATCGGGTTGATGACCGATTGGCAGTTAAAGTCGATGGACACCTCAAAGTCCTTCTTCTTACGCAGAGTCGCGTAGAACGGCGGTGAAGGTTGCACGCGCTGTTTCACTTTCGCGCCCAGACCTTTCTTCCACTGGTCGATCAACCAGGTGCCAACCACCTTGTAAGGTTGGTCGACGCCACGGTTATGCAGCTCGAAGTTTAGGTTAACGCCAGCTTCTTTCAAAAGCTTTTTAGCCTGTGCACGGCTGGCCTTGATGTCCTTCGAGTAACCGGCCAACTTTACCAGCTCTTCTTGTGTAGCCGCGAAAGCGTGATTCGGGTACACGACGCCGCCAACGGTCTTCACGATAGCGATACGGCTGAGGTATTTCGACCCGCCCCAGCGGTCAATAGCCAGCGTAAGGGCCCGGCGAACGCGGACGTCATCGAAGGGTTTGACTTTGTGGTTCGGCGTCATCATCAAGACGCAGTTCCAGTCACTTTCTTGCACCGTGATCTTGTCGCCCAACGCTTTGACGAGATCGTCGCGGTGTTTTGGCGGAAAACCACGGAATTCAATCGCGGCACGATCACCGCGGATAGCTTGCACGCGAACGGCTAGTTTTGGCGCGGAAATGGCCTTGATGCCATCCAGGTAGGGCTGCCCCTTAAAGTGGTAGTTGGGGTTTTTCACGCCCTCTACGAAAGAACCCTTTTGGTGTTGCACAAACTTGAACGGACCGGTGCCGTTGATGTTCTTTTTGTGCCACTGATAACCGTGGGCATCCAAATCCTTCTTCGCATAGATGAAGTTGAACGGCAAAGCCAAGGCTGGAATGAAGGTTCCCGTCGGGAACTTCAGCTTGAAAGTTACCTGATAGTCGTTGTCGGCCGTGATAGACTCTACGGCCCGGAAGAAAGCTTTACGATTACTCGCAACACCTTTCGGTGGGAACACGATCTTATCCATGGTGGCTTTCACGTCATGCGCCGTCATAGGCGTGCCGTCATGGAATTTTACATCCTTGCGAATTTTAAAAGTGAACTTGGTGCCACCCTCTTCGCCTTTTGGCACCTCGCCTTCACAAACGTCACAGACAAAGTCTGACGGGTCGGCAGGGTTGCTTGGATTGACGCGTATCAACGTTGAGTAGAATGGACGGATCGGATGGATCATTCCGAATGTCGATTCGACGTGCCCGTCATAAGACGGGATCTTGGAGCCAACGACGTAGTTGAGCACGCCGCCGCTCTTTGGCGCCGCCTCGGCATGACTGCCGATAACGAGACCAACCCCGATAAGGGCTGTCAGCGCCAGTTTGGTGGTCAGATGGGTCATTTTAACTCTCCTTCCCAGTTAACCATGGAACTTCCAAGTTCCATTTTTGCATGCAACGCCTGAAATTTGGGCGAGTCACACTTCCGTGCAGGCCACCCAGTGACCTGGCTTCACTTCCCGAAACTCGGGAAATTCCTTTTTGCACCCGTCGTGTGCCAAAGGGCAGCGCGGATGGAACACGCAGCCAGAAGGCGGATTGATGGGGCTTGGGATCTCTCCTTTTATGATCTTGTGTGCGCGGCCATTCTCCAAATCCGGGTCCGGAATTGGCACAGCCTCTAGGAGCGCACGAGTATAGGGATGCAGCGGGTTGTCAAACAACTCGTCGCACTCCGCCAATTCTACCATGTGCCCCAGGTACATCACCGCGACACGATGCGAAATGTGACGCACTACACTAAGATCGTGTGAGATAAACAAGTATGTAAGGCCGAATTCCTCGCGGAGATCTTCTAGAAGGTTTACAACCTGGGCCTGAATTGACACGTCTAGAGCGGAGACCGCCTCGTCGCAGATGATGAACTCTGGATTCATGGCTAAGGCCCGGGCGATGCCTACTCGCTGGCGTTGGCCACCGGACATCTCGTGGGGATAACGGTCGGCGAAGTTGGCCTTCAAGCCGCATGTGGTCAGCAGTTCGACAACCCGATCGTTGCGGGCTTCCTCATCCGAGATGATGTCGTGAACTCGCATAGGTTCTGAAATAATCTCACCAATCTTCATACGTGGGTTCAGTGAGCTGAACGGATCTTGGAAAATCACCTGGATTTTCTTCCTAATCTCAATCATCTCTTGGTTGTCTAGGTCCATGAGGTCCTGGCCGTGAAAGATGATTTCGCCACTGGTTGGGTCTTCCAGTTTGAGAATGCAACGACCCGTTGTGGTCTTGCCGCAACCAGACTCCCCTACTAAACCGAGGGTTTCGCCCTTCATAATTTTGAAACTGACGCCATCGACGGCCTTCACGTGCGCGATCACGCTTTGAATAAAAACGCCCTCCGTGACTGGAAAGTGCATTTTCAAGTTCTTTACGTCGATCAACACATCGTCTGTTGGCACGCCGCGAAATTGGGCATCGTCACGCGCGACAGCTTCGTTAGGCGGGCTCATGAGGCCTCCTTCATGCTCGCAGCAACTCGATCCATGTGAAAGCATGCTGTAGCATGGCCGTCAGCGAATGTCTCCAGAGACGGGAAGCTATGAGCACATTCCTCAGTCGCAAACCGGCAACGTGGCCGGAAAGCGCAGCCTTCATCTAACATTGTTAAATCTGGAGGTTGGCCCTCAACCGGATCCAATTGCGCCTGGCGCTGCTGGTCCATACGCGGCACGGATTTCAGAAGTGCGAGCGTATACGGGTGATGCGGACGATAATAAATGTCAGCGGCGGTTCCGCTCTCAATGATCTTTCCCGCGTACATCACGTTCACACGATCTGCGTAACGCGCGACTACGCCCAAATTGTGAGTGATGATGATCATTGCCACACCGAGATCGCGGGTCAAATTTTTCATGAGTTCAAGAATTTGCGCCTGGATCGTGACGTCTAAGGCCGTCGTTGGCTCATCGGCGATTATCAACTTTGGCTCGCATGATAGTGCCATAGCAATCATAACACGTTGGCGCATGCCACCTGAGAGGTGATGCGGATACTGCGCTAACCGGCGTTCTGGTTCAGAGATGCCAACCATACCCAGAAGGTCTACCGCGCGTTTGTAAGCGTCTTCTTCAGATATATCGGTGTGCGCCAGCATGGTCTCAGTAAGCTGCATGCCGATGGAAAGTACCGGGTTCAATGACGTCATTGGCTCTTGGAATATCATTGAAATATCCTTGCCACGGACATTTCGCATTTCTTCTTCCGAGAGCGCCAACAAGTCCCTACCTGCGAACCGGATCTCGCCATCGGTGATTTTACCTGGTGGCCAAGGAATGAGGCGAAGTATGGACATAGCTGTAACTGACTTGCCACAGCCTGACTCCCCAACGACCGCCACCGTTTCGCCTTCGTCAACTGTGTAAGACACACCGTCGACGGCTTTGACAACGCCTGCAGACGTAAAAAACTGCGTCTTAAGTCGGTCGATCTCGAGTAGAGTCGCCAATGAACCTCCCTTTCGTGCCGGCCCAATTTTAGGGCGTTCTATCGCACAATTTGCATGACCGTAGAGTTCGTCTTCGCCGATGTCAAATGGTTCGCGGATCGTCGTTTTACAACATATAATTGAGAAAATTCCTATGCTTAGCGTTTCACAGAGTGGATCTGCTCCAGACCTTAATTTTGGTGTTTTGAAATAGGCTCTGTTTGGACTCATTATGAAAGCGAGTTATATCCCAATCATCCCATCAGCGGAGCGAGGAGAAGCCCGATGACAAGCGATCAATACGATGCTGGATTAAAGGAACGGACTGAGGTTTTGGGGCCGGAATATGTTGAAAGGGCCGTCGCGGGGGCGGATAATTTTAATCGCGATTTTCAACAGATCGTCACTGAATATTGTTGGGGTGGAACCTGGGGTCGCGGTGTCTTAGAGCGCAGGGACCGCTCTATTCTTAATCTTGGAATGCTCGCGGCACTCGGCAAGTCGCAGGAATTCAAATTACATTTCCGGGGCGCAATCAACAATGGTCTGACCTTAGAGGAATTGCGTGAGGTGCTAATTCAAATTGCCGTTTATTGCGGTATTCCGGCTGGTGTTGAAGCTTTCCGCAACGCCCGCGAAGTTTTGGAAGACATGAACATCGACACCTCGACAATGGATCCAGGGTGATCGTGATGCCTGAACAATTTGGTTTTATTGGCCTCGGCCAAATGGGTGGACCTATGGCAGGGAACATTGCTGCCAATGGCTTCCCGCTCACGGTGTACGACAAGGCCGGAACACAAGGTTTAGCCCCGGAGAGTACTCAGTTGGGAGCGGACGCTGCCGATGTGGCCCGTATCGCGGACACGGTGTTCTTCTCGGTTCCCGACGGAGAGGTGTCGCTGATCGTTGTCAACGAGATCATCGCAAGCGTGGACCGTCGTACCTCCGTGATCATCGACCTCTCTACTATCGGTCCCGCTGCTGCGCGCGAGGCCAATGCCCGATGCAAAGCGGCTGGCATCACCTACATTGACGCCCCGGTCAGTGGCGGCCAGGCAGGTGCCCGCGCTGGAACCATCACAATCATGCTTGCCGGGCCCAAAGCTGAGGTGGACCTTCACCAAGATGTGCTGAGTGGGTTCACCAAAAACGTTTTCCATGTTGGTGAGGAACCGGGTCAGGGGCAGGCCGTCAAGATCTTGAACAACTTCCTTTCTGGGACTGCCATGGTGGCCAGCACTGAAGCAGTACTGTATGGCCTGTCGCAAGGCATCGACATGAAAACCATACTGGATGTTGTTAATGTTTCGACCGGTCAGAATACGGCAACGGCGGACAAGTTCCCGAGGCGCATACTAACAGAGACCTTCGATGCGGGTTTTGCTACGGCGTTGTTGACAAAGGATGTGAACTTGTTTGTCGACAATGCTCGGGAAGCAGGCACGCCAACTAAGATTGCTGAAGCAATCACCGAAGTCTGGGACAAAACCAACGACGCCCTTCCGGGTTCCGACATTACCATGGTATACAGGCATCTTCGAGATGAGCCCTGAGATTAGGGTCGAGCTCTAACGAACGACACTAACGGATGGGAGTGCTGACTATGAACCGCCTCGACAATAAGATTGCTGTCGTTACGGGCGGTGCCCACGGTCAGGGTGCTGCCGAAGCGGAATTGTTCATAGCCGCTGGCGCGCAGGTCGTAATCACTGATGTGGACATTGAAGGAGGTGAAGCCACAGCTCAGCGGTTGGGCGCATCATGCCAATTTATGGCACATGACGTAGCGTCAGAAGAGGCCTGGGTCCGAGTGGTCGGGGATGTGGTTGATCGATATAGACGCATCGATGTCTTGGTTAACAACGCGGGGATTTTTCGCGTTCTCGGATTGGAGGAGACGCCACTAGCTGTCTGGAATGAACTGGTAGCCATCAATCAGACGGGAGTTTTCTTGGGAATGCGTACGGTAGCGCCAGTGATGAAGGAACAGCGTAGCGGGGCGATAGTGAATATCTCCTCTATTGCTGGGCTAGTGGCTTCGGCTCAGGCCCACGCATATTCGGCGACCAAGTGGGCAATTCGAGGTATGAGCAAATCTGCCGCCGTCGAGCTTGGCCCATCGGGTATTCGAGTAAACTCAGTGCACCCGGGGTTCATTGATACCTAGATGCTCGATGAGTTCGGATCGCTCCGCGAAACGCTGGCTGACAAAGTGCCTTTGGGCCGGATGGCTGACGCCACCGAGGTCGCTCGCTTGGTTCTATTCCTCGCCTCCGATGACGCGGCCTACTGTTCCGGTCATGAATTTGTGGTTGATGGCGCTGTGCGCAGTTGAAAGCCGTGGTCTGAAAGGCGGGCACTGGCTCTCGCTGTTCTCATCGCAGGGCGTGAAGCGGATTAGTAGCCTTCCTCTATAAGAGGAAAACAACTCAAAACGTGCGGCTCACGTACCTCGACGGCATTTGGATGAAGATACGAGGCGTCCAGCTCTGCGTAGCTGGTAACGCCAAGCATGCCGAGCGCCGCGCGGACCTCGTCTTCCAAGAGCTCTAATGCGCGGACCAGAGCCGGGGCACCGCCAGCAGCGATGGCCATGCCTTGGAATCGTCCCATGCCCACCGCGTCGGCGCCTAGCGCCATGGCTTTCACCAAGTCGGCACCGCGCATAATGCCGCCGTCCAACATAACCTTGGCCTTACCATCCGCGGCCGTGACAACCTCGGATAATACATCCAGACCGCCGCGTCCGTGGTCCAGTTGTCGGCCTCCGTGGTTGGATACATAGATTACGTCGATCCCATTTTCGACACATGCATGGGCATCCTCAGCCGTGGCAATACCCTTTAGAATAATTGGAATATCGAATTTGTCCTGGACACGCTTCACATCGTCCCAACTGAAACGCATTTGATGGTCTTCGTTATAACCGGCAAGGCGCCGGCCGGTGGTCACGTAGCGTTTAGCTAGGTCGCGCTCTCGCTTGGAGTAGTAATCCAGATCGACTGTAAAAGCGAAGGCAATGTAGCCGTTATCCAACGCTCGTTTTACATGGTCATCAACGAAGTTGGCATCACCGCGTACATAGAGTTGGAAAATCTTGGGATGGTTTGGTGCGGCAGCGGCCACGGCCTCAAGGCCAGGCGCACAGACGGAGCTCAGCATATGCAAACAACCAAACTCGGCCGCTGCTTTGGTCGGGCCCGCGCCGGCCTCAACATCAAAGTCCTGCATGGACCCGATAGGTGCCAAAACTACTGGTAGGCGGAGTTTCTGACCCAGGAATTGGGCGCTTGCGTCCACATGCTCTACGTTGCGCAGCACACGCGGTCGGAAGGCCGTGCTATCAAGGGCTTGGCGATTGCGTCGGCAGGTGGTCTCCGTGTAGGCCGCGCCAAAAAGATAGTCCCAGCTGTTTTGGTCCAACTTCGTCTTTGCCGCCTTGGCGAACTCGTGCAAGGTTTCGTAGTCTTGCAGTTCCACGTTAGGTAAATCGATCTCGAAATTTTCTCTCTGTTCGGCCATTGTCTCTGAACCTACTCGTGCACAGGATTATCAAGGATGATCACACAGTCGCGGTCTGCGTAACAGTAGTCGCCCGGGCAGATTTGGATGCCACCGATGTTGAGGGTGATGTTCGCGCGTCCGGCGTCGTTGCCGCGAAAGGGCCGCATGGCGGTAACATGCGTTGCTTTGACGCCGAAATCTAGATCCGCGAATTCATGACTGTCGCGGATAGCGCCGTGGAAGATCAGCCCTGCCCAGCCCGCCGCTTGCGCGTCGGTGGCAATGTTGCCGCCGCAGAGAGCTCGGCGAGCTGAGCCACGACCGTCGATGATCAGAACTTTGCCTTTGCCACCTTGGTTGATCAAGTCCATGATCCCCTTGTTAGACTCAAAGGTGGAAAAGGTCACCACTTCGCCATGGAAGTCCTCGCGCGCGGCAAAATCGCGGAACTGCAAATTGCATACTCGGACTTCAAACTCGTAATCGTCACAGATATCAGCGGTGCGGATGATGGTGCGCGCGTCGCTCATGTTGGGGCCTCCCTGAACAGCTCCGCAATCAGATTAAGGGCCTTTCCCAGGTGGCGCAATTCCCACTAAATTAGAAGCATCAGGCAATCATTTCAAATTTCCACCGTGATCCACGGAGCATTGTTGACTGGTTCAGGCGACGTCGACGAAGTGATTTATCTTGATGATATGCGACCGCCTTATCTCCCGACTGGTCGGTTGCACTAGCGTTGAAGAACGACTGGGTCTTGAATTTAGGGGCATACACCGTCATTTCGTTCGGCAGTGTCTTAATCGAGCGATTGGGGCAATACAATTTTGGGCTTGGCTTACGTCGGGCACCACGGGTGGTTAATTTGACAGGTTAGGAGACCGCGTTCGCTCTCCGCTTCGCTCGTACCTGCTCGCGCAGCTTCACCGTTGCCGCTTCCGTGCCGTCGTGGAAGGTGCCGAACCACTTATCCAACGGCAATAGACTGCCACCGTAATTGCATTCAAAGTACTTATGGTGCTGATAATGGAAATTGCTGCCGGCGGCTAAAAAGATGCCTTTGCAAATGTCCGTACGCTCAAATCCGCTATGGCCGGGCGCCGGCATGAAGGCCGCGAGGTGCAACTGATAAAGCGCGTTAAGCGGATGCAGCGCAATTGCCCACTGCACGCAAATTGAAGAGAAATAGATCAAGTGCTCGACTGGATGCATAGAAAGCCCCGACCAAGGCCCAACCTGGACGTTATTGTGGTGAAGCGCATGAAAACGTTTATAGAGCTGCTTCGTATGCAAAAGGCGGTGGCCTAAATAGAAATGCACGGAATGAATGAAGGGTGCCAGCACCAGTGCGAAAACGAACCAACCCCAAAAGGCGACCGGGTCAGAAAAGTTAAACCAGCCCAGGTGCCCGTTGGCGAATAGCCAATAGGTTAAAGCCTCAAATCCAGTGATTACTGGCACTGCGGAGGCCAGGGTATGAAACATATTGTCCTTAACCTGATCGCGAAATTTGAATCGACCGCTATCGGTCGGGAAGGGCTTGGTGGTGTAGCGGAGGCGTTCGCCTTGGCCGTGGCGGATATAGAGGTAATAATGAAGGCCACCAAACAGAGCCAATATGAGGGCGAAGTTCTTCGCCAAGAGTGCGCCGATCCACCAAAGCTCGAAGGTTTTCATGCTCGTTTGATCTGGTGTTATGTAGATCCAAGATAGGGTGCTAATGCCCAACCATAGAATATTCTCCGGCCAGATGAACCCGGGCCAGCCAAAAAACCACTTCAAGGTCTTAACGGGTTCTGGTGGCCACGCATTGATGGGTGCCGGCTCAATAGCTGTTTCGGGGCGCCAATTGCCGCTCCCATCCCTTGTGTTGGTGATCGCCTCATTCATTTTCTAGGCCTTTGTTACTTCGACATTTGCCGCGAACGCCGCGCTGCCGACAGTGAAGTAAAAGAAGTCTAGGGCGCTGTCGGGAAGAACCTTATCCCCCGACGTGACGTTATTCAAGCCAGCGACCCCGTCGCGCATCCAGACGACGCCGCTCGGGATTTGGTCCGTGACATGCGCATGAGCTTCGAATGCGCCAAGGTGGTTGAAGATGCGTATTGGATCGCCACACCCAATCTCGCGTGCCGTCGCGTCTGCGGGAGACAGCCAGAGCCTGCCCCCAGGATCTCGCTTGGCCAGTAGGGGTAGAGCCTGACCATGATCATAAAAGGCATGGAATTGGGTTAACGTACGGCCCGTGCAGAGCGATAGAGGGTGTGCGTCGCCATCTGCCTGGAATTTATCGTGCGACGGCAGGGGCGCCAGACCCACAGACTTGGCTCGTTCCGAATAAAACTCGATCTTGCCTGATGGCGTCGCGAACGCTCGGGTTGGGTACGCAACGTGGGAGATTTTCATGGGAGCCATGCCACTGTTTTTACGCAGTTTCGCAATAGTCGCGTATCCCGTGCCTGGGTGGTTAAGGACCGTATCAAGCATCTCTTCTTGGGACGCCCAGGGATAGACATCGTCGACATCCAGACGGTCGGCAAGGTCGCAGACCACGTCTTGTACTGGCCGGGCCTCGCCCTCCGCTTCCAGCACCTTTTCGGCGAGATAAACATGCGTATGGGTGGCCTTGCAGCCCACATCTTCCAACCATGCGGTTGCGGGAAGGATGACATCCGCATACCGATGGGCTGTCTCATTCATGAATAGATCATGGCAGACGACCAGATCCAGTCTCTCAAGTGCACTTGCGGCCCGCGTCGCATCTGCAAAAGACGAAATGAAATTTGATCCGAAAAGTAACAAGGCCCTAACCCTGCCATCATCTAGAGCCGCAGCAATCTCTGACATCTGGCTTGGCACGTAGGTGCCGGGTTTGCGCCTTTCGTTGGCAGCGATTGATTGAAATCCAGCACCGTGCGCCCTAGCGCCATGTCGTTCCCCCAAGCCTGAACCCGCCAAACCATAGCCGCCCACAAGGGCTGGCAGGCAGGAGATGGCGCGCGCCGGCTGCCAGGCGTTGGTGCCCTTGTGGATGGAACTGCCGCCCATGATTATGGCGGCCGGCTGATTTTTGGCGTAATCATGGGCGAGCGCCGAGATGCGGTCCGCCGAGATCCCCGTTTCGTTGGCCGCCCATTCTGGTGTGAGGTCCACTACATGGTTACGGAGTTCACGAAAGCCGATTGTGTGTCGGGCGACGAAGTCAGCATCCACAAGGTCTTCAGCAATTATCACGTGCATCATTCCAAGAGCCAAAGCCGAGTCAGAGCCTGGCTTGAGAAGAAACACCTCGTCCGATTGTGCTGCTACCTCAGTGCATCGGATATCGATGGTGATTAGCTTTGCTCCACGATTTTGAGCTTTACGGATGTGGCGACTGGTGTTTGGTTGGCTTGCAAAATTAGCGCCCCACATGATGATAAGGTTGGAGTTGGCGCTGATGTCTTCCTTTGTATTCACCTCCAGCGCGCCGGTGAGCCCCAGGCCAAAGCCGCCCATGCCCCAGCAAATCATGGCGGGGACCCAGTATTGACACCCATACAGATTGGCGAAGCGTGCCAACAGCTGCCCGCTGGACGCAAGACCGTAATTATTGGCAAGTATCCCATGCCCCGCCCAGATGGCCGTCCGTTCGCGCCCAGCGACCTGGAGACGAGATACGATAAAGTCGAGCGCCCGGTCCCAATCCACCTCGCGCCAAGAAGTGTCGTCCCGTTGGTCGCGCACCATGGGTTTTAATAAGCGTTCAGGATTGCCGATTATTTCAGCAGCAGCCTGTCCCCGCACGCAGAGAAAGCCCCGGCTGTCGGGATTGTCCTTATTGCCGGAGATTTTAACCAGCTTCCCATCCGCGACCTCCGCCACCATTCCGCAAAGCGAAGGATGGCAATTCATGGGGCACATGGTGGGGAAATTCTGTGTTGTCCCGGTCATACTCGAGGTCCTGGTTCCATTCTGATGCACTTGGATTATGACGAAAACCTGATCTCAAGTGCAAGCCTGCCCGGCCCGGCTGTCAGCTTTCACTTGCCGATTTGTCTTCTTTGAACCCAAACGCCACCAGCATTGCGCCGGCCAGGACCAGAAACCCGGTCGCTGTCCAGGCCACCCTGTAGCCACCCGCGTTATCGACGATTAGGCCGAAGATGATGGGACCAAACATGCCGCCCAGAGATGTGGCGAATAAATTCGAACCAATAGCTGCGCCGGCCAGGCTTTGTTTTAATGCTTCTGCGCAGATGGTATGCAATAAAGCTGCGTATGCCAGCATTGTGCCGCCGAGTGCGAGAGCCAAGATCGCCAGTACAGCTAAGTGCCAGGACGGGCTCGCTGCCGTGAACACGAATACTAAGGCGGCGGCGGTAGTCATGATCCCGACGACGACGCCCTTGCGCCGGCCATCGGCGAGGCGGTCGCTGAAGAAGGCCCAAAAAACCCGTCCTGCGGCACCCGTGATTTGTGAAAAGCCGACGCAGAGTGCAGCAAACGGCTGACTGGCGCCGGCTACGTCACGTAAAAACAGGGTGAGATAGGTGATGAAAGATTGCTGACCGGCGTTGAAGGAGATACTGGCTAAATTGAGTTTCATTAGGTTGCCGTCGGTCATAACCGATTTGAGTTCGCGTAGCGTGGCTCTCAATTCGCCGCCGCCGATGGTCCGCCGTTGGATCAGTCGCCACCAAATCAAGCCGATGACCACGGATGCCGTCGCCGCAATCCAGAGCGCCACGCGCCATGGCATGAAGACCACCATGGCTCCGAAGCCGGCCGCTACCAAACCGCCTATGGGAACGCCCATCTGCTTGATCCCCATGGCCGTGGCTCGATGTTTTGGCTTGAACCAGTTAAGGACCCCCTTCGCAGTGGCTGGGTTGACCAGTGCGTAACCCAAACCCATTGTAAACGTGGCCAATACTGCCGGCACATAACTGGAGATGGCTGCAAACAGCACGGCGCCGGCGGCCATCAAGAATGACGCCAATGTAAGCGATAGGGCAACGCCAAGTCGATCGGCCAGGACGCCGGCGGGAATGGCGCCAAGGATCAGTGCTAAATAAAAAGCCGACATGAATGAGCCCACCTGGGTGGCGTTCAGATCGAGATCGGCACGGATCACTGGTGCCATTGTCATCACCGAGGTGTAGCCGATGGTACCGACTACGTGGACTAGGGTGAGAAGCACGATGCGGCCGCGCCAAGGATTGAGTTGGGTATTGATCACTCTGGCGGACCCTCACGGAATTTGAAGGTCAAGAGCCCAACACCGATGGCAACTAGTCCTGCAGTTACAAGCCAGGCGTTGTCGTAACCACCCCAATTATCGACCACGTATCCGAAAATCACCGGCCCCATCATGCCACCAATATGCACGCCGACCATAGAATAGCCTACTGCCGATGCCGCCAGGCGCGGGTCGACCATCTCTACAGCTATGGCTTGCCCAACCGGCGCAAAGGACGCGATAGTGACACCAAGAACTAACACCAAGGCCATGGCGTACCAGAGTCCCCAGCCGGGAGTCACCCAGATCATGGCGGCAAGGAACACAGCCGCTGTCCCACAAATCCAATTACAAAGCACTACCCGTCGGCCAAAGAATTTGTCACTAAGGGCACCAAAATAGATGCGAGCGAAGAAGCTCGCGGTCTGCGCTAGGCCCATGGCGAAACCAGCAACGGGCTGACTGGCGCGGGCCACTTCGGTTAGGAATAAGGTAAGGAAGCCAAAGAAGTTAGTTTGTCCCACGTTCAATAGCCCATTGGAGAATGAAAAAATATGAGTGTTGGGGTCTCGGATAACCTCACCGATATGGGTGAGTGGATTTTTCTGCTGGTTGAACGGTAAAGTCCGATTAAATTTCACTAGACGTAGGCACAAGACGCCATTCAGCACGATCGCGACGGCAATGCCTAACATGATGTCCTGCCAATGAACCAAGGTTACTAGTGCACCGTTCCCCGCTGCGATGATACCGCCTGCGGGGACACCTACCTGTTTGATCCCCATGGCAATACCGCGTCGTTCCGGGGGGAACCAGTCGAAAACGCCGCGTGCTGTGGACGGATTGTTCATAGAGTAGCCAAGGCCCATGAGAAATAAGGCGGCGAGACATTCGTGATAACCGTCGGCATAGCTCAACATTACCGCTGACAGTGCCATCAGGATGTGACCCATGAAAAGAGATCGGCCGATGCCGTATCGGTCGGTCATAGCCCCGGCCGGCAGGGAGCCAAGAGCCTGGGCCATGTAGTATGCAGTTACAAAAAGGCCGAATTGAGTTGCGGTAAGATTGAGCTCGGTGGAGATGACCGGCGCCATGGCTAAAACCGAGACCACGTTGACCGTGCCTACAAGGTGAGCGGCTACGAGTACCGGCAGCCGAGTCAACCAGGGATTAGACTTCATCGATCCGCTCATTGACGCGAGAGCGCGACGCCGTCCATGCCATCCGCAGGTAGCTCTAGATGTCGCAAAACCGTAGGTGCAATATCCACAGCTGATGTTTCTCGGTCGGTCTGAGAACCAGCAACAAACCCTCCGCCTATTGCTATGAGAAATGGGTTCTGCTCGTATTTCCCAAGGCCGCCATGCTCGCCCTTTCCGGCCTCAAGAGTCATAGAAAACCGATTGGCGAAAGCGGTGCTGAGGCCGGGAACGCCGTATGCCGTTTTGGCATCAGATTTGGCGGCGTCTACAGCGATGGCCAGGGCGCCGTCGGATCGCTGTCCAATGCGCTCTAGATCAGCGCCCGCATAAACACTGCCGACGCCCTCCAGATTGCCAAGGAAGAGGGCGATGTCTCTCATCTTGTGGCGCTGGTCGTCGGCCAGATAGACAAATGCGCTGAAACCCTGAGAGGCAACGACCACGTCACTTGAGTCGGTATGTGCTTTGAAACCGGCGGCGATCAATTCCACATCTAGATCAACGATTTCACCAACGGTTTCGTGTCCATGGTCAGATCCTATCAAAAGCAGAATGTCCTCACCCGCAGCATTAAGCCTGTCTACGGCATTGGCCACGGTCACTGCATTTAAGTCAGCCGCTGCGATGGCCGCCAAGTGCGTTGGCGAGCCCAGCTCGTGGGAGTGCTGAGAGTGGTCCGGTTCACACTGCCACAGCACGGCGAGGGCCGATTTACGATTGCCCAGTACCTCTTGGCAGAAACGCTCGGTCATAGCCGTGTCACCCTCTGCATCGTGCGTCACATTTAGGCTGCCGTCGCCAGAAATGGGGTGGCCGCCCGGGCCGAAGGAGCCGGCTCGATGATACACGTAGCCGTGATTATCGGGGTCCTGAAAATAGGCGGCGCCGGGTGAGACATTGGAATACACGATACTGCCATCCGTGTCTTTGAGACGTTCGGCCATAGTCGGGACGCGCAAAGTCTGACCTGTTGCAGCCTTGAGTCGGTCACGAAAATCAGGCGCGCCGACGGATAACGGCACGAGGCCATTGCCCTCGTCTAGGGCTACAGCATTGCCCTCAAGACCGTGTTTCCCAGGGTGGCAACCGGTGGCAATGGAGGCCGAAGTAGTCCGCGTAGTAGATGGAAATACACTGCGATGGTTGGTGAACCGACGGCCGGCAGCGCCTAATCGACAGAGATTTGGCGTCCATTCCGGACAGATCATGTCTGCACGCAGCCCGTCGCAAATGACCAATACAGCACGTTTCATTGGGGGGCATCCTCTTGGGCTATTGCCAGTTTTCGGGGAGCTAGGCGAACGAGGGCGTCAACGGCAAGAACACCCTCACCGATCTTGGCGACATAAAGCGGATTGATTTCCGCTTCCAGAATACAGGGGCGTTCAATACTAGCCAATCGGGAGACAGCGGCCACCGCCTCTGCGAGGGCATCAAGGTCTCCTCTTGGCATATTTCGGTATCCTCGAATGGGAGCCAGACCGCGGACCTCATGGATCATCTCGTGAGCCATTGCTGCATCGACGGGGGCGGGTCGCACAGCAGCGTCGCCGTAAAGCTCTGCCAGGACACCGCCAATGCCGAGCACCACTATGGGTCCAGTTTCTGGATCCCGGCGATATCCAACCAGCACTTCCGCTAACCCGGAGACCATAGGCTGAACAAGGATTCCATCCAGTTGGGCTCCGGGAGCATTAGCGCGAGCTGCATCCCAAATTATTTGAGCCTGTTGCTTAAGAGCGGTGGCGTCCGAGATGTTGAGGGCTACGGCGCCTGCTTCCGTCTTGTGTGGGAGATCTGCGGAAAGAACCTTCGCCGCCACGGGGAAGGTCATGTCCGCGTCTAATTTGGCTGATGGCTCGTCCAGAACAACCGTGGGTACAATGGGCACGCCTAGGGCGGCGAAAAGGGCGGCGGCACTGCGTTCGCTTAGGCTATCGCTATCCACCTGCGCTAGGAGCCGAACGGCATCCGAAAGCGGACCCGGATCGGGTTGATTGGCCGGCGTGCGCCAATCGATCAAGGCCCGCACACCATCAGCGCAAGCTTCTGGCGAACGGAAGGCGGCGATCCCTGCATCCTTCAGCAGTTCCAACGAGCGATCAGCCTGGGGCACTAGAAAAACTGCCAAGGGTTTCCCCGTCTTAGGCGCGTCAATGATTGGCTGAACCGCGACCTCAGGGTGGAATTGGGCCGATGTGCCGACCACGGCAACCACGGCGTCCAACTTATCCTCATTCAAAAGCACGTCCAATGCAGCGCCGTAAACGCCCTTACCTGTTCCAGCCATGGTCAGATCAATGACCCGGCGGTTACCAAGATCAAGACCGAAGTCAGCCATTCGCGCCTTTAACCGGGTTGATGGCGCGACCAACTCCAGTCCAGCCGCGCCAAGGCGATCGACAACCATGGCGGACCCACCGCCCGTGGTGGTTACGACGGCGACCCGGTGGCCAGGAGTCGGTCGAGCATTTATGATTAATGGTGGCAGTTCGAACAAAGTCTCCAGCATATCGACTCGCAGGATACCGTGATGGCGAAAGAACGCATCCACGGACGCATCTGGTCCAGCGATCGCGCCGGAATGTGATACAGCCAGCTCCCGTCCGACGTCAGAACGGCCCAGTTTGTAAGCGATCACCGGCTTGCCAACCTCGAAGGCACGCCGGGCGTTGGCCGCCAGGGCCTCCGCGTCCCGGATTCCCTCGAGGAATAAGAGTACTGCGTCCGTTCCAGCATCATCTACCATCAAGCCTAATAACTCGCCGACGCCAACGTCGCACTCGTTGCCGATTGATACCAAGTTGGAGAAACCGATGCCGCGTGCGGAACCCCGCGACATCATTGTACCGATGACGGTGCCACTTTGCGAGATGACACCGATGCGTCCGGATTTTAATTCTGGATCCTCTAGAAAGGCATTGATGGTCAGTGTCATGCGCGCACGTGTATCTATAACGCCCATGGAATTAGGTCCGATCAGACGCATGCCGGAGTTGCGCGCGATCTGAACGATTTCCTCTTGTAGGGCCTTGCCGGCTTCTCCTGTTTCCGCGAAACCGTCGGAGTATATTGTGCACACTGGGACACTAGCGGCAGCACAATCGGTTATGACGGCTGATACATGCGGTGCTGGCACCATGATAAAGGCATGGTCGATGGGGCCCGGCGCATCGACAACACTGGGGTAGGCCGGAAGGCCTTGAACCTCTTTACGGTTTGGGTTGATAGGGAAGACCTTCCCCTGAAAGCCATGTGCTTTAAGGAACCTCTGCGGCCGACCCGTATTTTTGTAAGGATCCCCGGAGGCCCCCACCAAGGCGACGGTCCGGGGATTTAAAAGAGCGCGATTAAGGGCTTCAGTCGTCATAAAATGTTAAGCCTAGGTTGTTCGACGGCGTCGTCTTCCGTGGGGATAACTTTGAGGGTCAGTTTGTTTAGCGTTAGGTTGATCGCGCGGCGGATATATGGTTCGCCGCCGATGACGAGAATATTTACGTTATGGTTTTTACGCATCGTTTTCGCTTCTAATGACCACGCATTAAGCCATGGTAAAATTCTGCCATTGAAAATGCTGAGGAGTCTTACCACACAATATGAAATAGACAGGCTGGATATGGCAATAGAGGTTTGACAGGCTCGCACAAAACCTCGAGCGATTTTCAAAGAATTAGAACTCCTCCAATCTTTGCTTGGCGCGGCACTGTTGGTTAGTTAAGACTATTTTATTGCATTGCACAATTTCAGTCGGTACCACGCCGAAATTACGGAGATTTCCAATGGCTTACGAAAATATCATCGTTGATATCCAAGACCAGGTAGGTATCATCACGCTTAACCGGCCTCAGGCCCTGAACGCGCTCTGCGCGGATTTGATCCGAGAGTTGACCGAGGCCCTGGATGCATTTGAGGCTGACGCCGGTGTTGGTTGTATTCTCGTTACGGGATCTGACAAGGCGTTCGCGGCCGGGGCCGATATCAAGGAAATGCAAAACTTCAATTACATGGACGTCTATCAACGTGACTTCATAACCGACGGCTGGGAGCGGCTGGCGCAGTGCCGAAAACCCACTATTGCGGCGGTGTCTGGCTTCGCGCTGGGAGGTGGCTGTGAGATAGCCATGATGTGCGATATGATTATCGCTGCTGACACGGCTAAATTCGGTCAGCCGGAGATAAAGTTGGGCACTTTGCCAGGTGCTGGCGGCACCCAGCGTCTGACCCGTGCCATTGGTAAGGCGAAAGCTATGGACCTCTGCCTGACGGGTCGTATGATGGGTGCCGAAGAAGCAGAACGGGCGGGTCTGGTCTCACGCATCGTTGAAGCTGATAAACTCATGGAAGAAGCAATGGGTGCAGCAAGCGCCATCGCAGGTATGTCCCGTCCGGCTGTTCTTATAAACAAGGAGGCCGTCAATCGGTCCTTTGAAACAACTTTAGCGGAGGGTATTCGGTTTGAACGCCGCATGTTCCATTCCACTTTTGCCATGGAAGATCAGAAAGAGGGGATGGCTGCCTTCACTGAGAAGCGTAAGGCTGAATGGAAGCAGTGCTAAGCCGCTGTCACTCCTCTCCCCGGGCCGCTAAAATCCATGTTGTCCCGTTGTTCGTGTCAGTAGGTCAGAAACCCGTGATGATTGCCTATTTCTTGAAGTTGTCCCCCTCAAAGTCTGGCGCTAAAATTATCTGCGTGAAACTATGCATTTGGCTTTTAACAAACAGTGATCCATCAAGCTGGCTCCGGTTTGAAACCTAAGGTCCGCTGAAACCACCTCTGTCTCCTCTCCCAGGCAAGGTATGGTGCGATAACCGATACAGACGAAGCCTTCGTCTCATGGTCTGAGATCAGACCCCACGCCCCTCGTCTGCCTATTGCCCACCAGGAAGGGTATCCCCCTCGGTTGAACGATAGCGGTGTTGCATGGCGACAAAGAGGCCCTTAATTGGTGGTAGGATCAGGGTGACGAGAATAACGGCCAGCGGAAACCAAAGAATGGCATGGAGCCACAATGGTAATTGCCACGTTAACTCCATCACTGTGGCCATAGCGATGATTAGCCCTCCGATCATCATTATGACCGGGACGACATGGCCGTCACCGACATCACTGCCTGTGAGTTTAAGGCCACAATTTGGACAGGCATCGGCCAAGGTCAAATACGAAGAAAAAATTTGCCCCCGGCCGCATCTAGGACATTGGCCTCGGAGGCCACGAAGGATGAGTTTCCCGAGAGTGAGTTCAGGGCACTCATCCGCTATCGGCAAATTCTTCAGGATGCTGGTACGTATCCTGAACCGCCCCACCAGTAGATGGCGACGAAGAGAAAAAGCCAGACCACGTCAACGAAGTGCCAATACCAGGCGGCCGCCTCGAACCCGATGTGGGTATCAGCTGTGAAGTGCCCCTTTTGGGTACGAAAATAGCATACCAGCAAAAATAGAGTGCCGACGATGACGTGGAAGCCATGAAAGCCGGTGGCCAGATAAAAGGTCGACGAATAGATGCCATCAGTGAAGCCGAAAGTAGCTTGAGCATATTCGTAGGCCTGCAACCCGGTGAAAAAAAAGCCCAACAAAACAGTATAAGCCAGCCAGCGACCGCAACCTGCCTGGTCACCGTGTAGAATTTTATGGTGTGCTACGGTCACCGTTGCGCCGGACGTCAGTAGGATAAGCGTGTTCAAGAACGGGATGCCAAATGCCGGGAACGGCACAACGCCTTCCGGTGGCCACACTTCATGAGCGGTTCGCGTGATAAACGGAACCGTCGCGTCGAAAAAGGCCCAGAAAAAAGCAAAAAAGAACAATACTTCGGATGTAATGAACAAAACCATGCCGACCCGAAGCCCGTGTTTGACAGCGCTTGTATGGTCGATGCCACCCTCCGCCTCGAATATGACATCACGCCACCAACCGTACATGACATAGAGCATTAAAGCTGTACCGGCGAGTAAAGCGAAAATGCTGCCGCCGTGCATGTAATAGATACCTCCCGTAGCCATTATAAACCCGGCCAATGAACCAAGAAATGGCCATTTGGAGGGCTTTACCATGTGGTACGGGTGATTGCTCTCAGAGCTAGCCATGAGGGGTCTCCATGATAAGCGCTAAATAATTAGCTTTTCTTCCAGTTGTAATTTTTTTTGACAGTATTGACGGATTTGTCCTCCGATTTCGAGGGATAAAACGTGTAAGATAGCGTTATAGTGTTAACGTCTTTTGTGTCCGGGTCAGAGAGGATCTCCGGGTCGACAAAAAACTGCACCGGCATGTCGACCTGCTGGCCAGCTGTCAGGGTTTGTTCAGTGAAGCAAAAGCATTGGATTTTCGAGAAATAAGCCCCAGCCTTCAGCGGTGTAACGTTAAATACTGCCGTTCCAGTGACACTCTCACCTCCAAGGTTTTGTGCTTTATAGAAGGCGAGGGTTTGTTCACCCGGCCTCACAGCTATTTCGCCTCGCGAAGCTTCAAATTTCCAAGGTAATTTTGGATTGGTGTTTGCATCAAAGCGGATGGTGATCTTCTCATTTGATAAGGGACCGGGGGCCGCGGCAGCGACCTGTGGGGTGCCACCATATCCCGTGACTTGGCAGAATAACTCATAAAGCGGTACAGATGCGTAGGCTAAACCCACCATTGCAGCTACGAACCCTGCAAGGGCCAACGCTAACTTTCCGTTGCTCTTCTTGCGAATAGCCATTGTTGACACTTGCATTATCCTAAATTTTTATTCTGCAGGAGCCTTACCGGTCATGTCCGGCAGGATTTCATGGGTATGCCAGGGGGCAGGAGATGCAACAGTCCACTCGAGCGTTTTGGCGCCCTCACCCCACTCGTTTGCTTCGGCTTTTACCCCGTAGTACGTGCGCCACACGATGATAAAAAAGAGGATTGTTCCAATCATCGTAATTAGTGCGCCCACGGATGACACGTAGTTCCAGCCCTCATATGCTGTCGGATAGTCTGGTATGCGTCTCGGCATGCCAGCGAAGCCTGAGAAGTGTTGTGGGAAAAATAAAACATTGACGCCAATAAAAAACACCCAGAATTGGACCATTGCCAGGCCGCGGGGATACTTGCGACCGCTCATCTTTCCTACCCAGTAAAAATAGCCAGAAAACATGGCAAAAATTGCTGCGATGGCCATTACATAGTGGAAGTGGGCAACCACGAAATAAGTGTCGTGGAAAACGAGATCCGCACTCGCGTTAGCCAAAGTGATACCTGTGACACCACCCACAACAAACAGAAAAATAAAGCCAAGCGCCCACAGCATTGGAACCTCAAACTTGATCGATCCACCCCACATGGTGGCAAGCCAAGAAAAAATCTTTACGCCAGTTGGTACGGCAATCACCATGGTCGCCGCCGTGAAGTAAGCCCGCGTGCCAACATCGAAACCGATGGTGAACATGTGGTGGGCCCAGACAACAAATCCAACAACGCCAATAGCAGCCATGGCGTAGGCCATCCCTAGGTAACCGAACACGGGCTTATTTGAGAAGGTGGAAACGACTTGGCTTACAATACCAAACGCTGGAATGATAATGATATAGACCTCTGGATGGCCAAAAAACCAAAACAAATGCTGCCAAAGCACTGGATCACCACCCTGGCCCGGAACGAAAAATGCTGTGCCGAAATTGCGGTCAGTTAGCAGCATTGTTAGCGCTCCGGCCAAAACTGGCAGAGCCAGTAGCAGCAAAAACGCTGTAACTAACATCGCCCAGACGAACAGGGGCATGCGGTGAATGGTCATTCCTGGTGCGCGCATGTTAAAAATGGTGACAATGAAGTTGATAGCACCAAGGATCGAGGACGCGCCTGCCAAGTGTAGGGACAGAATACCGAGGTCAACCGAAGGACCAGGATGATAATCCTGATTCGACAGCGGCGGATACACTGTCCAGCCTGTACCTGGCCCGTCACCAATTACAGCCGAAAGTAGCAAAAGGATTAATGCTGCCACAAGAAGCCAGAGAGATATGTTGTTCATCCGAGGGAACGCCATATCTGGCGCGCCGATCATCAATGGCACGAACCAGTTGCCAAAACCCCCAATCATCGCCGGCATGACAACAAAGAAAACCATCAAGAAGCCGTGGGCAGTAACCAGCACGTTATAAAATTGAAAGTCGTCGATGTACTGGACGCCTGGTTCTGCTAGTTCCAAGCGAATGTACCAAGACATCGCTCCACCTATAATCGCGGCTACGAAAGAAACAAGTATGTAAAGTGTCCCAATGTCCTTGTGATTGGTGGAACAGAACCAGCGAGTAAAAAACCCGGGCATGTGGTGGTCGTGATCTTCTTGGTGGACTTCCGCAATATCGGCCATTTTATTACCTTCTTGATGAATACAGGTGACGATCTGTAAGTCTGTTACTATCTGGCCGCCGCAGCTTGCGCTGAACGCACCGGCAAATCATTTCCTAGTTTTATGTTGTTAGCGAATTCTTTCTTCGCCGAGGCGATCCATTCATTGAACTCCGATTTTGGGAGCGCTTTAATATGAATAGGCATAAAACTGTGGTTGACGCCGCAAAGTTCGGAGCACATCCCGTAATAGTCACCTGGCTGATTGATGTGGGTCCAAGTCTCGTTTACTCGCCCGGGAGTTGTGTCAAGCTTGATTGCCAGTGAGGGCATACCCCAGTTATGTATAACGTCATTTGAGCTCATTAGTAGACGAATATTGGTTTTTGCGGGAAGCACAACTGGATTGTCTACACTTAAAAGCCTTGGTTGCCCCTCTTTGAGCTCTTCGTCAGGGATAGGGTAGCTGTCGAAAGTAAGACCTTCATGATCCGGGTATTCGTAAGTCCAATACCACTGATTGCCAATAACCTTCAGCGTCATTTCGGCATCTTGCGTTTTATCAGCAAAATAGAGAACTTTAAGGGATGGGACGGCGATAATTACAAGAATAAGGATTGGAACACCCGTCCAAAGAACTTCCAACGGCGTGTTGTGAGTTGTTTTCGACGGCGTGGGGTTCGCCTTGGCCCTAAACCTGATGCAGATGTATGCCATCAGACCCAAAACAAAAACTGTGATTATGACCTCTATCCAAAGTAAGAATACATTTAGATCATATATCTTCTCGGCTGTGGGCGACATAGGGTCCTGAAAAAATACTTGCCACGGCTTGGACCGCATTTCGACCTTATCTGCCAAAGCCATTCCTGGATGCATCGACATCCCTATGATCATTGTTGAAATTGCGACAAACAGTCTGTTGTGCATTCTCATCATCCGTTTTTTTGATCGAAAGCTGTTTGCATAGTGACACTCACTATCAGGTATATAATCAGGCCAGAGACATCTTTGAAGAGGTATTTTTATCCGCCCCGACACTTACACGCAAGCACTGGAGTGGCAATCAATGCCATAGAACAATTATTCTCATTGGCACCATGGAAATCGTCTAAACTTGGCTGGAGCGAAGCTAATTTTCCCCACTCTTTTCGTTGTAACCAACTGCCATCGAGATTATTTACTGACCGCAGCCGTCGGAGATGTTGATATGAGCGATGACGACAAAAATGACATTCGCCGCCGTAACTTGGCGTTAGGAGCTGTTTTGGCCTTGGCAGCACTTGGCATGTACTTCGGCATCTTCGTAAAGATGTATTGATAGATGATCCTTGGAAACCTGAATTTCAATGTCCAGGACCTCACCCATGTGATGGCGGGGCTGAACGGTCTATCCGTGCTTTGTTTGTTGGCTGGCTATCTGTTTATTCGTAACGGTGATCGTAACAAACATCGAGCGGCCATGATTTCGGCGCTGGCAGTGTCGGCGCTGTTCCTGATCTTCTACGTGATCTATAAGGCGAATTCTGGGTTTGCGAAGTTTGGAGGCGAAGGCTGGATCCGGCCGGTTTATTTCACCATTTTGGTGGTTCATGTCCTGGGCGCCATAGCGATTACTCCGTTAGTCCCATGGACTGTTCTCTTGGCGCTAAAGGCTGAGTTTGACCGGCACCGGCGTTTGGCGCGCTGGACTTGGCCCTTGTGGATTTACGTGGGGGTCTCCGGTGTGGTCGTCTACGTGATGGCAGTCCACATGTTTCCGGTTCACTCGTCTTAAACGCAATGGCCGCTTTCAAACCCGCCAGGGCGCAGCGCTGGGATATCTATGCCGGATTCGCCGATGCTACGTCGTCAAAACAGGCGCGGACTGAATTGCGCGGTTGGTGCGGCTTAGCCCTCGCGGCGCTGGCGATAGCTGGTTTTTTTGCGCTGTTGGTTGCGCTTTCACGGGTGCCTGGGTTTGGGCAGTTGGCGCCGCTGCCGGTGGCTTTTTTCAGTAAAGGCATGGTGGTTCATGTTATTTTTTCCTTCGTGGTCTGGTTCCTAAGTGTGTTCGGTGCCTTGGCCACAGTGGCGGCATACCGGATGTGTGGAAGCCAACCGAAGGGCTGGGGACTAAACATGGCGGCCGTTGGATTAGGATATGTGGCGTCGGTAATGTTGTTCTTACCTGCACTCATGGACCGGGGTGAGCCCAGCTTAAACAATTACATCCCCATGATCTTGGATCCATTGTATTACGCTGGTTTGGCTGTATTGGCGGTGTCCCTGTGTCTAGTAGTGGTGCGTCTTTTTGTCGCCGTAGCTGGCCGGGACGCGCCATTGGAGCCGCTATCGCTTGGTGCCGTTAATGGCGGCTTGTTGTTCTTGGCAGCTTTAGCGTGTGTAGGTATTGCGGGTTACCTCCTTATAGGAGCGCCGGTAGATGGTGCTTACTTCGAAAACCTGTTCTGGGGCGGTGGCCATGTATTGCAATTCATGAACGTCGCCTTGTTGATCACTTCTTGGTATTTGTTGGGTGGTCTGGCGCTGGGAACGCCGTTTGTCAGGCCCAATCAACACGGCGTTGCCCATGTTTTTCTAATTGGCGCTGCTCTATTGGCGCCCCTATTTTTCGTGCTTTTTGATCCTTTTGACAGCGATCAGATTGGCGCCTTCACCATGTTGCAGTATGCCTTTGTGCCGCCGACGCTTTTGGTAGCCCTCCTTGGATGTAAGACGGTTTTGGCCGCTACGCGGACGTGGACCGATGTGCGATTCCTCTGTTTAGTGATGTCCATCGCGGTTTTTGGCCTTGGTGGCATGCTAGGAATATTCGTAGATGGCGCGGATACTCGCACCCCGGCCCATTATCACGGTGTCATCGGTGGAATTAATCTAGCCTTTATGGGCCTTTTTATCGGATTTTTCTTGCCGCTCATGGGCCGAAACCTCAGACCGGGCCGGGCGCAGCTCTTGTCCGTTTGGTTCTACGCGACGGGCCAAACGCTACACTCTTTGGGCTTGTTCCTGGCCAGTGGCTATGGGGCGCCGCGCAAGACCGCCGCATATGATCAGACAATCGAAGCTCTTGGTGCGCAGATTGGCCTCTACAGTGTGGGCATTGGTGCAGTCATCGCGGTAGTCGGCGGTGTAATGTTCATCTGTATTTCCGGAGTAGCGCTGTTGCGTCGCGTCGACCTATGAAGTGAAGAGTGCTGGAAACGCGGCGGGGCTTTTATTATATATCAACACGTTCGGCATTATGTGAAAGCTCAATCGTGCCCAAGACCGCCACGGATTTTCCAAAGACCAAGACTGATACAACTATAGAACCGCACTTTCGGCTACAAGACTACGCACTCTTGCTGAAGCCCAGGGTCATGTCCTTGGTTGTGTTTACGGCGCTCTGTGGACTGATCTTGGCGCCCGGATCTGTTGGTCTAGAGACAGCGATTATTGCGGTTATCTGCATTGCTGCCGGCGCTGGTGCATCGGGCGCCATCAACATGTGGTACGACAAGGATATCGACCGAATTATGCATCGTACTCAGGACCGGCCGATTCCGGCCGGGCGGATGAACCCAAAGGAAGCATTGATTTTCGGTGGTCTTCTTTCGGTGGGGTCCATCGTCAACATGCATCTCTTCGTTAACTTCGCAGCTGCCACTCTGTTAGCATTCACGATTCTATTTTATGTTTTTATTTATACTATATGGTTAAAGCGCCGCACGCCGCAAAACATTGTGATCGGTGGCGCCTCTGGCGCTTTCCCGCCGATGATCGGCTGGACGGCGGTGACAGGAGATATCGGTTGGGGCGCAATCGCGCTGTTCGCCATCATTTTCCTATGGACGCCTC
>PARE01000002.1 GCA_002709525.1 Magnetovibrio sp. | reverse complement strand
GGGGTGGGCGCAACCATTATCCGGCGCTTGTTCGGGGGTGCCCCGATAGCGACGTTGATGGACGGGGCCGTAGCTCAGTTGGGAGAGCGCGTCGTTCGCAATGACGAGGTCAGGGGTTCGATTCCCCTCGGCTCCACCATCAATATCAATAACTTAGGGGATAGTTGCCTTAAATTACGGGATCTCTCCTCACTGTATCCTCACCTAAATCTCATTAAATTATGTGGCTGATGAATCCCGATAAGCTTTATTCTGGCAAATCGGGGCTGCGTTCATATATCAGTTTTCCAATTGATATGTGTGTGGTCGGATAATTCGAGGTCCACCCTAGGGAAGAGGGAGTGCCCCTCGGCCACGGAGCGATTTAGCTCGAAAATTTCTGCAATAAATTATCGCTCTGACCGCTATGGCGGATCAAGCAAAAGCTCAGGTCCCGGCTGGCTGAGGTCCCCTGATGACCCATACCGGTTTTCCGTCACGTCCACAGACACCAGATGGCGAGGAGCGGTTGTTGGCTCGAGCGCATGCTGTGCGTGATGTTGGCCGGATTGTAGACCAGCCCGCCGAGGCCGGGGGCGTGCCAAGGGTCATCGTTTTGGCGCCAATCTCCGTCGCTCATCACCACGTAGAGTTCCTGCGGAGGATGGTTGTGGTTCGGGTATTCAACCCCGGGCGCGAGAAAGGATACACCGACGGTCACACCACCCCGTTCCTCAAGACCCTGGGGGCCGATGATGAAAGCATTGGCGTGGCCATGCATAAAGTCTGGTAGGGCCGGTTCCTGACGCTGGTACCAAGGCAGCGAGTCCGCTAATTTTTCGAAACTTTCGGCCAATGAGCGGATTTCATCCGGACCTGAGCCAGCGTTTTGGATCGCAACTGGAAGATGATCCAAAGCCGGCATGCCGCCCTTCGCTCTGACGCCCGTTGGTTCGCCCTCACATTTCAGCGCTAAAAGCAGCGGTTCGATGTCGCTGTTGTGGGGAACGCCAGGGGCTGCGCCGATCGCTGAGAGCAGACCGTCGATGAGCGCCTGAACCGTTTCATGACTTACCATATTCATCGGCTCACAATATAGCTGGATGACTTAATTTTGGAAGTGGGGCTCGAGATTATTCCGCCTCAGGATCGATCCTGCGAAAAGTACTGACGTTTTCCGCCATATCGACGATGGATCGGATCAAGGGAGAGGCCATGTTGCGGGGATGGGCGGCAACGAATTCCAAATCCGAAAGCCGGGGCTCGGTGGTCAATGTCATGAGGCGTTGCTCGGCCGCGAAAATGGAGGGCGGTAACATGGCGATACCGAGCCCCGCCATGGTCAGGGAAGCGACAACGCCCAGGCTGTTGCAAACGTCGATCCGGCGTGGCCGTGCGCCGTGTGCGCGGAACCAGCCCTCGATCACATCATGTAGATTGGATTCATGGCTCAAGGTAATGATCGGCCATGCGGCCAGATCGGTTGGTGTGAGCATGCCATCAGGAATGTTGAGTGATCGGCTCGCCATCCAATCATAACGGATCATGCCCAGTGATCGGGTTTGCAGGTTCGGGCCACCGATAGGGCCCGGCAGCAAGGCGACTTCCAAATCGCCCCGGTTGAGACGGTTCCAAACGCCTTCCGTCAAATCTACGTCGAGTTCGACAGCCACTTGGGGAAACCGGCCGTTGATGCGACTCACGAGTTCCGGCAACCAAGTCAGTGCAACCGTCTCGGTGACGCCAAGTCGGATATGACCCGCCGTGGCCTTGTCCGAGCCGAACTCTGCCAGGGCTTCCTCGGTCAAGGTATGAATGCGCTCCGCCCGCTCCAAGAAGACGCGCCCGGCCGGGGTCAGGCGAACGCTGCGCCGAGACCTGTCCAGGAGTTCGATATCGAGGCTCCGCTCCAGATCTTTTATACGCATGGAGATCGCCGGTTGGGTGGTATTCAGCCTAGCCGCTGCCGCGCTGACGCTGCCGGCGCGAGCCACTTGAACGAAGGCTTCGATATGCTTGAGGTTCATCAGATATCACCCTTTGGAATGAAGACTATTTATATCAGTATATCTTATGGTTTTTAATAAGATTATATAATTTGCGTTGATGTTTCGCCATCCCGCATAATTGTTAGCATTATAGGCGTGGACAATCGTGAGGAATACGCGGCCGCGCGCAATGATAATCAGGGGAGAAAATTATTATGTCTTTTATCCGCAAAGGCGTATTTACAGTCGCTGCATTGGGTCTCGTTTTGGGCTTGGCTAGTGGTGCTTCGGCCAAGACGCTCCGTATGTCCAGTCAGTGGACTGAAACCACAGCCGGCGCCAAGGTTGACAAATGGTGGGCGAGCGAAATCGATAAGCGCACCAATGGTGCCGTAAAGATCAAGATCTTCTGGGCCGGCGTACTCGGCAAGGCGAAAGAGAACCTGGGATTGATCCAGCAAGGCGCCATTGATCTGGCCGCCATGTCGCCGGGGTATTTCCCCTCCGAACTGCCGTTCCACGCGGCGCCCAACTCCATCCCCATGACTATGTCGCGCCCCGATCAGGCGACAGCCTTGATGGAGCGTCTGCTCACCGAGGTTCCCGAGTTTGACTTGGAAGCGAAACGTAACGGCATGAAGGCGCTGTTCTACCATCACCTCAATCCCTACTTGCTGGTCTGCAAGGATCCCGCCAAGGGGGTCGCAGACATGAAAGGGCGTAAGGTGCGTACTTGGGGCAAGGACATGCCGCGCATGGTTCAGGCTGCCGGCGGTGTTCCCGTAACGCTGGGTCTCGCGGAGCTTTATGAGGGCCTTTCGCGCGGCACGGTCGATTGCATCCCGTTCTCCGTCGATCTAATGGTAAACTATAAGATCTACGAGGTCGCCAAGCACGTGCACTCGATCACGCTCTGGGAAGGACCGACCAATGCCGTTTGGATGGCGTCGAAGGTATGGGATGGCCTTACCGTCGAACAACAGAAGATCGTCCAGGAAGTTTCCTTTGAAGCGGCCAAGCGTGATCGTGACCAGGTTATCGCGGCCGGCGAGAAGGCCATCGCTACCCTAAAATCCAAGGGTGTGCAGTTCCACGACTTCCCCAAGTCGGAAGCTAAAAAGTGGAAAGCCGCCAATCCCGATTTCTTCGGCGATTTCATCAAGGCGCAAACAGCCGCTGGCAAAGGCGCGGACGCCGAAAAGACGATTAAGATCTGGCGTGAAGTGGTGAAAGACTGACGCTACGTGATAACCTCCCGTTCGTCCGGGCGGCAATCGTGCCGGCCGGACAGGGAGGGTGCCTGATCGGACTTAACCGATGGACAAGGATAAAACCCGCCCGCGTTCCGCCGTCGCGCGGATGTTGTTGCGGGTCAACTTGGTTTGCGGGCTGCTCTCTGGGGTGGCGCTACTCTTGATGATGATCGCCGGTGCCGCGGACGTGATCGGCACCAATCTGGACATTATTGGATTGCAAAGCCGGCCTATCCCGGCTGCCTTCGAGTTCATGGCGACTATGATGGTGGTGACCGTTTTCCTGGCGACGGCATTGGGACAGGCCCGGCGCAATCATATCCGTGTCGAGGTTTTGACCAATATGCTGCCGCGCTCCCTGCAGCGCGTGACCTCGTTTATTCAGCACACGTTGAGCGCGGCTTTCTGGGTATTGATTGCCTTGTACGGCTGGAAATCCGGCCTGCATAGCGTCAGCGTGGGCGAGTATGCAACGGGGTTGATCAACTTTCCCATTTGGCCGGCCCGGCTGGTGCTTGGTTTTGGCGCGACACTGATGTTCGTGCAGTGTCTGTTCGACATCTTTTCCATTTTCAGTTCGCGTTTCGATGCCACCGACATGTCGCGCCATGGCGACACGCCGGTCAGCTGAAGTTCGTGTCAGTGGAACCTCTGGCTATTGGATACGCAGGCGCCGGACTGTTATTCGTTTTTCTGGCCATGGGCATACCCGTCGGCGTGGCCATGGGCGTTATCGGTATCGGCGGCATGCTGCTCGGGGCAGGGCCGCTGCTCACCGTCGGCCAGTTGCGGGTGTTGCCGTTTGGCGTGGTCAATAATTACGGCTTCGCCGTTTTGCCCATGTTCGTGCTCATGGGCGTGCTCGCCGAAGCGTCGGGACTCACTGCGGAAGTCTTCCGTGCCGCCAATCTCTGGCTAAGGCGGCTGCGTGGTGGGCTCTACCAGGCGGTGATTGTGGGGTCTGCCGTGTTTGCGGCGATCTCGGGCTCGACCATCGTCAACGCCGTCGTCTTTACTCGTATCGCCTTTCCGGAAATGCTCAAATACGGATACTCCAAGAGCCTTTCCATCGGCGCTATCGCGGGTGCGGGAAGTTTCGCAGCGATGATACCGCCCTCCATCACCATGGTCATTTACGCGATCATGACGGAACAATCCGTGGGCCAGTTGCTGATTGCCGGCGTTATCCCAGGCATCCTTACCGCCGTCGTATACCTGGGCGGTATTTGGGTATTGGTCAGATTTCGGCCTTCGTTGGCGCCTACTATCGAAGAGCGCGTTTCCTGGCGGGAACGATGGCAGGCGGCGGGCAAGGTCTGGCCGATCCTATTTCTCATGTTGTTGGTGTTGGGCGGCATCTACACAGGCCTTTTCCCGCCGTCGGCGGCCGGCGCCGTCGGGGCGGCCGGGGCGTTTTTCCTGGCCGTCACCCGAAAGCGCGGAATCCGGGGCGGTTGGCTAGGGCCCGCCTTGCAAGACGCGGCGTCGATCAGTTGCCTGATCTTTGTCATTCTGATCGGCGGTCTCTTGCTATCGCGTATGCTGGTGGTGGTCGGTGTCATCGACGATATGGTCGCTCAGATCACGGCCATCGCCTCGACGCCGCTCCGCTTCATGATCCTAGCCTCGATTCTTTATATTGTGCTCGGGTGTTTTCTCGATACCACGTCAATGATGGTGGTTACGCTGCCGTTCCTGTTCCCAGTGGTGGTGGCGCTCAACATTGACCCGATCTGGTTCGGGATCGTGCTCGTCAAGCTGATCGAGATATCCGTGGTTACGCCACCCGTCGGCATCAATTTATTCGCTGTCATGGGCGCCGTCGCTGGGCGGGCCGATTTCCGTCACGTGGCGACGGGTGTAATCCCATTTATTCTTCTGGATCTTATCGTGCTCGGGCTATTAATCGTCTATCCCGAACTGGCGACGTGGTTGCCGAAGCAGATGATCGACGGATAACGGACCACAAGTGTCATGAGTGCCATCAACGTCAATATGCCTGTTATCCTCGGCGGTGGGGTTTTTCCCTTCAGCCGTTACCGCGACGGCAGTCATTGGCGAAATTGGGTCCGCCAGGCTGGCATGAATGCGCTCGCTGACAGCGGGTTGGAACCGAGTGATATTGATGCCGTGGTCGTCGCCAGTGAGACCGATTTTCTCAACCTGCAAGTAAACCCGGGGCCCGTTGTGGTCAGTGAGCTTGGACTTGCTGGTCGGCCGGTGGTGCGCGTCGAAGGTGGCGGTGCGTCCGGCGGCTTTGCTTTGCGTGAAGCGATGGCGCAGATCATGGCGGGACTATATCGTCGTGTGATGGTGGTAGGCTTCGATGCCGCCGCCGGGCATCTCGAGGCCGGCGACGTACAGCTCACATATGGACTGTCTTTCGACGCGGAGATGGACGGCATGGCCGGTGCCACGGCGGTGACGCTCTATGCGCTTTCAATCAGTGAGTACATGCAGAAGTACAGCGTCACGCCCGAACAGTTGGCCTACGTGTCGGTCAAGAATCATGGCAATGCCGTCGGTAATCCGTGGGCGCACAAGCCGATGAAACTTACCATCGATGAGGTGCTTGCCTCGCCGATGATCGCCGCGCCTTACCGCAAGCTCGATTGTTCCTTGGCCAGCGACGGCGCCGCCGCCGTAATCCTCGCGCACCCCGATGCCGCTCCCGCCGCCGAGAGACCTAGGAGCCGGATTGCCGGCAGCGGGGCCGGCAGCGATCACGCCCGCCTGGGCGATCGCGCCGCGCGCCATGAATTCCTGGCCAAGCGGGCCGCCGCACAATCTGCATACAAAATGGCGGCTATTGATCACCCGACGCGCAAAATCGACATCGCCGAGATCTATGACGCCTTCACCGGCGCGGAACTCCAATCTTTGGAAGCTTTGGGCCTCGCCTCTGATGGTCAGTCGGCGGCAGCCCTCGCGGACGGTGCGTTCGATGCCGACGGGCCGTTGCCGGTCAATCGATCCGGCGGCCTCATCGGCCAAGGCGGCGTGCCCGGCGCCACCGGCATCGCACAAGCCGTTTCGATGGATCGACTATTGACCGGCCGTTTTCCGGGTCAGGCACCGGACGAACTCTACGGGCATGGTGTTATCGATGCACATGGCGGCATCTGCACGTTGGCCGCCGTGCATGTGCTGGAGAGGGTGGAGCCATGACTGGAACACGGGTGTGCCTGGAACTTTCGCTCCGATACGACCATGGTCTCGGCGATCTCGCACCCTATTTTGAAGCCCTTGGGCAGGGACGGGCCATGGCGCGCAGATGTACCGCTTGCGGCCACGTCTGGTTCCCGCCACATGCGGTCTGCCCCGAGGATGCACAAGCTTGCGAATGGCTCGAATTGGATGGTACAGGAACCGTAGTGAGTGCCACCCAAACCCGCTCGCGCCTGCCGTTCACGGAAACCGAACAGGATTATATATTCGCCTTGGTATCCATGGACGGTGCTGACAACGCGGCCTTCGGCAGATTAGCGGCCAATGCCGGGAACGCTCTCCCGGGGCTGCGGGTTCATCTTGTCGCTGGCGACGGTGAGACGGGCCATCCTGCTCAGATGGCTGTATTCGAACGCTTGGAGGAGGAGACATGAGCTACCGTATCGACGATGCCTTGCTTGAAACCCTCAACCTGCGACGCAGTGGCGACAAACCCGAAGATTATGAGATCCTCATCCCCGAGCGTTGCAATATTGCGCGCAATACCGTTGAGCGTCACGCCCGTGAGCATCCGGAAAATACTGCCCTGATCTTCGAGCGCGAGGATCTGAGCATACGCACATGGACGTTCGCCAAACTCGAACGCGATGCGTCGCGGCTTGCCCATGGCCTCAAGGAACTCGGCATCGAACGGGGTGATCGGGTCGCGCTTCACACGGGCATGCGGCCTGAAACCGGCATCGCGCATATGGCGCTGCATAAGCTTGGCGCCGTGGCCGTGACCCTCTCGCAACTCTACGGTCCCGACACCCTGGCCCATATCCTCAATCACGCCGAAGCCAAGGCGGTCATAACTCAGTCGGACGCATGGGCACGGTTTCGCGACCGGGTGGATGAGTTCGCAACCCTGGAGCATATCATCGTCGTCGATGGCGCCGTTGGAGGCGAGCTCGATTTTTCCGCGCTCACGGTAAACGGCCCGGCCTCTCTGCCCGCCGTGGATACCGCCTCCGATGAAATGGCGCTCTTAATGTATACGTCGGGCTCGACGGGCCTGCCCAAGGGCATCATGCACGGCCACCGCATTCTCGAGGCCTATGTGCCGAGCCTGTCCATGGTGTTCGACCTTGATCGCGACGATCCAAATTCCGTTTTCTGGTCGCCTGCCGACTGGGCCTGGGTCGGCGGGTTGCTGGACCTTCTGTTAATCGCATGGCGTTTCGGACGTGCGGTGGTGACATCGGAACATCGCTTCGAGGCCGAGTGGGCTTTCGAGTTCATGGAGCGCCAAGGCGTGACCCACTCCTTTCTGACGCCGACCGCTTTGAAACGCCTGGCGCAGGTCCCGAATCCGCGCACGCGATGGCCGAACCTCAAGCTTCGCGTCGTCTGTACCGGCGGCGAGGCTTTGCCCGGCGCCGTGTTGGATTGGGCAGAGAACGAACTCGGGATCGTGTGCAACGAGTTCTATGGGCTGACCGAAGTGAACCACCTGATCGGCAATTGCCGTGCCCTCTATCCGCCACAGGCCGGTTCCATGGGCATGGCCTTTCCCGGGCACGCGACGACGATTGTCGATGCGGATGGCAACCCCTTGCCTGACGGCGAAGAGGGTGAGGTTGTTGCCGGCGGCGACGATGCCACGCGCTTCCTCGGATACTGGAAAGATCCGGAGCGCTCGGAAGAATTGAGATTCGGCCCTTGGCTGCGCACTGGCGACATGGCGGTACGTACCAGTGGTGGTTATTTCTGGTATCGGGGGAGAACCGACGACCTGATCAAGAGCGCGGGTTATCGGATAGGCCCGGCAGAGGTAGAGGATTGCCTTGTCCGCCATGATGCGGTAGCCGAGGCCGCCGTTGTAGCGAGCCCTGACCTTGAGCGCGGCAGCATTGTTAAGGCTTTCGTGCGTTTGGCCGAGGGAAGCAAAGCCAGTGATCAACTGACGGCCGAGCTTCAAGTGCACGTAAAGACCAATCTGGCGGCCTACAAGTACCCCCGCGAGATCGAATACGTGGACAGTTTCGAGCTCACTTCGAGCGGTAAGATCAGCCGCAAGAAACTGCGGGAAGCCGAGATTGAACGCAAAGGCGGCCGCTAAGGCTTTTCGTTTCTGTCCTTGGAGAACCTGCTCTCGCGCCAGTTCAAGGCCGCTTGCAGGCCCTCGGTTCGAGCGATCTCCTTGAACCGAGCGCGCGACGGCGTTTCCATGGCCTCGATCTCCACCGCAAGATCGAGGTTGGCGGCAAGCGCCTTCTCAAGTCCCATGATATCGAAGCTTTTATTGATCGCCTCTTTTGTTAACCGCAGGGCATCGTCATCCATGCGTGCCATGCGCTCGGCCATGTCGCGGGCGAAGACGAACCCCTCTCCGGACGGAACAACATGGTTGACCAGACCCACCGCCAGAGCCCGTTCGGCGCCAACCCGATCATCAGCGCCGAGCAGCAGTTCCTTGGCGATCTTAGGGCCGGCGAGCCAGGGCATCATCATGGCGGTAATGACGCTGCCGAATTTTAGCTCAGGCTTGCCAAAATAGGCGCCTTCCTCGGCAATGGTGATATCGCAACCGATGGCCAGATCGCAGGCGGCGGCCAGGCAGAACCCATGCACGACGGCGATGGTGGGTTTCGGAAAATGCCAAAATCGCGTTAGGAAACTCAAGTCCTCGGACAGCACCTCTCGCCATCCGTCTTCGCCGGAAACGCCAGCAGAGGAGTCGTCCTTCAGATCCATACCGGCGCTGAAGGCCCGTCCGGTTCCCCGGAGGATGACCACGGCCACGGTTTCATCGTTCTCCAATTCATCCATCGCCGACATGACGGCGCGGATGGTCTCGCGGCTGATGGCGTTGAGGCGTTCCGGGCGGTTGAGTGTAATCACCGCGACGCGGTTGTCTCGCTCAACTTGGATGATATCGCTGTCCATGTTCGAATTCTCTCTCCAGAGACTAAGATAGCAAGGTTCCGGCGCCGCGTCGCCGTTACATCGAAAATTACGATGATCCGCACTTGGCAATATACAACCCTTGTCAGCACGACTAAATTCCGGCGGCTTCATCTCCAGGAGCGGAAGTATGTGACTGGTTGGCCGCCAGTCTACAGGGTATCGCCAGGGCTTCAATTTGCCGACAGAATAGCCTGATTAAGCCTCAATCTGGACTTTAGGGGCAGTTTATTCAGGCAAGGTGGCGCTGTTTCTAATACCTGACTGCTGACGATTTATCGGAGACTACAATATAATCGTTTCTTCCGTGTCTCTTGAGGTTGCCCTGCTGAGAAGTGCGAACAGTACTCCGTTTTCCTGCATTTTCCAATACAGGGAGCACGATCATGCAAAACTCCGCAATATATACACCCTGGATAATTAGCGATATTGTATAGACCGGTCTTGGATATAAGATCCCTCTTTGGATTTATTAAGTACGTCTTGTGCTGCCACAATCAGCAAAAGAACGTCTAACCTAAATGAAACTGAGAACTGTCTCATTTTTAATAGGGCTAGGCTCTGTTCATAGTGACAAATAATCCGTTTATGCGGCTTCATACCGCCTATGATTTCCGGAGGCCTGTGTAATTAGTCAAAACGAGAAAAATGCTGAGGAGAACTGCGCGATGGGGTGGTTTATTCATCACGTCAATATTGAAGCACATGACGTACAAGAATCAGTTGTGTTTTACAGAGATGTCCTGGGATTAAGCCAGGGTAAATGGAATTATCCCGACGGAGCCGAATTAGGACTCGGCGCCGACAAACTTGCTGTGTTCGGGGATTATAATCGCGGAATTCACATTGTACATCCGGACGCGGATTTTCAGCAGCGTCACGGACTTGCCCATAACCCGACGGTTGGCGGACATTTCGCTATAAATGTTCTGGACGCGGAAGTCGTGAAACAACGTTTGGAAGCATCAGGTTATTTGGTATCCGACGCGGGCACCTATGCGATGGCGGGAGTACGCCAGCTCTATGTTTGGGACCCGTTTTACAATCTGGTCGAGATCAATGAGATCGTTGATCCAGTTGGAGGCCCGAGGCCGGCTGACGGCGAGGCCCACGCTAAGCGGATCGAACGGGAAGGCTGGCATCTGCATCACATCAATATCGAGGCTCACGGTGTTGCCACGGCGTCCGATTTCTATGCCAGCCTGATTGGTCTGACAGCAGGGGAATGGCAAGCCCCGCTAGATTGCCCGATTTCCGACATCACGGACAATAAGGAGGCGTTGGCGTTGTTTGGCAATGACGACAACCGGGGCCTTCATGTGGTCCGTCCGCAACCGGATTTTGCCAAACGTAACAATCTTGACCACAACCCAACGATCGGTGGGCACTTTGCCATTCAAGTCGTCGACCTTGGCGCCGTTGCGAAGCGCGTAGAAGACGCAGGTCTTCTTTTTAGCGACGCGGGGTGTTATGCCATGGCAGGTTTGAGGCAGTTGTACGTCTACGACCCATCGATGAATTTGGTGGAGATCAACGGTTCAATCTAAACTGCGGTAGCTTTTCAGAGGGGGCCTTAGGTGAGTTTGATCCTGGTGAGGGACGTGCAGTCTATACTTCCCTTATCGATCCTCGTTTGAAACACCCTCCGTTTGCCGCTCCTGGCCGGCCCCCCTAAACTGTTTCCTGATGCAACGGTCGATTGGGGACATCAATGTGATTGACATCGCTGCAAGCGCAGATTTGAGCACTGAAGACTTAGTGCAGGGTGTTATGGACTGGATCAGCATTGAAAGCCCATCCTTAGATGCCGACGCTGTCAACCGGATGGTCGATCACGTGGAGTCCGAATTCGCAGTCGTCGGACTTGAAATAGAACGCACGCCTGGCGAGGATGGTTGGGGCGATCTGATCCGAGGCCGCGCGCCGGGCTCGGCTCGGGCCAATAAGGGCATCTTGGTCGTCTCGCATATCGACACGGTGCATCCCATCGGCACCAAGGATAGCGGTAACCCTATCCGCATCGAGGGCGACAATCTTTTCGGTCCCGGCACTTACGACATGAAGGCTGGCGCCTACATCGCATATTACGCCTACAAGCGGCTGTTGGAGGAAGGGGGAGAACCCATCCTTCCCGTCACCTTCATGTACATCCCTGAAGAGGAGCGCGGCAGCCCTTACTCGCGTAAATATATCGCCGAGGAGGCGCGAAAGGCCAAGTACGTCTTGGTGACGGAACCGGCCCGCGACGGCGGCAAAGTTGTTATCGAGCGCAAAGGAAGCGCACGCTACAAGATCGCCGCCGAGGGCCGGCCGGCGCACTCCGGCTCCAAGCACGAATATGGGCGTAGCGCAATCAAGGAGATCGCGAAGCACATTTGTGAGATCGAATCCTGGACCGACTATGACCGCGGCATCACCTTCAACGCGGGCCTCATTTCCGGCGGCACTGGGGTCAACGTAGTCCCCCAGCACTGCCTGCTGGAGGTCGACAACCGTTTCGAGCGCATGGAGGACGGACAGAAATTTGAGGAACGTATCCTTGGCCTTGAGCCCTATGATCCGGATCTACGACTCACGGTCACGGGATCGATCATGCGCCCGCCCATGAACATCACCGACGCCATCCTCGATCTTTTCCAGAAAGCCCGCGGTTTCAGTTTGGAACACGGGTTGGACCTTCAGTATACAAGCCGAACAGGCGGCGGATCAGACGGCAATCTGACCGCAGCCGAGGGCGTCCCCACCTTGGATGGCTTGGGAGCTGACGGTTACGGCGCACACCAATTGGACGAACATATCTACATCTCATCGCTGGAGCCGCGCGCGCGGACCTGGATGAAACTTTTCGAACGTCTGGACTGAACGGAGCAGACAGACATGAATTTTGACCATTCGGAAAAAACCCAAGAGCTTCTCGACCGCGTTCGCGCCTTCATGGCGGAACACGTTGAGCCCAATGAGATGGTTTACTATGAACAGTTGGACTCAGGTGAGACCCGCTGGCAGACGCCACCGATAATGGAGGATTTGAAGGTAAAGGCAAAAGCCGAGGGTCTGTGGAACCTGTTTCTTCCCGCGAGCGATTTGGGCGCCGGGCTCACCAACCTGGAGTACGCCCCCCTTTGCGAGGTCATGGGCCGTATCCATTGGGCGCCTGAGGTATTCAACTGTTCCGCTCCGGATACGGGTAATATGGAAACGATTGAACGTTACGGTACGCCGGAGCAAAAAGAACAGTGGCTGATGCCACTTCTAGACGGGGAAATCCGTTCTGCCTTTGCCATGACTGAACCGAAGGTTGCCTCATCCGACGCCACCAATATCGAGACTTCTATTGTCCGCGATGGCGACGAATACGTGATCAACGGCCATAAGTGGTGGACGTCTGGTATTGGCGATCCGCACTGTAAAATCCTGATAGTGATGGGCAAGACCGATCCAGATGCGCCGACCTATAATCAGCAATCTATGATCCTAGTGCCGCGCGACACGCCGGGCATCTCGGTGACACGCATGCTCAACGTTATGGGCTTCGACGATGCGCCGCACGGCCATGGTGAGGTTATTTTCGACAACGTGCGCGTGCCGGCGTCGAACATGTTATTGGGCGAGGGGCGTGGTTTCGAGATTGCGCAGGGTCGTCTGGGGCCCGGGCGTATCCATCACTGCATGCGGATCATCGGCGTCGCCGAACGGGCACTCGAGATGATGTGCCATCGCGGCGCCGAGCGGGTTACTTGGGGCAAGGCTGTGGGCGCGCGCGGTGTCACCCAGGAGCGCATCGCCCAATCCCGGATCGAGATTGATATGTGCCGGCTTTTGACGCTAAAGGCTGCCGATCGCATGGACAAGGTAGGTAATAAGGATGCCCGGCAGGAGATCGCCATGATCAAAGTGGCCGCGCCAAACATGGCGTTGGAGGTCATCGACCGGGCCATGCAGGTGCACGGAGGCGGCGCTATGAGCCAGGAGTTCCCGCTATCCTATATGTGGTCGCGAATGCGAGCGCTCCGGTTTGCCGACGGTCCGGACGAAGTGCACCGTCGCCAGATCGCGCGCCTGGAGCAGCAACGGCAGGGAGCGGTATCGCCACGCTAACGTGTCGTTCACGACTATGACAGGAGACGCAGGTGTTAGGGTCGGTATAATTCGGCAATGTTCTCTCGATGGCAAATGCTGAGCACCCTGATCGCCGCCTTCTGGGGGCGTGACTTGTGGCGTCGTGCCCATATTACAGTCATTACTTGAACCCATATAATATCGCCGCGCTGCGGTCTCCGGCCTGTTGTTGTTGCTGATGCTGATGCTCTTTAGGTGCGGTAAGGGCGGACTGGATTGGTGGCGGTCACTGTTTTTAGCGGTCTGGGCCAGTGGTCCCTGGGAGCTAGTATCCGTTGACGGACCGAATGTTTGCACTGGCCGGGCACTTCGTTGCCGTGACGCATGGCTGCATGATGTTTTTTCGATGATCGGCGGGATGATTTGGGCTTTGGCGCCACAACTGGCCTGACCCTGGCTGAACGCACAAGCAGTTAGTCCGCAAGGGTCTTAAGATACGCAATTAGGTTAGCACGTTGCTCATAATTTCGAATGCCCGCAAAGGACATCTTAGTCTTTTTAATCAGTTTCTTAGGATTCTTGATAAACCTCTCAAGGGTCGCCTCATCCCAAGTCAGGTTCGCCGTCTTCATGGCTTTGGAATACGTGTAGCCGAAGGCGTTACCGGACGGGCTGTCGACAATGCCAAACAGATTGGGACCGATCTTGTGACGTGCGCCTTTTTTTATCGAATGGCAGGCAACACACTTGCGGAATACATTCTTTCCCTTTTTGACATCCACAGCATCCGCGCCGCCGGGGAGCATGGTTCCTGTTGCCACTGCGGCTAAAACCAAGGTGCGCAGGTTCATGGGGTGGAGAGTCTCTTAACGTTGACCGGTTTATCGCGATGCCAAATAAGTGGGCAGGTTTGATACGGTGTACAAGGTCTGGATCACGCAGCCTGTTTTAATTCCAGGCGCTGCCAGACTTCGACCAGGGCGCGGACGAGGTCTTCCATCAATTCATCCGAATGAAATGGCGTTGGCGTGATCCGCAAGCGCTCGGTGCCCTTAGGCACGGTTGGATAATTGATGGGCTGGATATATACATTGTAGTCTACCAGTAGCATATCTGTGGCGCGTTTGCACAGTACCGGATCGCCAACCATCACCGGCACGATATGGGTGGCGGAGTCCATCAAGGGTAGGCCCGCATCCCCGACCATCTTTTTAAGGGTGGCGGCGCGTTCTTGGTGTTTGATGCGCAGTTCGCTGTGTTCGCGCACATAGCGCACGGAGGCGATTGCGCCACCGATCACCGGCGGCGGTAACGTCGTCGTGAATATGAACCCCGGCGCGTTGGACCGGATGGCGTCAACCAACGCGTTCGATGCTGCAATATAGCCGCCGACCATGCCGAACCCCTTTGCCAGGGTCCCTTCAATGACGGTCAGGCGGTCCGCCAGCCCGTCCCGTTCGGATATGCCGCCACCCGTCTCGCCGTAAAGGCCGACAGCGTGCACCTCATCGATATAAGTCATTGCGTTGTACTTATCGGCCAAGTCGCAAATTTCACTGATCGGCGAGATATCGCCGTCCATGGAATAGACTGACTCGAAAACAATTAGTTTCGATCGATCCGAGTCTATCTCCTGGAGTAATTCCTCCAGGTGGGTCATATCGCAATGGCGATAAATGTGTTTCTCACATCCCGAATTGCGTATCCCGGCGATCATCGACGCATGGTTCCATTCGTCCGACAGGATGACGCAGTTGGGGATCAATCTGGCGATGGTTGAAATGGCCGCATCATTGGCGACATAGCCCGAAGTGAACAAGAGTGCGGCTTCCTTATTGTGGAGCTGCGCCAGTTCCTCTTCTAGGATGACGTGCAGGTGCGTGGTGCCCGAAATGTTCCGCGTTCCCCCCGACCCACATCCGAATTGCTGGGCTGCCTCGACCAGGGCCTCGCGAACGACTGGATTTTGACTCTGTCCTAAATAGTCGTTCGAACACCAGACGACCACGTTTTCGGTAGCGTCCGCGCGGCGGTTAATGGCGTACGGGTATTTCCCCGCTTGGCGTTCCAGGTTGGCGAAAACCCTGTAGCGGCCCTCGTTCTTGATGGTGTCGACCGATCGCTTGAAGAAAGACTCGTAATCCATGTTTCCATTCATTCCATTTTCGCCATCGCGGTGAGGCTTTGATCTGCGGATATCATACCGCTAAATAACCGCCTAGGTATTGGCGTAGATCAAAACTGTCACTCACTTAATCATAGCGGGTCAGAACCGCAACGCCCAGCGACCTGGCCGCATCGCTACATGTGCGTGAGATATTGGCGCGTAAAGTGACCGATAAGAACTTTTACGCAGAATCTTGATATCTTTTTTTAAGAGGATAAATACCTATTAGTTATTCCTGGTCATTTCTTATATTTGTGTTTCGATCGTAGATGCAGAGAAATACTGATGTTCAAGTCTAATTGTGTGAGTGAGAGCAAAAACTTCATTGTTCCTTATGCTTTAAGTCTTGGGTGTTACAACAACTCTCTTGACACCCCGTGCAAGAAAGGTATTTGCATGAGCGCTCAAAAAATGGGTGTTCCGCAAACTCTGAAGCATTCATTGAAGAACTAAACTGGGTGGGTTCATGTCGGAAATGATCGCGTTAAACAATTTAAGCAAGTGGTTTGGTGATCTGGTAGCGGTGGATCGCATTAACCTGTCCGTTGGGCGTGGCGAAGTGCTGGGTTTCTTAGGGCCAAATGGTGCGGGCAAATCGACCACCATGAAGATGGTTGCCGGCTTCCTAGAGCCGTCAGACGGGTCGGCAATCGTGTGCGACCACGATGTGGTTAAACAACCGGTCGAAGTAAAAAAGCGCATTGGCTACCTGCCCGAAGGTGCGCCGACCTACGGCGACATGACGCCGCACGGCTTTCTGAAGTTCATCGCCGAAATCCGAGGGTTCGACGGGGTCGAACGGGACAAGCGCATTGACGAGGTTGTTGAAAAAGTCATCTTGGGTGAGGTCATGAGCCAACCCATCGAAACCTTGTCAAAGGGTTTCAAGCGGCGTGTTGGATTGGCCCAGGCTATTCTGCATGACCCGGACGTGCTTATCCTGGACGAACCAACAGATGGTTTGGACCCGAACCAGAAATACCATGTGCGTGGTTTGATCAGCGAAATGGCGGCTGGTAAAGCTATTATTGTCTCTACGCACATTCTCGAAGAAGTGGAGGCGGTCTGTTCGCGCGCCGTGATTATCTCGCGCGGCCAGTTGCTGGCAGATGGCACGCCGGAGGACTTGGTCGCTCGCGCTCCAAACCACAACGCTGTGGCGGTTTCGGTGGCATCTAAGGACGCTCAGTCTGCCGCCCGGATAGCCAAAGCCTTGACGGGGGTTCAAAGCGTAGAAATCTTGGAAGCGTCTGACGGCGGCGCGCGCCTTCGCGTGCAACCAAAAAACGGCTCGGTTTTGGTTACTCCTCTTGGTGATGCTTTAAAGGCCGCTGATATTGACATTCAGCAGATCTATGTGGAGCGCGGTACCTTGGATGACATGTTCCGAGAGATTACGACAAATAGCGACACCAAGGGGACGGCCCATGCGTAACATCCGCGTTATAGCTGCTCGCGAATTAAAAAGTTATTTCGCGACACCAGTGGCTTATGTCTTCATAGTTATTTTTTTGGCCTTTTCTGGCGCGCTCGCGTTTTATGTAGGCGGCTTTTTCGATAGCGGCCAAGCAAGTCTCAGGTCGTTCTTTTTCTATCATACATGGCTTTATCTTCTACTGATCCCAGCCATTTCCATGCGGTTGTGGGCTGAAGAGCGCAAGACGGGTACAATCGAATTGCTGATGACGTTGCCCGTGTCGACCACGCAAGCGGTAATGGGGAAGTATCTAGCGGCCTGGGCCTTCGCCGGTATTGCACTGGGCTTAACATTTCCCATGTGGTTAACAGTCAACGTGCTGGGTGACCCCGATAACGGTGTCATTACGGCTAGTTACGTTGGCAGTTTTGTCATGGCGGGTGCGTTCTTGGCTATCGGTTCGTGTATTTCGGCCCTGACTAAGAATCAAGTCGTGGCCTTCATTCTAGCCGCCGCAGTTTGTTTCCTATTCACCATGAGTGGTCTAGAACTGGTTTTGAATTTTTTCCGCCTTTGGGCGCCGGATGTTTTGGTCGATACGGTGGCATCCATGAGTTTCCTTACCCACTTCAAGGCGATCACTAAGGGAGTCATTGATGTGCGCGACCTGGTTTTCTTTGCATCGCTCATTGGCGTTTTCATGTTCGCAAACATCATCGCCGTCGACAGAAAGAAGGGTGCTTAAACATGAACGCTTCCGACCGCGGAAAACTTACGATTGTGGGCCTTGTGTTGGCTGCAGTGCTCTTTATCTCGGTCAATATTGTGTCCAATAACTCCCTCCGGGCGCTTCAACTTGATCTGACCGAGGGTAGCTTGTTCACATTGTCCAACGAAACGGCAAGAGTTCTTAATGATATCGACGAGCCGATCACTATGCGGCTATATTTTTCCAAGGTCATGGGCGAGCAAAGCCCCACTCATCTGACCTATTTTGAACGGGTACGCGAACTTCTCGAGCAATACGTAAAACTCGCCAATGGAAAGTTACGCCTGCAGGTTTTCAACCCGGAACCTTTTTCAGATGACGAGGACAGTGCTGTGGCCTTTGGCCTGTCTGGCTTGCCGATTAACCAGCAGGGGGATTTGGGGTACTTTGGTCTTGCTGGGACCAATTCAACAGATGACAAGGAGGTCATTCCTTTTCTTACACCTGAGCGAGAGACCTTTCTTGAATATGACATGACAAAGATGGTCAAAGCGCTGGCAACGCCGGAGAAGCAAACTGTTGGTGTAATGAGTACGTTGTTAGTCAATGGCGGATATATCCCGAATCAGGGACAACGGCCCCGGTGGTCGGTAATCGACCAGATTAACGAGTTTTTCGCTATCCAGCCGGTTCCCGTAGACACAAAAGAAGTATTCGAAGGGGTGGGAACCTTGATGGTAATCCACCCAAAACGCTTTCCTCAATCAACCCTCTATGCCATCGATCAGTTCGTTATGAAGGGTGGTCGGGTCATGGTTTTCGTCGACCCAAACGCAGAGGTAGACGGTCCCGGTGGTGGTATGCGACCGAACGAGCATTCCGATTTCGAGAAGATCTTCAACACGTGGGGCGTGCAACTTCGCAAAGACAAGGTAGCTGGAGATCTGGGCACGGCCCGCCGCGTCAACGTTCGTCAGGGTGACCGTTTAGCAGTGGCCGACTATGTTGCTTGGCTGGCCTTACGACCTGGAAACTTCGATCGGCAGAATGCGGTCATGGGTGATTTGCAGGTAGTTAATGTGGCCTCTGCCGGCATCTTGGATTCGCTCGAAGGTGCTGGGACCACTGTAACGCCACTCATGCGCACGGGCATGCGATCTATGGAGATTGACGCGACCAAAGTTCGTCTCCGTCCAGATGTGGTTGGCTTGTTTCGGGAATTTAAACCTTCCGGCCAACCATTTACAATTGCGGCAAGCATTTCCGGCAAGGTCAAGAGCGCGTTTCCAGATGGACCACCGCTGCCTGTTGAGGGTTCCAATGACGAGGAGACTAAGAAAAATCAAGAAGCCTATGAGAAGGCAAAAAAGAACCATCGGTCAGAATCTCAGGGCGAAATTCATGCGATAGTGGTTGCCGATGTGGACATGCTTCACGAGACTCTATGGGCGGAGCGCCAGGACATGATGGGCACGCCACTATTGGTGCCGTTCGCTAACAATGCTGACTTTGTGGTTAATTCTCTTGAGCACCTCACGGGCGGGGCTAGTCTTGCCGAACTGCGGGGGCGTTCTATATCCAACCGGCCATTCCATCTGGTCCGGAAGATTCGCCAGGATGCCGAACGTCAATACCGGAAAAAGGAACAAGAGCTTCAGAAGAAGCTGGAAGAGGTACGCGGTAAGATCAATCGCCTGATACGTCGTGAAGTGCAAACTGGGGCTAAAGACGGTGGTGTTATATTAAAGTCAGAAGAAAAAAAGGCGATTGAGGCTTTCCGACGTGAGATGATTTCCATAAGGAAGGAGCTGCGGGGGGTACAGTATGACCTTCGAAAGGACATTGAAAACCTGGACGGATGGCTGAAATTTCTAAACATTGCCGCTATCCCCTTGTTGTTGGGATTGGGCACGCTTGTGTTCGCTTTAGGCCGGCGTTTGCGTCGACGTGACGGCGTTCTGGAGACCGGTTAAACGGGAGGACAGAAATCATGACACCCAAATCCATTTCAATTCTAGGGGTAGTGACATTACTTAGTGTTATTGCTGCTTTTGTATCCGTAAATTTGAACCGAGGGTACGCGACGAGCGCTGGCGATGGCTTTTTGTTCCCTGGGCTTTTCGATAAGGTCGACAGCGTGACCAAGGTCATTGTCAACGACAAAGACCGGGAAATTGTGGTAATCCGGAGTAAAGGTGGAAATTGGAAGGTTCCTGCCAGCGATGGCTACTCGGCTAGTGTTTCCCAAACGCAGAAAAGTATCCTTCAATTGGCTCAGCTTACGTACCTCGAGAAAAAAACGTCCAATGAGAAACGTTATGAGCGACTTCACCTAGAGGATTTAAAACGGGCTGATTCTCAAGCTCGCCGAATTCGTCTGTTCGACGATGGTGGCGCAGTCTTGGCGGACCTGATTGTCGGAAAGAAGCGCTATGACCTTCCGGGTACCATTGCAGAGGGCGCTTATGTCAGGAAACCAACTGAGCCACAGACTTGGTTGGTTAGCGGCGAGATTGACGTGGAGGTGGAACTGAAGACATGGCTCCGCAATGAGATACTCAATATTCGCGAAGAAGACGTTTTGAGGGCGGAAATCCGTCATCCTGATGGTGAAGTCGTGCGAATTTCTAAGGAAAATCCAAGTACTCGCAATTTCACTCTCCACGACATTCCGAAGGATAAGAAGCTCCGGTATGACTCCGATCCTGACAACATCGCTAACGTTGTTGAAAACTTGGAAATGCTGGATGCAAGAAAGGTCGGCAAGGTTGACTTTGCCGACAATAGTACAGTGTCTGGGACCTACTCTTCCCGCAGTGGTTTGATTGCTGTAATTTCTGCCGTGAAGGTCGGGGAGGATGATTGGGTAAAGGTAGAACTTGTCGCGAAGCCGGATGCTCCGATGCCTGAGAAAAAAGGCCAGGACAGCGCTGCAGAGGTTGCCAAGCGGGTAACTGACCGGACTGACGGTTGGGCCTTCAAAGTTCCAGGCTTCAAGGCCGAACGCTTACGCCGCAGTATGAAGGAGATGTTGGTAAACAAGAAAGCTGGCTCCTGAGGCTGTTTCTGTATTGGGGTTCGCCGGCCGCCGGGAAACCGGCGGCCGTTTTCTTTATAAATTGATTCATAATATTCATGTCGCTAGCTACAAAAAGGTTGAACGCGATAGATCATTCCGCCAATGTCCCATGGTATACCACATACCAGATATTATTTTGGGTTCCGGATCGTTTTCCGGAATTGAAGATTTATATTAACGGCTACCGAAAGACCCCGAAAAAAAACCGGGTGGCGACGGTGGCCAAATTTGGGAGGTACTAATGAACAAACTATCTAAGTCTGTATTGAGTGGAAGCTTGGCTGTTGGCCTGGCTCTCGGTACGTCGATGGCATCAAATCACGCTATGGCGGCCGACGGCTGGACCCCGAAGAAGCCGGTCGAATTCGTAATTATGGCGGGTAAAGGCGGGGGCGCTGATCGTTTGGCGCGTTTCATCCAAAGCATCATCGAAAAGAACAAGATGTCACCCAGACCGTTGATGCCTATCAACAAAGGCGGTGGCTCCGGCGCGGAAGCACTGCAGTATCTTAAGTCGAAATCCGGAGATCCGCACGTCATTTTGGCGACGCTTAATAGTTACTACACAACGCCGTTGCGTCAGCCAAAGCTCGGTATCGATATCTCTAAGTTCACGCCCATTGCGCGTTTAGCTGAAGATACGTTCCAACTGTGGGTCCATGTCGACAGCGGCATCAACTCCGTCAATGAATACGTGGCTGCTGTGAAGAAGGCCGGCAAGAAGGGCTGGAAGATGGGCGGAACCGGCAAGGGTGCTGAAGATTCTCTCGTCACAGGCATGCTGCAGAAGAAGTTTGGCTTCGAAGTAACCTACGTTCCTTACAAGGGTGGCGGGAAAGTTGCCAAAGAACTAATTGGCAAGCACATTAATTCCACGGTTAACAATCCGGCCGAACAAGTTGGATTCTGGGACGCAGGAAAATCCAAGCCGCTTGCTAGCTTCACCCCACCAGGTATGCTGAAAGGCAAGTGGGGCAAGATCCCAACCTTCGAAGAACTCGGTCACGGCAGCGATATGGTCTACTACATGCAGCGTTCCATAGTTGCGCCGCCAAAGATGCCTGCTGATGCGGTGGATTTCTACGTTGACCTGTTCGAAAGGGTTTATAAATCGGCGGAATGGCAAGGCTATCTTAATAAAAAAGGCCTGATCCCGGGTTGGCTGACTGGCCAGAAATTGCAAGACTATTTCGTTTCGGAACGCACTAAGCACGCGAAGCTGCTCGGCAAGTAACCGAAAGACGTACTATCAACTCCACTGGTATTATTAAACGGAGAGGCCGTCATCGTGCGCAAGGCTGAACTAATTATGGCTTTGGTGATGGCGGCCTTTTCCGTCTACATCATGTGGAAGTCGATGGAATTGCCTGTTGGTTGGATCCCCGAGGAGGGACCGGGTGGCGGCGCGTTCTCCTTCTGGCTTGGCGCGGGAATGCTGGTGTGTTGCATCGCTATCATTTATCGCTGGGCCAAACGGATAAGCCCGCCAAGCCAGTCAGAGGCGCCTTTCATGGATCCAGATGCGTTCCGGTTGTTCGTCGTTATTGCCGGATCGCTCGGTATTATGATCGGGGGTATTCATTTGATCGGCGTGTATTTTTCTTTGCCGATCTTTATGGCCTTTTACATGCGTTTCCTTGGTCAGCATTCATGGCGACTTATCAGCATATTCGTTGTGGTTACACCAGTCGTGATGTTTTTCTTCTTTGAGGGCGCCTTGAGGAAGACACTGCCAAAAGGGTTCACCGAGCCCTTGTTCTATCCCTTGTACGATTTGATTTACTGAAGCCCTATGGTCGTTTGAATGATGAAGGCAGGGCGTAGTGTTATGATTTTGACATACATTATATCTGAACGCGAATATCGCGCCGCCAGGTCCACGACCGTTGGTGGATAGGGTATTTTAGGGGTCGCACATGGAAGTTCTCGGTCTTCTTGCCGACGGTTTTCTTATCTCGTTTGAGCCACTTAACCTGGGATTGGTCATTTTTGGTGCGGCGGTGGGGCTGTTCATCGGTGCTATGCCGGGACTGGGTTCGGTAAATGGCGTCGCCATTCTGCTGCCCATGACTTTCCTTGTGCCACCGACATCAGCGATCATATTTCTGGGGGCGATCTATTACGGCGCCATGTACGGCGGTGCTATCTCTTCAATCATGCTCGGAATTCCTGGTGCCTCGACTGCCGTCGCAACAACCTTCGACGGCCGACCGCTGGCGATGCAAGGGAAGGCCGACAAGGCCCTGGTGGCGGCCGCCACGGCATCTTTCTTCGGCGGCACCATTTCGGTGATTCTATTTACCGCCTTTGCGCCACCCTTGGCAGAAGTGGCTCTCGCCTTTGGGCCGCCCGAGGAATTTGCCTTGATGATGCTGGCTTTCGCGACTTTTATCGGTCTTGGTGGTGACGACATTCCAAAGACGTTTTTCTCCATCTTCATTGGCCTGGTATTGAGCGCCGTCGGTCTTGACGTCGTCAGTGGTGAGCCACGCCTCATCTTCATGGATCTATCGGGCTTCATGCATGGCATCAACTTTTTGGTCTTGGCTATCGGCATCTATGGTATCGGCGAGATGCTATGGACCGTCGAGAGCTCGCGCGGCGACGTCTCAATGAGTAAGGCGACGGTGAGCGTCAAAAGGGTCTTCGCCACGTTGAAAGAACTCCTGGGTAGTTGGAAAACCATGATCATGGGCTCATTCCTGGGCTACTTCGTGGGGATTCTTCCCGCCGCCGGTGCGACGCCTGGTTCACTCATGGCCTACGGTGTGGCGAAGACGATCACCAAGGAACCAGAGTCTTATGGCAAGGGTAACATTGACGGCGTTGTCGCGCCGGAGGCTGCGAACAATGCGGCGTCGACCGGTTCGATGCTGCCCATGCTGACGCTTGGCATCCCTGGTTCGCCTACGACGGCGATACTGCTGGGTGGCATGGTCATCTGGGGCCTGGAGCCGGGACCGCTCCTTTTCACGGAGCATAAGGAATTTGTCTGGGGTCTGATTGCCAGCCTATATGCAGCCAACTTCTTCTCATTGATCATCAATATCGCCTTCATCCCGGCCTTCGTCGCGGTGCTCAAGATGCCGTTTACGATCTTGGCGCCGGTGATCTTTGGGCTCTGCGTAGTTGGCGGCTATGTTCCAACCCTCGACATGCATGACGTCTGGCTGATGTTTGTGTTTGGCGTGATTGGCTACCTGATGCGGAAGCTGGACTATCCATTGGCGCCAGCAGTGCTGGCCATAGTGCTTGGGCCCTTGGCAGAACGCTCAGTGCGGCAATCCCTAATTGGATCCCATGGAGATATTTCCATTTTCTTCACACGCCCGATTTCTGGCACAATTATGTTGATCGCGATAATTTTATTGGTTTTGCCGCTGTTTAAGCTCATCAAGGATCGCAAGTCGGCGTCTGAAGAGGGGGCAGCATGAGCGGTTTGAACGCGACGGCAAGACGACGGACCGAGGCGCGGGATCTGCCGGTCGAACCGATTGAAACCAATTTTTCTCTAAAAGAACGGATTTACGGTTCTCTGAAGCACGCAATAACCCAGGTCGACATTTACGCCAAAAATGCTGAACTGCGCCTAGACGAACGCCGCCTATCTGAACAACTCAATATCTCCCGAACGCCGGTCCGCGAGGCGTTGGCGCGCTTGGAACAAGAAGGCCTGGTCGAGATCGTACCTCGTCGCGGTGTCTTCATCGTCAAAAAGACTAAAGCTGAGGTGATGGAAATGATCACCGTCTGGGCGGCTCTGGAAAGCATGGCCGCACGTTTAATTACACGGAAGGCGACGGACGAAGAGATATCGTCGCTGCGTGATATCTTCACCCACGTGGACGGAAATAAGGTGGACGCACATATCGACGAATATTCAGACAAAAACATTCACTTTCACCAAAAGATTATCGAGCTGAGTCGATGTGCTCTGTTAGCGGAAATGTCGGAAAGCCTATTTACTCATATGCGATCGATCCGGGCCCGAACTATTGGCGACCAAGATCGCGCGAACCGCTCCATCATTGATCACATGCACATCATTGAAGCCCTTGAGAGGCGTGACACAGAATTGGCTGAACACCTGACCCGGGAGCACACGTTGAATCTGGGCAAGCACATTGAACAACACGTGAACTATTTGGATTGAGGCTCGGCTGAGCCACTGGCCATGGAGAATGACATGCCTGATATCGCACCAGAGACCGAACCCCACGAGGAAGCAGGTCCGCTAACCGACGGTTTTCACTTGCTCATCGATGCTTTGAAGTTGAATGAGGTCGAAAACGTCTACATGGTTCCCGGAATCCCGGTTACCGACCTCGGTCGGATGATGCAGTCCGAGGGCATGAGAGTCCTGTCGTTCAGACATGAACAGCATGCGGGTTATGCTGCTGCCATCGCTGGTTACCTCACAAAGAAGCCGGGCGTTTGCTTGACGGTATCGGCGCCGGGTTTCTTGAATGGCTTGACCGCTCTGGCGCACGCGACAACCAATTGCTACCCAATGATCCTGATGTCGGGTTCGTCGGAGCGTGAGATCATCGACCTTATGCAAGGAGATTACGAAGAGATGGATCAACTGGCCATTGCCAAGCCATTGTGCAAGGCCGCCTTCCGCATCAACCACGCCGAGGATATCGGCATCGGTGTCGCCCGCGCTATCCGGGCTGCTCTTTCAGGCCGGCCAGGCGGCGTATATCTTGATATTCCGGGCGCGCTGTTGGGTCAGACCATGGATGTCGCAGCCGGCGAGAAATCGCTGGTAAAGGTCATCGACCCTGCGCCGGCGCAACTGCCCGCGCCCAATGCTGTGACCCGTGCTCTCAACGTGTTGAGAAATGCCGAGCGGCCTTTGATCATCCTTGGCAAGGGGGCCGCTTATGCCCAAGCCGACGACGCCATCAAGGCGCTGGTTGAGAAATCCGGCATGCCTTATCTCCCTATGAGCATGGCGAAGGGCCTATTGCCGGACGACCATCCTCAATCCGCCGGTGCTGCGCGGTCGTTGGTGTTGAAAGAGTCGGACACGGTCATGTTGATTGGTGCGCGCCTCAATTGGCTGTTGTCTCATGGTAAGGGTAAGCAATGGGGTTCGGAGCCTAAGAAATTTATCCATATCGACATCGAGCCAAAAGAAATGGACTCGAATATCGAGATTGCCGCGCCCTTGGTTGGTGACATTGAGTCATGTGTGCATGCGCTCTTGGACGGCATGGGTGACGACTGGGCTCATCCGCCGGCGTCGTGGGTCGATGCTGTAAAGACGAAGCGCGATACAAACGTTGAGCGCATGGCGCCAAAACTACAGAACAATAATGTTCCCATGGATTACCACGGTGCTCTGGGTGTATTGAGAGGCATCGTCGCTGACCGACCAGACGCAATCTTGGTCAATGAAGGCGCCAACACGCTCGATTTTGCGCGTTCTATCATCGACATGCACAAACCCCGAAAGCGCTTGGACGTTGGCACCTGGGGGGTGATGGGTATTGGCATGGGTCAGGCCATCGCAGCGGCCGTGGAGACCGAGAATCCAGTGCTTTGCATTGAAGGCGACAGTGCCTTTGGCTTCTCAGGGATGGAAATCGAAACCATTTGCCGATACAAACTGCCGGTCTGTGTCGTCATTTTCAATAACAGCGGTATCTACCGGGGCACCGACGTTAATCCTTCAGGCGGTGATGACGTGGCGACCACGGTATTTGTCAAGGATGCGCGCTACGACAAAATGATGGAGGCCTTTGGGGGCCTTGGCTTTAACGCGACCTCACCGGACGAATTGAAACGGGCCGTCAATGAAGCCATGAATGCCGGTAGGCCCGCCCTCGTGAACGCGGTTATCGATGAACAGGCAGGCACGGAGTCAGGTCGCATTGGGAACCTCAATCCGCAAAGTGTTGTTGCTCAAAAGTAGCGGCGACGAGATACACAAACAGACGAACATTAGGAGCGAGCAATGAAAGCTCTCGAAGGGGTTAAAATTCTGGACTTCACCCACGTTCAATCGGGGCCAACCTGTACGCAGTTGCTTGGCTGGTTCGGAGCCGACGTGATCAAGGTGGAGCGGCCCGGCGTCGGCGATGCGACTCGGGGTCAGTTGCAGGACATCCCCGACGTGGATAGTCTGTATTTTACCATGCTGAACCACAATAAGCGCAGCGTGACATTGAATTCGAAATCTGACCGGGGCAAGGAGATCCTGACCCGTCTGATCGAGGAGTGCGATGTTATGGTTGAGAATTTCGCACCGGGCGCCCTGGACCGCATGGGGTTCTCCTGGGAACGTATCCAGGAGATTAATTCACGGATGATCTATGCATCTGTGAAAGGCTTTGGTCCAGGTCCTTACGAAGATTGTAAGGTGTACGAGAATGTGGCCCAATGTGCTGGCGGTGCGGCGTCGACGACGGGCATGCTAGGCGGCGTGCCCACTGTCACGGGTGCACAGATCGGTGATAGCGGTACGGGTCTGCACCTTGCCTTTGGCATCGTCACGGCGCTGTATCAACGGACCCATTCGGGGAAAGGTCAGCGGGTGAGTTGCGCGATGCAGGATGGCGTTCTCAATCTTTGCCGAGTAAAACTTCGTGATCAGCAACGTCTAGATAACGGCCCGTTAAAGGAATACTCCCAGTTCGGAGAAGGGGTCGAATTTGGCGAGGCGACACCGCGCGCGGGGAACGATTCCGGAGGTGGTCAACCGGGCCGTATCTTGAAGTGCAAGGGATGGGAGACTGATCCTGACGCATATACCTATTTCATTACCCAGGCGGCCGTATGGAAGAATATTTGCGACACTATTGGCAAGGAAGAATGGAAAGAGGATCCGGATTTCGCGACCCCGGATGCTCGGCTGCCACGCCTCAACGAAGTGTTCAATGCCATTGAGGATTGGACCATGACTAAGACGAAGTTCGAGGTCCTAGAAATCTGTAACCCGCTCAATATCCCGGTGGGCCCGATTTTATCCATGAAGGAACTCGCCGAGGAGCCAAGCCTAAGGGAGACTGGTACCATTGTTGAGGTTGAGCATCCGGAACGTGGCACATACCTTACCGTGGGTAATCCGGTGAAGTTATCGGACTCTCCGTCAGAAGTAGTGCGCTCGCCTCTGCTGGGTGAGCATACTGATGAAATTCTGAGAGAAGTAGTGGGCTTGAGCGATAATGATATCGCAGCTGCCCGCGACGAGGGCGCCATTTAAGGCACTGGCTCGAAATAGAGGGGAGATTGAAAATGCGCTTGATCGTCATGGGCCAGCAGGCCTTTGGAAAATCTGCCTTGGAAGCCATCCTGGAAAAGGGCAAGGACGAAGTTGTCGCCGTGTATTGCGCGCCCGATGAGGATGGTCGCGTCGATCCGATAAAGGAGTTTGCCCAGGAAAAAGGGCTGCTTGTGTTGCAACCCGACAACTTTGAGAGTCCCGACGTGCTGGACGCTATGAAGGCGTTGAAACCGGATCTCTGCGTAATGGCCTACGTAATCATCTTCGTGCCGGAAGAGGCGCGGAAAATCCCGACGTACGGGTCGATCTGCTATCACCCGTCCATGTTGCCAGTCCACCGGGGCCCTAGTTCCATCAATTGGCCAATTATCTGGGGCGCAAAAAAGACGGGGATCACCTACTTCTGGCCGGATGACGGATTGGATGAGGGTGATATCCTCCTACAGAAGGAAATCGAGATTGGGCCCGACGATACCTTAGGTACGATTTACTTCGATAAGGCGTTCCCGATGGGGATTGAGGCGACGCTGGAGGCCATCGACCTGGTTCGCGCCGGTAATCCGCCGAAGATCAAACAGGACGATTCCAAGGCAACCTATGAGGGCTGGTGCAACAAGAAGGCTGCCGAGATCGACTGGAGCCGGTTTGTAGGCGAGGTATATAATCTGATCCGTGGCTGCAACCCGCAACCTGGCGCGTGGACAACATTTAACGGCGAAATCTTGCAAATCTTTGACAGCGAAAAAGTCGACGATGGCGCGTTTGGTCGTGTTGGGCAGGTTTCGGCGATTGACGATGACGGCATTCTAGTCACTGCAGGCAGGGGCGCAATCTGCGTCAAACGCGTCCGTTATGCTGGCGGTAAGAAGGTGACAGCGAAGGAATTTGCCGATGAGATTGGTTTGGAAAAAGGCGCCAAACTGGGAACATAATTACTGGCGCATGACACCATGCGAGTGATTATAAATTTCACATTTGCGTTGGGCTTACGGGGGTTCTAGCTTCTTGCTCAACGGGGATACATATAAAATCGGAGTTTAGAATGCCCAAATCAGATATCGAAATCGCCCGCGAAGCGACCATGCAGCCCATCGCGGAAATCGGCAAGAAGTTAGATATTCCTGCTGATGCCCTTTTGCAGTACGGTCCGAACAAGGCGAAAGTTTCTTATGACTTTATTGATTCACTGAAACGTAAGCGCGACGGCAAGCTGGTATTAGTCACCGCGATCACGCCGACACCAGCGGGCGAAGGTAAGACTACTACCACTGTGGGCCTCGGCGATGGCCTTAACCATATTGGCAAGCGCGCCACGATTTGCGTTCGTGAGCCCTCGCTCGGCCCTTGCTTTGGCATGAAAGGGGGCGCGGCTGGCGGTGGCTATGCTCAAGTGGTCCCCATGGAAGACATCAACCTCCACTTTACCGGTGACTTCCACGCCATCGGCATCGCACACAATTTGCTGGCGGCATTGATCGATAATCACATCTACTGGGGCAATAAATTAAAAATAGACCAGCGCCGCATAGGTTTTAAACGCGTTGTGGACATGAACGACCGTGCGCTTCGCCAGATCGCGGCAAACCTGGGAGGCGTCGCTAATGGCTTTCCGCGGGAAGATGGCTTCGATATCGTTGTCGCCTCCGAAATCATGGCCATCTTCTGCCTGGCCACGTCTCTGGACGATTTGACCAAGCGAATAGGTAATATCGTGGTTGGCTTTACCCGTGAGCGAAAACCAATTCTTGCCAAGCAGTTGAAAGGTGCTGGTCCCATGAGCGTGCTTCTAAAGGACGCGCTAATGCCAAACTTGGTTCAGACGCTGGAGGGTAATCCCGCGTTCATACACGGTGGTCCGTTTGCCAACATTGCGCACGGCTGTAACTCGGTTATGGCGACAAAAACGGCGCTGAAGTTAGCCGACTACGTGGTTACTGAAGCCGGTTTTGGCGCCGACTTGGGTGCTGAAAAATTTTTCGATATCAAGTGCCGCAAGGCCGGCCTGAAGCCGGCGGCAGTTGTACTGGTAGCGACGGTGCGTGCGCTGAAGATGCATGGCGGCGTTGGTAAAAACGATCTTGGAAAGGAAAATGTGAAGGCCGTGCGAGCCGGTTGCGCCAATATGGCTAGGCATCTTAAGAACCTTAAGCAATTCGGGGTGCCCGCTGTGGTCGCAATCAACTCCTTCATTACGGATACCAAGGCAGAGTTGAGTGCGATCAAGGCGGAAGCCAAGAAGCTCGGCGCGACAGCGATCCTTTGTTCGCATTGGGCCAATGGCGGTGCTGGCACAAAGGAATTAGCTGAGCACGTCGTAAAGCTGGCCGATAGTGGCAAGGCTAAGTTCAAACCCCTCTATCCCGATAATATGAAGCTCGAAGAAAAAGTCCGCACGGTTGCCCAGAAAATCTATGGCGCAAAGGACATCTCCATTGATGCCACTGTGGCACGGCAGTTCGCTGACTTGGAGGCTGGCGGTTATGGTAAATTCCCGGTTTGCATGGCGAAGACCCAATACAGCTTCTCTACGGACCCGGATGCCAAAGGTGCTCCGACGGGCCATATCGTGCCAATTCGCGAGCTTCGCTTGTCGGCAGGTGCGGAATTTGTGGTCGTCGTCACGGGCGAAATCATGACAATGCCAGGTTTGCCCCGAATTCCAGCGGCTGACAACATCTACCTCAACAAGAAAGGTGAGGTCGAAGGGTTGTTCTAAAGTTCATCATCTTATTTGGATAGGAAACGCCTTGCGCCAGTCAGGCGGGGCGTTTTCTTTTGTCATATTAAATGAGCTCAATATCCCAATCGTCGTCTGGTAAAGGCGTACCTGGCTCCACTATAGGAAATTTAACAATCTCACCGAGAAAGGATTGTTGTCCGTTGCGAATATCAAGCATGGTACCTTCATCCTGGTGAGCGCGATCAATCAGCGCAAAGCCAATATTGGATTTTCGGCGCGGGGAATAGCCGGCTGAGCGCACGGAACCGACACGGTTTCTGTCAATGAAAATAGGCCAAGGATGTTCATTTGGCTCAATGGGATCACCTTCAAAAACGATAGCGACGAGCTTGCGGCGCGACCCTGAACTCGCGAGCGCCCTAAGTGCTGCTTTGCCGATGAAATCATCTTCTCGGTCCAGATTGAGCATCTTGTCGAGGCCTGCCTCATAGGGATCGCTGTCCCATAGCGTATCTGCGCCTATTGAGAGCAGGCTGCTCTCTAACCGTTCGATGTAGTTAGGCGCGCCGGGACCGATACCGAAGGGCTGTCCCGCGGCCTTTACTTTGTTCCAGAGCTCACTTCCACGATCGCTGTCGCGGAGATAAAGTTCGTAGCCTCCCTGTTTTGACCAGCCTGAGCGCTGCAGAACAACTGGAATTCCATCCAACTCGGTCTCGCGGAAACAGAAGTGTTTGAGCTCGTTGATCCATTCTCCGAATAAGGGGATCATTACGTCATGTGATAGTGGCCCCTGGACGGCAAGAGGACTGACGTCGGGCTCGCAGGCTTCCACGTCAAATCCGCCTTCGAAGGCGACGCCGCGGACCCACAATAGAACGTCCGTATCCGCGATAGATAGCCAGAACCTCTGCTCTTCAATGCGCAACAGGAGGGGATCATTGATCAGGTTCCCATCATGATCGCAGATTGGTACGTAGTATCCCTGGCCAATGGGTAGGTCCTTCAAATCGCGTGGCGTAAGATAACGGATCAGTCGTTCCGCGTCAGGGCCGGTTATCTCAACTTGGCGTTCCGCAGCGACATCCCACATAGTGACGCCTTGGATTAAACGACGATACTCCGCCTCCGGATCGCCGTAACTGACCGGCATATACATGTGATTGTATACGGTGAAGTGCGTGACGCCGTCTTCAACCGTGCAGTCGTAGAAGGGTGATTTGCGCTCGCGCGGTCCGATCGCGATATTGAAAGCCATGCAGTTTTTACCTTCAAGACGAATACAAAAAGCGGCGAAAACTAGTGGAATTCATGAATTGATGAAAGCAAAAAAACCAATAACGGTTTGGTCGTTTTGATGTGTTTTTTAAGGGGGAAAAAAATGCTTTCAGGTATATGATTTGTCTCGCGCCTATCGCGGCACGAGACTGAGTAAATATGAGCTTTGGCGGTGTTGTGCGGAACCGGAGAGCACTATGACTTTATTCTGCCATCCAGGATATTTTGATGCCGGTCTTGCTAATGTTGACCCCGAAATTCACGCGGCTTTAGCCGCCGAGGAAGATCGCCAACGCAGCGGTGTTGAACTAATTGCTTCCGAAAACATTGTCAGCCGCGCCACCTTAGAGGCGCTGGGTACAGCCATGGTTAACAAGACTGTGGAGGGCTATCCAGGCAAGCGTTATTACGGCGGCACCGAACATGCTGATGTGATTGAACAAATGGCCATTGATCGGGCAAAGGCCTTGTTTGGATGTGCCTATGCCAACGTACAACCCCATTCCGGAAGCCAAGCGAATTTGGCGGTGTTCTTAGCATTTTTGGAGCCAGGAGATACTGTGCTGTCCATGTCCTTGTCAGAGGGTGGGCACTTGAGCCACGGCTCGACGGCAAACCTGACCGGAAAGTGGTTCAACATCGCCCACTATGGGGTTCGCGAAGACGACGGCTTTATCGACATGGATCAAGTCCAAGCCTTGGCTGAGAAACATCGGCCTAAACTTATCATCTGCGGTGGTTCCGCGTATCCACGGTGCATCGACTTCTCGGCGTTCCGAATTGTAGCGGACAGCGTTGATGCAATTCTTCTGGCTGATATGGCACACTTTGCGGGATTGGTTGCTGGCGGTGCGCACCCCAGTCCTATACCGCATGCGCATGTTTCGACGGCCACGACTTATAAAAACCTTCGTGGCGTGCGGGGCGGGCTTATCCTAGCCAGTGATTTGAGCCTGAAACGCAAACTAAATTCTGGCGTCTTTCCCGGCGTCCAAGGGTCGGTGATCCTTAATGCCGTTGCGGCTAAGGCGGTCTGTCTGGGCGAAGCACTTAGGCCTGAATTCGAGGTCTACGCTCATGCGGTCTTGAATAATGCCCGCGTTTTGGCGGCGACCTTACTTGATCGCGGTGTTGAAGTGGTCACGGGCGGTACAGACACGCCGTTGATTCTAGTTGACCTACGGCCAAATAGGCTAACCGGCGTGGTGGCCTCAAACAGCCTGGAGCGCGCAGGACTGACCTGCAATAAGAACGGTGTGCCGGGCGATATTAAGCCACCGAGCATTACATCCGGTTTGCGGTTTGGGGTATCGGCGGGAACAACTAGGGGTTTTGGTGCGCAGGAGTTTGAAACAATCGGCAATCTGATTGCGGATATATTGCACGGCCTTGAGAATAGAATTGCCAACCAAAGTCAACTGGAAACGCGAGTTGCTTCCGAAGTAGGGGCGATGACGGACAGATTCCCGATCTATGACACGGATAGATGAAGATGGCCGGCGAACACAAATTTCCATCCATCCAGGCCAATTAATAGTTGGCTTAGTATTTGATAGCCTACGACAATAGGACTGGAGAGATTTGTAGGATTGACTTGCTTTGGTCTAGAGGCGGTTGCAAGAGTCGCCTCGACAAGGCAGGTTTGTAGTCGAGTAGGAGATCGTCATGGATACCACCCCTTTCACCAATTCCCAAATCGTTGCCGCTTTCGATGATAAAACTCGCCATTCGAAGGCGCGTCACCTAGAGGCCCGCGACGTGTTCCCCAGCGGTATTGTTCACGATTCCCGCCACATGAAGCCTCATCCCATTTATATCGAACGCGCCGAGGGCGCGCGGAAATGGGACGCTGACGGCAATGAATACGTCGATTACTTTGGCGGGCATGGATCGCTGTTGCTTGGGCACGCGCACCCGAGCATGATCAACGCCGTTAATAGCCAGGTTAGCCAGGGCACTCACCCGGCTGCGTGCCACGATCTGGAACTGAAATGGGGGCAATTGGTGAAGCTCCTGATCCCGTCTGCGGAACGCATCCGCTTTACGTCCAGCGGCACAGAGGCCAACCTAATGGCTATTCGTCTGGCGCGAGCGTTTACGGGCAAAAACAAACTGGTGCGTTTCAAGAACCATTTTCACGGCTGGCAGGATCATGTGGCCTTTGGCTCCAAATATGCCGGCACAGACAACATCCCCGGGATCATCGATGGCATCATTGAGAACGTCATTGTTGCCGATCCCTCCGACCCTGATGGCATCAAGGAGACGCTTGAAATGGATGGCGATATCGCCGCCGTGATCCTGGAGCCCACTGGCGCAAGTTCGGGACAGATCCCGCTCTGCCGTGAATTCGTCAAGATGCTTCGTGAGGTGACCAAGGCTCAGGGAATTGTGCTTATCTTCGATGAGGTTGTCACAGGCTTTCGTGTTTCCGCGGGTGGTGCGCAGGCGGCCCTCGGTTTGCTGCCCGACTTGACAGCATTGGCGAAAATTCTTGCGGGCGGTCTGCCCGGCGGGGCTGTTTGCGGTCGACGCGATATCATGCAGCTGTTGGATTTTGAGGCCGCTGAGTTCCATGGGTTTCAAAAAATTCCGCACCAAGGGACTTTTAACGCTAATCCCATGTCAGCCGCTACGGGTGTTGAGATGTTGGCCCGAGTGGCAGAGACGGAAGTATCCGAACAAGCTAATGAGCAGGGCCGTAAGCTCATGGCCGCCTGCAATAAGGCGTTTGCTAAGTCGGACCTGGCGTGGGCTGCATACGGCAACGGCTCCAGCGTTTATATTTTTACCAATCCGGATAGATTGGATATTGACCCCGAGAATTTCGATGCCTTTGCGCATCCCATGTCAGTCATGGAACGTGCCTCAAATCATGCGGCGAAGGACCTGTTCCGATTGGCTATGCTAGTGAATGGAATTGATTTCAATTCGAAGCCGGGCGCGATCGTATCGTCGGTGCACACCGACGAAGATATCGCTGCCACCGCAGATGCGGTGACCGCTTCGATTGCCATGCTTCGCGAAGAGGGACACGTATAAATTGCTGGTTGATAGATTATTTAAAAAGTTACTATCTATCCTACCTCTTACCACTCCGGCCAGTGTTTTGTTGAAAGACCTAAGCTAAAAGGGGAAATTCATGCGCTTAATGGCGTGCTCCGGTATGATCGGCTACGGTTTTTCGGAGGTGGGATTCCGGCGTGGACTTGAGATGGGCGTTCGGATGATAGGCTGCGATGCAGGCTCTATGGATCCTGGGCCTTACTACTTGGGAACGGCAACGCCGTTTGTATCCGAGACGGCAACGCGGCGTGACCTGGGCTTAATGTTGCGGGGCGCGCGGGAATTTGATGTTCCCATGATAATTGGCTCGGCCGGGGGAGGGGGAAGTGATGAGCAGTTGGCATGGACCGCCAGTCTTGTTGAAGATCTTGCGCGGCATTACGGGTTGTCATTCAAGATGGCGATCATCAAGGCCGAGCCGGACCGTGCCTATCTCAACCGTCATGTAACGGCTGGACGTACGGCGCCTCTTGGACCGATAGAGGAATTGACTACAGACACAGTCGATCGGGCGGCACGTATTGTCGCAATGATGGGGGTAGAGCCGCTTCAGAACGCTTTAAACGGGGGCGCGGACGTAATCATTGCTGGGCGGTGCTCAGACGCTGCCATCTATGCTGCGCTGCCGCTGATGCACGGACATGATGCGGCGCTGGCCTGGCATTTGGGAAAGATTATTGAGTGCGGAGCTCAAGTGATCGAGCCCCGCGCTGGCCAGGACTGCATTATTGGCACGCTAAGCGAAGATGGGTTCGAGGTGGAGCCCGGACATCCTGATAAAATCTGTACGAAGACCCGCGTTGCTGCCCATACCCTCTATGAGAACCCATCGCCTCACGAGTTGAAGGAGCCGTCGGGCGTGCTAGATTCGTCTCTCTGCACCTTCACGCAGGTGGATCCGCGAACCGTTCATGTCACTGGCAGTCGCTTCAAGTCAACTGAGGCGTATACGGTGAAGCTGGAAGGTGTTCGGCGGGCCGGGTTCCGATCTATTTTTATTGCTGGTGTGCGAGACCCTGTGCTGACGGCGGGATTTGCCGATTTTGCGGCGGCCTGCAAGGCCCGGACCCGTGATCAGGCGCGCAGCCTAAAGATCGACGACGATGCATATACGGTCGCCTTTCGGACATATGGTGCTGGCGCCGTTATGGGTGATCGGGAATTTGCCGCACTGAAGCCAGCACCAACAGAGCTATGCATCATTGGAGAAGTGATTGCCGATGACGAGGCCACGAGCCGTGCGGTTTTGGCGAAGGCACGATACGCTCTCTTGCATACGGACTTCGATGGCAGGCTTTGTATATCTGGNAACCTGGCTTTTCCGTTTTCGCCGTCCGACATTTCCGTAGGNGAGGTTTTTGACTTTTCTATCTGGCATACACTTGAACTTGATGACCCNCTTGAACCGTTTCCAATTACCTATCAGGAAATTACGTCGTGACCCGCCGTAAGCTCAAGGATGTAGCTAGCGTCATTCGGTCGAAGAACGCGGGACCGTTGCTTCTAACCTTAGATGTTATCCTGCCAGACAAGGCGACTTTTGATCAGGTGGTCGCAGCTGGCGTNCTTGCGCCGGAGCGCATGGCGGAACTTTACCGGNTATCCCANAACGAGGTCANTGTCATACCCTTCGTACAGGCTTTGGCAATCAAGATTACTCTTCCACGCCGATATCGNTCCGGTGGGCCAACAGACTCCGACGTATACGGTGCACAACAGCACGTTCCTTTGTTTGATCTTGAGATTTAATCACCTCGCCCATGAGTGACGTACTGCAAACCCTCCTTAATCTTCTTGATTTGGAAAAATTAGAAGCTGACCTGTTCCGCGGTCACGGGCCCAAGTCAGATCGGCCTCGGCTTTTTGGCGGCCATGTTATTGGACAGGCTCTGGTGGCTGCCAGCCGCACCGTGGACGGGCGCCGGCCGCATTCTCTGCATGCATATTTCATGCGTCCCGGCGACCCCAGCGTGCCGATCATCTACGATGTCGATCTTTTGCGGGACGGACGCAGTTTTTCGACGCGGAATGTTGTGGCCAGACAGCATGGGAGGCCCATCTATCAGATGGCTGTTTCGTTCATGACGGCTGAGGAGCACTTCGATCATCAGACCGACATGCCCGACGTGCCTGGTCCNGATGATCTGCCCTCTGAGAAGGATCGTCGTGAGGCTTTGGTACATCTGTTGCCGGAGGCCGATCGACCACGGTTTCTGTCTGAACGCGCTATTGAAATTCGGCCTATTGACGCGCCTTCGCCGCCCACCCACGAACCACGTGAGCCGATGCGGCGCTACTGGGCCAGGACACTAAAAACTTTACCCGCCGATTTCACCCAACACGATTGCGTGCTGGCTTACGCCTCAGATATGACGATCGCCGAAACGGCACTCGCGCCGCATGGCCAGACTTGGTATTCGGACGAAGTCGTTACAGCGAGTCTAGATCATTCCATGTGGTTTCACCGCGATTTCAGAGCCGACGAATGGCTGCTGTTTGACCAATGGGCCCCCAGCGCTAAAGGTGGACGTGGCCTCAATTTCGGCAATATCTTTACCAGGGACGGACGCCTTGTCGCGTCTATGACCCAGGAGGGCATGATCCGAAAAAGATGTGACGACTAAGCGATTTCTTCTATAAGCGTTTCGGTGCCATCCTTAAGGTGATAAATCACACCTTGCGGAACGGGCAGAGAGAGTAATTCATCTGGCCCAAGATTTCGGCATTGACCGCGAATGAAACGTCCAATCATGCCGTGGCTTATGGCAAGGATTGGGCGATCATCTGGAACATCGTTAATCCAATCCGCAGCGCGGGCTTGAAGCATCGGACCGTTTTCTCCGCCGCCCGGAATTTCATAATTCCAGATATCAGCCTTATAGGCAGCGACCTCTTCGGGCCAGCGCTCGCGGACCTCAGCACGAGTCCAGGTTTGCCAATGGCCGCAATGCAATTCCTGGATACGGGCGTCGCTGATGATGTGGGTGCTATCGATTTTGCCCGCGTCACAAATTAGTGCTGCCGTTTGCCGGCACCGACCAAGTGGAGAGCAGTAGAACGGCATCGTGCCGCNCTCGTCGAAGATCTGGCGCACCATGCGACCAATGGCGCGGGCTTGGTTTTGACCTTTTTCAGTCAGCGGCGCGTCCAGTTGACCTTGGTAGTGCCCCGAGCGGTTCCAAACCGTCTCGCCATGTCGAACTAAGAAAATTTCAGGATGAGGCATAAAGTATTTTCCTAACGGCCCGCAGCGTATCCTTGCATAAGGCGGGGGTTAGCGGCGGCCTTCAGTAGTTCGCCGTCGCGGGCACAAGCTGAGACTCGACCTAACGACCAGTCACCCTCTACGTACANGCGATGGCCACGCGCCTCAAGAGCNTCAAGCACNTTGTNATCAAAACGTCCNTCAATTTTTACCCCAGCCGGATCCCACTCGCGAGGATAGAAAGAACTAGGGCAGTGGTTGGACTGAAAATTCGGCGCGTCGATGGCCTCCTGTAGGTTCATGTCGTGGTGTACGTGACGCAGAAACATGTGCAATGNCCATTGGTCNTGCTGGTCGCCGCCAGGTGTGCCAAANGCTANATAGGGTTCGTCGTCACGAAGCGCAATGGAGGGCGACAAGGTAATGCGCGGACGCTTGCCGGGCGCAATGCAGCCGGGATGTCCTTCATCTATCCAAAACATCTGCCCGCGGGTTGATGGACAAAATCCTAATTCTGGGATTACCGGTGACGACGATAGCCAGCCACCGCTGGGCGTGGCCGCGACCATATTGCCCCACTTATCGATGACGTCTAGATGGCAAGTGTCTCCGCGCGCCTGGCCCAACTGGGCAATGAACATATTATCGTATTCGTGTGCTTTTGGCGAACGACCGCCCAGGGTGGTACCCTTGCCAATCAGAAGGGGTTTTTGGCCATAACCATCGATTGTGCCATCGCGGAAATTGCAGTCTGCCGATTCACTTACGAGGGCGCGGCGTTCGTCGTTATAGGTATCGGACAGGAGGGTTTCTATGGGTACGTCGACGAAGTTTGGATCGCCGTAATAGGTTTCGCGATCGGCGAAGGCGAGCTTTGCACATTCAACGATAGTGTGGACGAACTCCGTCCCAAGTGGATCCATGGCCGCAATGTCAAAACCACTCAAAAGGGCCAGTTGCTGAAGCATCACGGGGCCCTGTGTCCACGGACCAGGTTTGCAGATCGTGTAGGTTTGTCCACTCGCGGCGTAGTCATAGGTGATGGGNGTTTCATAGGTTGCTTCGAACCCTGCCAAATCTTCGGCCTCAAGAAGGCCGCTGTGCGGCTTTCCGGAAGTATCCATGAATTGCTGGCTGCGACAAAAGGTCCCCATCTCCTCGGCAACAAATCCTTGATACCAAGCGCGTCGGGCCGCCTCAATCTGAGAATCGCGGGCGCTTCTCGAATTGGCCTCTTTCAACACCCGCTCGTAGGTTTCCGCGAGTGCAAAATTACGAAATAGGCTTCCGCTCTCGGGGGTTTTGCCGCTGGGTAGATAGAGTGCCGCCGAAGTTGGCCATTCAGCTCTAAAAAATGGACCGACGAGGTCAATGGCATCGGCGCAGGTAGGGGCGACAGCGAAGCCCCTACGAGCGTACCCGATAGCATATTCTAGCACTTGGTGTGGTCGAAAGGTCCCATAATCACGAAGCAACTTCATCCAGGCGTCGAAAGCACCGGGGACGACAACCGGCAGAAGACCTGTTCCAGGAATACGGTCCAACCCCAAGTCATGGAAGGCCTTAGGTGTGGCTTTCGCTGGCGCGGTGCCAATGCCACTTAGCACGTGAACTTGTTTCTCGCCGGCTGTTCGAAATAGCACTGGTACCTCGCCCGCGGGGCCGTTCATATGTGGTTCCACCACTTGCAGGGCGAATCCCATGGCTACGGCCGCATCAAAGGCATTGCCGCCACGTTCGAGCACAGACATGCCCGCTGCGGTAGCCAGCCAATGGGTAGATGCGCAAACCCCGAAGGTTCCGCGAATTTCCGGACGTGTGGTAAAGGGTATCATGGTGAATGAATCCTAAAAAATGGTACTGCGTCGAACGCGATACGTTGTTTCATTCCTCAGTACCCAATGGCACAGCCGTCCTTGCGAGGCTCTGAACCGCCAGTAAGTGTGCCGCGTTCCCAGTCGATCCAGATGGCTTGAGACCCGCCGATGGGTTTGGCGGGACGAACGGGCACGTGACCGAGCTTCTTTAAACCTTCCACGGTTTCTTCCGGAACAGTGCCTTCCATTTCCACGGTTCGGGTCCCCGAAATGGGGAAAACCCGCGGCATGTCCTGAGCTTCCTGGATGTCTTTGCCAAAGTCAAAGAACTTACTCAGCAAGTGNATATGACCAAAAGATTGATAGTGTCCGCCCATGACGCCAAATGGCATTTTTGCCTTGCCATCTTTGGTGACCATGCCGGGAATAATCGTGTGAAGGGGACGCTTATTTGGCGCGATGCAGTTTCTATGTCCTGGTTCGATAACGAACCCTTGAGCCCGATTGGTGAAAGTAACGCCGGACTTCGGTGCCATAATACCAGCGCCAAAATTATGGAACAGCGTATTTATAAACGAACATGCGTTCCGGTCTTTGTCGACGACCGAGATGTAGACTGTGTCCTGGTGTTTCGGCAGAGAGACGGGTGGTAGCGTCTCCATGCCGCTGTCGGGGTCAATTTTAGCGCGNAGCGCATCGGCNTGGGTGTTGGATAATAGGAAATCAACGGGGACTGTGGCCTGCGATGGGTCGGCGACAAAAAGGTTACGGTCCTGGTAGGCGAGGCGTCCGGCTTCGATCTCTTGGTGTAGGCGCTGAACCGAAATTGGGTCGACGCCGTCTGTGTCGAACCCACCCATAATATTGAGCAAAAGAAGCGCTATTACGCCCTGGCCATTCGGGGGACATTCCCAGACAGTATGACCCCGAAAGTCTGTCGAGATGGGGGTGACGTAATCACCGATGGAGTCGGCGAAATCTTTCATTGTGTGCAGGCCACCGAGGCTTTGCAGGTAACTCACCATATCCTCGGCCAGTTCTCCGGCATAGAAGGCTTCGCGACCATTGTCGGCGACCATTTGGAGGGTTCGTGCTAATTCTGGCTGGTGGTGAATGTCACCAACCTTTGGTGTGTGTCCATTTGGCATGAAGACGCGCGTAAGGTTTGGGTCGCCTTGTATAAGCGTTTGTGCCATAGCAAAGTCCACGCTAACACGCGATGACACGGGATAACCGTCACGTGCGTAGGTAATTGCTGGCTCCAGCACTTCCCCCAATTCCATGGAGCCGTGATCGCGGCTTAGCTGGCACCATGCATCGATAGCTGCCGGCACAGTGACGGCATGTGGGGATTGCTGTTCTATATTGGTCAAGCCCTGTTCCAAGTACCATTCCACATTAGCGGCGCCCGGTGCGCGTCCAGAACCGTTGAAGGCAATCAGTTCGTCGGAACCTTCTGGGGCATAAATGCAGAAACAGTCGCCGCCGATACCCGTCGACTCTGGTTCCACCACGCATTGCACCGCACAGGCTGCGATGGCCGCATCCATGGCATTACCACCTTTTTGCAAGATGGTGATGGCGGCCATGGTCGACAGCGTGTGCGAGGTGGCTGCCATGCCGTTTAAGCCGTGGGCCGGAGACCGGCCAGGAAGTTCAAGATTGCGCATAGNTGGTGTCTTCCTCTCGTGTCAATGGGGTCAGGCGAAGGGCTAGCAAACTGCCCACGACCAGGCCCTCACATTGTCCGGCATGCCGATCAGCGACATTTGATAACAATACTGGTCGGGCCGGTAATGGGCGACGATATATTCGATGAAGTGGTCATCAGGGTTGAAGTCTTTCCAATTGATTCTGAACAATGGTGTGCCAAGGTGGACTAGTAGGCTCGTTGCTTTGACCGCGTGTATTATGTGTTTCCGTGTTGATCATGCCTCAGTCTAGTCCCTGATAAAAACAGCAANNTTAGGTTCAACTNAGATCGAATGATGTAGATTGTATAAGTTTTGGGCAAGTGCGGTTTNTCTTGCTATAAACTAAGTAAATGCAATTGNATTACGACAGGGTGTTGAAAATATCGTAATTACCTTGGAATCATGCCACGCCTGTGGCCAACTATAGGTTAGGACAAGGCCTGTCCAATTGGTAGGTGTTAAACTAACCATCAGACAGAGTTAGTTACTTAGGGAGGAACTCATGAGTTACAAAACATTGNCGGTTTCCGCCGTATACGCCTTAGCGTTAGCCGGGGTCACGTCCATCGGTGTCGTATCCTCGAGCACAACAGCTCAAGCTGCGCCAAAAATTCCTTGCAAGACAGCGAAATTGATCGTGCCTTGGAAGGCTGGCGGTGGGACACACGTGCTGTTCTCGATTTACGAGAAGACCATCGCGGAGATGGGTCTGACGCCAAAGCTGAAGGTCGTAACCGTTCCCGGTCAGGGCGGTAACAAGGGTGCAAAGGAGGCGGCCAAGGCCAAGCCTGATGGCTGCACGCTGTTCGCGATACACCAAAGTGCCTTCACCAGCCACCTGAATGGTCGCATAGACTTCCACTACGACCGTTTTGATCCGGTTGCGCAACTCACCGACACCCCAGATATCATTGGTGCGTCTGCAAAAGCGCCGTGGAACAACTTCAAGGAATTCATGGCCGGAGTGAAGGCGGCCCCGGGTACAGTTCCAACAGGTGCCACCTTCGGGTCAACCTCACAGTTCACCTGGCTTCTTCTTGAAAAGAAGACAGGTATGAAGTTCAAGTTTGTGCCTTTTGACGNGACCCGCCAGAGAATGACAGCGCTTCTCTCGGGTGCGATCACATTGGGCGGATTGAATGTCGCTTCTGGACGGAAGTACATCGAGTCGGGTGAACTAAAAGCGTATGCCATCGCCGCGGACAAGCGGGACCCAGCATTACCGAACTTGCCAACTTTGAAAGAACAAGGCGTGGACATGACCTTCTCACTAATCCGAGGTGTCGTAGCGCCGAAGGGCACGCCGAAAGATGTGATAAACCACTGGGCGCAGCTATTGAAAAAGGCTTCCGAGAACAAAGGTCTCTTAAAACAGATGAAAGCCAAAGGCACCGGCATTAATTGGATTGGGCCTGACGAGTACCAAAAGTGGATTGATAGGTCCTTCGCCGAATTTAAGGGCATCGCTGACGAGATGGGTTGGGGTAAATAAACCCCTATGCTATCCGATAGGTTTTGGGCCCGAAGCTATTCACTTCGGGCCCATGTTCTATGTGAATATCATTTGTGGATTTCTGAGGAACAGTCTCATGGCTCGCCTGAATCGTGACGCTATCGTTGCCATAATCCTGCTGCTATTTTGCGGTGTATTCATCTGGGCGAGCTTTGATATTCGGACACCTGATTATGGCGTTTTNAAGCCCTCCACATGGCCCCAGGTGATCCTGGGGGTGATGACCCTTCTCTGCTTCATATATCTTGTTCAGTCCTTGAAGGTGGGATCCGCTAAAGAGCTTGCGGAGCCGACCCGTGAGCCGGGTCTAGTAGGTTTTTTTAAGCATTGGCAGAACCCCATCAAATGCTTCGTAATGTTTTTTATATTTCTCTATTCGCTACCCATACTTGGGATGCTCATCGGGGGCGTGTCGTTTGTGTTTGTGTTGATGAATTTACTTGGCGGCTGGGCGCCTCGGCAATTGATGACCCATGCCATCATCTCCGTATGTGCCGTTGGTTCCATGTGGAGCCTGTTCACCTTTGGGCTTGAGGTCATGCTTCCAGAGGGCGTGATCTACAATCCCTACGCAAATTAGGACGGCCTTATGGTTGCGTATCTTGCAGAAGCTTATGGTCACTTCGCAGTTGCCTTGGACGGGCTATGGATATGGAAAACGATGCTGCTCATGGCCGTCGGTGTTGCTGGCGGACTGATAGCTGGCGCCATTCCAGGCTTCACTATTGCCATGGCGGTGGTTCTGACCTTGCCGTTCACTTTCTCCATGCCGCCAGAGCAAGGTGTTGCAACCATGGTCAGTGTCATGGTGGGTGGTTTATCAGGCGGCTTAATGGCGGGGATCCTTACTGGTATTCCCGGAACTCCATCGTCAGTGGCAACAACTTTTGACGGCTTTCCCATGGCCCGAGGCGGTAATCCCGGCCTGGCGTTGGGCTTAGGTGTGTGGTCATCTTTCTTTGGAGGCATATTTTCCGCTATTTGTCTGATGACTCTGGCACCGCAACTCGCACGCGTTGGACTGGAATTCCAGCCCTGGGACTTCTTCATGTTGGTTATGTTCGCGCTGACCATCACCGCCAGCCTTGCCGGCAAGCATTTGGTTAAAGGTCTGATTGCCGGTGCCTTAGGCCTCCTCGTGCGCACAGTTGGTGAAGATGAGGCCGCTGGCATGGCACGTTTTGATTTTGGGTCCGAGGCCCTGTTGTCGGGCTTTGACTTTATTGCTGTACTGATTGGCCTGTTTGCCTTCTCACAATTATTGAGCGACGTTCGCGACCCAAATAAGGCAACTAAGTCGCTGTCCGAACAGGGGACTGTGAAGGCACGTATTGACCATTTTGGAGCATTAAGAGAAATATCCAAGCGCTGGCTTGTAGTTATCCGATCGGCCACCATCGGTGTATTCACAGGTATTTTGCCGGGCGCTGGGGGCTCAGTCGCCAACATTTTGGCCTATGATCAGGCAAAGAAGGCGTCGAAAGAACCGGAAAAGTTCGGCACTGGCACGTCGGAGGGTATCATTGCGCCAGAGAGCTCCAACAATGCAGTGGAGGGCGGTGCACTGATCACGTTGATTGGCTTGGGTATTCCCGGTGACGTGACCGCAGCCGTTATGTTGGGTGCACTTTTAATCCACGACGTGGTCCCCAGCCCGACGTTTATCTCCGATGAGCCGGTATTGGTCTACTCGATTTTTACCGCGTTTTTCATCGCCACATTCATGATGATTTTTTTTCAGTCATTCATGCTGCGTGTATTTGTTTTAGTTACCCGGATACGTATGTACATGCTAGCGTGCGTGATTCTTGGCTTCTGCGGAATTGGTGTATTTGCGCTTAACAATGTGACCTTTGATCTATGGAGCCTTCTATGGTTTGGGATTTTAGGCTTTATTATGCGTCAGTTTGGGTTTCCTTTGGCGCCAATGATCCTTGGCGTGGTGTTGGGAAATATCGCGGAGTTGAATTTGGCCCGAGCACTGGCGATTACGCCCGATCTAACGCCGTTCTTCACTCGGCCTTGGTCCCTATTCTTTCTCATCATCGCACTGTTTTCGGCTGTCTTCCCGGTGTTTCAACAACATCGCGGCAGGAGGACATGGACCTTACTCTATATGCCCTTTGCGTGCTTTGCTGCTTCTGTACCACTCTATATGATGGGTGGCGTGCCGCGCCCTATTATCGCGACCATCGTTGTCGCCTTTGGCACATGGACGCTGTTTCGGCGCTGGAAATCAGGCTGGGCCCTGGATAAAACGCTTTCCCAAGAACGAGATTATGCCGAGGGGTAAGTAAAAACCGATTTCGACTTATTCGGTGATAGGCCAGATCGACTTTATTGGTTTTCTAAAAAAGATAAGGCGTAGTCTAGTTGTTGTACTGACAAAGGAAGGAAACGTTCATCCATGGACTGGTGGAAAGATATCTATTCGGCCATGAAAGAGGCCGACGTGAAACAAGTGGCCTATGTCCCGGACGCGGGTCACGCCAAGCTTATTGATGCATGCATCGCTGACAATGATATGCGCGCGGTGCCGCTGACGACCGAGGAAGAGGGTATCGCCATGATGGCTGGCGCTTGGCTTGGCGGGCAACGAGGTGTCCTGCTCATGCAGTCTTCGGGTGTTGGGAATTGCATTAACATGGTGGGCCTCATGAAGACCTGCCGTTTCCCGCTAGCGACGTTCATCACCATGCGAGGTCAATGGCATGAGTTTAATCCATGGCAAATGCCCATGGGTAATGGCACTAGGCCTGCACTGGAGGCCATGGATGTAAATGTACGGACCGTTGATGATCCAGCGGATGTGGCGGCGCAATCGGCGGCGCTACTTCATCGGGCGTTCGTGGGCATGCATGCCGGTGCACTTCTTCTGCACCAGCGCTTAATGCCAGTTAAAACTTTCAAGGGGAGTGAGGACTGATGAGTGACCTAACACGTGCTGATTCATTTCCCCTTCGCCGCCGTGAAGTTGCGCAACAGATCTTTGATTCTTACGGTGACGACTTTCTGATGATCACGGGTCTCGGCTCCACCAACTGGGATTTCACCGCTGCGGGCGACTGCCCGTCTATCTTCCCACTTTGGGGCGCTATGGGCGGTGCCTTGCCTATGGCACTGGGGTTGGCACTTGCGCAACCAGATAAGCGTATTCTGGCGGCAACGGGTGATGCGGAAATCCTAATGGCGCTCGGCTGTTTCGCCACCGTCGCCGTTCAGGCCCCACCTAACCTGTCAATCGTCGTGTTTGACAATGAGCGTTATGGTGAAACGGGAATGCAGGCGACTGCGACGGCGCACACGACAGATCTGGCAGCTATTGCTGCTGCGTCCGGGATTTTGGTTACCGGCACGGTCCGCGACCAAGTTGAACTGGATGCGGCGCTTCCGCTAATGGTTAAAGGGAAAGGTCCGTCGGTGCACGTAATTAAAGTTCGCGCAGAGCCGCTACCTTTCGTCCTGCCGCCCAAGGACGGAGCCTATTTGAAGGACCGGTTCCGTCTGGCTTTGCTGGGTGATGACGGCATTATTTAAGTGAGAAAATTTTCCATTTTGGGAGGATAGGATGGCCGAATTAGAAAAGCTTCAGATGTACATCGGAGGTCAGCGTTGCGACGCAGCCAGCGGCGAAACTTTTGAGAGCCTCTACCCATTTACGGGAAAGGCTTGGGCCACGGTGCCTCGTGGTGGTGCCGAGGATGTTGACCGCGCCGTTGCGGCGGCGAAGGCGGCCCTAACCGCAGGCGACTGGCCGGCTATGACGCCATCCCAGCGTGGTCACATGCTGCGAAAGCTTGGCGATGTGCTGGCCGCGAACGCTGAACGTCTCGGCAAGCTGGAGGTTCAGGATAACGGCAAGTTGATCGCTGAGATGGGTCTGCAGACCCAATATTCCGCGCAGTGGTATTATTACTTTGGTGGCCTCGCCGACAAGATCGAGGGCTCGGTTTTGCCTATCGATAAGCCAGATACGTTCACTTACACGCGCAGTGAACCACTGGGTGTGGTCGGAATGATCACGCCCTGGAACTCGCCGATCTTGTTGCTCACTTGGAAACTGGCGGTAGCCTTGGCAGCGGGCAACACGGTGGTTGTAAAACCTTCAGAATTTACGTCGGCTTCGACGTTGGCCTTTGCTGACTTGGTTGAGGAAGCCGGCTTCCCTGAGGGTGTGTTCAACGTAATCACGGGCTACGGGGCGGAGGCTGGCGAGGCACTCGTGACGCATCCGGACGTAGCCAAGATCGCCTTCACGGGAGGATCGAAAAGTGGCACCCACGTCTATGAGCGCGCCGCCGCTGGGCTCAAGAAGGTCAGTCTGGAGCTTGGTGGGAAGTCACCCAACATCGTATTTGGTGACTGCAATATAGAGAATGCTGTCAAGGGCGCCATCTCAGGAATATTCGCGGCCACCGGCCAGACCTGCATAGCAGGTTCGCGCCTTTTGGTTCAGGAAAACATCCATGATGAGTTCGTTGATAAGCTAGTCGACTTCGCAAAGACAGCGCAGATGGGTGATCCCATGTCGATGGATACGCAGGTAGGCCCTGTCACGACTATCCCTCAGTACGAGAAGATCCTGAGTTACATGGATGTGGCCAAGCAGGACGGTGCTGAATGTGTTATGGGCGGCACCAAGGCGGACCGGCCTGAGTGTGGCGACGGGTGGTTTGTGGAGCCCACTGTTTACACGGGCGTCAACAACAAGATGCGTATCGCACAGGAGGAGGTCTTTGGCCCGGTGCTCTCTGTTATCCCCTTCAAGGACGACGAGGAGGCCATCGAAATTGCCAACGACGTTGAATTCGGCTTGGCTGCCGGCATTTGGACCACGGATATTCGCCGTGCTATCGAGGTGCCAAAGCGAATTCAGGCCGGTACCGTGTGGGTTAACACCTATCGGGCTGTGAGCTTTGTAGCCCCCTTTGGTGGTTACAAGAAGTCGGGCCTCGGCCGCGAAAGTGGACAGGCAGCCATTGAGGATTGGATGCAGACGAAGGCAATCTGGATTTCCACCTCGACGGAAACGCCAAATCCCTTCGTGTTGCGTTGAGGGAAGCGGGTGGGCCTAGTGCCATCCGTTCAGAAAACTCGTCGTTATTTCCGGTTGAATTCAGTAATAGATGATCGCGGACCTGGACGATAGCCCTTCGACGCGGCGAGATCCGCCTATTCGGCTTAGGTGGAAGCAATGGGTGTGGCAGGCGACGCGTAGTCTCGATCGTGCTGAAGGGCGGGGATCCGCCGACGCGCTTTTTGGATAAGTGTTAGGTCAATCTCTGCGGTCACAACGCCTTCTTCCTCACCGCCGCCGTCGGCCAGAATGTTGCCCCAGGGGTCAATGATCAGCGAATGGCCGAAGGTCGTACCAATACCATGTGTACCGGATTGACATGGGGCGATGATGAAACTAGCGGTCTCTATGGCGCGAGCTCGGAGCAAAACGTGCCAATGTGCTTCGCCTGTTTTCTTAGTAAAAGCCGACGGTACTGTCAAAATCCCAGCCCCGGCCTTAGCTAGGTCTCGATAAAGGTGTGGGAAACGCACGTCATAGCACACTGTCATGCCCAGCAAGCCCCAAGGCGTCGATGCCAACACCGCCTCCTTACCAGGCTGGAACTGGTCTGGTTCACGATAAACTTCCTGCTTGTCGATATCGATGTCGAACAGGTGGATTTTGTTGTAACGCGCTACGATGTCTCCCAACGGATTGATGAGGTAAGACCGGTTAAACAGACGGTCATCTTTGTCGTCACCAAAAATCGTTATTGAACCTAATAGCAACCATTTGTTCAGTTCCTCGGCCAATTTACGAAAGCGGGGCAGGGCAGGATGTGTCTCTTCAGTGTGCGGATCCGTAGTGAGGCCCGACAACTGTGTGTCTAGGCAAGAGAAAAATTCTGGCGTACAGATCAGATCGGCCCCTTTGGCGGCAGCATCACGAATCAGGACCTCCGCCCGATCAGTGGTTTCCTTAGGGTTAAGCGATGCACAATTTTGAACGCATGCAGTGGTGAAAACTTCGTTCATATGACCCTTCTTGCAGCGAGTCTATTCGAGTATAGAATTATAAGCTGGTAAAACTGAAATCACGAGACCTTGTGACGGGTAAAGTAGGCTTTTAGGCTCTATTCATGATCAACGGTGACACTTGTGACTTATTGATAACTGGCGCGACGGTCTTTGACGGTTCTGGTGGAGCCGGCCTTCTTGCTGACGTGGCGGTAACGGATGGACAAATTACTGCGGTTGGTGCCCTAGCGAGCCTCAAGGCTCGGGACGTCATGATCGCCGATGGCAAGGCTCTAGCTCCAGGATTTATTGATACTCATACCCATGATGACATGGCGCTGCTGCGCCAACCGTCCCACGCGTCCAAGGTAACCCAGGGCGTAACAACGGTTGTCATCGGTAACTGTGGGGTCAGTCCCGCGCCTCTTGGCCCACGGGATGACCTGACCGAACCACCATTCATTTTCCTTGGGCGCAGCGATGGCCGACGGTTCGACACCTACGGGGAATACGCTGAAACACTGGCGAGAGCTCAGCCAGACGTAAACGTGGTCAAGCTGGTCGGGCACTCCAACCTGCGCGCCGCCACAATGGCAGACCCGCACAGCCAGCCAAATGATGATGAAATGAATTTAATGAAGACTCATCTGGATGAAGCCCTAGCTGCAGGTTGTGCCGGTTTCTCGGTAGGCCTGGCTTATCCCACGGGCAACGTGGCGTCGACGGATGAGCTCATTGAGTTGGCAAAGGTGACTGCTGGATACGGCGGTCTCTATGCAACGCACATGCGTAACGAGTCCGATTTCGTGGAAGAATCAGTGGAAGAGAGCTTGCGAATTGGCTGTGAAGGTGGCGTGCCGGTGGTGATTTCGCATCACAAGTGCGGTGGTAAGGCAAACTGGGGGAAGTCGAAAAAGACTTTGGCCCTTGTCGATGCCGCCATCGCGAGCGGTCAATCCGTGCACCTGGATGCCTATCCATACACTGCCAGTTCCACGGGCCTAATGGCGAAGTTTGCGAAGGTTGCGGAGAGGGTCCTGGTGACCGAGGCAGACGGTGCGCCGGGCCAAGCGGGCTGTTACCTGGATCAAATCATGGCCGATTGGGATTGTGATTTGGAGGTAGCGGTGAAACGCCTGCTACCCGCCAAAGCTGTATATTTCCAGATGTCGGATGAGGACTTGGACCGTATTCTCGGGCACCCCTTTTGCATGGTCGGCTCAGACGGAATGCCGTCGGACGCCCATCCTCATCCGCGCCTGTGGGGGACTTTTCCTCGCGTGCTCGGACACTACGCCCGCGAGCGGAGGCTCTTTGATCTGGGCGAAGCCGTGCGCAAAATTACGGCATTGCCGGCAACATGTTTCGGTTTGGCTGATCGGGGTCGAATTGCAGTTGGAATGGTGGCAGACCTGGTCCTTTTTGATCCCGAAAAAATCATCGATCGCGCCACTTATGAGATGCCGGAAAGGGTCAGTGAGGGGGTTGAGATGGTAATGGCGAGTGGCGCCGTTAGGTATCAGGCGGGATGAGCACGGTTGAATTCCCAACAGTCGTGGACGCCCCTCAGGCCTGGATGCGTGCGGACGTTGAGGCTGTTACAACATGGCGGCGCGACTTGACCACAGATCAGGTTGCCGAGATTGAGGCGGCGGCCGGACCGATAGTAGAGGGCATGCAAGATATTGGATGTATGGAAAAAACAGATTTTCCATTAACAACCTTAGCTGAGGACATACCCTTTTGGGTTGACAGCCTGCTCAATGACTTCGGATTCCTACACATTTGTGGCTTGAAACCAGGGCCAGAAAATATTCGCCGAGCGGCAGCGATCTTTTACGGTCTCGGTCTGCACATGGGAAGGCCACGGTCGCAAAATGCCAAGGGGCATGTCTTGGGCCATGTTTGCGATCTCGGTTTATCTACTAACGACCCCAACGTACGCATCTATCAGACCAGAGAGCGTCAGAACTACCATACCGACTCATGCGATGTAGCTGGTCTGATGTGCTTGAAACCCGCGAAACGAGGCGGCGAGTCGGGCGTTGTCAGCTCAATGGCGATATATAACGAGATGCGAACTGAGTGCCCCGATTTACTAGCAGAGTTGCTCAAACCCATGCATGTGGATCGGCGCGGCGAGGTTACAGCCGATGGGTTGCCCTATTATCAGCAACCGGTATTCAGCTGGCACGAGGGGTATTTGTCGGCCTTGTACGCGCCCCATTATATCCGCTCTGCGCCACGTCTTGAAGGCGTTCCGGCACTGACTGAAATACAGGTTGCGGCGCTTGATACCTTCGACGCATTGGCAGACGATCCTCGGTTCAATATCACTTTTAAACTGGAAGCCGGGGACATGTTGTTCGTTCATAATCATACGGTAATGCACGACCGCCTGGCCTACGAGGACTGGGGAGCAAGAGAAGGACGGCGGCATTTGTTGCGGCTTTGGTTAGCCGTGCCCGGTGCCCGGTGCTTGCCCGACCATTACAAGCACCGATTTGGCAGTGTCACCGTTGGTGATCGCGGCGGGATCAGGGTTCCAGGCAATGCCCTAAATGCACCACTTAAACCCATTTGAAGGGGAAAGCGTGACGATGCCACTGGTCAGAGGTTTGGTTTACAATTTGATAGCATTTCGAAATACCTGCATTTGAGCAGATGCGTCTCTGGACACGGTATGACCAAAACTACCAATACTTATAAGGGCATGGCGTGTATGGTTGTCGGCGTTTTGATGCTGGCATCGGCGGACGCCGTTACCAAGCTTCTGATCGTTGATTTTCACGCTGGCGAAATTATTTTTTATAGGGGAGTTTTTGCGTTTATTCCGCTGGTGCCCTTGATCGTATGGAATGGAGGCTTACGATCGTTGAGGCTTCAGCAGCCGAGGGGTGTTTGGTGGCGGGGCGTGATCGCCCTGTTGACCAGTGTATTCGTGGCCTTGTCATTTATTAACTTGCCCTTGGCTGAAGCCTCTGCGCTGATCTTCACCAGCCCTATTTTCCTCACTGCACTATCACCGTGGCTGTTGGGTGAGAAAGTGGGATGGCAGCGCTGGTCAGCGGTACTGTTCGGTTTCGCAGGTGTAGTGGTTATGATTGAGCCAGGGTCCAGCACCTTCACCCTATGGGCCTTTGTACCCTTGATTGCTGCGCTTTGTTCCGCCTCTCGGGACATCGTCACCCGCCGCCTAGGCATCGTTGACAGCGCGACTACGGTCATGTTCTACACCAGCATTGTGGCCTTGATTGGCGGCGCCATAAGCATGCCTTGGTCGGGCCCAGCACCAAATGCAGAACAGTGGGCGTTGTTTGTGTTATCCGGTATTTTCGTGAGCCTGGCGCACTTGTTGATCGTGATGGCACTGCAACTCGCGGAAGGGCCAACCGTGGCACCGCTCAAGTATGTGTCGCTCGTTTGGTCGGCGATCCTGGGGTATCTAATTTGGGGCGATGTGCCGGGAACTTGGAAGGTGTTGGGAGCGATGATGGTCGTCGCAGCGGGGTTATTCATAATTTATCGAGAGACCCAATCTCAGAAAGTCCAGCGCGCACTGGTTGGCGATTAATTAAGCCCGTACTTTTCTCCAAGGTTACACAAATGCTATGTCTGAATAGTATGACTACGGAGGTAAGTGGATGTCACAAAATAAAGGCATCTTTGAAGTTGGGCTTGCCCAGAACCCGGCTAATTTTCAGGCGCTTACGCCACTAAGTTTTTTGAGCTGGGCTGAAGAGGTATATGGCGCCAGCACGGCGATCATCCACGGAGATACTGAGTATACCTACGCTCAGTTCGCTGCGCGTTGCCGGCGACTGGCTTCGGCCTTAGCTGGGCGCGGCATTCGCCGAGGAGATACGGTATCGCTTATGTCTCCTAATACGCCTCCGATGTTGGAAGCGCATTACGGAGTGCCGATGATTGGAGCGGTGCTGAATTCCCTGAACTATAGGCTCGATGCGTCGACTATCGCTTTTATTTTAGATCATGGCGAATCAAAGGTGATCATTACGGATCGGGAGTTTTCTCATGTCATTAGTGAAGCCCTGGCAATCCTGGACCGTGATATCATCGTCATAGACATAGACGATCCCTTGGCTAATGGTGGGGAACTAATCGGTGAAAAAGATTACGAAGCCTTTCTGGAGGAGGGTGATCAGACCCACTCGATCACGATGCCGGGGAACGAATGGCAGGCTATCTGCCTGAATTACACGTCAGGAACCACGGGAAACCCGAAGGGCGTTGTTTATCATCATCGGGGCGCTTTCTTAAACGCTATNGGGAGTGTTGCAGTTTCGGCGCTGAACAACCGNTCCGTTTATCTNTGGACGTTGCCCATGTTCCACTGTAACGGNTGGTGTTATACTTGGGCGGTCACGGCGGCNGGAGGTACGCATGTTTGTCTGCGTGATGTGGACCCGGCGCTGATTTTCCCCATGATCGAAAGGCACAGCGTGACGCACCTTTGCGGCGCGCCAATCGTGCTCAATCTTTTGGTGAACGCACCTGATGACGTTAAGGTTAATTTTCCTCAGCAGGTAGATGTGGTAACCGGTGGCGCCGCGCCGCCGTCGGCAATTATTGCAGGCATGGAGCGCATGGGCTTTCGCGTCACCCATGCGTACGGCCTTACGGAGACCTATGGTCCGTCCACCTACTGCGCCTGGCAGAAATGCTGGGAGACGCTGCCTTTGGACGAGCGTTCTACCATGATGGCTCGCCAAGGCGTGCGATATCCCACGCTCACGGAGCAGACCGTTATGAACCCAGACACCATGAAACCTGTTCCCGCCGACGGTGAAACCATCGGTGAGGTAATGATCCGCTCTAACACGGCCATGAAAGGGTATCTTAAAAACGTTGAGGCCACGAAAGCGGCCTTCGATGGTGGCTGGTTCCACACGGGCGATTTAGGCGTAATGCATCCAGACAATTACATTGAAGTTAAGGACCGATCCAAGGACATTATTATATCTGGCGGGGAAAACATTTCCTCTCTGGAGATTGAAGAGGTCCTTTATAAGCATCCCGCCGTTATGGAAGCCGCCGTGGTAGCGAGGCCTGACGACAAGTGGGGAGAAACGCCCACCGCTTTCGTTAACCTCAAGGCGGACGCGGGCGAAGTGGCGCCGGCTGAAATCATCCAGTTCTGCAAAGACAATATGGCAAGCTTCAAAGCTCCGACGGAAGTTATATTTGGTGAGTTGCCGAAGACGTCTACCGGCAAGATTCAGAAATTCGTGCTTCGGGATCGTATCAAGGAGCAGGCGTGATGATTGAACGTTTCGACATGACCGGGAAGGTTGCATTAGTAACTGGCGCGTCTAGTGGTCTGGGTCGGCACTTCGCTCTTACGCTGGCGGATGCTGGTGCCGCCGTGGCAGTGGCAGCTCGACGCGACGACAAGATCGCAGAGGTGGCATCTGAGATTGCCGCCGCCGGTGGTCAGGCTATACGTGTCGCCTTAGATGTCACCAATCGCGAGAGCATTGCTGATGCTTTTGAGACAGTCGAGCGCGAAGTTGGGACCGTGACAGTCCTTGTTAACAACGCAGGCATCGCCCAGCGCGACATGGCCTTGGACATCACCGAGGACCATTGGAACCAGGTTATTGGCACCAATCTCACCGGAGTATGGGCTGTCGCTCAGGAGGCGGCTAGACGTATGGTCAAAGGTGAAGTCGGCGGTAGTATCGTATCCATTGCCTCACTGCTATCAAAGCGCGTCTCGCCGGGGATTATGCCCTATGCCGTTTCCAAGGCCGGGGTCGCTCATATGACCCGCGCTTTGGCAGTGGAATGGGCCCAACACGGCATCCGTGTAAACGCTATCGCGCCGGGCTATTTTGAGACGGATTTGAATAGCGAATATCTCCGCAGCGAGTACGCAAAAACGATGATAAAGCGCATACCCTTCCGGCGCACCGGCGAGTTGGAGGAGTTGTCTGGCCCGCTCCTTATGCTCTGCTCCAATGCAGGTAGTTACGTGAGCGGCACAGTGATCAGTGTCGACGGCGCGCACGCAGTCAATCCTTTCTGAGCCAAAAATGCTCATAGCGAGATACTCGCGAACTTATGGCTATGTTGGTTTTAATTGCGGACTGCGAGCGTCAGGCGCGGGGGTGGACTTTTGATATAATCTCACTAATGGCGCTGTGTTGGCCAATGATCCGTAGAGCCAGTCCCGCTGAAAGCGTCGTTACAGGGCTCGGCTACTCAGATTTATGTTAAGCTGAGGGCATCGTGACCATGACTTTATGCATTAGATCGGGCTCTCGGTTTTATCCCTTGGGTGAGAGAGTTTTCTGGGATAGGTAGACACCTGGTGTTTATGGTTTATCTTTCTCGCGAGATCATCAAGGTCGACCTGGGGAGAATTAAGCCGTGATTTCCATGTTCAGGGAAGATTTGCTAGCAGGCCAGCGGATTCTTGTCACTGGGGGCGGTACGGGCCTCGGGCGTGAGTTCACTGAGGCCTATGCGTCCTTGGGCGCCGAGGTGCATATATGTGGACGTCGTGGTGCGGTCTTGGACGAAACAGCGGCTGAGATTTCGGAAAACACCGGCGGTACTATCGTTGCACACGCCACCGATATTAGGTCCGCTGGCGCGGTCGACGAAATGGTGGAGGCTATCTGGACGGATTTTGGACCTCTATCTGCTTTGGTGAATAATGCCGCGGGTCAAATCATGAGCCCCACGGATAAGTTGTCGCCTCGGGGGTTTGACGCTGTGGCATCGACTGTCTTTCATGGGACCTACTATGCCACCCATGCGGTGGGTCGGCGCTGGATAGAGCAGAAACTCATCGGCAGCGTGGTCTCCATCTTGGTGACCTGGATATGGTCGGGCAGTCCTTACGTTGTACCATCGGCCATGTCGAAAGCTGGGATCCATGCAATGACTAAATCCCTTGCCGTGGAATGGGCCAAATACAGTATTCGCCTCAACGCCATTGCGCCGGGACCATTTCCAACAGAGGGTGCGTGGGCCCGACTGCGGCCCGAAGCAAAAGCTGAGGGCGAAGCGAGAGATATTGCCCGCGTGCCCATGGGGCGCTACGGTGAAATGCACGAACTGCGAAACCTCGCTGTGTTCCTGGTTGCTGATGGATGTGAGTACCTTACCGGCCAGACCATAGCTATCGATGGGGCAGGCCATCTAGGGAACGGCGGCAACTATGTTCACCTCACTGGGCGCTCAGATGACGAATGGGACGAGATTAAGTCCATGGCCAAAGCCGCGTCCGATAAAGACAAAGCCCAGCGCAGCGCTTAAACCGTCCCTGGCGGCCACATCTGCAGGGCTTTCTCAGTTAATCCTTTACGGTCGACCTTACCCGGACCGGCTAATGGTAGCTCCTCCATCACCATGACACGCCGGGGGTGCTGATAGGCAGGACCGTTAGCAAGCGCGTGTTTCTTGACCTGGTTCTCGTCAATGGATCTACCGATCCGAGGGACCGCAAAGGCCACCGGTTTCATTCCCTTAATTTCGTCTGGAACGGGAACTACACAGGCTTGGTCGATATCTGGATGAGAGACTAAAATTGCTTCCACATCTGCTGGGTAAATATTCTCACCACCGCAGTTAAACATGTCGTCCGTGCGGCCGACGAAGTAGTGCGCGCCATCGATGTCACGGCGGAAAATATCGCCAGTTTTATACCAACCGTCTTTCGTGAAGGCTTCCGCAGTTTTGTCTGGTAGATTCAGATAGCCCGGCGAGTTCGCCGGGCATTTATGCCACAGTTCTCCTTGATCCGCCTCGTTGCCGCTCGCATCAATAAGTTTTGCGCCAACGCCTGGTATTACCCAACCGACTGAGGTTGGCGGCGGAGCAATCCCGTCGCGTGCGCCGAAGACAACGGGTCCCGACTCTGTCGTTCCATAGCCATTCATGATGCTTGCCCCAGGAAAGCTCGCTTTCACATGGGCCCACAGCTTCGGCGACACGGGTGCCGAACCCATGCGAACAATATTTACTGAGGAAAGATCCGCCTTCTCTGTCAGGGTTGGATCAACGAACACCATAGCCAGCATGGTGGGCACAGAGGTGATCCAAGTGCATCGGAAGCGTTCGATTGCGGCGACGTAAGTATCTGCGGTGAACTCTGGCAATAAGACGATCTGCGCCCGCGATCCCCAAGCGACAAGTGACACGCATAACGCGTTCATATGGTATAGTGGCGCAGCAACCAATAGCCGGTGCTTATCGAATGCGCCAAGGCGCGAACGTAGTGCCCAGAGGTGTCCCGAATGGGTCAGTGGTACACCTTTTGGCCGGCCCGTGGAACCGGAGGTGTAGAGGACCATAGCGACGTCTGTTCTGACAGGCGGGTAGACATCAAATGGACCATAGTCAATCAGTGAATCAAAGCTGTCTTTGCAATTTGAGTCAAAATTGACAACGGGAACATCGGTCCGAAGCACAGCGGATCGCTCGGCGTCGCAGATGACAAGTCGGACATCAGCGTCTGCGAGAATAAACCAGATGATTTCAGCGGGGAACTTGTGGTTGATAGGTACAGCGATCATCCCCGCGCGCAGGATACCCATGTAGGAGATCATAAATTCTGCTCGATTCGCGGACAACAGGGCGATGGAGCACCCCGGTTCTAGCCCGCGGGCCATCAGGCCGCGTGCACAGGAGTTGGCCTGAGCATCCAATTCGCCATAGGTGTATTCCCGTGGGTTATTCCATTCGCGGCAATCTATTAGAGCGGTCCGGTCGGCAGTAGCGGCAAGGTCGAAAATATCACCAAGATTTTCTGTGTTGGCCGCACTCATTGCTATAGCTTCCTTCTTGAGTCAGGTGTGATCTTGGAGAGGCCAGACAAAACCGTCAAGGTGAAGACCAGATAATGAAACGCCCATTGTCAGCGTGACGTTGCCAAGGGTGGTTTCAGAGACGAAGATAGAAGGCTAATCCACCGACATTATTAGCTTGGGCATGCCACAGGACTATCCTACCAAGGGTGAAACGGACACTGCTGAGAGTACGGAGCCGTCGACGCCCCGTCGCCGAGGCCCACCGACGGCATTGCTAGTTCTGATCGCCGCCTTCGCCATTGCTGGCTACTTCGGGTACCAGGAATTTCAAGAACGACGCATTTCCTTGCATGAGGAAGATGCCAGAATTCAATCGGACATGATTACAGTTTCCAGTCGGGTAGCTGGCTGGATTACCAAGGTGTCCGTCGAGGAAGGCCAGGTCATCGACAAGGGGACGGAGTTGATTGTGATCGACGACCGTGAGGCGCGGGCAATAATTGACGAATTGAATGCCCAGCTAGAAGGCGTGGGTGCGGAGAAGGAACGTCTGAGGGCTCAGCAAGACTTGGTTCGGCGGCAGACTGATTCACAATCTGCGGCGGAACGTTCAGAATTTTCGGCGGCGCAAGTCACAGTTTCTAGTCTCGCACCTCAGTTGAACTTGGCGAAGCGGGAGGTCAAGAGGACCGCTCGTCTGTTTGAGAGAAAAGTGGCTTCACGCCGCCAGATGGATCAGGCTGAACACCAGCTCCAACGTGTAGAGCGCGAGCACGACATCGCCGTGGCGAAGGTTAAGGGAGCCCGTGCGCGCGTGAAGCAAGCGGACGCAGAGCGAGCGAAGCTCGATGTTTTGGCTGGGGATCTGGCCGTACTGATGAAACGCGAAGCGGAGATTACGGCTAAGATTAAACGTCAGAACCTAGATATAAAGGACCGAGTCATTGAAAGCCCATTAAAAGGTTTAGTTGATCGGCGTTTCGCAAATGTGGGAGAATACGTAACGCCGGGGCAGCGCCTTCTGCTGGCCCACGATCCGGACCGGATTTGGATTGAGGCTAATATCAAAGAAACGCAGGTGCGCCGTTTGAAAATCGGCCAAACCGTGATCGTGTCCGTGGACGCCTATCCAGACGAGTCTTTCGAAGGCCGCGTAGAACGCATCGGAAACACTGCTACCAGTGCCTTCGCTTTGCTCCCAAGCCCCAACCCAAGTGGGAACTTTACGAAAATTACACAGCGCCTACCCGTTCGCATCGCTATAAACCAGCGTGATGGCCGGCTGCGTCCTGGTATGATGGTCGAGGTTACTATTGCCACCGGTCGCTAACGGGCCCGTCGACCGAGGCATCGAACTGATGGTCGCCCGCTATGGTGTGTCTTACAAATGGTTGGTAATGATCGCGGGGCTTTTGGGTTCTATGTCGATGGTGCTGTCGGCAACCATGGTTAATGTTGCGATTCCCTCGATCATGGGCGCCTATGGAGTGGGCCAGGACCTAGCCCAATGGGCGGCGACAGCATTTCTTACCACTATGGTGGCAAGCCAGCTTTTAAACGCTTGGATGGTAGGGGCCTTTGGACAACGAATTGTATTTAGCTTTGCTCTGGCTTTTTTCTGCGCCGGCTCATTCATTGGCTCTATAAGTCCGAACATCGAGATTCTGATTGCCAGTCGGATCATGCAAGGGTTTTCCGCTGGCCTAATTCAACCGTTGGTATTGGCCCTGGTTGTCGCCGTTTTTCCTGCCGAAAGGCGCGGTATGGCAGTTGGCGTATACGGAATGGGTGTCACACTGGCTCCCAGCTTCGGCCCGTTTTTTGGCGGTCTAGCCATTGATGCGTTTACCTGGCGACACATTTTTGTAGCACCCATGCCGTTGGTCATGGTTGCATTTGCGATTGGCTTATTATTGATGCCGCCGAAGGGCTCACGCATTTCGCTGCCACCCTTTAATTGGACCGGGTACATCCTCGTGGCTACGGCGTTGATGTGCATAATGAGTTACATTGGAAATGGTCATCGCTGGGGCTGGCTGTCAGATCGGTCTATGCTGTTCTTAGTAGTTGGTGCTTCGACGGCTGTGTTGTTTGTATACACTCAATGGCAATCGAAAAGTCCGCTAATGGACGTGACCCTGTTCACAGACCTGAGGTTTACGGCGGCTATGTTCATTGGCTTTGCCTTTGGGGCTGGAAACTTTGCCACAAACTATGCAATTCCGGTTTTTGTTCAAACGGTCCAGGGTTTCACGCCAACGGAAGCGGGGCTCGTCATCGTGCCAGCGGGTATCGTGTTGATCGCGCTCGTGCCGTTAGCGGGCCGCTTGGCGGATCGTATACCGTCCCATTATCCGATGATGATCGGTTGTGCAACCTTCGCTGTGGCAGCATTTCTGTTGTCGGCTTCCGACGTAAACACACCATTTTGGACCATTGCAGCCATTGCCGTTCTGAGCCGAGGCGCAATTGGAATGGTGATGCCAAATTTGGGTAAGACGGCTATGGGGGCGGTACCCGTCGACAAGCTGAATCAAGGAGCGGGTACTTATAATTTTATCCGCCAAATGGGCGGAGCGTTTGGGGTTAATGTCACAGCGCTCTCCATCGACATGCAAACTGCCCATCACGCGGATATTCTGGCGGCGACCCAGACTTCGGACAACGTGGAAAGCTTGCAGGTTTTAGACCACGTTGCAAAGCTGCTCCATGAGGGCGGTATTCCAGAGTCAATGTTGCAACCGGGCGCGCTGAATTACCTGAGTGATGTGATATACGCCCAGGCGTTAACTTTTGGGTTTCAGGACTCTTTCTTCCAGATCTGTTTCGCCTTTTGTATCGCTTTCATCCCCGCCTGGTTTCTGGGGCGTGCGGCGGTTCGCCCATTACCTTAATTGGGCGTATTGTCGTGGTAGCGGAGTGTGAGAAAAATGCCATGCCTAATCGCTTTAGCTCGCCCAACCCTTTTTTCCAACTTTATCGTGTTTGGGGTACGTGCTGTTACCTAGACTAGGGCCAAGGTTCGCAATTGCAGTTTATTCGGACATAACGCCTTCCATTTCAATGCAATTTATTCCGATGGCGTCGGGTGGTATTGGCCATCCAAGCCCATATATTCCCGGCCATCGGTGCGATAGAAGCTATCCGCCCCAGCGTCGGCCAAGACCTTCAGCATCTTTGGCATGTCTGAGCCCGATGCATCAATTCGCGCGATAACGTTCTTGGCGCCCAGTGCATCGATTATCTCAAAAGGGCCTCGGCCCCAGGCGTAGCCCCACTTCATGGCGCGATCAATACTAATCAAGTCATCTGCGATTTCGGGTATCAAGTCGGCCGCGTAGCAAAGCGTACCACCCATAATTTTCCAAGCCACTTCGCCTGCGGCATCGTCTGCCAGCAAAACGTTAAGGCTCGCATGGGCATCGTCCAGTTGGAATTTCTCGGATGCTCGCCAATCTCCATCGAGAAGATCAAAAATTTCTGTTTTTCGGGAGCCATCGTCCAATTTCTGCATGCGATAGAATCCCGCACCCGCCTTACGCCCGATTTGTCCGCGTTCCAGCATCTTGTGAATTGGGCCCGGGAGAGCAATAAAATTCAGACCTTTGTCGCCGGCGGGCAGATTTACAGCTAGGTTTTTGCCTACGAGGTCCATAACGTCTAAGCCAATTAGGTCGATGAGACCATATAGACCGGTAGGTGGCAGACCCATGGGACTGGACATGAGCGCATCAATTTGTTCCATCGGGAGCCCATCATCCACAGCCTTCTGTGCGTAGTGTAGACCTGTCATCATCCAAAAACAGCCGATACGATTGCCGATAAAATTCACGGTGTCCTTAGCATGGACAACGCCTTTGCCAAGCTGCGTCCCGATAAACGTTGATAGTGCGTTCATGACATCGGGCGAGGTTTGTTCTCCCGGAATTAATTCTATGAGGCGCATGGCCTTCACAGGATTGAAGAAATGGGTGACAGCGATGTTATTCTTAAGGCTGTCGGGCATGCCTTCGGTTATATCGCGGAGCGGAATGCCGGACGTGTTGGTGGAGATAATGGAATTTTCTCGCCGCAGGGGCTCCAGCTTTTCGAATAGGGCTCGCTTGGTCGGTAGATCTTCGACTACCGCTTCGCAAATCCAATCATAGTTTGCGACCAGGGCCAGGTCGTTATCGATGGTTCCAAAGGTAATATTGCGAGCCTTTTCTGGATCGTCCACAGCAGGCGGTCGGCCATTAATGATCCGGTCCTTCGCCTTCTTTATGGCTTCCTCTGATACATCTAAAAGGAGTACTTTGTGGTCCGTCTGTGCGCTTAAACCTGCTATGCCGGTGCCCATGGTGCCGCCGCCGATGACGGCGACGGATTTGATTTGTTTGGACATGTTATACCCTCTCTGGAACCTTTGATTTGCTGGACTTGCGTAACCACTGCGGACGTGATTGTAAAGGTATGCAACAGGGAGTTCACCATGGTAACGCCAAAGTTTCTAAAGTTTGATACGTTGAGTTTACACGCAGGCCAACAGCCGGACTCGGCGACAGGCGCACGGGCTGTGCCCATCTACCAGACTACGTCCTATGTGTTCGAGGATACGGATCATGCGGCATCCTTATACAACTTGGAGCGGCCTGGGCATATTTACACGAGGCTATCAAACCCCACCGTCGCGGTGTTGGAGGAACGCGCGGCAGCATTGGAGGGCGGCGTCGGCGCGGTGGCAACGGCCAGCGGCATGGCGGCAATCTTTCTGGCCGTCGCGACGCTAATGGACAAGGGCGGCCATATTGTCGCGTCCGGATCGCTCTACGGTGGTACACACAATCTATTCAGTTATACCATGCCGAGATTTGGCATCACCACGACCTTTGTGAACCCGCGCGAGCCGCAGCAGTTCAAAGATGCGATCACAAATGATACTCGTTTGGTATTTGGTGAGACGCTGGGTAATCCGGGTATCGAAGTCATGGACATTCCGGCGATTGCCGAGATCGCACATGAAGCTGGTCTGCCGTTGATGATCGACAGCACATTCACCACGCCTTATCTAATGAATCCGATTGATCACGGTGCCGACATCATCATGCACTCACTTACCAAATACATGGGTGGACATGGGGTGGCTATAGGTGGGGTCTTCATCGACTCCGGTCGCTTCGACTGGGAGGCGTCGGGAAAGTTTCCAACACTTACCGAACCCTACGACGGCTATCACGGTCTCGATTTTGCCGACGAGTTTGGGACGCAAGCTATGATTATGCGGGCTCGGGCTGAGGGCATGAAGGACTTTGGCGCCTGCATGAGCCCGGCAAATGCCTTCTATATCTTACAAGGTCTCGAAACCTTGCCACTACGCATGGAAAAGCACGTCGCAAACGCCCAAATGGTAGCTGAATTCCTGAAGGAAAATGAAGCCGTGGAATGGGTAAATTATCCTGGCTTATCGTCGCACCCGGACTATCATCTAGCGAAAATGCTCATACCGAAAGGGCCTGGCGCTATGTTGAGCTTTGGTCTTAAGGGTGGCCGAGAGGCGGGGCGTAAGTTCATTGAGTCTGTGAGACTCGCTTCACACCTCGCCAATGTAGGTGATGCCAAGACCTTGGTTATTCACCCAGCATCGACCACACACCAGCAAATGAACGCGGAAGCCCTGATCGCTGCCGGCATTGGTGAGGGCATGGTTCGGCTCTCTGTTGGCATAGAAGACCCCGACGATATTACAAATGACCTGAAACAAGCGCTTCGCGCCTCGCAGAAGGATTGAAGCCATGGCTTTTAATCTAATCGTCGACGGCAAAACCGCGCATGCAGCCAATGGAAGCCGCGAGAATTCCCCGGAAGAGCCTGCCGTAATCCTGATTCATGGCGCCGGGTTGGACCGCACGATTTGGCAAATGCAGACCCGTAATATCGCCTTCCAGGGTCGTCGGGTCTATGCGGTGGATTTGCCAGGCCACGGCTATTCCGAGGGGCCGGTCATCGAGAACGTCGAGGAAATGGCTAATTGGGTAATACGGTTCATGGATGCGGCTGGCGTGGATAGGGCAACGATCATGGGCCATTCTATGGGATCGTTGATTGCCCTCGATCTTGCGTCGCGTTATCCCGAAAGAGCGGAGAGTCTAATCCTGACTGGCGTTGCCGAAGCCATGCCTGTGCATCTAGACCTTTTGGCCGCTGCCCGTGCAGATGAACCGCTGGCCCCTGAATTAATCGTTTTCTGGGGGTTGGGTGAGAGGGCGCAGACTGGTGGTCATCCGATGCCTGGGCTGTGGGTGCACGGCGCTAGTGAGGTCCTGCTAAAAAACGCCGAGTCTGGCGTGCTGGCGAACGATCTGGCGGCTTGTGACAACTTTGGCGATGTCAAAGAGCGTGCGGCGAAGATCATTTGTCCTACTTTCTTCGTGCTCGGCCGCGATGACAAGATGTCACCGGTTAAAAGCGGACAGCGCCTGGCCGACGTCATCGACGGCGCGCAAGTAAATATCTTAGAGAAGTGCGGCCACATGATGATGATCGAACGGCCGAACGAAATGTATAAAGCCTTACGCCCGTTGATCTTCTGAGCCCACTAATTGACTCACTCACTATTGAGTTGATCCGACGATATCAGTGCCGGCTTTGCTGGTCGACTGCAATGATGGACGGTCAATGTCTCGTTTATGTGATGATTTTCGCCCTTATTTGAAAAACCTATCATGCAATGGTGGTGCTTTGACCCATCAGCAGGAGTTTTGCGTTCAGGCAGTAAACAGGCTGATTGATCATTTCCGGTATAATATATGTGAGGTGCGTGTGGATATGTGGCCATGAGATATGCTTTACGACCTTACGCGGCGGTAATAGGGCTGGCCTCCACGCTGACTGCGCTCACGGCCATTGCTGACGAGACGCCTGCCCGTCGCGCTCTGGCATGGGCATGTATGGGTGACTCTTCAGAAATCGGCTCCCTTCAGCGTAAATTTCCCGGCAGCAGTCTGCTAGACGTTCGCGTGCGATCTTTCCGCGGCCAGCCCGGCCAGTCGCAACATGTCTTGGGTTTGCCGTCTGGCGGACAGCTGCGGATCACCAAGGTTTTTCCCTTGGGCCAGTTGCGTCGGGTCAGTATTGAGTTTTATACGCCGCGTTTAGGAGGAGGATTACGTCCTTATGAGGCGGTTAGGGGCGATGGAGCATGCCGGGAGAGCCAAACGCGACGGATTGACTACGACGTTGGGGACCGCGCTGAGCGCTTGATCATACGTCGCGGTGATGATCACCAATACGTGCCATTGAACCCGCCGGTTCCACCGGGGCGTGATCCTGGCGGTGTATTGGTAGCTGTCATCGACACAGGGCTAAATTATCAGTTGCCGAACATCGCGGCACGTCTGGCCCGCGACGAAGACGGCAGAATTCTTGGGTATGATTTCTGGGATAATGATGCGCGGCCCTTCGACATCGACACCGGTCGGTCTCCATTTTTCCCCCTGCATCACGGAACGGCCGTAACTAGCATCATTCTTCGCGAGGCACCAAATGCAAGGATTGCGCCTTATCGGTTTCCGCGTCCAGACATGGCACTTATGGCTGACCTGGTGGCCCACGTGGACGCCGTTGGAGCGCGAATAGTGAATTTAGCTATGGGTTCGAATAGAGAGGACGACTGGCGAGCTTTTGAATTGGCCGCGCGGGGCCGGCCACACATGCTGTTCATCGTGTCGGCTGGTAACAACGGGCGCGATATCGACAGGGCGCCAGTCTATCCTGCAGCGCTGTCGCTGACCAACATGGTTACGGTGACATCAGCTGACGCTTTTGGGAGACTGGCTGAGGGGGCGAACTGGGGGCGAACCCACGTCGACATTATGGTTCCTGGGGAGCGGGTCCCGGTAATTGATCACCGGGGCGTTGCCAGCCAAGCTTCCGGATCCAGCTTTGCCGTGCCCCGCATTGCAGCGCTTGCGGCACGTTGGTTGGCGGCAAATCCATCCTGGACGGCCAAGAGACTTAAACAAGCTATTCTCTCGCGCGCTCGACCCTCACCGCGGCAATCGATTTTGCCTTTGGCGTACGGATGGTTACCCGATCCGACGGATGACTACCTTCCCTGAGGCGGCGGCGGGGGAGTGTTGCGGAAGCGTTCCGCCAGCGGGGCGAGCTTTGGATGGTGCTGCTTCAATAAGGCCATACCCCGGTCCGCAAGGTCAGTCGCGCCGCCCCAGGTGCCAGCCTGGATTGCAAAACGAAGAACTTGAACATCGGCAGGGAGCGTATTGATGAGCACCCGCAGATGAGGAATCTCATCTGCATAACGCCCGGCGAGATGCAATGTCACCACAAGGCTCAATCGTGTGTTTACAGCGTTGGGATCTTGATCCAGTGCCATCATGAACAGCTCAATTGATTTGTCAAAGTAACCCCGTCGACCGAAAGTTTGGGCCGCCAAGTCAAAAAGCTGACGATTTTTCGTAGCCCGACAGCGCTCATCAAGGAACGCGATTTGGTCTGGGGTTAGAGGTTTTCTGCCTCGTCCGGCTGCATCGGTTGCGGCCGTACATTGCCGATAGGCCAGACTGATTTGATCGTGAGCGGCTCGATGCGCCGGACCAGACAGGGATTTCAGTGTTTTAATCTCGGTTGCGGGAATGCCGTCGTGACGGCCCTCGCCTCCAGCGGCAACGATGGCCAACAAATGGCCATCCGAGTTCACAAGCGCGCCGCCAGAATTTCCGGGTTGGCTGGGGGCGTTGTGATGAAGGCGAGCTAAGGGCGCGTTGACCGGCGGGATAGCAGTAATCTGGCCCGGTGTATATATGCGAATAGCCTGACGGCCCACGTCAAAGCCGATAGTCTGAAGCGGGGCCGTGGCGGATTGCGTGGGACTGGGGACCAATACGGGTCCCGGTGGCAGGTCTGGCACCCGAAGCATGATCAAGTCTCCAGGATAGGAAGACGGCACCACAGTGGCGTTGAGGCGGACGCCGTTTGGAGCGACCACTCGTGCTACCGGTTGGTTTGCAACCACGTGGCGGTTGGTCACGAGAATGTCCGCTCCGATTCGTGTTGCGCTAGCAGCTGGATGAAAGGATTGAATGGCAAAAACCCCCGCTTTTGCTGCGCAGACTTTTATCGCTGCCATGCATGAGGCGTGGGCAGGAGAGCCACCCTCGACGGCGGCTATCCAGACCACAATCGCGCCAGCGAACATTTTAAAGCGAGGCTTTATGAGATTTACGCGCAAATTATTATACATTTAATTAAAAAACCGGGACATATTGTTCAACTAATATTTAAATATGTTTATTTCTACGCAAAAATAAGAAATATGATGGGTTTGCGTACATTTCCATCGTGGGGGAAATTCTAGTATGGCTGGTGGCGGGAAGGAAAGCGGCTCTGCCCTTAAAAAGGCGTTCCTGATCCTGGACGCATTGTTCGAGTCCGATACGCCCATGGGGCTGGCCGAACTGTCCCAGCAGTTGGACCTGCCGCGCCAGACAGTGCACCGCGTGGTTCGCCAGTTGGAAGACCTGGACATCATTCGCCGGGACTTCGCTCGCGACCATTTCTCGGTAGGCGCGCGGATGATGCGTCTCAGCCTGAACGCTGTCGGGGTTGCCTGGCGCATGGGACCCATGCGGGCCGTACTCAAGGACCTGGTCGCTAATCTGGGCGAGACATGCAACATTGGTGTCTTAGATCGCGATGAGATTGTATACATCGACCGCGTGGAATGTGAATGGCCTCTCAGGCTTCAATTGCAGGCCGGTTCCAGGATGCCCGCGCACGCCACAGCGATTGGTAAACTCCTTTTGGCCCATTTACCCAGCAGAACCCGCAAGCGCATGATTGAGGCTGCGCCCCTGCTGAGCTTCACGGATCACACGATCACCGACCCGGCTAGCCTGGAGTTGGAACTTAGGGCCATCCGTCGCAATGGGTTTGCCACTAACAATTCCGAGAACCTCTCAGGTTTGATCGCCGTGGCCGTTCCTATTTACGATGATGGCGGCCGAGTAGTCGCCGGCCTTGCCTTGCACGCGCCTGATACCCGTATGGATGTAAAAGAAGCGGAACAGAAACTACCAACTATGCGGGCCGCCGCGGCAAAACTGCAGAAACACATTATTGAATTACAAGACATGGATAGTGAACAGTCAGGCGTCATAGATGACGCTGAAAGTGATCACCGATCCAGTCTTAGTTGAGGAGTATTGGTTGTGAGTCAGATAACAGCCGCAGAGGCACGTGCCTCCACCGACGAAGCGAAAGTGGTCATCGATTGCCTGATGGCCAAGGCCAAGTCCGCCATGGAGGCTTTCGAGAACGCTGATCAGGAAACAGTTGATGAGGCTGTGACTGCGCTTGCTTGGTCCATATATAAGCCGGCGCGCGCGCGCAAACTGGCCGAGACCGCCGTCCGCGATACGGGCCTTGGCAATGTGGAAAGTAAGGTCATCAAGAACATGCGCAAAACTTTCGGCTGCCTTCGTGACCTTATGCGCGTGAGGTCGGTGGGCATCATCGAGGAGCGACCGGAAAAGGGTCTAGTCCTGTACGCGAAACCCATCGGCGTGGTTGCCGCCGTGGCACCGTCTACTAACCCTGCAGCAACCCCGGTAAACAAGGCCATGATGGCGGTGAAGGGCCGCAACGCCGTGATTGTTGCGCCGAGCCCGGCTGGATTGTCGACCACAAGCCAGACCGTGGAGTACATGCGCGATGAGCTGCGCAAAGTCGGCGCTCCTGAAGACTTGGTGCAGGTGCTGCCGGCACCAGTCAACAAGACGTTGACCCAGGAACTAATGAATCAGGCGGATTTGATCGTGGTCACTGGGTCCCAAAACAACGTGCGTCGGGCATATTCATCAGGCACGCCGGCCATTGGCGTCGGCGCTGGGAACGTCCCTGTGATCATTGACAGCACCGCCGATCTTCAGGATGCAGCTAAAAAGATCATGATGTCCAAATGTTTCGATAATGCCACATCCTGTTCATCAGAAAATTCGGTGACCATTCTGGACGACGTCTACGAAGACGCCATTCAAGCCTTGAAGAATGCTGGCGGTTATCTGGTCACGTCGGTGGAGAAACAAAAGATTTTGGATACGCTTTGGGTGGACGGCCATCTGAACCGCCACGTCATCGCCAAGGACCCTGACGTACTGGCTGAACATTGCGGACTATCGGAAGAAGCCAAGTCGGCCAAGTTCTTCCTGGTGGAGGACCAGAACGGCGTTGGAGAGGATTACCCGCTCTCCGACGAGAAACTGTCTCTTGTCCTGACGGTTTATCGGGCTACGAATTTCCGCGAAGCTAAGACACATGTGCAAAATGTTCTCGATTTCGTTGGTATGGGCCATTCGGTCGGAATTCACACAAAGGAAGAGGCGCATGCAAGGGAACTAGCCGAGGACCTTCGGGTTGTCCGCGTCTTGGTAAACCAGGCTCATACCTTCGGCAATGGAGGTAGCTTCGATAACGGGTTGAACTTCACGCTTTCCATGGGCTGTGGGAGCTGGGCCGGGAATTCAATTTCTGAGAATCTTAACTATAAGAATTTTCTCAACATTACCCACCTGGTGCGAACGATCCCTGAGGACAAGCCGTCCGAGGAAGCCCTATTCGGCAACCACTGGGAAAAGTACGGGAAGTAAGGTTATGAATTTCGAGGAGTATGCCGCCAAGCCAATCTTAGCGGCGGCGGGCATTTCAGTACCTAGGAGTCAATTAGTGACGACGTCCCTCGAAGCGGGTCTGGCGGCTGATAAAATTGGCCCCTGCGTCGTGAAAGCCCAGGTACCCACGGGCAAGCGGGGAAAGGCCGGGGGTATTAAGTTAGCCGCCTCGGCCACAGAAGCGCGCATCCATTTTGAGAATATTCTAGGCATGGAAATCGGCGGGCACACGGTAGAGAAGGTGCTGATTGAGGCCCAATGTCACATCGCTCGTGAGTTTTACGCCGCCATCCTGAACGATCCTGAGACTAAGGGGCCGATTGTCATGTTCTCTACGGAAGGTGGCATGGATATTGAGGAGATTGCTGCCGAGACCCCGGAAAAGCTGCGCAAGGCACCGGTCGACGTGCGCCACGGTTTCGCTCGCGAGACGGCGGACCAGCTGGTCGACAGTCTTGACCTAAACGGTGCTCATGATGCAGTGGCAGAAACCCTAGTGAACCTCTATGAAGCCTACGCGACCAATGATGCGGAGCTTCTGGAGATCAATCCCCTGGCTTTGACCGGCGAGGGTGACGTAATGGCATTGGACTGCAAGTTCGTTATGGATGACAGCGCCACCAAACGCCAGGTCGACCTCGCGCCTAAAGGTGCACCAGACAAATTGACCAATCTTGAGCGGGTTGGCGAAGGTCACGGCATCAAGTACATCGAACTTGAGGGTAACGTGGTCGTCTTGGCCAACGGGGCCGGGCTCACCATGACTACAATGGATGTGGTCCGGCACTATGGTGGCAAGCCAGCCAATTTTTGTGAGATTGGTGGCGAAGCGTATACCAAGGGAAAAGCAGCGCTGGAGATGGTGCTGGCGAAGCCTGGCGTGAAAAGCCTCGTGGTCAATTTCTGCGGGGCCTTCGCACGCTGCGATGTGATGATGGACGGTCTGTTGGAGGCTTGGGAAGAAGTCCAACCTAACATTCCGGCTTTCTTTTCCATTGCTGGAACCGGTGATGAAGAGGCCATCGCCATGCTCAAGGACAAACTGGGTATGGATCCGCTTCCCAACATGGACGCGGCCTGCAAGGCTGCCGCCGATGCCGCCAATGAGGGGGGTATTTGATGCATATCTGTCAACGCGAGCACAGGGTCCTAGTGCAAGGTATTACCGGAAAGCAGGGTACTTTTTGGACTGAGCGCATGCAGGAATACGGTACCAACGTCATCGGTGGTGTAAATCCGAAGAAGGCTGGTACTCAACATTGTGACGTACCAGTCTATGCCAGCGCCGTGAGTGCGTCGAAGGACGGCGCCGTGGATGCCACAGTAATGTTCATACCGCCCTTAGGCGTGAAGGCGGCGGCGCTCGATGCGATCGAATCTGGTGCCAAGCTTATCGTTTGTCTGACTGAACATATTCCGGTGCAGGACGTGATGTATTTCATTGCGGCAGCGAAGGAGGCAGGGACTATAATCATTGGCCCCAACACGGCAGGCACGGTGACCGTGGACGAGTGCTTTTTGGGATTCATGCCGGCCTTCAATGAACGTATTTTTCGCGCGGGCAACGTCGGTGTATTGTCGCGGTCTGGTTCCTTGGCGACCTTGATGTGTCAAAATATCACTGCAGCAGGGTATGGTATCAAAGCGTTTCTGGGCATTGGCGGGGACCCTATCATCGGCACTACGACCCGTGACGCACTTGAAGCTTTGGATAATCATAAAGGTGTGGAGGCCATCGCTATGGTTGGGGAAATTGGTGGCGCTATGGAAGAAGCAGCGGCAGAGTATGCGGCCACAATGTCAAAGCCTATCGCCG
>PARE01000001.1 GCA_002709525.1 Magnetovibrio sp. | reverse complement strand
GGAGCATCATAGCTAGCACGCAACAATTACAAGGGGGTATGGAGAGCGAAGAGGCATGGATTCACCAAGCCATAGTTTAAAAACGGATGCAATAGTGATTGAGGATGCCGTGAATATCATCGACGATGACAAAACGTTGGAGAATTCGTCTCAATCATTTTCAATTTACCTTGACAGGGACTAAGCTAAATTTATGCGTCCAGTAGGAAACACCCTGAGTGCCGCGCCAAGAATTCTGCATCCTGTCGTTCATGCCTATGAGCGCCGTCTCAGCCGTTATGGACCTACGGCGCAGGGCGTGTTCTGGAAAAATAAGGAATGGCAGTTTAGACGCTACGTCATCTTGGAAGGTATCTTCGACGACCTAGCTCAGGCGGGTGGTATCACCATCCATGATTTTGGTTGCGGTTACGGTTCCCTATTCGAATACCTAGTGGATAAAGATGTCATGAAATTTAGCCGCTACACAGGCACAGACATGAGCCAAGGCATGATTAACGCTGCCAAATCCCGTCACCAAGACCCACGCGCCCATTTCGTGCGCGGTTTGACGGCACGCGAGACTGCCGATTACACCATCGTGTCCGGCACATATAACATGCATATGGGCGCAGACGAGGAGGAGTGGTACGAATACATCCAGGCAAGTCTCAAACAGCTTTGGCAGCATACCCGGCACGGACTAGCCTTCAACATGCTGAGACATGATGCGGATATTAGATACGACGGCCTCTATTACGCCGACCCAGTCAGGTTCCTGACCTTCGCGCGCCAAAGCCTGTCGTCGGACGTCGAAATTGCTTTCGATCCGCCCTTGCCAGATTTCAATGTCTTCGTCAGACGGCCAACAACATGAGCCTCACTCGACGGCGGCCGCGAGACGTTCCGCCAATGTGCCGATAGCGTCGATATCACCGGGTTTGATTTCCCAGTTCATGCCCACACCATCGTCCGCGTATCGCGGAATCACATGCATATGAAAATGAAATATGGATTGTTTAGCTCCTGGACCATTGGCCTGAAGTAGGTTGATACCCTCGGGCTGCACGACCTTGTTGACCGCAGCGGCGATACGTCGGACCGTGGACATCGTCGGTCCAAACCACTCATCCGGCGTCGTGTGGATATTTTCCGAATGGTATTTCGGAATTACCAGTGCGTGTCCGTCGTTCAAGGGATTGATATCCATGAAGGCGTAAGTGAGATCATCTTCATACAGCTTAAAGCTTGGAATCTCCCCCCGGATGATCTTGCAAAAGATGCAATCCTTAACCAGATGTAAGTCGATCACGAATGTTTACTCCTCACGGGACCACCCGATCAAGCTGCCGGCGATAGCTTGCGATGTCAAGAAAACCGGGGCTTTCAAACCTGAATACCATATCCAAGACGCTGCCATGCAATAACTGCAATTGTGATATGGTGCATCCACAGTCAGAAGCGTCCGACGTAATGTTTGTGAGCCCGACATAAGTATTGTAGGGCACCGAAAAAGGAGAAACGCTATGGGCCCGAGTTGCAAAATGCTTAAAAATGAGAGCTTAGTTTACCTGATTTGCGCCATAAGCGCATTGATATTGCTCGGCGCCGCCATCGCCTGAGGCCACACAAACGAGGTAGATCCTTGAGATCCGGCGGAACTTTCCGTCGTGTTTGTCTGCCCCAGCTAGCTACTGGAATAACCGCCGCTTGCGGCCGAAACCACCGACTACAGGCACTTTGCTCAGGTCTTTCACCTTTAAGGTCTTCAGGAAGGCCATGAGGTGCTCTATACCGGATTCAGTAACGGTGAAGGGGATGGCCTAAGGTGGCGCTTTTGAAAAGCGCGGCAGGTCAGGAACTCGCACGAAGTTCGGATGGGGGTGGCGGGCATAAAAGGTCTGGAATCGCTCCATGCCGTCTTCCATACCGGCGATCAACTGGAACGAGGGCGTCGACCCAATGCCACCGAACTTATTTAAATTTCCAACCACATGGCAACGCATGCAATGATCGGCCGCAATGGTTCTCCCCTTGCCAATGTCACCGCTGGCACCACCGGGCGATACGATCAAAAGACAAAATCCAATTACAAAAAACCAATACATCCAATATCATACGCCCGCTATCGAACATGGGGAACCGAAATGTCCAGCCCAACGGCATCACGCTACTTGGCGACCTGCAATTTTCCGGTGACGCCGTGCTTATCAATGAGTTCCGCAACGAAGCCGATGGACTTAGTTTTTCTCAAGAAGGCCTGTACCGCAGCCTTCATAGCTGGCCGGTCGTGCAGGGTGCCGATCGCTTGCTGGACCGCAGTGTACCGGCCTGGGATAACGCGCGCCCCGATTATGCTCTCGGCGTTTTCCTCAAGTGCCGGCACTAAGCCAGCCAGGGCATCCAGCTTTTCATCGATAAATAACCTGAAAGCCCCGGGTAAACCCCGAGCGCGATGCAGGGTTGCGTGTTGCAGCGTACGGCTTAGATAAAGGTCATAGGCGGCTCGTTCGGAAACGGCGATGCGGATACCAGGAGCGTCCACATCATCGATCGTCCGCAGTGGTGATCCCGCTGGCACCAAGTAAGTTGCCTCAATCTCCAAATAGGGATCGCAAAAACTGATGACCTCAGCTCGCTTTGGCTCCTCGGCAATAAGACCTACGTCGATCTCTTGACGCTCGGCGGCGTCAGCCACTTCGCCGGGCGAAGAAAAGCACTGGTAATATACCTCAACACCCAAATGCTCGGCCAGGGCCCGGCCCATGTCCGGCGCAATCCCCTCCGGGTCGCCATTGTCGGCCTCGCCAGTAACCAAAAGGATATTGCCTTTATTGATCCCAACTCGGAGTGAACCAGGGCTCAAAAGTTCTGCACATGCAGCGTCAATCATATAAGCTCTCCTTCTCGAGGTTGACCTTACCTGTTTTCTGCTAGTCTGTTAGGGTCCGCCTCGATGGCTGCCTGGGCGGCAGCCAAACGTGCGATGGGCACCCGATAAGGTGAGCAAGACACATAGTTCAGGCCCAAATTGTGACAAAACCGAACCGACGCTGGATCGCCGCCATGTTCGCCGCAAATGCCAAGCTTAATATCCGGGCGGACGCCGCGGCCGCGCTCACAGCCGATCTTCACCAACTCTCCAACGCCTTCAGGATCGATAGTCATGAACGGATCTTGGGGCATTACGCCCTTGGACTGATAGACCTCCAAGAAGGGCGCAGCGTCATCGCGAGAGAAGCCGAAGGTGGTCTGCGTCAGGTCATTGGTGCCGAAAGAGAAGAATTCCGCTGTCTCGGCTATTTTATCGGCCTTCAAACACGCCCGAGGTAGTTCTATCATGGTGCCGACAAGGTAGTTCAGTGTCACACCCTCAGCCACTTCCACCTCCTTAGCAACCCTGTCGATAACTTTCTTGAGCATATCAAACTCGGGCTTATCGACAATTAACGGGATCATGACCTCGGGTTCAACTGTTTCCCCGCCCTTCACGATGGCAGCCGTTGCTTCAAAGATGGCTCGGGCTTGCATTTCGTAGATTTCTGGATAGGTGATACCTAGGCGACAACCCCGATGGCCAAGCATAGGGTTAGCCTCATCAAGCTCGAGTTTACGGGCTCTGACGGCCGCAACATCGGCGCCGGCAGCCTTGGCCACATCTTCCATTTCTTCTAATGAGTGCGGTAAAAATTCATTAAGAGGTGGGTCCAGGAGCCGAATGGTCACCGGCAGATCGGCCATTATTTTAAATAGTTGCAAGAAATCTTCACGCTGATACGGCAGAAGCTTGTCGAGAGCTTTTCGGCGCGCAGCTTCGTCGGTTGCCAGGATCATCTGGCGCATGTGGACGATACGAGCAGGATCAAAGAACATGTGTTCTGTTCTAGATAGGCCAATGCCTTCGGCACCGAACTGCCTGGCAGTGGCGGCGTCCATCGGCGTTTCCGCGTTGGCGCGGATACCCAGCTCCCGGGCTCCATCAACCCATTCCATGAGCTGGCCAAAGTCGCCGGTGAGTTCAGGTTCGATGGTAGCTACTACACCGAGCATAATCTCACCGTTGGATCCATCGATAGTCACCGTTGTACCCTCGCCCAGGGACTTGCCCAAAGCCATCAGTTTCTTGTTATCATAATCAACCCGCAGGTCCCCGGCACCAGAGACACAAGGCTTGCCCATGCCGCGGGCAACTACGGCGGCATGCGACGTCATGCCACCGCGAGTCGTCAAAATACCCTCTGAGACATGCATGCCGCTGATGTCTTCAGGAGACGTTTCCATGCGGACAAGGATAACCTTCTCGCCCTTTGCAACCCAGGATTCCGCTTCGTCAGCCGAGAACACGATTTTGCCAGATGCTGCCCCTGGGCTCGACGGCAGGCCACGGCCGATGATATCGCGTTCCGCGTTAGGATCCAAGGTAGGGTGCAAGAGCTGGTCCAGCTGCTGAGCATCAACCCGCAAAATTGCCTCTTCCTTGTTTAGTAAGCCTTCGGCAACCATCTCACAGGCGATCTTCAATGACGCCTTAGCCGTGCGCTTGCCGCTACGCGTCTGCAGCATCCATAACTTAGACTTCTGGACCGTGAACTCCATGTCCTGCATGTCTTTATAGTGTGTTTCCAACTTCTCGCGCACCGCCAACAGGTCGCCGAAGAGGGGCGGCATCTCAGTCTCCATTGAAGGCAGATCTGAACCTTGCTCAACTCTCTCCGCCTCGGTCAGCGGCTGCGGAGTACGAATACCAGCGACCACGTCCTCGCCTTGAGCATTGATGAGGAATTCGCCGTAAAATTGGTTCTCACCGGTTGACGGGTTGCGGGTAAAGCACACGCCAGTGGCGCAATCATCACCCATATTGCCGAAAACCATGGCCTGTACATTAACGGCTGTGCCCCATTCAGCGGAAATGTTATGAAGACGGCGGTAAGTAATCGCCCGATTATTCATCCATGAACCAAACACGGCTCCAATGGCACCCCAAAGCTGTTTCTTTGGATCCTGCGGAAACGGTTCTCCACGTTCGTCCTCGACCATGGCGAGGTACTTCTCGGCAACAACTTTCCAGTCTTCGGCGGTCAAATCCGTGTCGAAGGCGTAACCTTTATCTTCCTTAGTATCATCAAGAATGTCCTCAAAAAGGTGATGATCGACGCCCAAAACCACGTCACCATACATCTGGATAAAGCGTCGGTAGCTGTCGTAAGCGAAACGCGCATCATCAGACCGCTTAGCTAAGCCCTCAACCGTCTTCGAATTGAGACCTAAATTTAAGACCGTGTCCATCATGCCCGGCATAGATGCCCGTGCACCGGACCGGACTGACACAAGGAGCGGATTCTCTAGGTCGCCAAACTTGGAGCCCATAATAGTTTCGATGTGGGTCATGGCCAAATCCACGTCGTCCGTGAGGCCATCCGGATAGGCGTTATTATTCGCGTTGAAATGGGCACAAACCTCGGTCGTGATCGTAAAGCCTGGCGGCACCGGCAAATCTAAGCCAGCCATCTCAGCGAGGTTGGCTCCCTTTCCACCCAAAAGATCACGCATCTCTGCGGTCCCTTCCGCGCTACCGTCTCCAAAGGTGTAAATCCACTTGGTCATGGTCCGATCTCTCACTCACCTAGCCTTCGATTTTTGAGAAATCTGCAACGCCATCGAGGGCGCTCCGGATTTGGTTCAACAATTTCAGCCTATTTTCACGTAACGTTGCGTCGTCAACATTTACAGTGACATGGTCGAAAAATGAGTCGACCGGGGCCCTTAGCGCTGCCACCATTTTCATGGCCGCGGCGAAGTCTTCGTTTGTTATGGCGCGGGCAATAGCCGGGCCAGAGTCACACAGAGCGACGTGAAGGTTTGTTTCCTCGGCCTGAGCTAATTTATCGCGCTGGACCTCCCCATCAAAGGTCCGTCTATCCTTTTTCTCCTCAATTTTGAGAATGTTAGCGGCCCTTCGATAAGCCGTCAGTAAGTTCTCACCGTCTTCGGTGACAAGAAATTCTATGAGGGCGTCGACCCGCGCCAACAAACGAAAAAGATCATCTTCGCCGCCCAGCGCGAAGACTGAGTCGATCCTATCATGCGAGATCCCACGCTCTCTGAGATGCACTTTGAGACGATCAGCCAGAAACGCCATTAACTCATCTGCGGGATTGTCGCCAGTGCCTATCAACTGATAGCCCCTCGTAAACACCTCAATTAGCGGCAATCTCAGCTCGTTCTCCAGGACCAAACGGATCACCCCGAGAGCTGCGCGACGCAGTGCGAACGGATCCTTGGATCCCGAAGGCTTCTCATCTATCGCAAAAAACCCCACCAGGCTATCGATCTTGTCTGCCAGGGCGACACAGACGCTAATAGGGGCCGTCGGGCACATATCGTTTGGTCCTTGCGGCGCGTAGTGATCCGCAATAGCCTCGGCAACAACCTTGGGCTCGCCATCGTTGAGCGCGTAATAACGGCCCATTATTCCTTGGAGATTGGCAAATTCGGCAACCATGCCACTGGACAGATCAGCCTTTGCCAACTGAGCCACACGCGAAGCCTGATTAACATCCACTCCCGGAACGTACTTAGCAAGGTAAGCAGCCAGCGCTTCCATACGTGCGGCCTTATCTGCTAATGACCCTAGCCTCGCGTGAAACACCCGATCCTTGAGTGCCGAAACCCTCTCCTCAAGCGGCGTTTTACGATCGTTGTCCCAGAAGAACTTGGCGTCCGATAGGCGCGCACGAAGTACGCGTTCATTTCCAGCCACTACTTCCTTACCACCGTCCATCGTTTCCGTATTGGCGACCAGTACGAAACGGTTGGCAAGGTTACCTTCTGCATCAAGGCAAGAAAAATACCTCTGATGCTTTTTCATGGATGTAATCAGTGCCTCAGCCGGCACGTCCATGAAGGCGTCATCAATAGCCCCCATGTAGACGACAGGCCATTCCACCAATCCCATTACCTCATTCAGGAGGCTCGGATCATGCTTCAAAGTCAGGCCTTCAGCTTTTGCTAGTTTAGTGGCTTCGGTCCTGATCAGGTCGCGTCGCGCCGCCGGATCCAGCATGACATTGGCGTTTATAAGTTTCGCCTTATAGTTATGAAAATCTGAAACCGCGAAAGCGTTACCTGCCAGAAACCGATGGCCTCGGGTCTCCGCTCCGGTCCTCACAGCGCCGAACTCAAAGTCAACGACCGCACCGTCAAATAGGGCGATCAATGACTCGATGGGGCGCACCCAGCGCATTTCATGAGTCGCCCAGCGCATTGACTTCGGCCATGGAAAACCTCGCAGGGCTTCAGGTAAACATTCGGCCAGTACGTCGCGCGTGCCACGCGCGGCCTCTTCCCAGGAGGCGAACAAAACGTTGCCCTTAGGTGTTTCCCGTTCCTCGATTACCGCGCCTTCGGGAAGGGAACGCGTGAACCCAGCCACGGCCTGTTCCGACGCATCCGTTCTCGGCCCTCTTCGTTCCCCTCTCATGCTGGGCGTCTTTGCCGGAAGACCGTCAACCACTAAAGCTAGGCGGCGCGGCGTTACAAAGGCCTCGGCTCGCGAGGATACCAATCCCACCTGCTCCAGCGAGTCCGTCACCAAACGCTTCAAATCGCTAGCCGCCTTCGATTGCATACGGGCGGGGATTTCTTCCGACAGAATTTCGAGTAGGAGCTCAGGCATGACTTACACTTTGATCCCGGTCATAGGCGAAACTTACGAGCGCTTTGCGCTTCCCATAACGAATGTAAGCTACTCCTTCTCCCCTGCGGGAACGGATGGGAAAAGACGATAGAGGGATCGAATAAACCATATTCCTACACTTCCACCCCTTGGCTTTTCAACCATGCCCCGGCAACTCCCTTGGCTAGCGCCCGGACGCGGCCGATATAGGCGGCACGTTCAGTGACCGATATCACACCCCGGGCATCCAAAAGATTGAAAAGGTGAGACGCCTTTAGACAATAGTCATAAGCTGGCAATACCAGGTCCTTGGTCAATAGGGCCTGACATTCGACCTCCGCATCGGTGAAGTGTCGGGTTAACATCTCAGTGTCGGCAAATTCGAAATTATGGGTCGAATACTCCAGCTCGGCTTGATGAAACACGTCGCGGTAGGTCTTGCCGCCCTGGTCCTTTGGCACCCCGTCCCAATCTAGATCGTAGACGTTTTCCACACCTTGGATGTACATGGCCAGGCGCTCGAGCCCATAAGTCAATTCCACAGGCACCGGGTTGCACTCGTAACCACCAACCTGCTGGAAATAGGTAAATTGGGTCACCTCCATGCCGTCACACCAGACTTCCCAGCCCAGGCCCCAGGCGCCCAGCGTCGGGCTCTCCCAATCGTCCTCAACAAAGCGGATGTCGTGAAGCGCTGCGTCAATGCCGAGTATGCCGAGGCTCTCCAGATAAAGGTCCTGGATGTTCGTCGGGCTTGGTTTCATTAAGACCTGATATTGGTAATAGTGCTGCAGACGGTTTGGATTTTCGCCATAACGACCATCTGCGGGGCGTCTTGAGGGCTGCACATAGGCACAATTCCAGACGTCATCCGATTTCCCGAGTGAACGGAGCGTCGTAGCCGGGTGGAAGGTGCCCGCGCCCACTTCCATGTCATAGGGCTGCAGGATCACGCAGCCTTGCTCCGCCCAGAACCCTTGAAGGCGATGGATCAATCCCTGAAAACAGGTGGTTTTATCGGCTGGCTTAGAAGAGCCCGATGACATCGCGGTGCTTCGCCCCTTAAGCGCAAAGAAAAAGGGTGGTTCAAACCGGCAGCGAACCTAGCACCGACCGCCAGAGAATCAATTGATAAATGGGCAGGATAACTGAGTGCAGCGGTGATCGGGGCCCTTAGCGATGTAAGCGCCGCAGTCCGGGCAAGGCACCAACTCCTCGACGTGGTCGCGCGCCGACGCTGATTCGCGGTTCAGTGACTTCATAGCGTTCACTGCCTCCACGGTTTCGCGACGCTTCAGCCATTTAAATCCCTGCCAAACCACCACAACGATGGCGATGGTAAAAAGGATCTTCATGATGGAAAAACCAAACATGGCTGACCTTTTAATGCCCCCGACAAGTCGAGGTCAAGCGATGGCACACTTACCACCTACAATCCAAATCGGTTCCACCACAACCGTTCCTCCAAAGCGGCGAGAAAATCATCCGCAAAGCCTACGCCGTTTCTATAACCCGCGAGGGTGCTCACGGAGAGCCGACGTTGCACCCACGACCGACGTTCGTCGAATACCTTAAACTTTACATCTTCGCCCAGCTTTGACCGCATTACGGCTCGCAGATCACCGATGCCGTCGATTAGACCCAACTTCAGGGCGCGGGCGCCGGTCCAGTACGCGCCGTTAAAAATGGCGCGATCGTTGCCGATAAGCTTCTCACCGCGGCGCACCTTTACCAAACCGATAAAACCCTCGTGGATATCTCTCTGCAATGCTCTCAAGTGTTTCACGTCGGCTGGTTTTTCGGGGCTAAAGGGGTCGTTCATGGCCTTCTTCTCGCCCGACGTGTGGAGGCGGCGTTCGATGCCCAACTTTTGGATCAACTCCGTGAAACCAAAGCCACCCGAGACCACACCAATAGACCCCACGATAGAACTATTTCCAGCGTAGATCTCGTCGCCGGCACATGCCAGCCAATACCCTCCTGACGCGCCAACGTCTTCGATAAATGTGTAGACTGGAACGTCCTTCTCTGCGGCTAAGTCGCGGATACGCTGCGTAATCAGCTCTGACTGGACGGGCGATCCGCCCGGTGAATTAATGCTGACTGCCACGGCCACCAAGTGGCGGACCTTGAAGGCTGAGTCAAGGCGGCGTTCAAGTCCCTGAAGGTTAAGGCCTCGTCCGCCACCACTAACCCGTCCAATTACGCCGTTCAGGCGCACCACAGCTACCAGTGGCCTCCGACGGCCAAGAAATGGTAATTTATTCTTTAACATATCCTGGATCCCACATTTGCAGTGGTTGTGCGTGGCGCAGAATCCCTTCAGCTTTATTGCTATATCGGCGATCGTCTTCGTGCAGAATTAGTCCTTGCAAGTGAGATATGGGCCCTTCTTGGCCTTTTGTCACCTGTACGAGTACGCGTTTCGGTGCTGCACCTTGCTTTGGAATTAGCGACATTACGGCGACCCGCCCGTGGCAATCGCCCAAGTATTCGAGGATATCGGCCATACGGTCATGGCGGTGTACGATGGTCACCGTCCCAGATGGCGTCGTACGCGCCAGACAGAATTCCAACCAATTTTCAAGACTAGCATCCCCCTCGATGGTAGCCAGCGCCCTTGCCTGGTTAGCTGGCGCCTGACCCGTACCTGGCTTAAGGTAAGGCGGATTAGCGAACACATGATCAAACGTCCCCGCCGTAACATCGCTCGGAGGGTCGAGCAAGTCGCCTGAAACTACATCAACACGCGCCGACAGGCCGCTCAGGGCCGCACTCCGACGCGCCAACTCGGCAAGGTCGGGTTGGATTTCTAGGCCGGTTACATGAACCCCACGGATACGTGCTGCTAGACAGAGCGCTGCGGCGCCAGTGCCGCAGCCCACATCCATAGTTATTTGGCCGGGCCTCGCTGGGACTGCGGCCGCCAGCAGTAATGCGTCGATGGCGACCCGAAAACCGTTTTCGGATTGTAGGCAGGTGACACGCTGGCCAAGCAGATGGGTTTTCGTCAAGCCTCCTGGCTGGCACAACGAGCTCACAGATTTATCGACCCCTGAGGCACCAAGCGGACCAAGGCCATACGATCGTCAGGCTGGATAGCGCCGCTGAACTCTTCGAGAATGGCTGTGGGCATATCGGGGATGAGGCGCGCCACATCTTCCTCCTACTAACGTGTGGTCAACCAAAGTAAAAACACAAGATCATTAATGCGGGTCAGCTTGATCATGTATGCGAGTTGATTAAATCTTAGAGCTATTACCTTGACCATCTGGGAAATCAATTCCTATGCTCAGGCACTAGAGATTGGCCGTCAAGGCGTGGGACGAAACCAAGACGGACAAAAGTTAAGATCAGGAGAGTGCCCAATGGGCGTCGTCGTTAGCCTTGATGGCGAGAGGAATAAACCGTCCCTGGACGGGCTGACCAATTTAGTTGCGGATGACCTCCGAGATGTCAACGAACTGATCATACGCTACATGGAGTCGCCGGTAGTTCTAATCCCACAGTTGGCCAGCCACTTGGTCGCAGCCGGAGGCAAACGGCTGCGGCCTGTTCTCACCCTGGCGTCGGCAAAGATGTGCGGCTATGCAGATGGCAACCGCCATATCGCCCTAGCCGCCTGTGTAGAGTTTATTCACACGGCAACCCTTTTGCATGACGACGTTGTCGATGAGAGCGGCCTGCGCCGAGGTTTGGCCTCGGCGAATGCCGTGTTCGGGAACAAAGCTAGTGTCCTAGTCGGCGACTTTCTTTTCAGTCGATCCTTCGAGTTAATGGTCGAGGACGGATCGCTTGACGTTCTTCGCATCCTGTCGCACGCATCGTCAGTAATCGCAGAGGGCGAGGTGTTGCAGTTAATCACCTCGAATGACACTGAAACCAGCGAAACCGCATACCTAGATGTGATCCGCGCTAAGACGGCGCAGCTGTTCGCGGCCGCGTGTCGGATCGGCGCTGTGGTCGCTGATCGGCCTCGGGTCGAGGAAGAGGCTCTGGAGACCTATGGAATGAACCTGGGCATCGCGTTTCAGCTTATCGACGACGTTCTGGACTTCTCCGCGGAGCAGGCAAAATTGGGAAAGACCGTCGGCGATGATTTTCGCGAGGGTAAAATCACACTTCCAATTATTCTGGCGTTTCGGCGTGGCGATAATGAGGAGCGTGCGTTCTGGCGGCGCACATTAGAGAGCCTCGAGCAAACAGAAAATGACCTTACCCGCGCCCTTGACTTGATGACCAAGCACAACGCTCTCACCGACACGGTGTCACGCGCGCAGCATTACGGCGCCATTGCCCGGGATTCGCTGGGTCTATTCGGCAATGGTGAAGAGAAGCGCGCCCTAGAGGACCTGATCGACTTCTGTATCCACCGCGCTTACTGAACCTCACTAGAGACGGTGTTTGCGGCACTTGCCCTGAGTGTTTCAGAGCGTTATAACCGCTGCCCTCAGTCGGAGTGTAGCTCAGCCTGGTAGAGCACTGTCTTCGGGAGGCAGGGGCCGGAGGTTCGAATCCTCTCACTCCGACCAATAAAAACAATAGCTTAGCTAGTAATTTCTTAAGCCTCGTTTATTTACCCCCACTATATCCCCACAAAGCTCTCCTGTTTTCATCCGCGTTGCCCTCTATTTTGAGGCAAAGTCCCCTCTAAATTCTCTGGAAGGTGCATGGGGGGGGCCAAGGGCTGAGGTGGGTTATTTTTATATTACCTCACTTGCACATCAGAGGGGATTTTGAGGACAGAAGCCATTCGACAGTGGTCAATGAGGTCATGACCGGATTGGATATTTTAGCGGATCACTATAAGATCGATTGCCATCAGACAAATATTTTATCAGCGATAGGCCGAGAAGTATGGAGAGAACAGTGAATAAGTCTCTTGAGGACGCCACAGAATCCTTGCGACTGGTCTACGGCCCAGCGGTTTGGCAGGCTGCAGATCTTCAAGTCAACCAATCCTGGATCTGGCGCCTAAATGCCTTGGAACTAGAGGAAATCGATGCCGCACTGAAATCGGCGCAGCAATGTGGCAAGAGCATGCCGACGTTGAACTGTGAGGATTTCTTCCTCCCTACATTGGGGCCGCGTCTCGTCGCTGCAGCGCATGACTTGGATGCAGGTCTGGGCTGCTTGCTGATCAAAGGGCTGGATGTAGAGCATTACCATACCGATGAAATCACCAATATCTACTGGGGCATTGGTCGCCATCTTGGTACGCCAATGACCCAAAACGCGGCTGGCGACCTAGTCGGCAATATACGTAATTCAGGTCGCAATATAGGCGAAAAGAATGTGCGTGGTTACACCACGAGGAACCGCATGATGCCGCATTGTGACCCTATGGATCTTGTCAGTTTGTTGTGCCTTAACCCGGCAAGGACGGGCGGCCAGAGTCTACTCGCTAGCGCAAGCGCGATCTATAACGAAATTTGTCGCACGCATCCCGAATACCTTCCAACGCTGTTTCGAGGCTATCACTATGATCTGCGAGGAGAGGGTCCAGCCGGCAGCCCCGACGAAGTAACTTGCAATCGAGTGCCCGTATTCAGTTGGTGGCAGGGCCGAATGAGCTGCCGCTTTCATGGACGGTCGATCCGCGAAGGCATGAAAAAGGCGGGGTGCCCACTAGAAGGAGTGGATGTCGACGCCGTCGACTACGTAGAAGCACTAGCCGTNGATGAACGTTACCGGTTCAAAATGAATTTGGAAAAGGGAGATATCCAAATCTTAAATAACTATGCTGTTCTGCATGCANGGGATGAGTTTGATGACTGGCCGGAACAGGATAGACGCCGCCATCTCCTGCGCCTATGGATCAATCTCGACCCTACTATCGCCCGACCTCTCGATCCAATCTTCGCTGCCAGACACAACACGGGTCCTCGGGGCGCTATTTGCGCACAATCTAATCATTCAGGATGGGTTCCCCAGTAGCCGCGCATCACTCTTCTTCTGTGGCGCAGCTGTCGCCACAGCAGCCATCAATGCAACACGACGCCATACAGTTTTCAGCGCAGTTGTCGCTACAGCAACCGTCCGCACAGCAAGTTTGCGCGCAACAAATATCTTTCGCATTCGTCATGGTAAGCTCCCCCATTTTGTTTGAGTTTAACGACTTAACGTGAGTTTTGTCCAATCAATATAAGATCTGATCTATATCCGGGACGGAGGGGGCCATGGAAAACATACTCGGGGGCGCAATTTGGATTGGGTTCGCGTTTCTACTTTTCTGGGTTGTGGGTAAATTCAAAGTTAAGGAAGGCGGTAGGGTAGATCGTTTTACTGAGAAATTATCTCTCGTCTTTCTCTTTTTAGGGGTTCTTACGTCGATGGATTGCGCCGTGGTATCGAGGGAATCAGAGATCCGATACGTTTAATGCTTGGGAGTTTCAGATTTTTGCACCGGTTTTAATTGAATGGCGATACTTTGGACTGATAAAGGCGCTAAAGCACCCCGTGTTTTTCGAAGACCTCGGCCAACAACATACCGCGCGCCAACTCTTCACGGGTTTTGTCTTCGCCTTTGATCTTCACCAAAGCGGCCTCAATGATCTGAGGAGCGATCTCTTCCGGAATGACGAGGACGCCATCGACGTCGCCAAAAACGAGATCACCCGAATTGACGGTCACACCGGCGCATTCGATGGACACGTCGCGCTCGATCATTTTGCCCCGGCCTTTTGAGTCGAGCGGCCCAATGCCTCCATGAAAGACCGTATATCCTAATTCCCTGATTTGGCGCACGTCGCGGACTAGGCCATCCGTCACGCAGCCGACGGCGCCGCGAGCCATGCTAGCCGTCGTCAACAACTCGCCCCAGGGCGCGATCCGTTCGGTCGGGCCGTTGCAGCCAAAAACGGAAATGTCGCCCGGCTTCAAGTCGTCGACCAGCGCGATCTCGACGTCGTAGGGGTTCTCGCCTTCGGGCGCGTCATAAACCACCGTATACAATCCGGTGCGCGCCCGTCCAAACATGATCGTTGCGTCGTCGAGTGGCCGAACGAAAGGCCGCATGGCCTGATATCTGTAACCATGGTCGTCCAGAACGTCGGAAAGCACGGACGCATACAAGACGTCGCAAAGTTTGGTGAATTCGATTTCGGCAGTCAATTAAATGCATCCTCGTTTGTGAGCAGACGCGCGTATTCTCAGGCGCCTATAATGGTCGAATGGATTGATTCTAGCACAGTAAATTTATAATTGAACAGAACAGCAAATATCCCGTCTGTTGGCCTTTAAAAGCCAATTTAAGAAGTGGCTGATACACTATCTGCTTTATACTCAGGTTGCTTCTTCATATGGCAATCTCCATTTCGTTCATTAGAGAATCCTCCGATCGTTATCAGTTTATATCACTAGTATCGACCCGTCCCCCATACCCCCGTGATTACGTGCGCCTCAGTCGCGGCCTGATCTAGATCATGGCCTCGCCTGTTGAACGATGAATAATAACCACGCTCCTAAGCTAAGGAGGCCCCGGCCTGATAATTTCTGGAAATATTTTTGCTACGGTCCCCATTACAGTAGCAGTGATCCCAGGGGGGAAGGCCGGGGCGTCCGAGGGGGATAGATTATTATGTCCGCCGCAGCTGATCCTCCCCCACTGAATTGGTCCACGGCCTATGATAGGAAACGGAGGATCACAGATGGCAACGAAACGACACAAACCGGAAGAGATTGTCTGGAAGCTACGACAGGTTGATGTGCTTGTCGGGCAAGGTCAGGCTCGGATTGACGCGATCCGTCAGGTGCAGATTACGGAGCAAACGTATTACCGCTGGCGGAAGGAATACGGGGGCATGGGGACGGATCAACTCAAAGAGCTGAAGCATCTGCAGAAGGAGAACGAGCGGCTTCGCAGGGCTGTCTCCGATCTCACATTGGATAAGCTTATACTGACGGAAGCTGCCAAGGGAAACTTCTGAGCNCCGCACGGCGCCGTNACTGCATCGATCTGGTGCGGGGTAAGTTCGCAGTGTCGGAACGCCGCGCTTGTCGTGTGCTGAAGCAACACCGTTCAACGCATCGNTATGCGCCGAAGTCCCGCGAATACGAACACCGCCTGGTCAGGGACATGATCGAACTGGCCCGGCAGTATGGGCGTTACGGCTATCGCCGGATCGCCGCGATGCTGCGGGACGCCGGCTGGCAGTTGAACGACAAGCGGGTTGAGCGCCTGTGGCGCCGTGAGGGGCTGAAGGCTCCCATGAAACAGCCGAGGAAAGGCCGGCTGTGGCTCAACGACGGGTCATGCATCCGTCTACGACCGCAGCACGTCGACCATGTCTGGTCCTACGACTTCGTGCATCATCGGACGGAAGACGGCAGAGCGTACAGAACGCTGAACATTATCGATGAGTTCACTCGGGAGTGCCTGGCGATCAGGATGAGGCGGAAGCTCAACTCGACGGACGTGATCGANGCTCTGACGGACCTGTTCATCATCCGGGGCGTTCCAGCCTACATCCGCTCGGACAACGGGCCGGAGTTCATCGCAGAGGCCGTCAGGCAGTGGATCAAGGCGGTTGGTGCGGAAACGGCCTACATCGAACCGGGATCACCTTGGGAAAATGGGTACTGCGAGAGCTTCAACGCTAGGTTCCGCGATGAGCTCCTGAACGGCGAGATCTTCTATAGTCTGAAAGAAGCCCAGATCGTNATCGAGCAGTGGCGACGTCATTACAACACGAAGCGGCCACACTCAGCCCTTGGATACAGGCCGCCGGCACCAGAAAGCATCATCCCCATGGAGCAAAAACGGACGATGCACTAACATTCAAACCGGACCAGTCAATGGGGGCAGGTCACCGTCATCTGTCCAAAGCTGGAACCGGGATATCCGCCACAGAGCGAGTTTCCGCTAACACTTCAGCTCCGGACGTGTTTGGTGTCGCCTTAGAATGCGTGCTCATGACCCGAAGGCGACATATCGCCGGGACTTGCGTGCCACGGCTCCGCCGCAGCATGATCCGGCAAGGCATCTACGATAGTGTTCACCCGCGAAATGGGTCAAGCCCCGTCAGCTCGCGTCCGTGTATCAATGTGAGAATCCCCGGCGTTCCATCCGGAATGGTCAGTGTGCGCACGTCGCGCGCCATGCGCTCCAGGCGAACTTCCGTGCTCAGGCCCATGGCGCCGTGAACGCGCATGGCAAGGGCGATGGCCTGGTCGCAGGCGTCAACCGCATAACGCTTGGCCGTAGCCGACAGGCCGTTAGCCCGCTCGCCCCGATCAAGGGCCGCGAGCGCATTGAAGCACAGGAGGCGGCTGGTGATGACCGCCGTTTCGATCATGGAGAGATCCTGCTGAATAAGCTGGAAGGCCCCGATCACCTTGCCGAACTGCTTGCGTGTCTTGGCGTATTCGACCGCCAGGTCGAGGGCCTTCTGTGCCTGGCCGACCGCCATTAACCCGACCAACGGGCGGTTGGCGAGCCAGGTCAGGGTGAGCATGCGCGCCGTGCCGTCGTCGTCGGGGCAGCGGTTGCGCTTGGGCACGAGACAATCGTCGAAGAACACTTCTCCGTGCGGCGACTGCTTTAGGCCAACCAGATGAACGCCGCGCGCTTCAAACTGCGATTCGGTTGGGTCCACCAGGACCCGCGTCATGCGTGACGTGCCGTCCGGCTGTACTTCGCGGCAGATGACGTGCATCAGGTCGCACACAGTAGCGTTTGAGATCCACAGCTTGCTGCCATTGAGGACGAAATGCTCACCGCGTTCCTCGAGGCTCGTCTTGATGGCGCGCGGGTCGGAACCGACATCCGTCTCCGTGCTGGCGGTGCAGCCGATCTTTCGCCCTGACATCAAGTCTTCGAGATAGCGCTCTTTCTGGTCATCCGTACCGCCGTAGTGGAGCCGTGCCGTGGTCGCCTCGTGCGGTTGTAAGATAAGGCCGACGCTCGGCGGGATTTGTTCGGTGATCAGTCCATAGTCGACCATGGTCAATCCGGCCCCGCCGGCGTCCTCGGGAATGCGCGCCGAGGTCAGGCCGAGATTGGCGCCGATCTGCATGATCTCCAGGACGGTTTCCTTGGAAAGCGGCTTGTCGGGGTCATTCCCGTCAAGGATCGGCTGAATGTCTGTCTCGACCATCCGCCGGGCGGATTCGGAGNTCATGTTCTGCTCGGTGGTGAGAGAGAAATCCATGGTTCCGTTTTCACCCCTTGGCGGGCGCCTTTTCCCCGACCTCGACCACCACGCGGCCGATGGTCGTTACGTTGAAGAACTTGTCCATCGCTTCGTCCAGGGCCTCGAACGAGATCGGGCGCGCGATCTTGTCGAAATGCCGCGGCTTCAAGTCCGTTGCCATGCGCCCCCACAGCCGGCGCCTTTCGTCCATGGCGAGCTGGCGCGAGACGTTGATGCCGAGGACGTCCACGGCGCGCAGAATCCAGGGCAGCACCGTCGTCGAGACCTCGGCGCCGACGGCCATGCCGGCGACGGCGATCTTGCCGTAAGGATGCATGCGCGCGGATACACGATCGAAGTATTCACCGCCGACATTGTCGAGCGCGGCCGCCCAGAGCGTCGGTGTCGAAAGCGGCGTACGGTCGGCGAGGAGTTCCTTGCTGTTCATGACGGTCTTGGCGCCGATTTCGTGCAGGAAATCGACCTGGTCGGCCTTTCCGGAAATCGCCGTCACCTCGAAACCGGCCCTGTCGAGCATATCGACGGCGATGCTGCCGACGCCGCCGGTTGCCCCGGTCACGGCGGCGCCGCCTTGGTCTGGCGTGACGCCGNCCTTTTCGAGCCGATCGACGGCCAGCGCCGCGGTCAGTCCCGAGGTGCCGAGCGCCATCGCCTCGTAAAGCGTGAGGCCGTCGGGCAGTGGCACGATCCAATCGGCGGGGACGCGCGCGTAGTCGGCGTATCCGCCGTCCTGGTTGACGCCGAGCTTGTAATTGGTAACGGCGACCTTGTCGCCCTCGCGAAAGCGCGCGTCGGTGGAGGAAACGACTTCTCCCGATAGATCCACTCCGGTCACGCAGGGCCTGTCGGTACGAACGTTCTTGCCGACACCGCGCGCCGCCATGGCATCCTTGTAGGTGACGGCGGAATAGGCGGTTTTTATGATCACCGGACCAGGGTCCAGATCATCGAGCGCCAGTTCCTCGAACCGACAATCGGGTTTCCCATCGATGGTGTGAACCCTATAGGCCTTGAATTTTTCCTGCGTGTTCATGTGTTACCTCGTCCGTTCGGAGTGTCTTGAAATCCCTTGGGTTAAACCTGATCGTCCTTCACCACCCCGTCGCGAACCAAGGCGTTGATCTCGCCGTCGCTCAGGGAAAGATAGTCGTGCAAAACGACGCGCGTATCCTGGCCGTTCCTGCGGCCCGACCACCTGACCCGGCCGGGGGTGCCGGAAAGCTTGGGAACGATGCCCGGCTGGGTAACGGTGCCGAGGTCGTCGTCGGCGACCTGGAGCAGCATCTCGCGCTCCCTGAACAGCGGATGCTCGAAAATATCCTTCATATTGAATATCCGGCTGGCCGGCACGTCCGCTTCCGTGAGCCGCCGTTCCAGCTCGGCCAGATCGTGGCCGGACGTCCATGCGGCGATGATTTCATCCAGCTCGTCCTGGTTTTTCACTCGAACGGTCATTTCCGCGAACCGCGGGTCGGTGCCCAACTCGGGCTGGCCCATGGCGGCGGCGAGCCTGCGGTAAACCTGGTCGGCCAGTGCCGTGATGTGAATGTGGCGGCCGTCTCGTGTGGGATAGAGGTTGTTCGGGGCGCAGCCGGGCAATCTCGTGCCGGCGCGCGTGGCGATCTCGCCGGTCTTGTCGTAAGTGGGAACCGACACTTCCATGAAGCTGAAGGCCGATTCGAACAACGAGGCGTCGATGCACTGGCCCTGCCCGGTCCGCTCGCGCGCCAGCAGCGCCATCACCGTGCCGAAGGCCGCGTAGACAGCGGTGATGTAGTCGGTCAAAGGCAGGCCCGCCCTCGAAGGCGGCGCGTCGGGATCACCGATCATCTCGCGCAGACCGCTCACCGCCTCGCCAATGACGCCATAGCCGGGCCTGTGCTTGAACGGCCCGGTCTGACCGAAGCCGCTGATGCGGGTCATGATCAGGCCCGGGCGAAGTTGCGCCAGATCGGCGTAGCCCAGCCCCCATTTTTCCAACCCACCGGGCCGGAAGTTCTCGACCACGGCATCGAAATGCGGAACTAGCCGGCGCACCAGGTCGCGCCCCTGATCCTTGCGGAGATCAATGGAGATGATCTGCTTGTTCCTGAGTATGGTCGAGGCATAGAACGACTTGCCGTCGAGGCTGCCACCGATCCCCCGAACGGAATCGCCGCTGATGTCCTCGACCTTCACGACCTCGGCGCCGAAATCCGCGAGAAGCCGGGCGCAGTAAGGCCCGGCAACGGTCGAGCCTAGGTCGAGCACTCGATATCCGGCCAAGGGGCCGGTGCCCTTGATGCCGGCCTGCCTTTCATGTCCGCCCCTAGTCTCGCGCCTCGCCAATTGCCAAACCCTCCCCGAAAAAATCACTCAGTCAATTTAATTCCGTATTGCAGAATTCTATCTATATTAAAGAGTACAGAAAACCAACAAAAATAGGAATTTTTATAAATTATCGATTGAAATTCCGTATTGTGGAACTTATGATTGAAGCCATGACGTGCCAGCGGTAGTGATCTGACCGGAAACCGGAAGCTTTACCGGCGCAACCATTGGACTTGAGAGGGAGCGTGAGATGGTTTTTCCGAAACCCCGCCTAAAGCCCCATGCCGGCGCAGACCAGCCGATATTCCGATGAGCATGTCGAAACCGCCGGCAGCGCAGCCCGGCAGGCTGCTGAGCACTACCAAACAGGCGGCGGGGCGCCAGGGCGTCATGGGTTCGGTGCTTAAGACCTTTGACGTGCTCGACGTGTTCGGCCGCGAGTGGCGAGCGCTTTCGGTGACCGAGCTGAGCCGCGAAACTGGACAGCCGAAAAGTTCGCTGCATCGCGTTCTTTCGACACTCGTGCAGGCCGGTGTGCTCGAACAGAACGAACAAGGCCTCTATCACTTGACCCTCAAGCTTTGGCGGATCGGCGCGCTGGCACTCACTGAAATCGACGCCCTTCAGGTTGCCCGGCCGCACCTGGAAGCCCTTTCCAAGGTGGCCGATGAAACCGTTCACCTGGCGGTCCTCGAGCGCGATGACGGCGTGGTTTACCTCTCCAAGGTGGAGAGTCCGCGTTCAATCCGCGTGCAAACCCAGGTCGGCCGGGTTTCGCCGTCCTGGTGCACGGCGACCGGCCGGGCGATCCTGGCGTTCGATGAGACCGCGCGCCGGCACATGCTCGCGGCACCCAGACAGAAATTCACGCCGACCACGGTGAGCGATGCCGATTTGCTTCGCGAAATCCTGGATCAAGTGGCCAGGAACGGATACGCCGTCACAAAGGGGGAAAACCATCCGGAGATGGGGGGCATCGCGGCGCCGATCCGGGATCATTCGGGCACGGTTATCGCTTCATGCGGCGTGGCGATCCCCGCGTTTCGCATGGATGAGGCGCTCATAGAACGGTGCACGGACTTTGTGCTCAAGGTTTCCGGCGATATTTCCGAAGATCTGGGGCACCTTCCCAAGAGCGAGAAAAGCTGATCCAGCGCGCGCACGCACCCAATAAAACAATGCTGACCATGGGTGATCACTTGGCCCACTTTTGGTCCAGTGAGCCGTAACTCGACTACTTATCCATTGAAAAGGTCAATGTTCTACTGTTTAATAACCGGGAGGAATCAATGAGTTAAGTTGAAGGTGTAGGCGGCCTAGCTGAGTACTGTCTTCGGTAGGCAGGGGCCGGAGGTTCAATGAACCAAATTGGCCGTTTCACAGGCGTCTATCTGGGCTACCAGCCACTGCATGTGGAGGTAGCTGGGCCAAACAGACACAAATTGTCGTGGGGCCGTCGCCCTCGGGAGGCAGGGGCCGGAGGTTCGAATCCTCTCACTCCGACCAATAAAAACAATAGCTTAGATAGTATTTTCTAAAGTCTATTTTATTTACCCCACTATATCTCCACAAAATTCACCTGTTTTCATCCGCGTTGCCCTGTATTTTGAGGCAAAGGCCGCTTTAAATTCGCAGAAAGTGCTATGGGGGAATCCATAGGATGAGATGGGTTATGTTTATATAACCTCACTTGCACATCCGAAGGCATTTTGATCTCCAGGTTGTGTGGTGATTAGGCCAGCGGTATGCTGATTAGGTATTCACATGGAAGAGCTTATAATAGCAATTCAAAGATTTTTGTTTCTCGTTCATTGGTTAGTATTTCTCGGCACCGTTTTCTTCTGGGGCCCGTATTTTTAAATAATAACAACCGGAGATATGACTCTAGGCGAGCTCAAGACGCTCCTTTTTTGAGGCACCGGAATTCCACCTACTTCTCTGGCTTGGTCTGGTAAGCGTCGGGTTGATCGGCTGGATTTTCACCGGAAAATTTATTTTTGGCGATGGAAGCGTTCACTGCCAAAACTGGAGGACTGAGACGGAGTTGTCATGATGCTACAACAAAAAGGAACCAGGGGTGAGTGACCTCAAAGAAAATCACTTGATAGCATTTTCAGTGTTTGGAGTAATTGATGAAACAACTAGACTTCGATCTTTTTTGGTCAATGCGTAGCCCTTACTGCTACCTTGCACTTGATCGATTGCTTGAAATCCATAAACACTACGACCTTGCGATAAATTTACGTGTCGTCTATCCGATTGCCATAAGGCAGCCAGACTTTTTTAAAGTTCGGGCCTCAAAACATTACCGATCATACAATCTCTTGGATACAAAGCGCTGGAGTGAGTACCTAGGTATCCCATTCCGACGCCCAGTACCCGATCCGATTGTCCAAGAATTATCGACTGGTGTCGTTGCAGAAAAGCAACCCTACATTCATCGCCTGACGCGTATCGCGGAACTCGCAGCTCAAAATAACAAGGGTATGGAGTTTCTGGATCAGGTGGTGCGAGTGCTCTGGGATGGGGAAACCGACAATTGGCACGAGGACGATCATTTGAGGAGAGCGATGGACCGCGCTGGGTTAGATGGAACGGCGTTGTTGGTCCGTGCTGATCGAGATGCTGATAGAATTGATACTGCAATTAGTGTCCACGAGGCTTCACAAGAACAAGCAGGCCATAGCGGGACCCCTCTTATGGTTTTCAAAGGAGAGCCGTTTTTTGGTCAAGACCGGATCCAGCTTCTTCTATGGAGATTAAAACAGAGTGGATTACGGACACGGACGTGAATTTGGTAAGGGACCCCCTCTTCAACATATACTTGTCATCAGCCTAATCCTTAAAATTATACGAAATGCTCTAGATACGAATGCCTAGTGCCCTAAAAAGGATCCAGATTAGCAGGAGTACAAATTCTATAACTAGGATATTTCATTAAGCAGCTGCGCCTTTGAAACCTTGAAGGATTTGCCGCGTAATCTCTCAGGTGTGGTGTTTCCTGTGTCCCCGGTTGCTTTACGGGGGCTATGGCGCAGGGCTTGTGGTCGAGCATCAATCGAAGATTTACGGTTTCATAATCTTCGGCATGAGGCAACAAGCGGACTCTTTGATAAAGGGCTGAACGTTATGGAAGTGGCTTCAATTACCGAACACTAAAGACCTTCGAATGCTTCAGCGGTATACGCGTCTGCGAGCTGAGGACTTGGGGAGAAGGCTCATTTAATGATTAGAACACAAAACGTGAGAACCTATGCA